>JAYWGW010000111.1:0-48037 GCA_043778045.1 Bacteroidota bacterium | reverse complement strand
GGAAAACCCGGCGCTGTGATTTTTGTACCAAGTTCAAAATCGACGATATCATATTTTTTGATTAAATCCCAATGTGGCAATGCGCCATCGTGTAATTTCGGAATATCGCCATGTTCAAAAACATTTAAGTTGTCTTCGGCCGATTTTCCGGTTGGCACAATATCCGCAGGAAGATTTGGCAAAGAATATAGCTTGTTTTGCAAATCGGTTGCCAATTCGCTTAGTTTCTCTGACATTTCCTTGGCATGTTCCTTTAAATTTGCAACTTTCACCTTCAAAATTTCAGCCTTAGATTTTTCGCCAGATTTCATCAACTGACCAATATCTTTTGCTAAAAGATTTGCTTGCGACAAATTTTCATCTAATAAAACTTGCGTTGCACGACGGTTTTCATCCAAAGCAACAATTTCCGAAACGGTTTTCGAAGCGTCGATATTTCTTTTGGCGAGCGCCGAAATCACTTTTTGTTGGTTGTCGCGAATGAAAGCTATTTGTAGCATAAGGTTTGATTTATAAAAAGCAAATTTAAGGAAAAAATGTTAGAAAATTTATTGTGATTCTAAAGACTTGAATCAGCATCTAATATCATTTTTTTTATGTTTTGGGCGTTTCCCGTCTCGTCCGAAAAAGACGAGACGGGTCGGGTCGTCCGTTCCCAAACTTTTTGCCACCAAAGTCATTGCGAGGAACGAAGCAACCCATAGGCAAAAAGGGCTTGTCCGCCGAAGGCTGATTTCACTTCCACCCCTAACGCGAATCCACGTGTAAAAAGCAATTTCTATAAACCTAAATCCGCTTCGCCTTCCTTTTCATAAAAAGCATCACTTGACAACACCTTTTGTTCCGATGCAAAAACCGCCAGTTGGTCGCAACGCTCGTTTTGCGGATGGTTATTATGACCTTTAATCCATTTAAAATCCACATTGTGTTGGCGATAAATTTTCAGGAATCGCTTCCATAAATCAGAATTTTTTCGACCTGCAAAACCTTTTTTTTCCCAACCTAAAACCCATTTTTTTTCCACAGAATCTACCACATATTTTGAATCTGAAACCACCAAAACCGACATTTTTGGTTGCGTAATTTTTTCTAAGCCAACAATCACTGCAAGCAATTCCATTCGATTATTGGTCGTATGCCGAAAACCTTCATAAAATTCCTTTTTGTGAGATGTGCCAACCAGTTCCATCAAAACACCATAGCCGCCTGGGCCGGGATTTCCCTTGGCTGCGCCGTCAGTGTAAATGTGGATTTGATGCATTGAAAAATGTTATTTTAGCTTAAGGAAACAAAGAAACAAAATTTTTTAACGGCATTTACAATGTTATTCGTTCAAATTTGCAATGATAATAATTGTTTTGTCACAGTGATAATGTTTGCATTTTCAATTAAAATAAAAATCTCAAAAAGTGATTTAGACATATAAATTTTAAACTATTTATGGGAAGTGCAATCTTATGAAAAAAAATTATTACGTAATTGAAAGTATGTTTTAGTTTTAAATTAGAAGGTGTTACATATTGGTCTCAAATATAAACTTATGGGCATTTATAAAAACTCAGTTGCAAATAAATTTAAATCTTTTTAAATATATTTTTAGTAAATTACCATTAAGTTTATTTAGAAAATTAAGCAAACATCGACTTAATGATTTAAACCCAGTAGGTTGTTTACTTAAAAGTTAAAGTTTGATTTAATTTTTAGAGGTTCCCTTATATACTTTGTGTATAAACCAAATATTCTTACTTTAAATTATATCTTACCCCAAAAAAACCTCTTATCCCTTGATTTTGAGCATAAATATAAGTAGTGTCAAACGTCAATGCATACGGATTGTCAGTCGTAGCAATCACTTGACCGTTGGAGTCAAATTGCACATTTTGGTCAAACGGATCGTTGGTTCTTGCAATAAGAAATGGATTGTTTTGACGTGGCAAAAAGTTTAAAAGGTTTTTTATGCCGCCGTAAAATTCAATATTTTTCATGCCAGAATAAGTGAATTGAATGTTCTGAATGCTATGAACAGGCGAATTGGGCGCGCGCGGATCTAAATCGTTTAACAACGGCAATCGCATTTTTCCATAAACATTTCCTGTATAATCAATTAGTATATTCAAGGGTTTAATTTTATATGAAACTGCAAATGTGCCTGTGAATCTTTCGGTCAGAACAGGAATAACTGAAATCCCGTTTTCGATGTTTCGATTATCGAGAATAGAAACTCCTGAAATAATTTTTAGTCCATTGGTAAAATTTAAATCAATGTTTGACACAATGCCTTGACTTATCGCATATCCATTGATATTATCATAAAAAATGATGTTCGGATCGGTTACATAATCGTTAATAATTTTGTTACTAAACCGCGTTCTAAAAAGTGAAGTTTCCCAAAAAACAACGTTTCCACTTCCAAAATAAATTTTCTTAATGTAATTCAAATTTACATTTATGGATTGCTCGGGATTTAATCCGTTTTTAATCACCACTTCGCGTGAACCCGTCAGCGATGCATGATCTTCTGTAAAAAGATTTACCACCCGAAAACCTGTACCTGCATTTAACCGAAGAATATTATTGTCGTTTAATTTGAGTTTGTATGCCAAACGAGGCGTGAAAATTGTGCCGTGAAAACTATTATAATCCACTCGTGCACCCAACAAAATTTGATTTTTTTTATTGATTTCAATTTCATTTTGAACAAAAATTCCTGGCAAAAATGTTTTTTCAGCATTGTTGTTTAATGCTTTTGTGGTTGCAGGCGTGTTATCATCATAATAATTATATCGCAATGCCGTTCCTGCCAATAAATCATGACGACCCATTTTTTTATCCCAAACCAACTGCCCAAACCCAATTTTTTGATTTGCAATATAACTCGTCAAACCATATCTACTATCCTGAAAATGAACATTTCCTGAGAATGAAAAAATTAATTTTTCGGCTGTTGGTAATTGATATGTTCCCAACAATTCGGCTCGTTTGGTGTAGATGCTTTCGCCATAAATTTCTTTTCCGCCCCGATATTTCTTTTCCCAACGCATGTCGCCACCCCAACGGTCTTCGTAAACTCCGCGCAAAGCAATTGAAAACAGCCGATTGTTTGCGCGCTCGAAAGTCCATTTATTGAATAATGAAATGCGATCCGCAAGTGTAATGTCTGTGAAATTGTCGTTGTCGGCATCTACTTTATTGTCGAATTTAAAATAATTCAAACCCATCAGGCCTGTTATTTTATTTGAAATTTTATATTTCAAACCCAAATCAAGATTATTTTCTAAATAAGAATTACTCATATAATCTACAGAAAACAACGGCGCATTAAAAGGTTTTTTTGTAATGATATTTATAAGTCCGCCAACAGCTTCACTTCCGTAAAGCGACGATGCAGGACCTTTCACAATTTCAATGCGTTCCACCAAACTGTTTGGAATTCCTGACAAGCCATAAACTGTAGAAAGACTGCTTACAATTGGCATTCCATCTATCAAAACCAACGTATATGGCCCTTCGAGACCATTGATGTGAATGTCGCCCGTGTTGCAAATGCCACAATTGAGTTGCGGTCGAACGCCATTCACGTTTTGCAGCGCCTCGTAAATGCTTGCCGTAGGATTTTTTTTCAGAAATACAGGCGAATAAACTTCAACAGGAACAGGACTTTCCAAACGTTTTACGGCTTTCAATGTTCCTGAAACTACAATTTCGTCGAGCTGATTGTCTTGTTTTTGCAGGTCAAATATAATTGTATCGGAAATTTTATTTGACATTACAATGTTTTTTCGAAGCGACACATATCCAATTGCGGACACATTAATTTTGTAGTTTCCAACAGGAATATTTTCAAACTTAAAATTCCCAATCGAATCGGTTTGCGTTTTATAGTTGCTGTTGAGTATAGAAATGTTAGCATTCGAGACTGCAATATTTCTTGCCAAAACCTTTCCATTTATAGAAGCTTGACCAAAACAATAAGTCGTTATAAGTAAAAGAATACAAACAATAAAATAAAAACGCACAAGCATAAAATAAATTTTAGACAAAGCTAAAAATATTTTTTGACAAATAGTTTAATTAAATGTTTTAAATTCAAAATTTGTCCTATTGTTATATTTGTCTTTTTCGCAGACGTCTTTTTCTAATCAAATAAATTATTCCAATTAAACCAAGCACAAAAGGCCACATTTCTAAAATATAAATTAAAAACACGCCCGCACTATTAAATCCAGAAACAATTGCTGTCCATATTTTCCCAAAAAAAGAAACCCGAACGCCACTTTCTGTTGCCATATTTTTATAAAATTCAATGTTGATGGTAGACATTGAAACTTGATTTTGAAGGTATTTTAGTTGCCCTTCTTTGGCTTCAATTTCTTCGCGAATTGTTGAAAGTTGTTTTTCGATTTCCAACATTTCTTGCACTTTATTTGCTTTCTTGAGCAGCTCCAAATATCGAAGTTCGAGTTTTTTCTTTGATGCGATTCTCGAATCCGTGTCGATATATTCAGCAGTTACGTCTCTTGACGATATTTCTTTTCTATCGAAATAGGAAACACCTTTTGAAAGTTCACTAACAAATGCGTCAAAATTTTTGGAAGGAATTCTAATTGTTAAGTTACGCGATACGTTATAGTCAGTTTTAATTTCTGCATCTGACTGAATTATGGCATTTGTTTTTTTGATGTTTATAGCAAGCGTTGCATATGTCTTTTCTAAATCCGAAGATTCAAAACGCAAATCAGCATTTTTGATGATTTTAGTTTCTATTGGCATTTTCGTGTCTGCCACATTTTTTAAATCTTCATTTTCAGAAGAAGTTGCATCGGTGTCCGCTAACTCAACTGCAGACACCATCATTGATTTATCAGATGTTTCCGCAATTTTTTCTTTACATGCAAAAGCAAAAGTTAGAAAGTAAACAACAACTAAAATTTTTTTCATATTTAAAAGATTTATGTTAATTATAACGAACAATATTGGTGTAATATTATAATTTATAGACAATATAATTCATTTTTTATTAATACTTATTTACCATAAATCTGTAAATTATTTTTTGCTAATAAAACAAATTTTTATTATAAAAAAAGGCTCTCAATTTTGAGAGCCTTTTTTTATAAATATGGTTTGGTGTAAAACATTTATTATATCTAACTTATTAAACAACAGATGAATTAATTAAATATTGTCCAATTTAAGTTTGTTATCTTTTCACGAATTAAAAGGAAAAAGAAATTTTAAATGAATTTCACAAATATATAATGTATGTATGGTTTGAGTAATTCAATTAGAATATAGATTTGTGCTAATTTATGGAATTTGTAGTTTTAATTATTTTAGACGACACCATAAAAAACCTTATTCCAAATCGCAAAAGACTCTCAAACTGAGCGCCTTTTTGCACTATGATTTTATAGTTTCGCACCAATTGACACAAAAAATGTTCGACCTTCGCCAGGCATAAGTCCTGGACCGGGATATCCGCCAGCGCGCCTTGTGGCGTAATTTTTATTGGCTAAATTGTTTACACCAGCGCGGAAATTGTAGTGTTTAAGAAATTTATATTCTGACGAAAGATCTAAAACCCGATAAGCATCCAGAAGGCCAGTTGTGCCATTGGCAGAAGCCGTTGTAGTGTTGTTTGCATCCGTAAAAACTTTGCCAGATAATCGATATTGTAACGTGGTCGAAAAACTTGAATTACTCCATGATAGTCCAAAATTGTGAATATATCGCGGTGCGTTTTCCACCCTGTTGCCTGCTAAATTGCTTTCAGAAATTTTAATATCTGGAATTGTTCCTGTAGTCGAAAAGGTTTTAAAATCGGTGTATCGGGAGTCAATAAAACTCATTGTTGCAAACAAATCCAAATTTCCAAAAGGCTTTTCAACGCCCATCATACTTGTAATGTTAAGATTCGCAAATCCTTCAATTCCTTTGTTTACGGTTTCTCCAAGATTGGTTCTGAATAGAAAGGTTCCTTGTGCAGGATTGTTGTTCAGAAATTGGCGAACGCCACCAATTCTGTTGTTATATTGCAAATAAAACAAACTAAAATCAAAGTTTAAATAATTTTTAAATGTTCCTCTAAATCCTAAATCTGCATTAAAACCATCTGCATCTTTCAGGTTTGGATCAATCACATCCGTGACGGCAGGTGGCGTCAAATCAGAAAACAAAACAGGTCGATAGGCTTGCGTAATATTGGCATAAACGTTGGTAGTTCGGAATTTATATTCCATTCCAAGTCCAAACAACGGCTTGTTTCTTGTGATGGTTTTGTTTTCTAATAAGTCATCTTTTCCAGCCGTTACACCAAATTTTCCTTCTGCCCTTGAATTAATATATTCATAACGAAGACCAGGCGTTACACTAAAATTATCTGTTATTTTAAATTGATTTTCTGCAAAAAGCGCAATATTTTCGGTAACGAAATTCAAATCTCGATTATAATTTCCTGTAATCGACAAATCATAATCCGAACCCGTTGTGCCTCTGCCATCTTGCACGCGTTGTGTTTTTGCTTGGTAAAATCGTGCGCCAAAAGCAAGATTTGAAGCGATTTCGCCAATTTTAAAGTGGTACATATTTCGGTTTTCTATTCCAAAATTTTTGTAATAATCGCGGTCTACACGTCGGTTCGCAAAATTGCCTGTCGCAGGAACTATTGCATCAGGCTTATCCGGCGTTGATGTAATTCCAACTGAATTTCGCTCACCAATCAAACCGAAAAATTTAGTATTTGACGTGATATTGTCGTTAATTTTCGTGTCAAAGTTAATTGCAAAAACATTCCACGGCGTGCCAAACCAATTTCGTTGTCTGCCCGATTGTCTTGCATTATTTTTAAATTGCTCATCGGTAAGACCACCAGCTTGTTGCATTTCATAATCCATGTTGGTGTATTCTGCCGACAATTTGCTTCGTTCATTAAACTCATATGCCAAAAATGCGTGGGTGTTTCGAACGGTGTATGCGCTATTAGCGCGCCAGCCATCGCCACTACGCGAGTGATTATACACATAATAGGAGAACTTTTTCAGCTTTCCGCCAATAGCATTAAAACTGCTCATCAAACCGTAACTACCTGTGGAGTTTTGGGTTTCAAAAGAAAATTTTTTGTTAGTTTCACGTTTCAAAACATAGTTTATTGTGCCTCCAAATTGTGGTCCAAATTGCAGTGATGCTCCACCACGAACAATCTCGATTGTTTCAATTGCTTCAAACGGCGGATTGTAATATGCCTCGGGATATCCAAAAACATCCGACGATATATCATAGCCGTTTTGTCTTGTGTTGAGTTCCCAACTTCGGTTTGGACTTAAACCCCGGACACCAATGTTGACTTGAATTCCAGAGCCATCGTTTTCCCAAATTGTTACGCCAGGAACGCGCGAAAAAACTTCTCTTGCGTTGTTTGTCGTAAAATTGCCGTTGATATTGGACAACTTTAAGACTTCATTTTTCTTGCCAGAGTACAATATATTTTCTTTAACGTCGGGCATTCTTTCTGGACTTTGTTGTTTTGAAACAATAACAATCGGCTCCAAGCGTTTGATTGTATCGTTATATTGTTCCGCTGTAGCTTGTGAGAATGCGCAATATGTGGTCAGCATGGAAAGTATTAAAATCGATGTTTTCATGTTATTTAGATTAATTCTACGAGGCAAATTTAATCATTATTTTTATTTAGACAAATTATAAATAGTATAATTTTAACAATAATTTTTAATTTATTGATTTGCAATATTCTAATCGTTTTATTTAACTATTGTTGAAACAACTATTAAATTTGGCTATAATATTAAACTCCGATTAATTTAATAATTGTAAGGCACTATCGTTTTTTAACAAGCCATATAAATTCAAAATAAAATCTGTATTTTTGATATTATAAAACCATAATTAATGCGAACGACCAAACAAAAGCTTTTTTTGGCACTGAAAATTCTTGCCGTTGTTGTTGCTATTCTCATTGCGCTTTTCTATTTCTACCGCGAATCGTTACTTACAAAAGGAATTGCTAAAGTAACCACAAAACTTTCGCGAGATTATGGTGCCACTTTATCAATGAAAAATGCCCGTTTTGATGGTTTTACGGCCATCAGCGTCGAAGATGTTTCGTTGGTTCCAAAAAACGGCGACACGCTTTTGAAAATCCAAAAATGCCGAACGAGCGTAAGTTTTTGGCATTTGTTTGTAGGCAAAATTCAATTGGGTTCGCTAACGGCAAAAAATGGTTTTGTGCGCATCATAAAAAATGAAAAAGGGAGTAATTTTTCTGAATTTATTAAAAAACCAAATGTAATAAACACCAAATCTGCAGACATAAAAAAACGCAACTACGCCGAAACAGCTTATAGAATCATAAGCACGGTTTTAGATTTGGTGCCAACGGATTTAAACCTTGAAAATCTGACGTTTTATGCGGATGATATGGGCAAAAAAGCGACGGTTTATTGTCAGAAAATGATTTTGAAAAACGAAAATTTAACCTCCGACATTCAAATAAAAACTGATGCTTTCACACAAAGATTGCGATTAAAAGGCACCACCGATCCACGCGATGAAGAATGCGATATTGAGTTTTTTAATTTGGACACGGGCGCCATTCAAATTCCATATATTAAGGAGCGATTTGGCATTTCGTCGAGTTTCAATTCCGTTCGGTGGAACGTGAGCGACATTGACATGGATGGCGACGAATTGATTTTGGAAGGCATTGCGAGCGTGAAAAATTTGAAAGTCAATCATCCTCGGATTTCGTTGAAAGATGTGGTTGTGAATGAAGCGCAGTTTGACTATAAATTTGTGCTTGGCCCGAACAGCATTGCTATTGATAGCGCGTCACAAGTGCAAATAAACAAACTAAAATTTAAACCATATGTAGCCATTGAAACCGAAAAAGACACCATTTATAATCTGAAAGTTGCCATTGCAAAAATGCCTGCGCAAGACTTTATTTCATCTTTGCCCGATGGACTTTTCGACAATATAAAAGGTATGAAAACGGACGGAGAATTCGATTTTAAATTTAATTTTAAACTCAATAAAAACATGCCACAAGATGTTGTTCTTGATAGCAAACTCAATAAATTTGACCTTAAAATTCTGCAATACGGAACCGCCAAACTCGACAAAATGAATGCCGATTTTGAATATCGCGCCATCATCAAAGATGAATTGCAACGTCCCATTTTTGTTGGAGCAAGCAATCCGAATTTTGCGCCACTATCGTCCATTTCGCCATTACTAAAAAAATGTGTGCTTACTACTGAAGACCCATCATTTATGAAACATAAAGGATTTGTGACCGAAGCATTTAAGTTATCGATTATAAAAAATCTGGAGACCAAAAAATTCTCTCGTGGCGCAAGCACCATTAGCATGCAATTGGTGAAAAACGTGTTTCTAACAAGAGAAAAAACGCTTGCGCGAAAGTTGGAAGAAATTTTGTTGGTTTTTATATTGGAAAACAATAATGTTGTTCCGAAAGACAGAATGCTCGAAGTTTATTTTAACATCATCGAATGGGGTCCCGATGTTTATGGAATTGGTGAGGCAAGTCAGTTTTATTTTCAGAAAAAACCTATAGATTTGACACTTAATGAATGTTTGTTTTTGGCGCATATTATTCCAAGTCCGCGTAAATTTATGAACAACTTTAACGGGCAAGGCGGTTTGAGTGGCAAGGCAGTGGCAAAAAATAACTACATAACAAATCTGATGATAAAAAGAGGCACGATAAATGCGGATGAAGCCGTTAATCGATATCAAAATGTCAATGTTAATGGGCGTGCACGATCGTTTATAAAAATTAGTAAAATTGTTCAAGATACGATTGCGCGAGACAGTCTTGTTCCAATATTAGATGAAGAATTTGAAGAAGATTTGGGGTTTTGAAAATCTATTGAATGCCAATTTGCAAAGTAATTATTATGGATATAGTTAATTTAGTCAATTTAGAATCACATAGAATCATAAAAAAAAGACGCTTTGCTCAATTGTAGGAAGCAATACATTATTATGCTAAAATGAAATGCCTATGAAATCTTAACTTAATTAAGGTTTGAGAACGAGATTCTATGTGGTTTAAATTCCATATAAATTATAGATTAAAGCTAACATTATGTATAAATTTTAAAAAACGGTCAATGATGAAAAATCTATTTTTCCTTTTATTAATGCCTTTTTTGGTTCAAGCACAGAAGCCAATTTTTGTGAAAGCTAGTGTGAAAAGTGCCACTGTTTATTTCAATTCAGCAGAAATTTCGCAATCTGTGAAAGTGGCATTGCCGAAAGGCACGTCCGAAATTGTGGTAAAAAATGTTGCCGACTATCTAAATGAAAGCACCATTCAAATTGGTGCGCCTGCATCAGTTACAGTTTTATCTGCGCAGTTTAGCAATGATTATATTTCAGAATTTGAAATAGACGAAAAAAATCCAATCATAAAAAAAGTGCGCGATAGCATTAATTTTATTGAAAAAGAAATCAAAAAAACCACAAACGCCAGAGATTCAGACGTTAAAACGATTGAATTATTAGACAAAAACCAACAAGTTTGGGGGAATAATAGCGGTCTGAATGTCGGCGAATTGACCAAAATGGTAACGTATTATAAACAAACTCGAATAGAAATTCAAAATAATTTTGACAATTTGGAAGCGAAATTGGTAAAGCTCGGTGAACAATTGGCAAATCTTCAAAACAAGTTGGAAGTCAATACCGAGAAGGAAGAAAAGTCGTCAAAAGGAAAACTTATTTTACAAGTTATGAACGAAATAGCAGGAAATGTTGATATTGATGTTAATTATATTACCAATAATGCCTCGTGGAAACCATTTTACGACCTTCGTGCTAACAATGTTACAGAACCAATAAATATGATTTACAAGGCACAAGTAACTCAAAATTCAGGAATAGATTGGAAAAAAGTTAAACTTACACTTTCCAGTGGCAATCCAAATCAAAGCAATGTGGCGCCAGAGCTAAACAGTTGGTTTTTGAAATACCGACAGAATGAAAATTTGGGTTATTTGTCAAAATCTAAAGAATCAGTAAATTCTGACGGTCGATTAAGACTAGAAGAAGAAGTAGTTTCAGCATATGGCAAAAAAACCAAAATTCGTGGAAATAGTTCTATATCTGCGAATCCAGCGCCATTGTACGTTATAAACGGAAATATAGAGACAGCAGAGAACTTCAAAAGTCTAAGTCCAACTGCAATAAAAAACGTAAATGTTTTAAAAGGTGCGGATGCCACCGCAATTTATGGTGATCAAGGCAAAAATGGCGTTGTTGTTGTCACGACAAAAAACATGAATGATTACACAAGCATTGACGAAAATCAACTCAATATTTCTTTTGATATCGATTTGCCGTATGATGTTCTCTCTAATGGCAAAGCACACAGCGTTGCGCTAAAAGAAATTAAATTACCAGCATTTTATCAATATTATGCTGTGCCACGCGCTGAAAAAGAAGCCTTTTTGACTGCTAAAATTATAGATTATGCAAAATTTAATTTATTGCCAGGCGAAGCCAATATTGTCTTTGAAGGATTGTATGTTGGCAAAACTTTTATCAATGCCAATGCCACTTCCGACACTTTAACTTTAGGAATGGGTCGCGATAAAAAAATTGCCATTAAACGCGAAAAAGTTATTGATAAGTCGGGTGTCAAATTTTTATCATCTAAAAAAGAACAAACATTTACCTACGATATTATAATCAGAAACAACAAAAAAGACGCAATCGAGTTATCGCTGAAAGACCAATTTCCGTTATCGACAGAAGAAGCTATTGAAACAGAGCTTTTAGAAAGCAGTGGCGCACAAATTAACAAAGAAACAGGCGTTCTGAGCTGGACATTAAGCATCAAACCAGCGGAAACTAAAAAGTTAAGATTGAGCTATAAAGTGCGATATCCAAAAGACAAAATATTGGATAATTTATAGCTTTTTGTAAAATGTATTTTGTTAGAAATAAAATGTAAAGCGTAAATATTATTTCGCTTAAACAAAAATGTATAAATAACTATACATTTAGGTAAACTTTTAATTCACGAATTATACGAAAAAAAAAATTTTAAATGAATTTCAAGAAACCATTGCACGTTTCTGATTTGTGTAATTCAATTAAAATAAAGAGTTTTGCCAATTCGTGTAATTTGTGATTTTAATCTATCATTAATAAGATTAAAAAGTCTATTTTGCTAATACCAATATTTCAATAAATTTAACTATGGACGATAATAAAATAAACGAAAACGACGAAAACGATTTACCAAAACTAAGTCTCGAACAAGAAAACGCTTTCAAAAAAATGAAAATGTCTTTGGAAAGCAATGCCGTTTTTCCAGAGAATTTCAGCAAAATGTTACCACCAGAAGTAGAAGGCGCATTTTTAGACAGCATTTTAAAGTTTGAAAAAATGTATCGCGAATCTGAAAAGACTACAATCTTTAAAAAATTAGGATCTCCGAAAATTAAAAATTCTGATCAGTTTTCTGATGAACTAATTGGCAATGAGCTCAAAAAATTAGTAAACAGACTAAGGCGAAAAGGAATTGGTTTTCGTGCCCAATATGATTACGATGCCCGATTGATTTATGATTTTATTATCAATGAATTGTTCAACAAAGAAGTAGACGATTTGCAAATGGAAGGCATGATTTTGCATTTCTCTTATGAAGATTTTCATCCAAATCATATAGAAATTTTAAAGGATCTAACAACTGGATTTTTAGCTATGTTTTTAGACAAAGAATCCAAACATTACCGAAAAAAATATTCCAAAGACGCCAAAAACCATAAACAAATCAATGCATTTAGAGCATGTTTTGAAAAATTTGAACTTGTTGAATTAGAAGCAACGTCGGTAGATTTTAATTCAGACGAAACACGTGCAAAGGTTCATTTTTCAATTTTTTTTAAAGGTAAAGTTGTGGGCACGGGACTGACTATCGAATATGATGGAAGCGGATCTATAACTTTCAAAAAGAAAGAAACGCAGTGGAAACTACGCACGGTGGAACTACCAATCAGCAAACCTGATGATTTTGAGAATGTTGATTAAATATTCATTTAAAACTTACCTGTAGTGAAATTTTCATGTAAGATTTATCAATTTTTAATTGTGATATTTCATTAGATATTAATAAATGAGATTGGAAGTATTATATGCTACTAAGAGCCTTTTAAACTTTACGACTTTTTAACTTTCGACTAAATCCAATGCTCGACTTTTTCTTAAATTCTTATAAAAATGCCTCGTCACTTCAAATATTTTTAGAAGCGACAGCTTTTATATTTGGAATTGTGAGCGTTTGGTTTGCCAAAAAAGAAAATATTTGGGTTTATCCAACAGGAATAATTGCCACCATAATTACTTCATATTTACTATACGTTGCTGGATATTTAGGCGATATGATGGTCAATGTTTATTTTACAATTATGAGTTTTTATGGTTGGATTAATTGGTCACAGAGCAATATAAACAATACGTTTCTACAAATTTCAAACATCACAATCAAAGAACGAAATATCGGAATTGGACTGTTTGCAACCACAATATTTGTGGTTTTTGGGATATATAAAATTTTTAATGTAGAGATCAAAACCGATAACTATTTTGACATGATTGCCTCCGGCATTTTCTTTACCGCCATGTGGTATATGGCAAAAAAGAAGCTTCAAAATTGGACACTTTGGATAATTGGCAATATCTTTGTAATCCCGCTCTATGCCTATCGAGGCTACGGAATGCTATCGCTTCAATATATTATTTTTACAATTTTAGCCGTTTCGGCATATTCAGCATGGAAGAAAAACTTAGACAACAACCGTCAAATATCATAAAAATTACCGTTTTCGGACCTGAATCAACAGGAAAAACAACGCTTTGCCAGCAATTAGCAAACCATTTCAACGAACCTTGGATTGCTGAATATGCTCGAGAACATTTACAAAATAAATTTAAAATTTACAGCAAAACCTGTGAACCAAACGACCTTTTGCCAATTGCAGTTGGTCAAATGGCATTGGAAAATAATGCAATTACTACCGCAAAAAACTTATTATTTTGTGATACTAATTTGTTGTTAACCAAAGTATATTCAGAATTAACCTACGGTTTTTGTGATCCAATTTTAGACCGAGTCGCGAAAGAACATCAATATGATTTGTTTTTTCTGACCGATGTTGACGTGCCGTGGCAAGCAGATAATCTGCGAGAAAAACCTCAAAATCGCGAACAAGATTTTGAATATTTTGAGAACACCTTAAAACAAAACAACAAGCCATACATTAAACTTTCTGGCACTTCAGAACAACGATTGCAAAAAGCAATTCATGTAATTTTAGAGTTACAAGAATCGAAAAAACTCGGTTTAACTACTTTGGATTTCATTCAAATTTATAATCGAAATATCGAAATTTCAAAAATCGAGCAGCAACTTGAGTTTCTAAAAAACGGCATTCAAAAAATTACTTTAGCAAAAGTTGCCACCGCGAACAATGGAATTTTTGCGCCAAGCGAATCTGAAATTCAAAATTTTGTCAATGTTTTTGAAGAAAATAAAAACAATTTTGACTTGCAAAAATTTGTCCCAGCATCGGGTGCCGCAAGCCGAATGTTTAAGTTTTTAAGCGAATTTTTAAATGATTTTAAATACGGTTCAGAATCCATAAACGCATACATAAACAGAAAAAAAGCCACTGAACTTTCCATTTTTTTACTCGGATTGTGGCGATTTCCGTTTTATTCGGATATTGTTAAAACACTAAAAGAAAACCCACAATATTTAACTTGGAATAAAGACGACAGAGATTTCCATTTTATAAAAACAATGCTTTCAGATTTGGATTATGCCAACAAACCAAAAGGCATTCTTCCGTTTCACGTTTTTGACAATAAAGTTTTCACGGCAATAACTTCACATCTAAATGAAGCAATTTTATATGCAAACTCCAATAATGTAGCTAAACTACATTTCACAGTTTCGCAGGAACATGAAGTAGATTTTTTGAAAATTATCACAAATGAAAAAGAGGCAAATGATAATTTCCGTTCCATAGAAACTACATTTTCATACCAACAACAATTCACGGATACCATTGCAGTTGACATGCAAAACAATCCGCTTCGCGATGAAAATAATGAGCTTGTTTTTCGTCCGGGCGGACATGGCGCGCTACTTGAAAATATAAACGATTTGCAAGCGGACATCATTTTCATTAAAAACATCGACAATGTTGCTTATATAAATCTTGAAGAAACAGTTTTGTATAAAAAACTTTTAGCGGGAATTCTGATAAATACGCAAAAGCAAATTTTTGAATTTTTGAATCATTTTTACGATTATGATATTACTGAAATAGAAAATTTTGTATCATCAAAATGCAATATTTTTTTAAGTAAAATATACCATGGTTTAACTCCTTATGAGAAAACATATTTTATGAAAGCGTATTTGAATCGACCAATTCGGGTTTGTGGCATGGTAAAAAATGAAGGAGAACCTGGCGGTGGGCCGTTTTGGATTGGTGACGAATCTGAAAATATGTCGTTGCAAATTGTCGAATCGGTTCAGATAGATTTAGAAAATCAAAGTCAAAATGAAATTTTGAAATCGTCCACACATTTCAATCCTGTGGATTTGGTTTGTGGCATAAAAAACCATAAAAACGAAAAATTTAATTTGCTTGATTATGTGGATGAGAATGCAGGTTTTGTAGTCGAAAAAAACAAAAACGGTGTTGATCTTAAAGGTTTTGAATTACCGGGACTCTGGAATGGCGCCATGGCACATTGGATAACCATTTTTGTGGAAGTGCCACTTGCGACGTTCAGTCCCGTGAAAACCGTAAACGATTTGTTGAAACCCGCGCACCAAAACCATGAATAAAGAAAAAATCTTACAAGAAATATCCATAAAAGCCGTCCGAAGCTCAGGAGCAGGCGGTCAAAACGTTAATAAAGTGTCGTCTAAAATCGTGCTTTCATTTTCTGTAAACGATTCTTTAGGTTTGGACGAGGCCGAAAAAATGCGTGTTTCTACGAAATTATCAGCACGCCTAACGCAAGATAATGTATTGATTTTGAACTGCGACGAAGACCGAAGCCAATTAAAAAACAAGGGAATCGCCATCAAAAGATTGATTCAAATTTTGCAAAATGCGCTCGTAATTCCAAAAGAACGCAGAGAAACAACCGTCCCAAAATCCGTAATCCGTAAACGAATCAAAGATAAAAAATCTACTTCTATTAATAAAGGACTTCGTCGAAAACCCGATTTAGAATAATTTTTCAACCTGAAATTTGAAACTTGAAACAAAACGACTTACATTTGCATCGTCTCAAAGGGGTGCTAATTTCCGAAAATGGAATTGGCTGAGATTATACCCAACGAACCTGAACAGGTAATGCTGTTAAGGGAAACGACAAAAACCGAGCGTTCAAGCGCGGTGACTGTCAAAAAACCAATTTTTATTTTTTTAATCAAAGAATAATTACTCCTTTTATTCGTAAACTATTTTTACGAATGCAATCATTTTTATTATCATTTGGGCGTGTCCCTCAAATTGCTCAGCATTTGCTGTCGCAATGCTTCGCAACTTCGGGTCGGGTTTTTCGCTTCAATCTGTCATTGCGAGGAGTTGCGAAGCACCTGGCAAAGCAATCTATTCTACACGTTTTAGTCTCTTGCAAAAACGGAATTTTTTCTTTAGCTTCATATTTGTCATCCCGAGCGCAGTCGAGGGACAAAAACAAAAAAAGGATTTTCACTGCAACGTGTCCGCCGGGGCGGATCCCTCACGCAACAATTCTCACCTTAACAACATTTTTTTTCATTATAACTTTTGTTTTTTCGCAAGAAAAACCTTTGGACAGCATCAAAGTCAATCAATTAGATGAGGTCACAATTAATGCCATTCGAGCAACCTCAAAAACGCCAATATCGTTTAGCAACCTCACAAAAAAAGAACTCAAATCTCGCAATCTTGGTCAGGATATTCCGATTTTGTTGAATTTTTTGCCATCTGTTGTCACCACGTCTGATGCAGGAAATGGCGTTGGCTACACGGGCATTCGCGTGCGAGGCTCGGACGCAACACGCGTAAACGTAACCATAAACGGCATACCTTATAATGATGCCGAAGGGCAGGGTACATATTGGGTGAATATGCCCGATTTTGCCTCGTCGGTAGAAAGCGTTCAATTGCAACGTGGCGTGGGCACATCAACAAATGGCGCATCGGCTTTTGGCGCAAGCCTAAATTTGCAAACCGATAAACCACAAAGTGAAAGTAGCGCTGAAATTGCAAATTCAATTGGTAGTTTCAACACCCGAAAACACACCGTAAAATATAGCACAGGATTACTAAACAATACTTTTGAAGTTTCAGGAAGGTTGTCAAAAATTGCATCAGATGGATATATTGACAGAGCAACTTCTGATTTAAAATCCTATTTTTTGCAAGGCGTTTTTATCAATAAAAACACACAAATAAAAACACTTGTTTTTGGTGGAACCGAAAAAACATACCAATCGTGGAATGGAATTGATGCTGAAACGATGTCCAAAAACAGAACTTTCAATTCCGCAGGACAATATAAGGACGAGTTTGGCAACATTCGTTTCTATGAAAATGAAGTTGACAACTACCAACAAGACCACGCGCAATTGCATCTTACGCAAAAATGGAACAACAGTTGGAATTCAAACGTTGCGTTTCATTATACAAAAGGAAAAGGTTTTTTTGAAAATTTTAAGGAAGATGCCAATATGTTGGATTATAATATTACACCAATTGCTGTTGGCGGAATTGATATAAACACCACTGATTTGGTGCGACAAAAATGGTTGGATAATGATTTTTATGGAGCTACGTTTTCCACAAACTATAAAATGCAAAAAATTGATATTGTCCTTGGCGGTGCATACAATATATATGAAGGCAATCATTTTGGGAAAGTAATTTGGGCACGAACGGCATCAACCACCGAACTTGGTGACAAGTTCTACGATGATGATGCTCGAAAAACCGATGGCAACGTTTTTGTGAAAGGCATTTATCAAACTACCGAAAAACTGTCGCTGTTTTTTGATGTGCAATATCGAACAGTTGGCTATCGAGCCAATGGAATCAGCACCGGACTTGTGAATGATCAGTTTCATTTTTTCAATCCGAAAGCGGGTTTAAACTATGATTTGAACAAACAAAACAACATCTATTTTTCATATGCGAAAGCAAACCGCGAACCCAATCGCACCGACTATGAATCGGGAAACACAAAACGGGAGCAACTCCATAATCTTGAATTGGGATTCAGACATCAAAGTCAAAAAGTGAAAGGAAATGCGAACTTTTTTTATATGTCGTACAAAGACCAACTGATTTTGACAGGCGCATTGGACGATGTTGGCAATCCTATCCGCTCCAACACCGACAATAGTTTTCGTTTTGGATTGGAAATTGATGCATCAATATCGCTGTCAAAAACCATTTCCATAAAGCCAAATATCGCGATAAGCGCAAATAAAATTATTGATTTGACAGTTGGAAACACAAATTTTGGTAATAAAAATATTGCTTATTCGCCCGCAATCGTCGGAGGAAATGCTTTGGCTTATCATCCAAACGAAAAATTTACGATTGCTTTATTATCGAAATTTGTTGGTGAACAATTTATGAATAACATAGAATCGCCTGAGGCTAAGCTAAATGCCTATTTTGTACAAGATTTAAATGTTTCCTATGAAATCCGTCCGAAAAAAATTTTTAAATCGATTGTTTTCAACGGATTAATAAACAATGTTTTGAACAAAAGCTATGTTTCAAATGGCTATATGTATGATCTCACGCCTTATTATTATCCACAAGCAGGAATAAATTTTTTGGTTGGCGTGAATTTTGGGTTTTAAAAAAAGGTTAATGATTTAAATGAAAGTAAATTAATGTAAGTACATTTGTTCATAATTATTTTATTATGCAAACGATAACAAACTTTTCTGATTTAGATCTTACCAAGGAATATACTGTTTCAGATTATTTGTCTTGGCAATTTTCTGAGCGCGTCGAATTGATAAAAGGATTTATAAAAAAAATGAGTCCTGCGCATAATAGAAAGCATCAGACAATTTCACAACATTTAAATTTTAAAATATATTCTTTTTTTCAAAACCATCCTTGTAGTGTTTTTGTGGCTCCATTCGATGTGACGCTTCCAATTAAATGTGCAAAAAAAGACACGACAGTCGTTCAACCCGATATTTGCGTAATTTGCGATGAAACAAAATTGACCGAAGCAGGTTGTCATGGCGCTCCTGATTTAATTGTTGAAATATTGTCGGCACAAAACAGCAAACACGATTTGGACACAAAGTTTAAACTTTATGAAGAAAGTGGCGTAAAAGTATATTGGATTGTGGAACCAACAGAAAAATTAGTTTTGGTTTATTCACTTCAAAGTGACAAATACATCGGTTCAAAACCATTTACAGAAGGCGAAATTATTGAAAGTCCGCTTTTTTCAGATATGAAAATTGCTGTTAGCGATGTTTTTTACAAAGTTTAGTATATTTTCTAATGTATTTATTTTTACAATATTATCTGTGGTTAAATTGTAAATTTCACACCGTGCTAAAAACATTTAACTAAAAAACATTTTCACATTTTAACTCAACCAATGCACCGCCATAATCGCAGGTATAAAATAAATTACAATCGTTCGCGCGCCGTCATAGTCCTTTGCCATTCGTTGTCCGATTAACAGAAAAATGAGTGTGATTGACGAAAAAATTGCACCATATAATCCGACGGTTCTACCATTGTTTATCAACAATTGCAAAACCCCAGCAATGCACAGTACGCCCGATGCCAATTCCAAAACTAAAATTAGCATCAGCGAAAACGGAACCAAATCTTTTATAGGTGTTTTTGCAAAATGTCCCGTGAGCCAAGAAAGGTTATCTTTCCAATACATGGTTTTGTCGTAGCCCGATTGAATGAAAGTTGCAGCCAAAAACAGCAACAATAAAATAGAAGCAATATTAATCATTTTTACAATTTTTTATGAATCAGACGCGTCAGTTTTATTGACAAATCGGTGAGTACAATTTTGGCATTTCCGTTTCGTTCAATATGATACATGGCATCTGAAATTTCGCGAAATATATCGTTTATATTGCTACCATTTACAAAAGGCGCCAAATTTTCGAGTTTAAATTTTTCGTCTTTGGGTTCAAAATACACCAAATTTGGCAATTGATAATGTAACAACAACGCTTGCCGAAACATATCAATACAAAATTCTAAGAATTTTTTTTGCGTTTCTCTACCCAAAGCCGCAATGGTTTCGCTCCACGAAATCAGTTCAAGAATAGCGGTCTTATTTCCTTTTGCCCGAAAAGCGGATCGAACCCAATCAATATACCATTTTTCAAAAATAGCATCTTCACTATTGGTTTGCAAAAGTTGAAGTGCTTTATTAAAATTTCCCTGAGCCATTCGCGCTATTTTATTGGCAAGGTTTGGATCAATGTTTTTTTGAGAAATTAAAGCTTCGGAAATATCATCATCCAAAAGTTTTGGAAAATGAAGCACTTGGCACCGCGAGCGAATGGTTTGAATGATATCTTCTTCGTTTTCAGCAATTAAAATAAACAAAGTATTGTCAGTTGGTTCCTCCAATAATTTCAAAAGTTTATTGGATGCGTCAATATTAAGCTTTTCGGCCATCCATATAATCATGATTTTATAGCCACCTTCAAAAGATTTTAAGGCTAAGGTTTTTATGATTTCTTGTGCATCATCAACCCGAATAAACCCTTGTTTGTTTTTGACATCCAAAATTTGATACCAATCAAAAAGACTTCCGTACGGGTATTCTTTCAAAAAAATGCGCCAGTCCGAAATAAAATCAATGCTTTTTGGTTTTGTAGTAATTTTTTCGCTCGTAACCGTTGGATAAATAAAATGCAAATCAGGATGTGAAAAGTTTCTAAATTTTGCATTACATTCAACATCATTTTCAGATTTGCTAAGCAACAATTGCGCATAAGCAATGGCTGAAACTAAAGTTCCAGAACCTTCGGCACCAATAAAGAGTTGCGCATGAGGCACACGTCCGAAACTTACAGACGATTTAAGATGCGTTTTTATAGTTTTTTGCCCAATTATTTGTGTAAAATTCATTTGACAAATGTAATTCATAGGATTAAATATACAATTAATCGATTATATATTATTTTATTTATAATTTAGAAACATTATTTGTTTGTATTAACATACTTTTGCAATCCAATATAAAAGTATTTACGTTTATATAGTTATTTGAATATATTTTAGAAAACTATTTTTTTGGCATAGTTTGTGAAATAGGTTAAAATACCATATGAAATTTTTTTATATAATTTCGGATTATTGCTTTTTTTTATAAAAAAGTTATGAAAATGTTTTTTGTATGGAATTTTTTTCTAAATTTGAATAATGATTAATAATTAAATCAACACACAATGAAAATTAAAACTATTTTATCTTTAGTATTATTTGTTTTTGCATTAAACATAACTTTTGCGCAACCAAAGCAAGTGAAAGCCCGTAGCATTATATCAACGAATTCTTCAATTAAAACTTATAATGAAAGAAAAGCTTTGGAGTCAATGAACAAAGGTGAATTGATAGTCCTTTATAAAGAACGTGTTCGATTATTGATTAATATGTTGCCAAATATTGCATTAGCATCAAAACCAGGTATTTCAATGACTGATATTGGTATACCAGATAGTACAGAAAACAGAAAAGCATTGGATACGCAAATACAGAACACAAATGACTTTCTAACCAACACGGAAGCTTTTCAAACGAGCTTTTTACCGTTTTCAGACAAATTAAATATAATTAATTGTATTTTATTTTATGAAAGCACGCTAAAATCACTCAATGTATTAAACGATACAGAATAAATTTTAAAATTATATTTTTACTTAACTAACCTTCATCCCCAATGAAAAAAATAATTACACTTCAATTGGCAATATTGCTTACAGCAAGCACGATATTTGCCCAGCAGGAAAAAGGTATAATTGGTTCAAACAATTGGTTGTCAAATTGGACAGAATTTAAGCCAATCAGAGCTATTTATAAGGAAACCAGTCAAATTGTATTTGGTAACATAACAACTAATACAACGTGGAGCAAAAAGAACACCTACTTGTTGCAAGGTAGCGTATTTGTTATGAACAATGCCGTGTTAACAATTGAACCAGGAACGGTAATAAAAGGAGATTCGGAATCTTGTGGTGTTTTAGTTATTACCAAAGGTGCAACTATTATGGCAAACGGTAGCGAAACGGATCCAATAGTTTTTACTTCAAGCAAAGATTCACGTAAGGCCGGAGATTGGGGTGGTATTGTCATTATTGGTGATGCACCTATTAATAAATTTGGTGGAACTGCATCGCTTCCTTTTGAATTGGATGCAGCCAAAACAATTTATGGTGGTGTGAATGCTCAAAGCAATTCTGGAGTGTTCAAGTTTGTGAGGATAGAATTTGCTGGAAAGAAAATTAAAGGATTTAAAGAATATAATGGTCTTACATTGGCTGCTGTTGGTAATAAAACTATCATAGAAAATGTAATGTGTAGTTATTCAGGAGATGATTCATTTGAAATATTTGGAGGAGAAGTGAATTTTAAAAAATTGGTATCTTACAGAGCAAATGATGATGATTTTCACTTTACACAAGGAGCTCAATCAATTATTGAAAATTGTTTAGCAGTTCGAAATCCTTTTTATTCTAACTCTTCATCGCGATGTATCCAAATAAACTCCTACGAAAAAAAGGCGGATGCAGATTTTTCTAAAAAGCAGACCGCTGTAGTTGCTACTAATTTTACAATGATTAACGATAGTGAAACACTCCCGCAAGATATCGCTGGCGGTTTAATTAAAGAAGCAATATATATTGCCGAAAACACTTCACTTACCGTCAAACGTAGCATAATTTCAGGATTTTTCCCAGCAGTGACGCTTTCCGATAAAATAGATACAACACAACAAAATAATTTAAAGAAAATTAGGTTTGAAGAAACTTATTTTAACAATTGTAAAGGAAATATTTATACAGAATATAACGCTAATAACATTGATTTGGAAGATTGGTATGGTCAAAATAAATTTTTAAATTTGTATGAAAATGTTGAAAATGCTGAAATGTTTATCGATATAAAAAATTTAAGGGATCCAGATTTTAGAATTAAAATTTCTAAAATTACCGCACAAAACAAATAGTCACAATAAACTCAACTTCAACTAACTGATTTTGAGTGTGTTTTTATTATTCAACAAACATCTATTGCAGATGTTTGTTTGTGTTATAAACAGTACTGAATTTTTGATAAACTAAATCTGCACAGATTATGAAAGATACAAACTACTCTTTCCTAAACTTATTTCGTTTTATTTTTGCTTTGGGTTTATATTCAGTTTCGGTTTGCAACGCGCAAACCATTTCTAAACCTACTTTCTTGTTTACGCAAGCTTGCGCAAGCGCATCATTCAATACATATCCAGTTAATTTTGTTTTTGCGCCATTTTCGGATTTTGCTGTTGGGAACACATTTTATTTACAACTATCAGATGTTTCGGGCAATTTTTCGGCAACACCAACCGAAGTAGCCAGTTCATCTACAATTACTTCAGCACCAGGTGTTCTTACATTTAATGTGCCAATAAATTTTGTTGGTGGGGAAGGGTTTAAGTTTAGAATTAGGAGCAGTTCACCTGCAGTGCTTAGTCCACCTTCAAATGCCGTACCTATTTATTATCAAACATTTACCAACAATTTTTATATAAACAGCAGGCAACCAACTGCCAAATTTTGCGCTGGAAATAGTGTCACATTGTCAATTGATGACCCAACTTCGCCACCTACTACATTATCAAATTTGTCATATCGGTGGTTTAGAAACAATGTTTTAATTTCGGGTGCAAATGCTCTGTCACTAAGCATAAATCAAGAGGGAACATATTACGCTGACATCAATTACGGCAGTTGTTCTACAAATGGTTCTATTACTCGCTCTCAATTCGTTGATGTTTCTTCGGCTCCTGCAGTTCCAGCAATTTTAATAAGCTCCAATACTGGGGCGACGATTCCTACAGGAAGTTTTAGCACATTAAGTGGTGTTCAAAATTCATCTTATGCCTATCAATGGTATGAAAATGGAAATATTATTTCAGGGGCAATCAATTTTAATTACGTTACCAACAAAGCTGCAACATATTTCTTGTCTGTCAATAATGGCGTTTGCAATGTACAATCAAATAGCATTACGCTTGCGTTGCAGTCAACGGTTGCCATAGGCGCAGTGATTCCTAATTTAGTAAGTCCAAACAACGATGGTTCTAATGATATTTGGATAATTCCAGCAGAATATATTGCTGGTACAAACACGGAAATTACCATAACAGATGCAGTCGGAAAGCAAATTTTAAAAACAAGCAATTATAATAATGATTGGCCAAGCACTGCTCTTGAATTTAAATCTGCAAATCCGGTCTATTATTATGTAATTAAGACACAAAGCGGCGAGACCAAAAAAGGGACAATTACCTTGATAAAATAAAATGAAAAATAGCTTCAACATATTTTTTTTAAGTTTTTTATTTGGAAGTTGCCTTGTTTTTTCTCAACAAGAAAACGGCGTAGTTTCATTCGATTTACCAGCAAACAATTCTTTGATATTTAATAAATTTATAATAAATCCAACATTCAGTTTTGTTAAGGAAGATAAATCGAGCATTGTTTTATATAACAAACAGCTTTTTTCTGCATTTGACAATCCACCACAGACATATTTGCTAAGTTTTTCGTCAAAATTGGGCGAAAATAATGCGATAGCAGTTGCGGGTTTTCAACAAAATTATGGTTTGCTTAGCACAACTGGAGCGGTCATAAACTATGCAAGAAATGTAATGTTCAATGACGAAAGTAATCTAACATTTGGACTAAATCTAAGTGCTTATAAAAGTGGACTTGATGTAAGCAAAGTAATTACAAACACCACAGACCCGTTACTAAACACAATTCCGTCAAACACACTTGTGTCCATAAGTCCGGGATTAAACTACGGTACGGGATTATTTGATTTTGGAATTGCTGCGAAAAATATAGTTTTCTATAATGGAACAACTTCCAAAATGTTAAAAGACGATCCAGCAAAAAGTATTGATGGACATATTATGTACACTGGATTTTTAGATTCGGATGGTATTCTTGAAGAATCAAAATTTTCAGCAATCGCAAGAGCCGAGATGAGAAAAGACATCACAGTTTTGGCGACAACACTAATGTTGAATGCGCCAAAAGCAGGATGGTTGCAAGCGGGATACAATTCTTTATATGGTATTTCGGGTGGTGCAGGATTTAACATCGCGAAAAGTTTTTCATTAGGCGTAACTTATGAAAAGGCTTTGGGAAATGTGGTCGATAGAGGATCGGCGTTAGAATTTGTGCTGTCATATCATTTTAATAAATCTGACGATGAAGGTTCTTATAATACGTCTTCGCCGGTTATTTACACGCCAACGAAAGTAGCTACTTCGCAACCAATAGTATTACCAAAAACCAAAGAAGAAATCGCACTTCAAAAGCAAAAAGATTTGGAGCTTGCGAAAGCGCGAATTGCAGATCAAAGCGCAAAAGCGGAAGCCGAGCTAATTGCAAAAGCAAATAAATTAGCGAAAGATAAAGAATTTGCGATTCAAAAAGCAAAAGACGATGCTGAAAAACTTAAAGCAAATAATATTGCAAAGGCTACTGCCGACGAACAAAATCGAATTGCGAAAGCAACTGCTGAAAAGTTACGATTGGCGGCACTGACAAAAGCTATTGTAGAAAAACCTTCAATCATTAAAACAAGCGATGCTACTCAAAAAGCCAAAGAAACTGCTGATGCAAAAGCCATCGCCGACGCAGAAAAAGCAAGATTAGCAGCCGAGGCAAAAGCCAAATCCGACGAAGCTGCGCGAATTGCAAAAGATTTAACCACTCAAAAAGCCAAAGAAACTGCTGATGCAAAAGCCATCGCCGACTCAGAAAAAGCAAGATTAGCAGCCGACGCAAAAACCAAAGCCGACGAAGCTGCGCGAATTGCAAAAGATTTAACCAGTCAAAAAGCTAAAGAAACTGCTGATGCAAAAGCCATCGCCGACGCAGAAAAACTTCGTTTAGCAGTTGGTGAAAAAGCCAAAGCCGACGAAGCTGCGCGAATTGCAAAAGATTTAGCCACTCAAAAAGCCAGAGAAACTGCCGATGCAAAAGCCATCGCCGACGCAGAAAAACTTCGTTTAGCAACCGACGCAAAAGCCAAAGCCGACGAAACTGCCCGAATTGCAAAAGATTTAGCCGCTCAAAAAGCCAAAGAAACTGCTGATGCAAAAGTTATCGCCGATGCAGAAAAAGCAAGATTAGTAGCCGAAGCAAAAGCCAAAGCCGACGAAGCTGCGCGAATTGCAAAAGATTTAGCCACTCAAAAAGCCAAAGAAACTGCTGATGCAAAAGCCATCGCCGATGCAGAAAAACTTCGTTTAGCAGTAGGTGAAAAAGCCAAAGCCGATGAAGCTGCACGAATTGCAAAAGATTTAGCTACTCAAAAAGCCAGAGAAACTGCTGATGCAAAAGCCATCGCCGACGCAGAAAAAGCAAGATTAGCAGCCGAGGCAAAAGCCAAAAATGATGCCGCAGCAAAAGCCAAGGTTGATGCCGATGCAGAAAAATTGCGAAAAGATTTGGAAGACGCTAAAATTGCAGCTACTAAATCAGAAAGTGATCGTTCGATAGACTATTTAGGAGGTGTAATTGATGATAACAATAAAACGATTGCACAAAGTTTGAAAAAATTTGATTCTATTACGAAAAGTAAACAAAAAGATTTATCTGATTTAAAAGAAGAAAACGATACTGGAATTATTAAAGAAGACAAACCGTTTCAAAGTGCATCAGTTGCCAAAAAAGAAGCGGAAATTTTGAAAGCAGAAATTGCAGAAAGCATAAAAAGCCAAGCAGAATTTATCAATCAGTTTACGGGTTTAGTGAAAGAGCGTGTTGGTAAAACTGGCAATGCTAACGAAACTGTGAATAAGGAATATTTGAAATCGTTGGCGAATTTACAAGCTGAAAAAATTAAGCTTGAAAATTTTGGGGAATCCATTCAAGCAAAATTAGACAAAATCAATGCCGAAATTGAAGTTGAGAAAAAGAGACGTATTAAAAAGGCTAATTTTGAGAGTGGGCAGGGTCGTTATGAAAAAGATAGAGCCTCAATAAAAACCATAAAAGAAAGCACGCCGAAGTCTAATGCGAATCTTAAAGTTGATGATTTTGATTTTGGTGACGACGAAAATAATATGCAAATTCTAAAGAACGTAGACAATACAACAACTGGATATTACATGGTTATTGCCGTTCATAAAGACATTGAAAAGCGTGATGCGTTTTTAACAAAAGTCATTGCTGCTGGAGAATCTAATGTTGACTTCTTTTTTAATGTAAATACAGGCAAATATTTTATTTATATCAAAAAAACAACCGAAATCATTGAAGCAACAAAGTTGTTAGGACAAAAAGAAAGTAAGCCATATTATGAAAAAATGTCAATAATAAAAATTCAAAACTAAGATGAAAATTATTTGTTTTTAATTTAATTGTTTATTGTTGTAAAATGACACGTATTTAAAATAAAAATAAATAACTTTATACCACATAATTCGAATCAATTATGTTCAAAATTTTATCCCCATGAAATTAAAAAACTACTTATACTTACTGCCTTTTTTTTTAGTCTTATTCTCAAAATTATCGGCGCAAACCGTGGTGCCATTTTCGAGTAGGCTACCAACTGGAAATGTGAAAATCAAGGGAGACATTATATATGTAGGAAATAGTATTTTGGGGTCAACCACATCCGACCCAGCCTTTAATAGTTCTGGTATTATAACCAATCAAGCTACGTTGACAACTCAAGCCAATACAGCATATGACGTTGCTGGGGATAATAACAATAAAAACTTTGAATATATTGATGTTGATGGCGACGCAACCACATTTAGTTCAAGTACAGCAAATCTTAATATTACCAGTTTTTGTAAAAAAATAGTATTTGCAGGGCTTTATTGGACAGCGACCTACCCATACGATCGCACTCGGAATAATCTTAATTATGAGGAAGGCAACACAACTACTACTCCAAGATTTAGTGATTGGAATCAGGTCAAATTCAAAGTTCCAGGGGGAAACTATGTTGATATTATTGCCGATAATAATGCGGATGCTGTTGGGGACGAAGATCAAATTATTTTTAACGGTTATAATTTTTATGCTCCTGCTAATAATCCCGTAACTGCGCTTGGTACAAAATCTTTCAAAGACGCACCCTATGTGTGTTATAAAAACATTACAAGCTTAGTTAATTCATTAGCCGATGCAAATGGAATTTATGCCATCGCAAACATGCGCGCCTCTAAAGGCAAAAGAGATAGTGGTTCTTGCGGTGGTTGGACCATGGTTATTATTTATGAAAGTAGTGCACTGACAAGTAAATACATATCAGTTTTTGATGGGTTTTCGGCAATTGAAAATGGATTTGCACCTGTCGATTTCGCCGTGAATGGATTTCAAACTTTGCCAGCGCCCTTGCCAGTAAAAGCTGTAATAGGTGCAGTTTCTTTAGAAGGAGATTTGGGACTTGATAAAGATAGTTTTAGTATTAAAGCCAATTCCAAAACAATTTTTAGTCCCATTTCCAACACTATTAATGCTACGGATAATTTTTTCAATTCAACCATATCCAACAATGATGTTGTTGTGATGAATCGAAATCCCGCGAGTGTGAATACCTTAGGTTTTGATATGGATATGGTAGCAGTCAATAATGCATCAAATTTGGTAGTGCCCAATGGCGAAACTGGTGCAACGCTCAGATTGTCTACCACTAAAGACAGTTTTTCAACGCACTTGACAACATTTGCCGTCGAGATTATTGAGCCAAAAATCACACTTACAAAAATTGTTACAGATAATTTAGGAAATGCCATAGGACCAAACGTGGTTCTTGGACAGCAACTTAACTATATTGTTGGTTTTCAAAATATTGGAAACGAAAACGCAAATAACTTTACAATAAAAGATGTATTGCCAGACAATATTATATTTAACTATCCAACTGACTTAACCTTGCCAGCTGGTGTTTCGTCAACATACAATCCAGTAACAAAAACTTTGATTTTTACAATCCCAAATGGTTTGGTAGAAAAAAACGATCCACGCTATGAAATTTTTATAAAAGTAAAGGTTGTTCCAACTTGTTATGAACTATCGACTGCTTGCTCAAATATTATTAAAAACCAAGCTTTCTCCACATATAGCGATCCTTTAAATAGTATTCAAATAACCGACGATCCAAGTTATGCTACGTATTCAGCTTGTTTGCCAAGCACACCTGCGCCAACCAATTTTATTGTAGGTTTAGACGGTTGCGAATTCAGAAAAACTGAAGTTCTTTGTGGCGCAAACTTAACACTTACGGCAGCATCTGGTTACAGTAGCTATAGCTGGAGCACCAATTCGTCGGGAACACCTGTGATAGGAACAAGTCAAACTTTGGTAGTTACAGTTCCAGGAACTTATTATGTTTCGAACACTATTGCATCGCCGTGCGTTTCTATTAAAGAAATAGTAACAGTAATTCCTTTTGGAAATAACGTAACAAATCCCGTCATTCCTTTTGCCGATGAAGTTGTAATTTGCCCAAATGATGGAAAGCAATTGCCAAATATTTTTCTTTGTGGAATTAATGATTCACAACTCATTCAAACCAATATCCAAGACGCAGTCAGCATCAGCTGGCAACGGCTGACAGTGGGTAGTTGTCCTGTTCTTCCGAATGCGTTTTGTGCAAATGAAAATACTGCTTGCACCTGGACATCTGTGGGAACGCAAACAAATTATTTAGCCAATTCTTCGGGTCAATATCGAATAGTTATTAACTATCAAGGGGGATGTTTCAATATTTTTTATTTTAATGTTTATCAAAACACACTAAATCCTACTGCTGCTACTCGTGATATAATTTGTACTTCTAGTGGAAACATTACAGTTAACAACGTTCCATCAGGATATGAATATAGTTTTACAACAGCTAACGTGCCTGGAGCATACGGCTCGTCAAATATTTTTAATACAAATACCGCTGGTGCATATAATGTATTTATAAGACAAACGGGTGTAGGTGCAAATGCTTGTATATTTCAAATTTTAGGTTTGCCGATCGTTGTTAAAAATTTTACGGCAACTATTATTACATTACCAATTGAATGTGATGGTGATAAAGCTACCATAAAGGTCGCCGCTAATAATATTTTACCACAATATACTTTTACATTAAGGCAAGGGACAACTGTTATAAGCACCTCTGGATTAACAAACGTGTCAGATTTTACATTTACTGGTATTGATGCAGGAACTTACACAGTTACAACCACATCACAAGATGGTTGCACTAACACTCAAACTGTAGTTATTTCAGCTGCGCGAGCATTAGGACTTATTGCTACATTAACACAACCATTGACGCCATGTTCTGACGCAATAGTAACATTAACAGCCTCAGGTGGGAATGGTATTTATGAATATAAAGAAGGTACAAATAACGGTATCGGTACTTACCGTCCAGGCAATGTGTTTATTATAACCACTCCAGGACTTTATACTTTTCAAGTGGATGACACTACCAAATGTGATACGGGAATTACCACATTAAATATAACCTTAACTCCTGCACCTGTATTTACAATTAGCCAATCAAATATCAAATGCTACGCAGGAAATAATGGACAAATCGCGTTTAATGTTAGTAACTCCAATGGATATACGATACAATACAGCATAAATGGTGGAGCGACATATTTAAGTTCAAATACATTTACAAATCTTGCACCAGGAACTTATCCTGCCATGTTACAATATGCAATAGGTAGTGCTTCACCATGCTCGACAGCCATTCAAAATATTGTAATTGCCGAGCCATCATTGGCACTCACCGCATCAGGTGGCGTTTCTGCAGTAGCATGCGACACCAACGGTGGATTGGGAACCATCAGAATTACCAACCCTCAAGGAGGAACGGCGCCCTATCAATATAATTTAGGTGCGGGATATTCAGCGTCAAATACCCGACAAGTTGCACCAGGAAATTATACCATTTCCATTCGTGATGCAAATCTTTGTGTTTTTACAATGAATGTAGTTGTAGATCCAATTCCGCAAATCCCAACTATTGGCATTCAAAGCCCTGTTTTTAATTGTAATGGATCAGCAACTACAACCGTAATTGTAAATAATGGCCCGAGTAATTATGCTTATACTTATTCTAATAATGGTATTTTAAACACGCCGCCATCAAATAATGTTTTTAGTAATGTGACTTGCGGCCTCAATACATTTTCTGTAAATTACCAACTGACCTCGGTCACAACGTATAGTAATTTGTTATTTGAAAGTTTTGGATCTGGTCCGCCAACAACCACACCTGGAATTGCTGGTCCACTAACAAATCCGCCATTTCCTGGTTATTGCTTTAATGATCAAAGGGTAAATCCACCATATTTATGCGGTACAAGATCAGTAGAAGACGGTCAATATTCTGTAGCAAGCTTTTTTTGGCGCGGAGATGATCCACTGAGTAACAATACTGGTGCATGGTTTCATTATCCTGATCATACAAATCCTACTGATATAAACGGTAGAATGCTAATTGTAAATATTGGTGGAGCGGCAGGACCTAACGGTATATTGTACAGTAAACCAATTAATGATGTAATTCCAAACCAACCAGTTATAGTAGATATATATTTAGCAAATTTACTACGTGTTGGAATAAATGCTGTAGATCCTGATTTTATTTTAGAATTGGTAACACTTGGTGGTGTTGTTGTAGCCTCACAAGGTACGGGTGTTATTGATAATACCGTAGATGCTTGGCAATTAAAAACACTTGCTCTAAATCCAGGAAATAATACCTCATTAATATTTAGATTGCGATCTGGAAGTACGGAAACAGGAGGCAACGATGCTGCAATTGATGATATAAAAGTTTTCCAATTGCCAGTTACTTGTTTAAATCAAAGAGTTTTTCCAACAGATATTCCTTGTGGTAAAGCATTTGCAGCACAAATAACATCAGTTAGAAATATCAGTTGTGCAGGCGCAAATGATGGACAAATAACCATTGCTGCCCAAAACTTCAGATTTCCACAAGGATATGATTATTCTATTGATAACGGTGCAACTTGGACAAATGTGAATTTTTCACCTGTCACAATATCAGGAATTGGACCTGGAAATTACCAAGTAAATATACGATTTGATGCGGCAGTATCTTCCTGCAATTTTGTGTTTTCACAACCTATATCAACGCCTACTGCTCTAATTTCATCTGCATCTGTAACTACGCCTGCAACTTGCTTAACTGGAGCAATTATAACGGCAAGTGCAACGGGTGGAACCACTCCATTTCAATATCAGCTTACAAATGCTGCGGGCACAACAGTAATAAGAGGATATCAAACGCCACTTACTTTTTCAAATGTGCCTGCTGGTAATTATTTGGTTTTTATTAGGGATGCAAATGGGTGTATTGATCCAATAAATTCTCCCATTACAGTTTCGCCAGCGATTGCACCAAGTGCTACCATTTCGGTAACATCAAATTATTGTGTGTCAGGAAGTGGAGGCGCAACACTAATTGTTAATGCTACAGGCGGAAGAACACCTTATGAATATAGCAACAATAATGGTGCTTCTTTTCAGTCAAGCAACACGTTTGTAAATGTAGTGCCAGGTACTTATACAATAATTGTGCGTGACGCCGCTGGTTGTAGATTTACTTTACCAGTTCAAACCATTGCACCACAATTATCTTTAAATGCGGTTCTGACTAAAGATTTAGATTGTACAACGTCTCCAAATGCCGTGGTTACTGGAACAATTGGCGGTGGGTATGCAGGATTTACCTACACTATAAAATATAATACAGACCCAACAAGCGCACCTATTGCAGTTACAGGAACAACTTTTTCATATGCAACAGCAGCAGCTGGAACCTATTTATTTACAGTTACGGACAGCCGAGGTTGCACAACGCAAGCCACTCAAGTTATTAATGTTAAATTATTACCAACGGCAACAACAACTGTAGTAAATATTTCTTGTACAATTTCTACTGGAACGGTAACTATTAATGCAAGCGGAGGAAATCCAGCATACTTATATAGTTTTAATGGAAGTGCGTATTCAACAAATACTATTTATGCAAATTTACCTGCGGGAACATATTTATACAAAGTAAAAGACATAAAAGAATGCGTTTTTGATGGTTCCGTTACTGTTACGCGTCCAACATTATTTTTATCAGCGTCGGCCGGAGTTTCAGAATTGGCTTGTACAACAACCAACACTGGAAATGGTAAAATACGCGTAACAAATCCACAAAATGGTACGCCACCGTATGAATATAATTTTAATAATACAGGTTATCAAACTTTAAAAGAGGCAACATTGCCGCCTGGGACGTATTCAATTTTGATAAAAGACGCACTTGGTTGTGTTTTTGCAATGTCTGCGACAATAGATCCAGTCCCAGTCGCGCCAACAGTAACCCTTGCCAGCCCAACGTATAATTGCGATGGAACATCAACATCAATCATTACCGTAAATAGCGGATTGGTAAACTACACATATTCTTATTTTATTGATGGTGCTTTAAACACCAATACGCCTCCGAACATTTTTACAAATGTGTCATGTGGTCGGCATGTTATAACAACAAATTATCAGCTAACAGTTCCGCCATTATTTAGCAATCTATTAACTGAAACTTTTGGATCTGGATCATATACGCTAAGTCCAGGAATTAATCCTGCATATTGCTTTGAGAATCAAGGTCCTCAAATTCCAAATCGACCGTGTGACAATAGTCAACTTATTGACGATGGGCAATATGCCGTTACAAGTATAATAAATCCAACCTATGTAGGTGCATGGACTCCAAACGCTAAAGATCACACAAATCCAATATCAGATCCAAATGGTAGGTTTTTAGCAGTAAACATTGGAGGAACTGCTGGAATTGGTGGAATTCTTTACAGCAAACAAATTTTCGATATAATTCCAAATAGGGATATTAAGGTATCACTGTGGTATATGAATCTTTTGGTAATTGGTAATACGCAACCGAATCCAAATTTAACAATACAGTTGATTAAAGATTTTGGTTTGCCATCTGAAACAATTATTTCATCACAAGACACCGGTGATATTCCTAAAACAGAAGCATGGATCAATAATATTTTGACATTAAATCCAGGTGCAAACACTTCCTTACTTTTTGTTGTTAGATCTAATATTAACGAAACAAGCGGTAACGATATAATAATTGATGATATTGAGGCGTATCAGTTGCCACTGGTGTGCGTAAACACAGTTAATTTTCCAATATTAATTCCATGCAACCAAGCTTTTGCTGCGCAAGTAACCAATGTTCAAAACGTAACTTGCAACGGCGTGCCAAATGGTCAATTGACCATCAATGCGCAGAATTTTAATTTGCCATATGGTTTTGATTATTCTACAAATAACGGCACATCTTGGACAAATTCAAAAGTTTCTCCAGTTGTTGTTACTGGTTTAAGCGCAATAACATACGATGTAAAAGTTAGATTTAATGATGTTTCAGTTGGTTGTACTTTTTCTGCTACGCCAACCATTTCGCAACCAACAGCTTTGTTTGCATCTGCTACTGTAACCACCCAAGCAACATGCTTAACAGGAGCGACTATTACAGCGAGCGGATCTGGCGGCGTTGTACCCTATCAATACCAACTAACAGATTCGGCAGGAACTGAAATCAGACCTTATCAATCTGGAACAACATTCACAAATGTGCCTGTTGGAAATTATTTGGTTAATGTTCGGGATGCAAACACATGTATAGATCCAATAAATGCTGCCATTAATGTTGCAGGCCCAATAGCAGTTTCAGCATCCATTGCTGCAATTTCAAACTATTGTATCTCGGGAAGCACAGGAGCAAATTTATTCGTAAATGCGACGGGCGGCACAGGAATTTATCAGTATAGTATAAATGGAAACACTTTTCAATCTTCAAATACTTTTTCTAATTTAGGCTTTGGAACATATAATATTATTGTTAGAGATACGAATGGCTGTACGTTTCCAATTCCAACACAAACCGTTCAACCACAACTGAATGTAAGCACAGTTTTAACGAAGGATTTAGATTGTACAGCAAACTCAAGTGCCACAATTACAGGCACGATAGGTGGTGGATATGCAGGATTTACATATACGATAAAATATAATTCAGACCCAACAAGCGCACCAATAACAGCCACAGGAACGACTTTTTCATATGCGACAGCAGCAGCAGGAACCTATTTATTTACAGTTACGGACAGCCGAGGTTGCACAACGCAAGCCACTCAAGTTATCAATGTTAAATTATTACCAAGTGCAACAACAACGGTAGAAAATATTTCTTGTACGGTATTAACTGGAACAGTTACGATAAACGCAAGTGGCGGAAATCCTGCCTATTTATACAGTTTTAATGGAAGTGGTTTTACAAGCAATACAACTTATACAGGCCTTGCGGCAGGGTCTTATAATTATATCGTTAAAGATATTAAACAATGTGAGTTTGCAAGTACAGTAATTGTTACACAACCAGCTGTATTTTTAACCGCATCGGCAGGCGTTTTAGAATTAGCTTGCGCTACCAATAACGGAAATGGAATCATTCGTGTGACTAATCCACAAAATGGAACGGCACCCTATCAGTATAATTTTAATAACACTAATTTTCAAAATCTAAATCAAGCAACTGTGGCGCCAGGCAGCTACAATATTTTGATCAAAGATGCACTTGGTTGCGTTTTTGCAATGTCTGCAACAATAGATCCAATCCCAACAGCACCAACAGTAACGCTTGCGAGTCCAACATATAATTGCGATGGTACCTCAACATCTGTTGTTACAGTAAATAGTGTTATAGGGAACTATACTTACTCTTATCTCCTTGATGGTATTTTAAATACAAACACGCCTCCGAACATTTTTACAAATGTATCTTGTGGATCACATGTAATTTCAACGAATTATGAGATAACAACGCCGCCGTCATTTAGTAATTTACTGTTTGAAGATTTTGGATCTGGTGCGAATACAACATCCCCAGGAATTAATCCAGCATATTGTTTCAACAACCAACAATTGCCATACTCATGTTCAGCCAACCCGAGTTTATATTTAGGTGATAATGAATATGTTGTTACAAGCGGTTTAAATCCTAATTATCTTGGTGCTTGGTTTGATTTTAGAGATCATACGTCAAACGGCACAAATCCACAAGGTAGGTTTCTTGCTGTCAATATTGGTGGCGCAGCAGGGCCAAATGGTGTTCTTTATAGTAAAGTTATAAACGATGTATTGCCAAATCAGCCTATTTTGATTGAAGCCTATCTTGCTAACTACCACTCGGACACATTTACTGGTCAAGCCAGTCCAAGTTTTCTTTTTGAAATCACTACAATTGGTGGGGTTACAATTGCAAGTGACACATCAACGGAATTACCGCGCACCAACACTTGGCTTCAACGAAGTTTTTCATTAAATCCAGGAGCTAATACAAGTTTAATATTTAATGTAAGATCTGGTAGCACAGAATATGTTGGAAACGATGCCGCAATTGACGATATAAAAGTTTATCAACTTCCCAAAGTTTGCGTGAACACAGTCAATTTCCTGATTGATATTGATTGCAATCAAGCTTTTACCGCTCAAGTAAGCAATATTCAAAATGTAACTTGCAATGGTGTTTCAAATGGTCAAATGACCATTAATGCACAAAATTTTATCCCTGCAAATGGGTTTCAATATTCTATTGATAATGGAGTAACATATTCAACATCAACGGTTTCTCCAGTTATTATAACTGGTTTAAGCGCAGCAACATACAATGTAAATATTAGATTTGACAGTGTTTCAGCAGGATGTGCTTTTGCATCTACGCAAACCATCACGCAACCCGATCCGGTGATTGCATCAGCAACAATTACTTCACAAGCAACTTGTCTCGTGGGCGCAACTATTGTAGCAAGTGCTATTGGTGGGACAAACCCTTATCAATATCAATTAACAACCGCTTCGGGAACAACGGTTGTTGCTTATCAAGACGGCACAATTTTTACAAATGTCCTGGTTGGTTCTTATTTGGTTTCTGTAAAAGATAGAAACGGATGTATAGACCCAATAAATGCCCCAATTGATATTATAGGTGCAACAGCAATATCGGCATCAATTGCAGCAAGTTCAACATATTGCGCAGTCGGAACAGCAGGCGCTACATTGGTGGTAAATGCCACAGGCGGAACTGGATTAATTGAATATAGCCTTAATGGAATTTCTTTTCAAACAAGCAATACATTTTCAAATTTAGGCGCAGGTACCTATAATATTATCGTAAGAGATTCTTTCGGGTGCACGTTTTCACTGCCATCGCAGACCATCCAACCACAGATCACGGTTGGCGCAATTGTGACTAAGGATTTAGATTGTACAACATTGTCAAATGCAACGATTTCAGTAAATATTGGTAACGGGTATCCAGGATATTCATATCAAATAAGTTTTAATGGAGGTGCGCTTGGTATATCAACACCCGTCTCAGGAACTTCATTTGTGTATAATACTACAGCTGCAGGAAACTATCAATTTATTGTTACAGACAACAAAGGATGTACGGCGCAATCCGCTATAATAAGAATAAATTTACCAATAAATCCAACAGCAACAACCACGCAAGTGAATGCAACTTGTGGTAATAATAATGGAAGTTTTACTATTTCAGCAACATCAGGTGAATCACCATATAGTTATGCTTTCAATGGCAGTACAACTTTTACAGCCGTATCTGCTTATTCAGGATTGGCTTCAGGAAACTATACCTATCAAGTTAGAGATACAAAGTTTTGTACGGTTAGCGGTTCGGTAACCATCACAAGTGCTTTGTCTATTTCTGGAACGGCAAATATTGCTACACCTTATACTTGTTCGGGAACAGCAAGCATAGAAGTTCAAAACGTGAGCGGTGGTACACCAGCATATATGTATAGTATTGACGGAACAACATTTCAATCTGGCACTACTTTTTCAGGATTAGTAAACGGCACTTATAATGTTACAATAAAAGATAGTAACAACTGTACGTTTGTAACCAATGCTGTTATAATAGCACCTTTAAATCCTCCAACAGATTTAGCTTTTGCTCAAACGCCGATAACTTGTCCAAGCAATACAACCGATGTAACGATAACAACAACGGGAGTAAACACACCATTTACTTATCAAATTATTGCACCAGCGACGGCAATAACAGCTACTCAAACAAGTAATGTTTTTGTAGGTTTGTCACCAAATAGCTATATATTTTTAGTTACAGATTCAAAAAATTGTACCTATCAAGAAAATTTGACCATCAACCCAATTACACCAATAGCAGTTTTAGGACAACCAATTGCCAATGTGCAATGCTTCGGAAGTTCAACAGGAGCGGTTCGGTTTACGATTTCTGGATTTAGCACAACATATAATTACACTGTTTCCAACGGTGCCTCTGGAACAACACAGAGCACATCCACAGTAAATCTTACGAACTTATTAGCAGGCAATTATACGATTAGCGTAACAGACAACAGCACAAATTGCGTCGCGACTGCAACAGCAGTTGTAAGCCCGCCCGCTGCGCCTTTAGCAATATCGTCAACAATAACGCCAATAACATGCGTTGCTTCTGGCGCAGTAACGGCAAATGTTACTGGAGGTTGGGGCGGAAACAATTTCACGCTCACGCCACCTGCGGGACCGGTTGTAGGACCACGTCCAACGGCAACTTTCACAAATTTAACGGCGATTGGCACCTATACGATTAGCACCACAGACCAAAACAATTGCACGGTATCAGCAACTTTTACATTAAATCCGCCAGAAACTCCTACAGCTATTATCGCTTCAAGTGCAACATATTGCATTGTTGGGAATGTTGGTGCATCATTAGTTATAACAGCCACAGGTGGAGTTGCTCCATACGAATATAACATTAACGGTGGATTGTTCCAAAGTAGTAATGTTTTTAGTGCTCTATTGGCTCAAGATTATAGCATCATTGTTAGAGGTGCCAATGGTTGCGAGGTAACAGTAGCCACTACAACAATTGCACCACAACTTAGTTTAAGTACATCGCTAAAAGGATTAGATTGTACAAATAACCCCGATGCGCTGATTTCAGGAAGTATATCAGGTGGCTATGCACCATTTACGGTTGGTGTTACCTTAAACGGCAACCCAAGTACGCCAGTTTCAGTTTCGGGAACTACATTTGCATTTGCTACAGCAGCAACGGGAGATTATATTTTTACGGTTACAGACAGTAAAGGTTGCGTTTCTACGTCTGAAAGAAAAGTATTGCCAATCACTAACCCACAGATTTCATCCGTTTCGCAAACAACACAAATTTTGTGTAATGGAGGATCAACAGGAGCCTTAAACATTGTTATTAATTCATCTTTTGGTACGCCACCTTTTGCGATTAATGTTCAAAACACGACAACACTTCTTAATTACGGCACACAAACATCTGGTTTAGCGGCAGGAGATTATATTATCACGGTTACAGATGCAAAGTCGTGCACATCTACAAGGAATGTTACGATTTTGGAGCCTGCGCTGATTGAATTTACGGTCGTTAAACAAGATATAACTTGTACTGGTGGCACAGGCCTTTTGCTTGGTCAAATCTGCGTTTCAACGCTTACAGGTGGTGTTGCGCCATATCAATATATTTTATCAAATAATTTAAACGATCCAGCTAATCCAACCCAAAATTTTACATCGGTCGCTGGTGCAAATCATTGTTTTACGATATTAAATTTTGGAATATATGAACTTAATGTTGTTGATTCTAATGGATGCACTATAAAGAAAGCAAATATTATAATGGCTTCGCCACCAGATGATTTGATAGTCAATGTATCGACGCCTACAACAAATTGTATTTCAGGGGGAACTGTTACGGTATCAGTTAATCCAGCCTTTGCTGGTGGACCGTACTTTTTTGCCATTTATCAAAATCCATATCCTCCTTATTCTTCTACATCAACAGCTTGGCAACCAGAATCGGCTACTGGAACAAGAGAATCAGTATTTACAAATTTGCTTCCAGGTGTAACCTACTCGTTTGTGGTTTATGATGATGCAACAAAATGTTATTATTTCAAACAATCAATAGTTCCGGTACCTACGTTATCAACATTACAAAGCAATATTTCAGTGATAAACAATGTCACATGTAACGGTAGTGCAAACGCAAATGTATCTTTTTCATTTAGTAATTATACGGCCAACTCAGTATCCTATCAAATATATAATTCAACTTCGAACACAGCAGTTAGTGCATCGACGACTATAAATACAACAAGTACAACATCAACAACCATTACAAATGTCGGTAATTTGCCACCTGGCACATATTATATCTTGTTTAGTGAAAATGATGGAACCAACGGGGGCTGTACAAATGCGTCTAATGTGTTTGCCATTACCCAATCTGCAATCGCATTAACACTTACAGCAACTTCTCCAAAAAATGACAATTGTAACCTAAATGCAGGACAGGTTTCTATTGTCGCACAAGGAGGAACAGCGCCGTATACTTATCAATTACTGCCCATCGCAAGCGCGACACCGACAACAGGTTATGTTTCAAACCCTTCGTTTAATGCGGAAGCAGGCACTTATACGGCATACGTTAAAGACGCAAACGGGTGTATAAAATCAACTGATGTTTCCGTTGTTGCAGATCCATCGCCAGCAATTGCTTTAGTAGTAAACAACCAATGTACTGCCAGTCAAGGACAGTTTTCAATAGATGTCAATTTAACAACGGCAGGCATTGCGCCATATAGTTATAGTTTAAACGGTGACTCGTTTCAACCAGGTGGTACACCATTTACGTTTTCTAACCTCACATCAGGAACGCAAACAATAACCGTTCAGGATGCAAATGGTTGTTCAAGCACGACAAGTGTTGTAATTTTTGCGCCATTGCTCAATAGTCCTGCATTTACAACAGCGCCAGTTTGTGAAATCAACAATGGTGTAATCACGGTTTCAACACAAGGTGGATCTGGAAATTTCACATATGCTATTTCGCCAAATGTTGGAATTACGGCTGTGAATAATGTGTTCTCGGCTGTTTCACAAGGAACTTATATTATTACAGTAAACGATTTAACAACAGGCTGTTCCGTTACAAATACTGCGTTTATAAGCGCCCCGACGCCAGTAACATTTACTACAATAGTCGATGATGTGAGTTGCAACGGCGGCGCCAATGGTATTATCACGGTGAACTTATCTGCGGTTAATACCAATGGACCATACACTTATCAATTAAACAACATAACGCCACAAAACACCAATACTTTCGGTGGTCTTTTGTCAGCAACTTACACCATAACAGTAACGTCTGCTCGTGGTTGCAGCGAAACGATAGCTATTTTTGTAGGACAACCGTCAGCGGTTTCTGTTTCTGCAACGGCAACGGCATTTGTATGTAACAGCAATAATGCACCAAGCATTTCAACAGTAACATTAACAGCATTTGGCGGAACGGGTGCATATTTTTATAGTATTGATAGTGTGAATTACTTTTCTGGAAATGCATTTCAAGTGCCAAGTACAGGCGCAACGCAAACCATTATAGTTTCTGCTAAAGATGTCAACAGTTGCGTAGCAAGTACTCAAATTAGTATTGCACCACTTTCAACCATAACGGCAGCGTCAGTAACGCGAACAACAGCAGCAATTAATTGCTTCAATTTAAGTGAAACAGTATCAGTTACGGCAATAGGTGGATTAGGAAATTATTCATACCAAATACTACCATCTGGACCCATCAATAATACGGGAATTTTCACGTTGTCAACACCAACTACCTACACGTTTCTAATTACAGACACATCAACAGGTTGCACAATAAATACCACATATGAAGTTCCGAAATTTGATAATGTAGTTGTAACAGCCACACAATCAGCACCCGTTTTATGTTTCGGAGAAAATAGTGGAGCCATAAGCATGAGCGTTGCAAATTATTCAGGATCATACACATACGACGTGTTAAATGCAAGCAACGCCATTGTAGCAAGTGGAACTGGAAATACCACAACAAACCCACAATCAGTAACAGGATTATTAGCTGGAAACTACACGGTAATTGTACGAGAAACCGATGCGCCTTTCTGCACGAAAACATCAAATGTTGTAAACATAGGATCGCCAGCCGTGGTATTGACAAATGCAATTGTTAGCAATGTGAACGCAAATTGCAACACTGACGCACAAGTATTGGTTCAAGGTTCAGGAGGCACTTCGCCTTATAGTTATGCTTTTGTTACGCTTGGTTCTGGGATACCATTATCATCTGCATATTCCACATCTGCAACAGCTAATCTAAACCCAACAACAAGTGCTACATGGACTGTATATGTGAAAGATGTAAACAATTGTATAGCAAGCACGAATGTAACAGTAGTAAGAGATCCGCAACCGACAATTTCACTACCACCATTTGCAGACAATCAATGTACGTCAACAGGAAATAGTTTTACGTTCACGGCAGTACCAACAGGATTGACGCCATTTACCTATAGTATTGGTGGAACATTTCAAGCCTCTCCAACATTTACTGTATCATCACCAGGATTATATACGGTAACTGTTAAAGACGTAAACGGATGTGTGGCAAGTGCTACAATAAATATCTATGAACCACTAATCAATTCACCAATAGCATCCACGCTAACAACTTGCGCCAACAACGACGGAGCAATAACAGTAGTAGCGCAAGGCGGATCAGGATTATATTCATACACGATAAATCCAAATGTGGGCACCCTTACGGGCAATGTATTTAGTGGCTTACCAGCAAATACGTATGCAGTAACGCTAACAGACACATTAACAAGTTGTTCACTCACGACAAATGTAACAATAGATCCACCAACGCAAGTAACATTTACTACAACAGTAAACAATGTAACTTGCAGTTCAGGCACAAATGGTGTGATCACAGTCAATTTGCCGTTAAGCAACAACAATCCCAATTACACCTATCAACGCAATGGTGGAACTCCACAATTTAGCAATGTATTTACAGGTTTAATTGCAGGATCATACGATATAACCGTAAATTCAGGTAGAGGTTGCAGTGCAACACAAACTGTTTTTGTAGATCAACCAACACAAGTGATAGTGTCAGCATCTGCTACAGCGTTCGTATGTGATAGCAATAACGTACCAAGCGTCTCCAATGTAACACTAACAGCCGTAAACGGAACTCCGAATTATACCTACAGCATTAATGGAACCAATTATGGAATAAATAATGTTTTCCAAATAATAGACACAGGCGTATCTCAAACAATTGTAGTTTATGCAAAAGATTTAAACGGTTGCATTGCAAGTTCGCAAGTAACTATTTCCCCATTGCCAACAATTACAGCAGTATCTGTAAGTAGAACAACAGCAATTACTTGCGCAAGCACCGAAATTATTACAATAAACGTAATTGGAGGTTCAGGGAATTTCAGTTATCAACTGTATCCATCTGGTCCATTTCAACCAAGTCCTATTTTTTCAATTTCAACAACAGGAATTTACAGGTTCCTTGTGAGAGATAATACCACGGATTGTACACGAATAACCGCACCATATATTATTTTACCATTTGATACGGCAACAGTAATTGCTTCTCAACAAGCTGCAGTCAATTGTTTTGGCGAAGTAAATGGGTCAATAAATGTTAATGTGTCGGGGTACAGTGGAAATTATAATTATGCATTATTGAATGCAAGTAGTGCAGTAGTTGTAAGCGGAACGACTAACACCACAACCAATCCGTTGCTATTATCTGGATTAGCAGCAGGCGATTATACAGTACAAATTACTCAGTTAGACAGTCCATTTTGTCCAAAAACATCTAACCTTGTTAACATTGGATCATCAATTGCGCCAGTAAGCGTCTCTATCGTTAGTAATGTGAATGCAAATTGCAATACAGGAGCGCAAGTAACAGTTCAAGGGACTGGTGGCACCGCACCATATGGTTATGCTTTTGTAACTATTGGCGCGACACCGCCATTATCAGCTGCGTATACCACAATAGCAACTACAAATTTAAACCCAGCAACAAGTGCAACTTGGACTGTTTATGTCCGAGATGCAAATGGTTGTGTGGAAAGCACAAACGTAACAATTGTAACAGAACCGCAACCAACGGTCACACTGCCACCATTTGCGGATAATCAATGTCTTTCAACAGGAACAGGTTTCACATTTATGGCAGTAGGAACAGGTTTGGCTCCATTAACATATAGTATTGGCAGCGCATTCCAAGCGTCATCAACTTTCACAGTGACAACAGCGGGATTATATACCGTTACTGTAAAAGACTCAAACGGTTGTGTAGCAAGCAGTACAATTAGGGTTTATGCACCATTAATCAACACCTTGACAGCAACAGTATTGCCAACTTGTGCAAACAATGATGGTGTAATTACGGTTAACGCACAAGGCGGATCTGGAGATTATAGTTTTGTTATTAATCCAATGATAGGCACACAAGCAGTAAATGTATTTAGTGGCTTGCCCGCAGATACGTATACTGTAACTTTGACCGATAATATAACAAGTTGTTCCTTAACGTCAACAGTTATATTAGGAGTACCAACACAAGTTACGTTTACCACAACGGTCAATGACGTAACATGTAGCTCAGGAACAAATGGAGTAATTACGGTCAGCTTGCCAGCAAGCAATGACAATCCTAATTATACCTACCAAATAGGAACAAGCACTCCAACATTTAGTAATGTTTTTAACAATTTAAGTGCTGGAGATTATATCATTACTGTAAATTCTGGACGTGGATGTAGTGCATCAGTAACTGTAACAGTAGCGCAACCAACTCCTATATCAGTTTCTGCAACCGCAACAGATTTTGTATGTGATGTAAATAATGCACCAACAACTGCTACAATAACTTTAACTGCAGTTGGAGGAACGCCAGGTTATACCTATAGCATTGACGGCAGTAATTATAACGGCAGTAATATTTTCCAAATTCTCAATACTGGAGCAACGCAAACAATAGTTGTATATGCACGAGATCTTAATGGTTGTGAAGCAAGCACCGCATCACTAATTATTTCTCCATTAAAAATTATATCAGCAGTTTCAGTGAGTCGAACAGCGGCAATAACCTGCATAAATCCTGAAAAAGTTGAAATTTTAGTAACGGGTGGCTCAGGAAATTATAATTACCAATTAGGAACTTCTGGGACACCACAGGCAAGCAATGAATTTATATTAACGGCGTCTGGAATTTATAGATTTCAAGTTATTGATATGACAACTGGATGTACAGCAGGAGTTGTTCCATACCTTATTGAGCCGGTTTCTACCGCGACTGTAGTTGCTTCACAAGTTTCTGCAATAACATGTTTTGGACAGGTTAATGGAACGATAAATGTAAATGTATCGGGTTATACAGGCGTTTATAATTATAATTTAATCAACGCAAGCAATGTATCCGTTGCAAGTGGAACAACAAACACGTCCACAAATCCATTAGTATTATCAGGATTTGCAGCTGGAGATTACTCCGTAATTGTTGAGCAAACCAATGCGCCATTTTGTACGATCACAGACATTGTAAATATTGGCACACCAGCCGCACCATTGAGTATTGCAGTAATTGGCAACATCAATGCAAATTGTAACACTGGAGCGAATGTGACTGTACTTGCTTCTGGCGGAACAGCTTCATACACGTATGCTTTTGTAATAGGTGGCGCAATTCCGACACCAGCACAATATACAGCGGCAGCTTTTGCAAATCTAAATCCAGTAACAAGCACTTCTTGGGATATATGGGTTAAAGATGCAAATGGATGTCCGGCAAGTACCAATGTTATAATAATAGCTGATCCACAGCCAACGGTAACAAACACAACGGCAATCAATGCGAATTGTCTTTCTGATGGAAATAGTTATATTGTTACTGTTGCGGGAACTGGCATTGCACCATTATCTTACAATATTGGAAATGGACCACAATCTGCAACAACATTCACAGTGACGGCTCCTGGAAATTATATTGTGACCATTACAGATGGAAATGGATGTACGGCTCAAACTGCCAGCATTACTGTTTTACCGATTCTGCAAGTAGGATTGTCAATCGTAACACTTCCGAGCTGTATTAATGGCGATGGTATCATTTTAGTCAATGCGCAAGGTGGTTCTGGAAATTATGAATATCAAATAGATGCACTTGCTTTTCAGCCTGCATCTTCTATCATAAACGTAACATCTGGAAATCATACAATAACAGTACGCGATATCACATCGGGCTGCATAAAATCCGCAACGATAACAATTTCTGTTGCAACTGCAGTTACTTTAAATGCTGCAACTGTACAAAACGTTACATGTTTCAATGGTTCCGATGGTTCTATTACTGTAAATTTAGCACCAACTGCAGCAGGAATTAATGACAATCCAACATATAGTTATAGCATTTCAGGGACAGTAACACGACCAGTCCAATTTTCAAATGTATTTGCTAATTTGCCAGAAGGATCATACACAATTTCTGTATTATCTGGAAGAGCATGCGTTGCAACTCAAACAGCAGATATTATAGACCCAGATCCTATTATTGTACCAAACGCAGTAGTGACTCAGTTCGGATGTATTACTGGATCGAATGCACCGAATTTTGCAACAATTTCATTATCAGGAGTAACGGGTGGTTCTGGAATTTATAATATTTATCAATTTATCAGAAACGGAATCATTGTTCAATCAAGTAGCGCGACAACTTTTATTGAAGCCAATTTTAGTGGTGCAAACTACAGCATTGCGGTCTTTGATAATAAAGGATGTGTTGGTACAACTACTGCTTCCTCGGTTATAAACCCATTTATTTCCATAAGCGATGTTGTTGTCACAGTGAATAATGCCGTTACTTGTTTAACATTAGAACGCATAACAGTAACCGTTTCTGCTTCGAGTGGAACACCAACATTAAATTATACTGTAACTGGTTTGGGTGCAAGCACATACAATCAATCAAATACTACGGGAAGTTTCAATGGATTGGCAATTGGCGATTATCAAATTACTATTACAAATCCAGCAACCGGTTGTAGCATCAGAACTTTCCATTATGTTACAAATCCGAATACGTTCGCATTGACTGTGCAAAACCTCACTGATGTGATTTGTTATGATTCTAATGAAGGAAGTGTGTCGCTCACATTTGTTGATTTGCAACCATTGCCAGTAAATAGTGCGGGCGGTTTTAGTTATATTATTTCTGGACCGACTCCAAGCTCAGGAACTGCAGCAACGGCAGGACCAATAACCATTAGTAATTTACGTGCGGGCACGTACAGCGTTACCGCAACATTGACGGGAAGTCCACAATGTCCAGCAACTTTTGGGTTTACCATTCAACAATCAGATATTCCGTTGACGGTTACTGCTTTTGAAACTGCAAATGTAACTTGTGAAAACAACAAAGGAGCTATAGTAGCCAATGCAAATGGTGGATGGCCTGGTGCTTACCAATATGCACTCTCGGGTGCGGCCACGGTATCATTTTCTAACAATTATCTTTTCGATAATTTAGAAGCTGGAAATTATACCATTAGTGCCCGCGACAGCAAGGGTTGCACTGTTAGTACCACTATTACGCTTTCAGTTCCAACAGCAATCAGTGCGTCAATATCAACAAATGCGCCAAGTGTTGCATGTTTTGGTGCTGAGACG
>JAYWGW010000110.1:0-10829 GCA_043778045.1 Bacteroidota bacterium | reverse complement strand
ATTTTTGGCCATCGTTATTTGTTTTTTGCAATACAAAATTACGATATTTCTAAAGAAGCCATTTATTTGGCTTCTTTTTTATCGGACAACAATGATTTTTTATATATTATTTTAACAAAAATCGTTTACAATATATTATTTGATTCGAGTGAGATTTTTTATATTTTTACAAAAAATAAATAAATGCGCTACCTTATATATAGCCTTCTTTTGGGAATGATTTTTTTGACGTCCTCTTGTCGTAAAGATTTCGATTTTGAAACGGCAAACGGTGATTTGTCATTTTCTAAAGACACGGTTTATTTGGATACGGTTTTTAAAAATATTGGCTCGAGCACTTATTCTTTAAAGGTTTATAACAAATCTGACAAAAACATTTCGATTCCTACAATTCAATTTGGCAAAGGACTTTCGTCGAAATACCGAATGCTTGTTGATGGTTTGCAAGGAACGAACGGCAAAATTTTTAAGAATGTGGAACTTTTGGCAAAAGACAGTCTTTTTATTTTTATTGAAACCACGGCTGATATTGTGGATGCGAATCCTGCTGATTTTTTATATACTGACAGAATTCTGTTTGGCGATGGCTCAGATATTCAAAAAGTGGAATTGGTTACATTGATTAAAGATGCTTATTTTATATATCCAAAGAAAAATAATGGCATTATTGAAACGGTTCCGATTGGTGTTGACGGCACAAACACATTGGTTGTAAATGGGCGAGATTTGATTAACAATCATGTTGACAATGGAAATGAATTTGTTTGGAACAAGTCAAAACCTTATGTGGTTTATGGATTTGCGAGCGTGCCAATCGGTCAAACATTGACCGTAAATGCGGGTGCGAGAATTCATTTTCATGCTGATTCGGGACTTATTGTACAGAATAATGCTGCGTTGAAAGTAAATGGGCTTCCATCAACAACAATGCAATTAGAAAACGAAGTTGTTTTTCAAGGCGATAGACTCGAACCTTTTTATAGCGATGTGCCAGGACAATGGGGATTTGTGTATTTACGGCAAGGAAGCAAAAACAACGAAATTCAAAATTTAACTTTAAAAAATGCCATTGTTGGTTTGCTGATTTTGAATACTCAAAACACAACCACCATAAAAAACACCCAAGTTTATGATTGTTCTAATGTCGGAATTTTTGCACAAAATGCGCTAATTGATGGCGAAAATATCGTTGTAAATTCAGCTGGACAAGTAGCATTGGCTTGCACTTTGGGCGGAAATTATAATTTTAAACATTGCACCTTTAATAATAATTGGAACAGCACAAAACAAGTTTCCGTTTTGATTGATAATTATTTCAAAAACAGTTCAGGAGTAGAAGTGCCGAATAATTTAAGTGAAGCGACTTTTTCAAATTGTATTATATATGGAAGCAACCAAGTGCAAATGTTACTGAAAAAATCTACAGATGTAACCAAACTTTTTAACTATAAATTTAATAACTGTCTTATTAAATTCAATAACGTTGGCAACGCTTTTACAAATGATGAAATGTTGATGTACGATTTTAATAATTCGACCTTGTACAATAACTGTCTGATTTCTAAAAACAGTACAGAAAACAATCCGAAATTTCAGAATATTAATAGAAATAAGCTGAACATAGATGCAAATTCGTCTGCATTTAAAAAAGGAAGTCCTGCGTTTTTAGTGAATTTTGATATGTTAAACAAACCAAGAACATCCGTTCCACCTGATTTGGGTGCCTATCAATCGGCAGTTTTTGTGCCATAAATCATTTTGTGGTTTGTAGATTTAATCCTAAATTTGCGCATCTACAAAACACAAACCCATGATTTCTTTTTTTGGAAATGAAACCAACAGCATTTTTGTCGTTCAAACGCAAACGTATTTAAGCGCAGAAACTATTTCAAAACTCAATTGGCTTTTTGCCAATGCACAACAGATAGAAAAATCCGTTTTGACAGCCGTTGAAACGGATTTTTTTGTTGGTCCGCGTGCCGCAATGATAACACCGTGGAGCACAAATGCAGTTGAAATTACTCAAAATATGGGCATTGAAGGAATTAATAGAATCGAAGAATTCAAACAAGTTTCAAACGATTTTACTGATTTTGATGTCATGCTTTCGCAGAAATATCATGAATTAAATCAAGAAATTTTTACAATTGATATTCAACCGTTGGGGATTCTTGAAGTTGAAAATATTGCCATATATAACAAACAGGAAGGCTTATCTTTAAGTGATGATGAGGTAGCATATTTAAATAATTTATCCAAAAAACTAAATCGAAACCTTACCGATTCTGAAGTTTTTGGATTTTCGCAAGTCAATTCAGAACATTGTCGGCACAAGATTTTTAATGGCACTTTCGTGATTGATGGCATTGAAAAAAAATCGTCTTTGTTTCAAATGATTAAAAAAACTTCGTTTGAAAATTTAAATGATATTGTATCTGCTTACAAAGATAATGTAGCTTTTGTGAAAGGTCCAAGAGTTGAACAATTCGCTCCAAAATCAGCAGACAAACCCGATTTTTATGAAGTGAAACAGTTTGATTCTGTTATTTCTTTAAAAGCAGAAACACACAATTTTCCAACCACAGTAGAACCGTTTAACGGAGCAGCAACAGGTTCGGGCGGTGAAATTAGAGACCGATTGGCGGGCGGTCAAGGTTCGTTGCCGTTAGCAGGAACGGCAGTATACATGACTTCATATTCGCGCCTGCAACAAAATTTAGGTTTTGAAGATAGAAAATGGCTATATCAAATACCAATTGATATTTTGATAAAAGCTTCAAACGGTGCTTCAGATTTTGGAAATAAATTTGGACAACCGCTGATAACAGGTTCAATTTTAACTTTTGAATTTGATGAAGCTACTAGCTCTCCCCCTTTGGGGGAGTTGGAGGGGGCAAGAAAACTTGGTTATGATAAAGTGATTATGCAAGCTGGTGGCATTGGCTACGGAAAACTTGAGCAAGGTATCAAGAAAGAACCGCAGGCGGGTGATAAAATTGTGATACTTGGTGGCGAAAACTATCGAATCGGAATGGGTGGCGCAGCAGTTTCGTCAGCAGATACGGGTGCTTTTGGTTCAGGAATTGAGTTAAATGCCATCCAACGTTCCAATCCTGAAATGCAAAAACGCGCTGCAAATGCCATTCGTGCATTTGTGGAAAGTGACGTAAATCCGATAATTTCCATTCACGATCATGGTGCTGGCGGACATTTAAATTGCCTTTCGGAACTCGTAGAAGCGACTGGAGGTTTAATAAATTTAGATAATCTGCCTATTGGCGATCCCACTTTATCTGCCAAAGAAATCATCGGAAACGAAAGCCAAGAACGCATGGGACTGGTAATTGGTGCTGAAAATATTGAATTATTGCGAAAAATTGCAAATCGCGAACGTGCGCCAATGTATGAAGTTGGCGAGGTTACAAACGACCATCAATTTACGTTCAAAAGCGAAAAAACGGGCGAAAAACCTATGGATTTTGCCCTTGAAGATATGTTCGGAAGTTCCCCAAAAGTGGTGACGAAAGACAAAACAATTGACAGGCAATATGCTGATTTAGAATATAACGTAGATAGTATTTATAGTTATTTAGAACAAATTTTACGCTTGGAAGCTGTTGGTTGTAAAGACTGGCTTACCAATAAAGTGGACAGATGTGTTGGCGGAAAAGTTGCCAAACAGCAATGCGTTGGACCGCTTCAATTGCCACTTAACAATGTTGGTGTGATGGCATTGGATTTTAATGGCAAAGAAGGCGTGGCTACGTCCATCGGTCACGCGCCTATTTCAGCATTGATTGATCCAAAAGCTGGAAGCAGAAATGCGATTGGCGAAGCACTTTCAAATCTGGTTTTTGCGCCAATTAAAAACGGTATAAAAGGAGTTTCGCTTTCGGCAAATTGGATGTGGGCTTGCAAAAACGAAGGCGAAGATGCACGATTGTATGAAGCCGTTCAGGCCTGTTCTGAGTTTGCAATTGAATTGGGAATCAATATTCCAACAGGAAAAGATTCCTTGTCAATGAAGCAAAAATATGCTGATGGCGATGTCATTGCACCTGGAACTGTAATTATTTCAGCAGGAGGAAATTGTACGGATATTACCAAAGTTGTAGAACCCGTTTTGAGAGTTCAAGATATTGGAATTACAAGTGGTTCAATTTATTATATTAATTTGTCGCAAGACGATTATAAACTTGGTGGCAGTTCATTTGCTCAAATTCAAAATAAAATTGGGTCTCAAACGCCAACCATTAAAGATTCAGACTTTTTTAAACGCGCTTTTAATTCCATTCAACAGCTGATTTTAAAAGATGAAATCTTAGCTGGACACGATATCGGAAGCGGTGGATTAATAACAACTTTATTAGAATTATGTTTTAGTAGCCCATCCCCCCATCCCCGCCGCGGCGGGGAGTTAGCTACAAGGGGAGTTGTTAGCGGAACAGAAAGCGGAATGACATTGTCATTTAAAGATTTTAAAGAAAAAGATTTGATAAAAATCCTGTTTTCGGAAAATATCGGAATTGTACTTCAATCGAAAAATGATGTTGATTTTGAAAATAAATTAAATACTGACAATGTTGAATTTTATAAATTAGGAAATGCAAATGATTCTGGAGTTCTACAAATTGATGATTTTGAATTTCAAATTGAGCATTATCGAAAAACATGGTTTGAAACTTCATTTCTCTTAGATCAAAAGCAAACTAAAAATAATAAATCACAAGAACGATTTGACAATTTTGCGAATCAACCTTTAATTTATCAATTTCCACACAAATTTGATGGCAAGATTTCTTCGTTTCCTCGCAATGGCAGACCAATTGCAGCAATTATACGTGAAAAAGGCAGCAACTCCGAGCGCGAAATGGCAAATGCCATGTACTTGGCAGGATTTGACGTGAAAGATGTGCACATGACTGACCTGATTTCTGGTCGCGAAACTTTGGAAGACATTCAATTTATCGGCGCCGTTGGCGGATTTTCGAACTCAGATGTATTGGGAAGCGCAAAAGGTTGGGCGGGTGCATTTTTGTATAACGAAAAAGCAAAAACTGCATTAGAAAATTTCTTAAAACGAGAAGACACACTTTCAGTCGGTATTTGCAACGGTTGCCAATTGTTTATGGAACTTGAAGTTATCAATCCTGAACATAAAATTCATGGAAAAATGTTGCATAATGACAGTCAGAAACATGAAAGTATTTTTACATCCGTCACGATCCAAAAAAATAATTCTGTTATGTTGTCAAGTTTTGAAGGCGCTACTTTGGGTGTTTGGGTTTCGCATGGCGAAGGGAAATTTAATCTGCCAATGGCTGAGGAAAACTATAACATCGTTTCAAAATATGCTTATGATTCCTATCCCGCAAATCCAAATGGTTCAGATTATAACACGGCGATGCTATGCGACAAAACAGGTCGCCATTTGGTGATGATGCCTCACATTGAGCGATCTACATTTCCATGGAATTGGGCATATTATCCTAAAGATAGAAACGATGAGGTTTCGCCTTGGTTGCAAGCATTTGTGAATGCAAGAGAATGGATAGAGAATTTGGATTTATAGTTTATTGGATTTTTTAGAATCGTTTGTTGATAACATAGCGATGTCTTAATTATATTTTATTAAGCAATTCTAATTTATATCTTACAAAAACGTAAATTGTCCTTTATAATTTTTTTTTTAAATACTATTCATATAATTTTGAATAAATGCTTTTACTTTAATTTCCAAAAGTATCATATCGGCATTTTTGTTATCCATTAAATTATTTTTTAAATCTAAATCGTATCAATCGAAAAAACCAATCATCTTTTTTCCGTCATAGGTAACAATGTAATTACCTTCAAGATATTCATAAAAACTCCCTGACCACTTAAATGAGAATGGTTGAATGTGATTTTGAGATAATAAGCTTCTACCCCAACTTCTAAATGGTTTATTGTATCCAATGATATCCAATATTGTTGGATAAATATCAATATGTTGCACATAATCAATATTGTAGCCAATAAATTTTGTCTTTGGAGAAAACAACATCATAATTCCGGCATTTTTGTTAATTTCTTTTTTATATTCATCATAAAATATAGTATTTCCATGATCTCCAACCAAAACAAAAATGGTATTGTAGTACCAACTTTGTTGCTTGGCAGATGCTAAAAATCGTTGTAATGCATAGTGTATAGCCTATAGATTCGTGTATCTTAGCATTACCTCTAGGAAATTTACCCTTATATTTTTGTGGAATTTGATATGGTTCGTGAGACGTTACCGTGAAAATAGTTAAAAAAAAAGTTTGCTTTTCATCACTAAGTTTATTTGAAGCAAATTGCAAAAATGGCTTGCTCCAAATGCCCCAAACACCATCAAAATAAGCATCATTATTATATTCATTTTTACCAACGTAATTATCGATTCCTAAAATTTTACCATATCCCAAAAAGCCCATCGAACCATTTGGCGCACCATGAAAAAATAACGTTTGATAACCAATACTTTCTAAAATAGACACCAAAGAAGTGGTATTTTGATTGGCAAAAGCTGACGACGTAAATGCTTCTTTAAAGGATGGGATTCCTACCAAAATCGATGACATGGCGTGAATTGACTTGTATCCATTGGCATGTGCGTTGGCAAAAATTAGACTATGTTTCGCCAATGAGTCTACAAATGGCGTATAACCTTTAAATTTTTTTAAAGAAGTGTTTTTTTAAAACTTGTATAATAGTTTCGCCCATTGCTGTCCAATATTAAAATTATAAGGACGGTTTGCTTGATTTATTGTTTTTATATTGCTTTATTGTTTGTAATAAAGTGTCTATTGTTCGTTGAGAAATAAAATTTTCTTTTTTGAGACTACGAATGCCAATGGTTCTAATAAAAGCAAATGGCGTATTTAGCACAAAATTGGCTTGTGCTATGATACGGACATTTTGGCTAGCATCTACAAAATTTATCGGTCGGATTCTTTGTATGAAATCGCCACGAATGTCAACGATTACCAATGTTACTGTTACAAAAAACATCACAATTGATGATTTGTAATATTACAATTTGCTTGAAATAAGATCGTACAGTAATTTAATTTTTTTACAAAGAAAAATACATAAAAAAAACTTAAAAAGAACAAAAGTAAAACATGCCAATATTTGGTCAAAAAAATAAAAAACAAAGCAAATTTATTTGAATCATCTTTTATAAAATCCAAGATCTCTAAAGTGGTTAGTCCAAAATTGTATCGGTAATCAATAAAATTTAGGGAAAAGGCTAATAAATTTGGTATTATATATAGGTAGAATAAAAACTGTTGGTAAGCTTTGGGTGTGTTGATTCGAAATGGAACGATTAAACGTAAAATAAAAAGTCACTTTACATACAGAATCGCTGTAGTATCAAAGATTAAACCATGAAAATATAAGGTGAAAAATTCTTAAAAACTATCAATCTCAATAAGATCGTAGTTGTAAAAATAAAAAAAATAACGAACAATGAAATTGAAAAAATATACGAATAAAAGCCTCAAAAATAGGGTTTTATATTCAGAAAATATGTACGATCAAGAAATGAACGACAATGAAAAAGTTTAAATCTATAGTGTTAATAGATAGAGAAATTTAATTATTATACTAATTTTTATAATAATGTTGCAAATGTATTTATATTTTTTTAATTTGGCTTCAATATTACAAACTATACAGCAATGACCAACATAACCCGACTTTTTGATTTTCCACAGTATCAATTGGAAAAATATCCACTAATAGACGCATTGGCGACAAAAATAGATGGCGTTTGGATAAAAACTTCCACACAGGCTTACATTGATATGGCAAATAAAATTTCGAGAGGACTTTTGCGTCTTGGCGTTCAAAAAAATGACAAAATTGCAATTATTAGTAGTAACAACAGATCGGAATGGCATTTTATGGATATGGGGATTTTACAAATCGGTGCGCAGAACACGCCAATTTATCCAACAATTTCTGAAACAGACTATGAATACATTTTAAATCATTGTGGTGCAAATTATGTTTTTATATCTGATGCAGAAATTCTCAAAAAAATTAATCTTATTAAGCATAAAGTGCCTCTTCTAAAAGACATTTACAGCTTTATTGCGCTTGACGGTTGCAAAAATTGGTCAGAAGTTTTAGATTTAGGCGCAGATATTTCAAATCAAGATGTGGTTGAAGACAGAAAAAAGAATGTTTTACCGTCGGATTTGGCAACAATAATTTACACCTCAGGAACGACTGGAAACCCAAAAGGTGTGATGCTATCTCATAATAATATTGTTTCAAATGTGTTGGACAGCTCGGACAGAATTCCGTTTAAAAAAGGCGAAAGTCGTGCGTTAAGTTTTTTGCCTATTTGCCATATTTTTGAACGTATGGTCACGTACATTTATCAATATACAGGATGCGCCATTTATTTTGGTGAGTCAATTGAAAAAGTTAGTGAAAACATCAAAGAAGTCCAACCGACAGTTATGACTGGCGTACCAAGGTTAATTGAAAAAGTATATGATAAAATAATTGCAAAGGGATCGGATTTAACTGGTGTGAAGAAAAATTTGTTTTTTTGGGCCGTAGATTTAGGATTGAAATATGAACCTTATGGCGCAAATGGGTGGTGGTATGAAACGCAACTTAAAATAGCTCGCAAGCTAATTTTCAGTAAATGGAAAGAAGGTTTGGGAGGAAAAATGGAACTGATTGTAACTGGCGCAGCAGCACTTCAACCCCGTTTGGCAAGAATTTTTGCTGCCGCAGATATCAACATTATGGAAGGTTATGGACTGTCTGAAACTTCACCAGTAATTTCTGTAAATGATATGCGCAATGGTGGATTTCGAGTAGGCACGGCTGGACGTGTGATAAAAAATGTAGAAGTTAAAATTGCAGCGGACGGGGAAATTCTTTGTAAAGGTCCGAATGTGATGCTTGGTTATTTCAACGATGAGACACAAACTAATTTGGCAATAATTGATGGATACTTTCATACCGGCGACATTGGTGAAATAGACAAAGATGGCTTTTTGCGTATTACTGATCGTAAAAAAGAAATGTTCAAAACTTCGGGTGGAAAATATATCGCGCCTCAACTGTTAGAAAATGCGATGAAACAATCACGTTTTATTGAACAAATTATGGTTATTGGCGACGGGCAAAAAATGCCGAGTGCCTTCATTCAGCCAAATTTTGAATTTGTTCGTGAATGGGCAAAACTTCATAATATTACACTCGGAAAGTCAACCAAAGAAATTGCAGAAAATCCTGCTGTAATGGAACGAATTGACCTTGAGGTAGAAACCATCAATAAGAAATTCGGGAATTGGGAACAACTCAAAAAAGTACAACTTACGCCCGATTTGTGGACGATTGATGCTGGACATTTGACGCCAACTATGAAGCTTAAGCGAAAAATTGTAATGGAAAAATATAACGATTTGTTTGTCAAAATTTATGGGTAAATGTCGTTTTGTGTTTATAATAAAAAAACTCATTTTATTAATGGTTTATAAAGGAAATGCTTTAAAAATTTATCGTTTTTGAAATAAAGTGGAATAAAAAAATTTTAATATTGATCCTATCTATTAATTAAATTTAGAAATTTCTTATGATCTAAATTTAAATCGGCAACAATAATACTTTTTATACATTCAAATTGCATTGATTATCAGAATGCTACAAATATTAATAACGGATATTTAATAAATAGCGATTTGCTAAAAAAAAAACTGTCGTCTAAAATATGAATTTTAGACGACAGTCAATATAAAGTTAGAATTTCTATTTCCTTACAATGCGATTAATCCTAAATTTGTTGATGCACCAGCAACAACTGCAACATTTATTTTTGTAACAGGCAATAAAGGCAAAAAAGGCGTGATCGTGAAGGTATAAATTCCTGTTGGAAGTCCCAATATTTGGAACTGACCAAGTGCGTTTACATTACTTGAATAAACAACATTTGAAGATGATGTGGCACTAACAACAGCTAATGCACCAACTGGTGTGATGGTTCCGTTTATTTTTCCTGTAATTGCTGTAACAATTGTTCTTACAACTGGCTTCAATTTATAAGTTCCATTTCCAGTTTGAATAATAGATTGATTGGCATCAAAATCAAGTAGAATTTCATTTTGAATATCTGCTTGCAATGTCTGATTTACCTGCAATTTCAATCCACTCTGTTCCGCACTTGGTGTGCTCAATGGATAGCTAACTCCGCCAACAACGATTGTGTTGTTTGGTCCGAGTATCAATCGGATTTGTCCAACTTCAGCGTCAGTTAGTGAACTTGTTGCAATAAGCGCGCTTAGACCATTTGAAAAATCCAATAAATTGTAGATTCCAGCCGTGGTATTTAAAGTTACAGTTTGTCCGTTGCTTCCTGTTACTTCAACAGCGCGCAAATCAATGTTTACTTTATCATAAGGACCCGGACCGTCTGTCATGCGAACACTATATGGATAATTTTTAGAAGAAGAATCTTCATTACAAGAATTTGAACTAAATCCTGCAAAAACTGCAAGTAAAATTATAATTACTTTTTTCATTTTTAAAAAATGCTAACGTTATAAATTAATTTTTACAACTATACAAAGGTGTTACAGATGAATTTTCAAATGTTGTGTAATTTTATTTTAAAGTTGCAGAATTCTTAGCAAAACAAAACGAAAGAAATAAGGTATATTTTAAAAACAAGATTTTATAAATTTAGGTTATGTTTTAGAATAATGTAGATTTTTATTATATTTGTGATCTAAATCACAAACATATGGATTTTAAAGAATTTGTTAAAAATTTAAATGCAA
>JAYWGW010000109.1:0-10917 GCA_043778045.1 Bacteroidota bacterium | reverse complement strand
TGCTCAAAAGAAGAACCTTCCCCACCACAAGATCCCTTGGCAAAACTCCCACCAGAAACCCAAACTGGTGCCAACACGTTTGGATGCATAATAAACGATCAAGTTTTTTACCCACGGGATGGTGAGAGTACGCTTTTTAATCCCGGTGGCAAAGGGCTTAAATATTGGGGAGACCACACTATTAATCAAAATTTGTATGATGAAATTGAAATTCGTAATCTCAAAGACGGTAAGCCATGTTCAAGAATGATCATTCATTTACATGGATTGTTTCAAAATAGAGTAGGAGATTATGTTTGGAAATCATCAAATTTTCAAAACAGCATTGATGGATTAATGCAAAATTATGTTTTTGCAAAAATTTTTGATGATGTTTCTCAAACTTGGAAATTATACGGTTCATATGAAAATTCTGGCAAAGTTTGTATTACTACATATGACTTGAGTAATAGAATTGTATCAGGGAATTTTAATGGAAAATTAAAACTTTTTAATGGCAATCATGAAATTGAAATTAAAAATGGTCGTTTTGACATTCAGTGGAGTACAATCTCAAATAAACTTTTTCCTTAAAAAAAGGAGCGACTGGAATCGCTCCTCGAAATCAGATCAAAATACAAACATTTCTCAAACATTTATGAATTTAACTTTTACAAAACTATGAAAAATTTTCTTTTTTTAGGTGCGTTCCTGTGTTTCTTTAACACTTTTGCACAAACCAGTTCACTTGATTTGCAATTAGCAAATGTTGATCAAAGTAGCGTTATATCAGGCATTATTTATGAACGCTCAGGCGCAATGGCAAATCTCTATGAATTTAATCAGAAACGTGAAAAACCGCATAATACTGCCAATTTCCGTTTTTTTGAACAAGCACTTTTTGAGTTGCGTAAAGCAAGTAATGATAATAAACTTATCACCATAATAGATTTAGAAAATAGAATCAGTAAAGATCAATTTCAAACCAATGTGGTCAATATTGGAATTATCAACACGCCATTTCAAATTCTGAACTACAATCCAGAACGTCCCGAAGAAGGCGGATTGCTTTTAAACAACGATTTGTTTGAGCAAATGCCAGATAGAGAACCATTCAATACTTTATATGCTGTGGTTATTGCACCATTAAAAAATGCTGTGGTTGGCGAACAAATCATTTATAACTTTAGTGAAAATTTAATTTTAAACAACGGAGAAACAAGAATTCTAAATCTCAAAGCAGATTTTGGCAATGGCATTATTTATGAAATTATTAATAACGGAGTTTTAATACTTCCAACAATTGAAATACAAAATTCAACTGTAAACGGTGATAAAATTCTAAAATTCAATGTCGAATTAAACAATGGCTATAAAGTAGACACCAATGCACAGCTTTATACCCATTTTGCCATTGCAAGTAATATGAGAAATCCGCCTGTTCGGGTGTTATGTCCTGAAAACGAGAGCAAAATCATAGCAGACTTTGATCCTCTTAGTCGCACTATTGAAGCCGAAGAGCCTTGGCAAGGCATAAAAGGAGAAATTGAAGCACGAGTTTTTTATCATAGTAATAATAACAATACTTTAAAAACTTTATTAAAACCAATACTTATTGTTGACGGTTTTGACCCAGGAGATAGCAGAAAAATTCAAGATTGCGACTGCGAGAATGACGTTTCTGGCAACTGTCAAAACGATAATAAAAACAAAATTACGGGGACATATGATTCAACAGAACATGAATCTTTTGAAGATTTGATGGGATATAAAGACGAATATGATTTACCGAAAAATTTAATTCCTATTTTGCGTGGTATAGGTTTCGACGTCATTTTAGTAAATATGCCCACATATATAAATAATACAGTAACAATTGACGGTGGAGCAGATTTTATAGAGCGAAATGCTTACGCATTTGTTACTCTTTTGCGAGAAGTGAATAAGAAATTGCTGGCTAATGGAAGTACCGAAAAAGCAGTTGTTATGGGGCCAAGCATGGGTGGTCAAATCACACGATATGCATTGGCATATATGGAAAAGAAATTTGCAGAAACTGGAGACGTAAAATGGCAACACAATACGCGACTATGGGTGGCATTTGATAGTCCAAATCATGGTGCTAATATTCCGATGGGCGGTCAAGCTTTAGTAAATATTTTAGCCGCAGACAATGTAGATGCTCAAAAAAGTCTTGCAAAATTGCAGTCAACAACTGCAAAACAGCTTTTAATAGATTACATGAAAATGTCAAGTGGGATGGTAACTCCTGATGGTACACTTATCCAATCAGATAGTTCATCTCAAATGGGCTCCACTGTTTCGCAAGGAATGACAACTAATGCAGGTACTCAAGAATTCCAAAATCACTATAACAATCAATTTGCTAATGGTTTGCCAAATTCAAAAGGATTTCCAATGAATTTACGTAAAATTGCAATAGTCAATGGCTCGTTAACAGGTAAGAAATTTGGAATTGACAATGAGAAGATATTGGATGTCAATTTATCAGCCCAAATTTGTGTTAAGGCTCAAAGTTGGTTGTTTAATTGGTCACCAAGTATTTGTTATTCAACAAAATTATTTACCGCTGAAGTATTCAGTAAAGCTGCATTTTCAAACATAAATATCTTAGCTAAGGTTAAAAAAGGACTTTCTACCACAACAGTGTTTGGTTCAAATTATGACATAAGAGGTAATCTTGATATCATTTCTGGAGGTTCCGTTAACGTAACTGGTGAGTTACATAAAGAAATCACTGGTATGTCTCCGTTTGGTAGCAATCCTGCTGTAAATTCTTATTTGTCGTCTTATTATTTAAGTTTAGGTGCACAATGGGAAACAAATGCATTAAAACCATTCCAATGTTTCATTCCAACTTATTCGGCAATTGGTATAAAAAACCCAAACCAAAATTGGGGCAATGCGCTTGATCGAAATTTGGTTTGTTCAAATGAAACTTACTTTGACAGTTATTTTGGTGAGGAAGATAACACGGCACATGTGGCTTTAAACTTTAGAAGTGTTGCTTATATTTTGAAGGAAGTTGGTGATGATGTTAATCCGCCGACGCCTCAAGAACCATATTTTCCCCTTCAAGAAAATGCTATACTTGGTTTTGAAAAAATTTGCGTAAACCAAACCGCTACTTATACATTAGATCCATGTTTGGTTCCAGGAATTCCTGTCTGGACTATTAGCAACAATTTTGAGCTTATTTCTCAAACCAACAGCAGTATAACTGTGAGGCCACTCACTGAAATGTCTGGAAATATTACAGCCACCTTTAAAAATGGTTCAAGAATTCTTAAAATAATTTATGTTGGAACACAACCCCCAACAATAATAGGATATAATTGTAATTTATCTAATTCACTTGATTTTCCGTGTGTCATTAATGATTATCCGCACAATAACACAAGTTTAAACATTCGAGTATCAATGGAGAGTTTAGGTTTGCCTGCCAATGCTCCTGCTACTTCGTGGCAATGGGAAACGGAATCGCCTACATGCTATTTTTATGGTTTTGAGCAGTCTGCCAACGCTAATATTTTAAACTCAACAACAACAGGTTCTGAAACATATATTGGTTTTTTTAATAATAATCAAATTCCACATCAGATTAAATTCAAGTGTCGTGTTTTAGGCAATTGTGGTTGGAGTCCGTGGCGTCATTTTATATTTACGTTTTCTGATGGTATAGTTCCAGTACCAGTAGTAGTTGCTCCATTAAACTATTTTAAAGTCACACCAAATCCAGCTGATTATTATACATCTGTATATTTGTTAAATCCAAATATAGTACCTCCAGCAAATGTAGGTCCAACTGTTGGTCGATTGTATTCTCTTTCTGATACACTTTTGCAAACAAACACTTTTATTAACAATGAAGGTGGATTTTATTTAAGTCCTTTTCCACCAAATACATATTACATTACAATTAAATTTGGAAACCATACAGAATCGCACGGCTTGGTAAAGAATTAAATGCACTCAAATAATATCACTTAAACATTTATTAAATTTTACATTTCAAAAATAAAAACGGTTTTCAACTCCTTGAAAACCGTTTTTTTTTAATACAACATCTTAACTTCCTTCACCCCAAAACCCGCAAAACGATCATCTTCAAGCATAATAGTCAGTTGCCCGTTGTCCTCAACTTTTTGAATCATTCCGTTGAATCTGCTTCCTAAAACGTTTTCAAAAACCATCGGCACATTTTTTTTAAATAAATTTTCGTGATAAATTGTCCAAAAGTTTTTTACAGTTTCTTGCGTTATCATCCGACAATTTTTTTCAATTTCCGTTCCCATCAAAAGCATCAATTGTTGCACGTCAAATTCTGAGTGCGTTACATTATGAAGTGAACTCGCTTGTGGCAATCCAATAAAATCATGTTGATTTACATTAATTCCAATGCCAACAATCGAAACAATTCTTGCAGACGTGATGCTGTTTTCAATCAAAATTCCGCCTATTTTTTTGTTGCCTGCCATCATGTCATTTGGCCATTTGATGCTGAGATTTGCTATGTTTAATGATTTTAAAACATTGAAAATAGAACAAGCAACCACAACGTTTAAATCGAAAATTTGGCTGTTTTTGACAATCAGATCTTTTACTAAAATGCTCATCGTAAGGTTTTTACCAGCTTCTGAAAACCACGTTGCGCCCATTTGGCCTTTGCCTTTGGTTTGCTTGTCGGCGCAAACAATCGTGAAGTTTTCTAAATCAAGTTTTTTACCTAAATCTTTTAAGTATTGATTGGTAGATTCTGTGGCATTGAGTTTGATAATGTTCATTAAATTATGTTTAAATAAAAACAAATTTTTAGCTAAAATATTATAATTTTAACCTGCATAAAAAACAATTTGTAATGTTTTGTTAAGCACTCAAAATAACAACAAAAAATGGTAACTTTGCAAATTGATATAAAAATTTTAAATGACTAAGAAGACAGTAAATAATGATGATTTGTTGACGAACATCATCAAAGGAATAGAAGAAGTTAAGGGAAATGATATTGATATTTTAGATTTGCGATCCATAGACAATGCGGCATGTGACTATTTTATCATTTGCAATGGAAATTCCAACACGCAGGTCTCTGCAATCGTGAACAGTATTCAAAAAACAGTTTCAAAAGAAATAAAAGACAAACCTTGGCATGTCGAAGGTATGGAAAATGCCGAATGGGTTTTGATGGATTATGTGAACATTGTGGTGCACGTTTTTCAAAAACACATTCGCGAATACTATAATATCGAAAGTTTATGGGGCGATGCGAAAATAACGACTATTGAAAACAAATATTAAATAATGGCAACAGAGACCAATTTTAATGATGAGCCTATCATCACAACTCCTACACCTGAAATAAAAGCGGAAGTTGATTTAACAAAAAATACCGATACAAAGCCAACCACGGAAAAAAAACCAACAGTTGCACCAAAAAATAATAATAAGAAGCCTAAAAAAATTAATGTTGGTCCTTGGTTAGTGCCTGCTGGTATCATCGTTTTTTTAATCGCTTTAAATTTCATGAGCGGATCCACTGGATTTGCGAAGGTGATTGAAATATCATCATCAAAATTTAACACCTATCTTCAAGCTGGTCAAATTGAAAAGGTGCTGATATATGACAAAACCACGGCAGAAGTTTATTTAAGCAAAACTGCCCTCACTGCCAAAGAACACGCAGAAGCTGCAAAAATTGAAGACAAAACTGGAAAATTGCCAGAATATGTGCTTGAAATAGGAAATGAGGAGTTATTTCAAAAGAAACTTGAAGACGCGGAAAGTCGTCAAATTTTAAGTTCATTTGAATTTGTCAAAAAGAATAGTTTCCTTGAGGGTATTGGTTCTTACCTTCCCATAATAATTTTGATTATCATATGGATCGTGATCATGCGTCGTATGTCAGGTGGAAACGGACCTGGCGGACAATTATTTAGCATCGGAAAATCTCGAGCCAGACTTTTTGACGAAAAAGCGGATGTGAAAACCACCTTTAAAGATGTTGCTGGTCTTGAAGGCGCAAAAGAAGAAATTCAAGAAATTGTTGAATTTTTGAAAAATCCTACTAAATATACCAACCTTGGCGGAAAAATTCCAAAAGGCGCATTGCTTGTTGGTCCACCAGGAACAGGAAAAACATTATTGGCAAAAGCGGTTGCAGGCGAAGCGCAAGTTCCGTTTTTCTCACTTTCGGGTTCAGATTTTGTTGAAATGTTTGTTGGTGTTGGTGCCTCACGTGTACGCGATTTGTTTAAGCAAGCCAAAGAAAAATCTCCTGCAATCATTTTCATTGATGAGATTGATGCTGTTGGTCGTGCACGAGGAAAAAATGCCATGTCAGGCGGAAATGATGAGCGTGAAAGCACTTTAAATCAGTTGCTTACTGAAATGGACGGATTTGGAACTGACACGGCCGTGATTGTTTTGGCAGCAACCAATCGTGCCGATGTTCTTGACAAAGCATTGATGCGCGCAGGACGATTTGACCGTCAAATTTTTGTGGATCTTCCAGATATTAAAGAACGAGCTGCTATTTTTCAGGTGCATCTCGCGCCGCTGAAAAAAGTAGAAAATTTGGATGTGTCATTTTTAGCAAAACAAACACCAGGATTTTCTGGAGCTGATATCGCTAATGTGTGTAATGAAGCTGCACTTATTGCAGCCAGAAACAACAAAACTGCTGTTGACAAACAAGATTTTTTAGACGCTGTTGATAGAATTGTTGGCGGACTGGAAAAGAAAAATAAAATCGTTACATCAGAAGAAAAAAAGGCAATAGCTATTCACGAATCTGGACATGCAACCGTAAGTTGGATGTTGGAACACGCGGCACCACTTATTAAAGTTACAATCGTACCTCGCGGACAAAGTCTTGGTGCTGCTTGGTATTTGCCTGAAGAACGTCAAATTGTGCGTCCAGAACAAATGTTGGACGAAATGTGTGCAACAATGGGCGGTCGCGCAGCAGAGAAAGTAACGTTTGGAACCATTTCAACAGGTGCACTCAGCGATTTAGAGAAAGTTACCAAACAAGCACGAGCAATGGTTACCGTTTATGGATTGAACGAAAAAATTGGAAACGTTACCTATTATGATTCTTCGGGACAGAATGAATATAATTTCTCAAAACCATATTCTGAAAATACCGCAATTGTTATTGACCAAGAGATTTCTGCATTGATTGAAAGTCAGTACCAACGAGCAATTCACATTTTAGAGGAAAACAAAGATAAGCTAAACATTTTAGCAGATATTCTGATTGAAAAAGAAGTGATTTTCAGAGATGATTTAGAAAAGCTTTTCGGAAAAAGACCTTTTGATAAAGAAATTAACGAAGAAACAACGCTATAAATAATATTTGTACCGTTTTATAATAAAAATCTTAATTCAAATAATTTATTTGAGTTAAGATTTTTTTATCTTTGAGGACTTTCTATTTACATAATAGCAAACAAAAATTAAAAATGAGCTTTTTTAAGAAAATATTTGGACACGCGGAAGAAACGACCGACGTAGAAAAACATAGCGAACATAATCAGTCTTTGGAAAATACTGACCGTTCAATTGAAGAAATTTTTAGCGTAGAATTCAAAAAAAATGGGGGTAAATTTTTATATTGTGAAAACCTTGAAGAACTCAACCATCATTTTGAAGATATTCTGGAAGAAAATGATTGGTTTGAAACGGAAGTTGCTTGTTTTGAACCTAAACTTTTTGGTTTGTTGCAAGAAAATAAGTTAAAATATATAGAATCCAAAAATCCTAACTTTCTGTTTTCAAGTTGCGAAAATCTGATTGCCGACGAAGGTTCCGTTTTGCTTTGTTCCAATCAAATTAAAGAATTAAAACCCCAAGATTTGCCAACGAATATGATTGTGCTTGCAACAACGAGTCAAATTGTTGCCGACAAAACAATCGGTATGAACGAAATGCAAAAAAGATATAAAAATGGATATCCGAGCAATATCACAACCATAAAATATTTTGAGAAAGCAAAAGAAGAAGATTTTCTTCATTACGGAAGTGTGGCAAAAAATTTATATTTGCTTCTTTTAGAAGATTCCTAATATGAACGAAACATTAAAAAGAGCGCTTTCAGGCATTGTGTATGTGTTGCTACTAATTTTTTCAATATCATATAGTAAAGAAAGTTTTTTTGTTCTTTTTGGTGTGTTTATGCTTATTGCAGTTGCAGAATTTTGCGACCTTGTTTCGATCTCAAAAATATTCCCGCTCTTTTTAGCAATTATAAGCTACGCAAGTGTTTGCTATCTTTCATTAAACAGGATACCATTATCCCGAAATTTTGATTTAACGCTTTTGATTGCCGCACTGCTCGTTTCTACCAAGTGTTTGCTGTTGCTATTTAATTTTAAAATAGTCAAATTATCGATTGCGTCTAAAATAGTGTATGCTTTTGGTTATGTTATCTTACCTTTTATCATCATTACCAAAATTCCAATTGGTGCAAATGGCTATAATCCGAAGATAATCATCAGCATTTTTATATTGATTTGGACAAACGATACTTTTGCATACATCGTCGGAAAATCGATTGGAAAGCACAAACTTTTTGAATCCATTTCACCTAAAAAAACCATTGAAGGTTTTTTTGGCGGATTGGTATTTGCAATTATTGCAGGATATTTAATATCGAAATATTATTTTGTTCCTACAGACAATTATGCGGAAACATCAATATTTATTTGGACAATAACCGCATTTTTAGTCAGCATTTTCGGAACAATTGGTGATTTGGTGGAATCCAAATTTAAAAGAATGGCAAATGTCAAAGACAGTGGCAACGTAATGCCAGGCCATGGTGGAATTTTAGATCGATTAGATAGCGTAATATTCGTTGCGCCTTTTGTATATTTGTTTTATCAAATCTTAAACTATGTTAAAATTCCATAAAGAAGGAGCTAAAATTATTTTTATTGCATGTGTTCTTACGGTTGCAATTGTTATTGGTGCCGGCGAATTTATTGAAAATCTTTGGATTCAAAAGCCAGTTCAGCTTTTAGCACTATTTTTTCTTATAATGATTTTGCAATTTTTCAGAAATCCAAATCGTACCATCATACCAAATAACAATCAAATTGTCGCACCTGTTGACGGAAAAGTAGTAGTTATTGAAGAAGTATTTGAAAGTGAATATTTTAAAGACCAACGGTTACAAGTTTCCATTTTTATGTCGCCAATAAATGTTCATGTCACGCGATACGCGTCGAGCGGTCGCATAAATTTTAGCAAATACCATCCTGGAAAATATCTTGTGGCGTGGCATCCCAAGGCAAGTACCGAAAATGAACGTACGACAATTGTGATTGATACACCCATTTTTGGCGAAATTTTATACAGACAAATTGCTGGCGCGTTGGCTCGCAGAATCGTGAATTATGCCGAAGAAGGCATGCAAGTTGTTCAAGGTGAAGACGCTGGATTTATAAAATTTGGTTCCCGAGTAGATTTATATTTGCCCATCGGAACCAAACTGAACGTTAAGCTAAACGAAGTTGCAAAAGGAAACAAAACAATCATTGCGATAAAAGAGTAATGCTCGACGAAGATTTAGAAACTCGATTTTTAAACGCCATCGAATTGGCAGAGCAAATACCGCAGTCCGCCTTACCACAAGACGTGCAGTTGCGGTGCTATGCCTTTTACAAGCAAGCTACTTTTGGAACAGTTGCGTATAATATATCGTCAAACTACGATCTACGGAACGCTTTCAAAACCAATGCATGGATGCAAATCAGCCATTTGACAGCGGACGAAGCCAAAGAAAAATACATTGAACTTATTGTCGAAATTCACGAAAAATACAAATAGAAATGAAAAAAAAATGTTTGCATATTTTATGCTTTTTTGTTTTGATGCTCGCTTCTTGTAACGAAAAAAAACTCACAGAAGTGGTTGAAGTGCCGTTGCCATCAGCCGAAGAAAAACGGATTATCGGTTTGCCCGACGACATTACAGCAAATGAAGGAAATTTCAGCTTGCAAAAATTATCCTACAAATATGATGCCCTTGCGCCGCACATCGACGCGTTGACAATGGAAGTTCACTATTCAAAACATTATCTTGCCTACACAAATGCGCTCAACAAAGTTATTGTCGGAACAGAATTTGAGAAGCTCACCATTGAAGAAATTCTCAATAAACTGAAACCTACCGATACCAATTTGCGCAACAATGCAGGTGGTTTTTACAATCATAATTTATATTTTGAGAACATGGCACCAAAAGCTGGCGGTGTGCCAAAAGACACCTTAGCAAGTACAATTAAAAGAGATTTTGGCAATTTCGAAACTTTTAAAAAGCAATTTTCTGATGAAGCAAAAAACCAATTTGGTTCTGCTTGGACATGGTTGATTGTAGATAAAACAGGAAAGCTTGTCATCACGAGCACCGCAAACCAAGACAATCCGTTGATGGCAAATGCTCTTGTGAAAGGCACACCAATTTTGGCACTCGATCTTTGGGAACACGCATATTATTTGAACTATCAACAAAATCGTAAGAATTATATCGAAGCTTTTTTCAACGTTGTGTATTGGTCAAAAGTTAATGAACGATTTGAAGACGCGATTGCGAAGTAGTCATTTTTTGATAATTTCATATGATAAAAATTATTTAATTTTAGAAATCTTAGTTTGCCATAACTATCTTATTGCAGTGTAAATTTTAATTTTTAGCAAATTATATTATCGCTTAGTAGGTTGCAATTTTAAAATATATAAATATAGCTGTTTGCTAAAATTTGATATTCATATCTTAATTCAAAATTCAATCTTATAAATTTAAGAATTTAATAAGTTTTGGTTATGTTTTAGAATATTGTGGATTTAATAATATTTCATATAAATCTTCTATTTCTTTATATTTAAATTGTGCTTTTTTGTTTCTAATTATAAT
>JAYWGW010000108.1:0-11095 GCA_043778045.1 Bacteroidota bacterium | reverse complement strand
TGTAAGAAATTCTTCGAATTTGCTCACTGTTTCCTTTACCTGAACATCAGATAAAACGGGATTTAAAATGAAAACAGTTTCATAATGATTCATAAATAAATTATTTATTTGTTAATTTGGGTGCAAAAGTAGCGTTTTTTTTTCATTCCGCAATCGCATTCGAACTATTTTGCATTGATATTTTTTTTTATGATTATAAATTAGTTTGTTTGTTGAAAAAAAATTAATTTCATTGATTTTATATCTACAATTACTACATGAAACTAAAATGCTTGCTCGTTGATGATAGTTCGATCCAACGGATGATTATTAATAAACTCGTGACGAACCACGAAAGCCTAAATCTCGTTGGAGAATTTTCCAACGCGGTAGAGGCAAAAAATTTTATGTCATATAATGAAATCGATTTGCTTTTTCTGGATGTTGAAATGCCAATTGTGAACGGATTTGATTTTCTTGACGGTTTAAAAGTTTTACCACAAGTGATTTTTGTAACCTCAAAACCAGACTATGCTTTAAAAGCGTTTGACTATGATGCAACTGATTATTTACAAAAACCAATAACAAACTCAAGATTTGAGGCCGCTATAAAACGTGCGCTGTCACTTCATCAAATGCAAACTGATAGTCAAGAAGACGATGGTGATTTTGTGCTTATTAAAAGTAAACTTAAAAAACTTAAGATTCAAATAGCTAAAATTAAATGGATTGAAGCGTTTGGCGACTATGTTAAAGTTGTTACTGACAGCGATGGACATCTGGTTTTATCAACAATGAAAGCATTTGAAATCTACCTAAATAATCCTAAATTTATAAGGGTTCATAAATCTTTTATAATAAATATAGATAGGATCGATAAATATGATAGCAAAATTGCAGAGATTGGAAATGAAAAAATTCCATTAAGTAGAACTAAAAAAGAGGCCTTACAAAAGGCTTTTTTATTAAATCAATAAAAATCTACGTTAACAATCACTCGTACTGCACGATACTGCGAAACTGCTTCAAAACTTTGTAAAACCTTTAAAAGCACTTTTTTTGTATGATTCAAAGCAATATTTCCAGGAATCTTTATTAGAATAGTTTTTATATATTCATTTCTAATTCTATTGATAGCAGGCTCTTCTGGCCCTAAAATTGGCATTTGAAGGTTTGCAACTAAGACATTATACAGCCAAATAGAAGATTCTTGCAATTTCTGATAGTCCTTGTGTTTTAAGGTTAATTTTATGATTTTAAAAAACGGCGGATAGGCATATATTTTTCGTTGGTGCAGCTGTTCTTCATACATTCCGATGTAATCATTTTTGACAACTTGTTTGATAATATTATGATCAATATTATAGGTTTGAATCAAAACATTTCCTTGCTTTTGTGCCCTTCCCGACCGACCTGCAACTTGTGTCATCATTTGAAAACTACGTTCAAATGCTCTAAAATCAGGATGATAAAGCATGTTGTCGGCATTCATAATCCCAACTAAAGTCACATTGTCGAAATCCAAACCTTTGGCAAGCATTTGAGTGCCAACCATAATGTCTATTTCTCGATTTTTAAAACTATCTATAATTTTTTCAAAACCGAATTTTCCGCGGGTGGTGTCTTGATCCATCCGACCGATTTTTGCATTTGGAAAAAGCACTAATAACTCTTGTTGCACTTGCTCGGTTCCAAAACCTTTAGTCGTCAAATGTGGACTTGTGCAAGCGTGGCAAGACGTTGGATTTCCCATCGCATAGCCACAATAGTGACAGCGCAACTGATTTTTATATTGATGAAATGTCAAACTTACGTCACATTGTGCACATTGTGGAATGTGTCCACACGTCATACATTCTACAATTGGTGAATAACCACGCCGATTTTGAAACAAGATCACCTGCTCACCAAGTGCCAATGTTGTGGAAATTTCACTAATCAGCGTGTCGCTAAAATGTCCAGTCATTTGCTTTCGGAAATATTTATCTTTCAGATCCACTAAACTAATTTGTGGCATTTGCACATTTCCATAGCGTTCTTTGATTTCCACGAAACCAAATTTTTGATTTTGTGCATTGTAATATGATTCCAAACTTGGCGTTGCAGACCCCAAAACCACTTTTGCTTTAAACATATTAGCAAGCACAATAGCAGCATCACGCGCATGATATCGCGGTGCTGGATCTTGTTGTTTGAATGTCTGCTCGTGTTCTTCATCAACGATAATCAAACCTAAGTTACTAAAAGGCAAAAACAAAGCCGACCGCGCACCAACAATAATTTGTGCTTTTGGTGACTTGTTCAGAACATTATTCCACACTTCAACCCTTTCGTTGTTGTTATATTTTGAATGAAAAACAGCAACTTTATTTCCAAAATGCTTTTGCAAACGTGACACAAGTTGCGTTGTCAAAGCAATTTCTGGCAATAGATATAAAACTTGTTTTTCTTCCTTAATATAGGTGTGAATAATTTTTATATATATTTCGGTTTTCCCAGCAGAAGTGACGCCGTGCAAAAGGCAAACTTCTTTCGTTTGCAGTTGCGATTCAATATCTTGAACAGCTTGATTTTGTGCCGAACTTAAAATGAGTACTTTTTCGCTTTCTAACCCATCAAAATTTATGCGATCCGTTTGCACGTAATATTCTTCAAAAATTTCTTTTTCGATTAACGATTTGATGATTGCAGACGATTTACCAGATGTGTCAACAAGTTGTTTTACGGAAATTGGTTTTTTTTCACGGGCTACTAACTGAAAAAAAGACAAAACAACTTCTTTTTGTTTGTTTGCACTTTTGAGTTGTTCCAGCAATTCTTGCAATCCATCGCTTGTGTTGAATTTTTCGTTTAGGCGCACATAACGAATCAGTTTTGGTTTGTATGAATCTTGCATTTCCTCTTGAACAACAACAATGTTTTTGTCAATAAGTTTTTGAACAATCGGAAAAATGGTTTTTTTATTCAAAATTCCGACAACATCCTGCAAAGTCAATGATGATTGCTGTTGCAATGCTTGAAAAACCAAATATTCATCATCCGAAAGATCAGATTCTATTGCAACGCTTTCAGGTTTTTGAACGATTGTGGTTTCACTTGCCAACAACAGTGCTGATGGAAAAGCACTGCGAAAAACATCGCCGATGGCGCACATATAGTACGATGCAATCCAAAACCAATGTTGAAGCTGAATGCCAGTAGCAATTGGCTTTTCATCTAAAATTTGATAGATTTCTTTTGGCTCATACAATGCTGGTTTGTTTTGATGCAATTCGGAAACCAAACCAGTGTATATTTTTGATTTGCCAAAAGGAATTGCCACCCTCATTCCAATTTTCATAAAACGGAACTCAGTTTCTGAAACTTCATAAGTGAAGGTTTTCGCTAATGATAATGGCAAAATAACTTCTATGAAAAAACGCTGTGGAATTGCAGTGTCGGACAATTTGATGTATATATGAAATGTGAAAAGCTGTAAACTATATGCTGAAAGCTAAAAGCTAATTGCTAATTGTTACGAGCTGACAGCTACTTTACCCGCACCCAATATTGCGACCGACCAATGATTGAAAAACCAATGTAGCCACGAACTTTCAGCTTATCTTTTGATTCAAGCGATAGCAAACATTTGTATGTTTTGCCATTTTTTGGATCGATGATTTTACCACCACTGTATTCATTGCCATCTTTCGACAAACCACGAACGATTACCATTCCAAGAATTGGTGCATTCTTGTCAGCTCCCGTACACTTATCACATACGCGGTTTCTGTTTTCTGCTTCCACAATTTCGATGATTTTTCCGTAAATCTTACCTGATTTTTCATAGATTTCTACAACGGATTTAGGTTTTCCAGTTTCGTCGTCGATGGTTTTCCACTTTCCAATTATGGACGATTGTGCGGAAATTGATAAGGCTAAAAAGAGAAAAGAAAATGCAAATAGATGTTTCATAACTTAAAAATTTAAAAATTGGTGTTTATATGGAGGATGCAATAGCCCCGATAGCAGTGGAAATCCATTTTTTAGACCCGACAGGTTTTTGAAACCTGTCGGGTTTAAAAAAAGATTGGAACGAATAGCGGGAAATTGCTTCCGCCACAGCGGACAGGTCGTACTTCGCAAAGACTGCTCCAAATTATAATACTTTTTGTTTTTGTTTTAAAAGACATTGTTTGTGTTTACTGATGGTAGCGTCGAGTTCAAATCCGAGAAGCAAAATCATGCAGTTGATCCAGATGTAAAACATCATGATCAAAAGTGTTCCGATTGAGCCGTAAAGTTCGTTATATTTTGAGAATTTTACAACCCAAATTCCAAAAAAATAGGAAGAAATTATGATTAAAATTGTTGTAAAAACCGACCCGATTGAAATAAATTTTCGATTTCTGTCTCGCTTGATTCCAAATTTGAAAAGTATGGAAACGGTGAGCAAAATCATTAGAATCACGGACGCGTATCGCGCCAACTCAAGCAACTGAATTTTGTCTGAAAGCACATCTTGGATTTTGGTTTTTTGCAATATGACTTCAAAAATAATGATGATTGCGACGGCGGCAATTAGCAGAAAGTTGAGCAAAAGCGATAAAGCTAAAGCAACCACATATTGTCGGACAACATTGCGACGAATTTCAATTTGCTTAGAAGCTTCAAAACCACCCATAACTGCATTTAAACCATTGGCTTGCAAGAAAATAGACAATAAAAATCCAGACGATAAAAGTCCCGTTTGGCTGTTATTCAAAATATCATTAATAATGTTTGCAATGGCATCATAGGTGTTTGGCGGCACACTTTCGGAAATAAATTGCAGAAAATCTTGTTGAAAACCTTCAATTGGAATATACGGAATAAGATTTAAAATAAACAATGCAAACGGAAACAAGGCCATGAAAAAACTAAACGAAATTGCGGCTGCACGATAAGAAATGGCTCCTTCAAGAATTCCGATAGTGTACATTTCCAGCAATTCATAGAGTGAAATTCCTTCCAATAGAGGCAGTCTAATGCGTTGCGTGACGCGCATTAAGTCACGAATAACTGGAATTTTTTGAATGTATGTTTCAATTGCAACGCTCATGTGATTCGCAAATTTTTTATACTGCTTTTAGGCTTAAATCCATGTTGTGGACAGAATGCGTCAAGGCTCCTGAAGAAATATAGTTGACACCGCAAAGCGCATAATCCCGAATGGTTTTTTCATTTATATTTCCAGAAGATTCCGTAAGGCATTTGTTTCCAATCAAAGCTACCGCGGTTTTTGTGTCCTCGAAATTAAAATTGTCGATCAGAATTCTGTAAACGCCGTCGCTTCGCAGTATCTCTCGGATTTCGTCTAAATTTCTGGCTTCAACAACAATTTTTAAATCTAAATTATTCTCGGCAAGATATGTTTTAGTTTTTTGAATGGCAGCCGTTATTCCGCCAGCAAAATCGTTGTGATTGTCTTTTAACATGATCATATCATACAACGCAAAACGATGATTTTGTCCGCCACCAATAGTTACTGCCCATTTTTCGGCTGCGCGAAAGTTTGGTGTGGTTTTTCGTGTGTCGAGAATTTGCGTTGCAGTACCGAGCAAAAGTTGCACATAACTATTTGTTTTTGTGGCAATTGCAGACATTCTTTGCATGCTATTGAGCACAACTCGTTCAGATTTTAGAATAGACTGCGAACTTCCTAAAACATAAAAAACAATATCGCCATATTTTACATTTTCGCCATCTTGGATTAGAATTTCAATTTGCAATGCGGGATCGACATAATTAAAAATCATTTTGGCAAATTGCACACCAGCGATGATTCCCATATCTTTTACAATTAATTTAGCTTTTCCAATGGCGTTTGGCGAGATGCAAGCCAAGGAACTGTAGTCGCCCGCGCCAACGTCTTCGCGAATGGCGTTTTGTATTATGAGTTGCAACTCTTGCTGAAATTGTTCGTTTGAAATCATTTTTTATCTTAAAAGGCTAAAATACAAAAACTGTTGAAATTTCGGTAAATAATTGAAGTTTTATGACGCTGTACTCCTAATAAAACATTATTATTGTGCTATAAATCTTTTCAAGTGATGTTAAAAACAATCGTTTATATTGCTATTGGCGGTGCTCTCGGCAGTGTTTTGCGTTTTTTGACGTCAATTTTAGTCAATAAATATTGGCAATCTATATTTCCAATGGCGACATTTCTTGTAAACATTGTTGGATGTTTTTTAATTGGATTTATTATATCATTTTTTCATAAACAAAACCTTCTAAATTCAGATTTAAAATGGTTTTTGATTACGGGATTTTGTGGCGGGTTTACTACATTTTCTGCTTTTGGTTTGGAAAACGTGCGACTGCTTGAAAATCAGAATTTGGGTTTAAGTCTTTTGTATGTCTTAACAAGTGTTATTGTTGGCATTGGTTTTGTTTGGATTGGAATGTTGACAGGAAAAGCGATTTGAAATTTAATTTTTTTTTACCATTTTTCTACTAAAATAATGTACATCACAATGCATTCTATTTTTCATTTAAAGACCTCTCTAAAAACTCAACTGCTAATAAATTTAAACCTTTATAATTACTTTTTTAATAATTTACCATTAAGTTCATTAAGAAAATTAAGCAAGTAACGACTTAATAATCTTAATCTTCTTAATGGTTTACTTTAAACTTAACGTTAGATGAAGTTTTTAGAGGTGCCCTTAAAATAAAATAACGTATTTTCGCCACATGAAAGATGCCGATATCCAAGATTTAAAAAAGGATTTACAAACACCTCAAAAAATAGTTATCATTCCGCATAGAAACCCCGACGGAGACGCAATGGGATCAACATTAGGTCTTTGTGATTTTTTGAAAAAACTCAATCATGAGGCAGTGGTCATATCGCCAAATGAATTTCCAGATTTTTTAAATTGGTTGCCAGATTCGGCAAATGTGCTTGTTTATGAAAAAGATAAAATAAACACGACAAAAATCCTTGAAGAAGCAAAAATAATATTCACATTGGATTTTAATGCATTGCATCGCACGGGCGAAATGGAAGAAGTTTTGAGCAAACTGCAAGCCACTTTTGTGATGATTGATCATCATGAAAAACCAGATGATTATGCAAAATATACCTACTCCGACACCTCGTTTGGGTCAACGTGCGAAATGGTGTATAATTTTATTAATAATTTAGGGTATGTAAATTTAATAGATAAAAATATTGCAACCTGCATATATACAGGAATTCTGACTGATTCTGGTGGTTTTAGATATCCAAAAACTACAGGAAAAACGCATCGTATTGCAGCGGATTTGATTGATCTTGGCGCAGAAAACACAAAAATTCCTTCCTTACTATATGACAACAATTCATTTCATAGGTTGCAATTGATGGGGCGTTCGTTTACGAATATGAAAATATTTCCAGACAAAAAAACCACATACACCATGCTTTCTCAAAAGGAATTGGATGAATTTAAATTTGTAAAAGGTGATACGGAAGGACTTGTAAATTATGGTTTATCAATAAAAGGCATTATTTTTGCTGCGATTTTTATTGAAAACAAACAGGAAAACATTATAAAAATTTCGTTTCGTTCTCAAAATGGTTTTGACGTAAATGCTTTTGCTCGTGAACATTTTGAAGGTGGCGGCCACATCAGCGCTGCAGGCGGAAAATCACATTTATCTTTGCAGGCCACTGTATTTAAATTTGAAAAATTGCTGGAGAATATTTCAATATAAAAATTGATTAAAAAATATTTCATATGAATAAATTACAATTATTTGTTGCCTCAGTTTGCTTCGTTACCTTGCTTAGTTGCAACAAACAGCAGGGTAGACGACCCATTTCAACTTCGTCGGGTTCGTTTATGAAAGAATCTATAGCAAGAAACAAAAAAATGAACCTTTCCGAAGAAGGCATTTTAGATTCCATTATGAAAAGCAATTCAAAAATTGAATATATCAGTTCAAAAAAGGGATATTGGTATTACTATGAAATTAAAAACACAACAGATTTGACCACGCCAAAAAAAGGAGATGTTGCATATTTTGATTATAGTGTTAGTGATGTTTATGGAAATGTGATTTATTCTGAAACAGAACTGCAACCACAAACGTATCGTGTTGACAAAGAAAATATTATGACAGGTTTGCGAGACGGAATTAAACTTATGCGCAGAAGCGAAACAGTTACTTTTCTGTTTCCATCCGTTATGGGATATGGATATTTTGGCGATAAAAACAAAATTGGTACAAATGTACCTATTATATGCACTGTTCGTTTGAATAATTTCAAGCCCGAAACCGTTCAAAAACCCAAAACAGTGCAACTTTCTGTAGACACCACAATCAATAAAATAAAAGATAATAAAATAGACCCAGAACAACAAATTAAACCAGAATAAATATAAAACGATGATTAAAAAAATAATTTTAGTAGCACTAATTGCAATAGGATTTGGATCTTGTAAAGACAAATATTCCGCATTGAAAGACGGAATTTATGCGGAAATAAAAACCAAAAAGGGCGACATTGTTGTGCAATTGGAACATGAAAAAACACCTGTGACGGTTGCAAATTTCATTACATTAGCAGAAGCAAAAAACACTTTTGTTAGCGACGACCTGAAAGGCAAAAAACTATACAATGGATTGAAATTTCACCGAGTCATTCCAAATTTTATGATTCAAGGTGGCGATCCTTTGGGAAATGGTTCAGGCGATACGAGCTATAAATTTAAAGATGAAATTACAGACTTGAAATTTGACAATGGTGGCATTTTGGCAATGGCAAATTCAGGTCCTGGCACCAACAGTTCGCAATTTTTTATAACGCATGTTGAAACACCGTGGTTGGATGGAAAACATACAATTTTTGGTCACGTGATTGAAAACGGAATGGAAACAGTGAACAAAATCGCACAAGATGATCCAATCATTTCAATAACTATCATCCGTCGTGGCGAAAAAGCAAAAAGGTTTGATGCTGTAAAAATATTTGCAAATTATTTTGCAACTGAATCTGAAAATTTGAAAAATCAATCGAAAATTCAATCAGAAAAAGATGCTGTTTATAACTCAAAATTTAAAACGGTAACTGATTCTAAAGCGACTGAAATCAAAGATTTGATCGCATCAGGAACAAAAACCAAATCTGGCGTTCAATATAAAATTCTTAAAAAAGGAACTGGCAACAAACCTAAAGAAGGTGCAGAAATCAAAATTCACTATGCAGGTTTTTTTGAAAACGGAACGCTTTTTGACACAAGCGTTCAATCCATTGCAGAAAAATTCGGGAAATTTGACCAAGTTCGAGCAACACAAAATGGCTACCAACCTATTCCCTTTCCTTACGGACGAAAAGAAGGAATGATTCCAGGATTTTTAGAGGCCATTTATTTGTTAAATTTAGGCGATAAAGCAATAGTTTATATTCCATTTAATTTAGCATATGGCCCAGCAGGATATGGTGATGGCGCAATTCCACCAAATTCAAATTTAACTTTTGAAATTGAAATTTTAAAATAAACGCAAACAATTTACATAATGAAAAAGATTTTTTTAACACTTACTCTACTGGTTTTTACGTTGACTACAATTGCGCAAGCAGGCAAGAAAAAGCCAATTGTAAAGAAACCGACGGCAACAAAAACAATTGCACTTGCGAATGTAGCCATTCCAAAAGAAGGACTTTTTGCGAATATTGTCACGTCAAAAGGCGAAATATTGTTATTGCTTGAATATGCGAAAACGCCAGTTACAGTTGCAAATTTTGTTTCACTTGCCGAAGGAACAAATACGGCTGTGAAAGCAGAACTGAAAGGAAAACCTTTCTACAACGGTTTAAAATTTCACAGAGTGATAAAAGATTTTATGATTCAGGGTGGTGATCCGTTGGGAACTGGAAGTGGTGATCCAGGCTATAAATTTAAAGATGAATTTACAAATTTGGAGCATGATAAACCAGGAATACTATCAATGGCAAATTCTGGTCCAGAAACAAATGGTAGTCAGTTTTTTATTACACACAAAGAAACACCATGGTTGAACGGGAAACATACAATTTTTGGTCGCGTGGTTACTGGTCAAAAAGTAGTTGCCGCAATTACTCAAGATGATATTATAAAAACCGTAACAATTATTCGCAAAGGTGCCGTGGCAAAAGCATTTAATGCCCCAAAAGTTTTTACAACATATTTTGGGAATAAGGATGCCGACGCATTAGCTGCAAAAGCAAAATTGGACGCCGAAACTGCAATTGCTAAAGCAACATATATGGCACAGTACGGCACAGCTGTAAATGCCAAACTCTCGGAATTAGCACTTTTAAAGAATAATGCTATAAAAACTGACACTGGTCTGGCGTATGTTTTGACAAAAAGCAACGGAGCAAGACCAATTGATGGTACATCTGTTTATGTGCACTATTCTGGATTTTTAGAAGATGGTACTTTATTTCAAAGTAGCCATGAAAATGTAAGCAAAACATTCGGAAAATTTGATCAAAACCAAGCCAATCAAAATGGATATGCACCATTTCCATTTAAAGCAGGAAGCAAAACTGGATTGATTCCAGGTTTTTTAGAAGGTATAAATTTAATGTCAATTGGAGATAAAATTACGATGTTTATTCCTTCAAAACTTGGCTACGGCGAGAGAGCCATGGGAAACACAATTCCAGCAAATTCAAATCTGATTTTTGAAGTGGAACTTTTAGATGCCTTGCCAGTTAAAAAGTAAAATTGTTTTAAATGATGTAAAAAATTATATTGTGCTTAAGCCATTAAACGCAGCACATTGCATTTAAATTAGCTGTAATTTCCATCATTAATTTAGTAAAAGCCGAACAGAATTTTTTGATTATCAAATATTTAAACTGTCTGAATTTAAATTTAGACAGTTTTTTTATACAACACATTGTGCAAAATAAGTTTAGAAATTATTGACAATTGTGTATTAAAAAAGAATTTAGATTTACATAAATTAATTTTTATATTAATTGAATAAAAAAAAGCCAATCTTTTTCAAGATTGGCTTTTGTCGGGGTGGCAGGATTCGAACCTACGGCCTCCTGCTCCCAAAGCAGGCGCGATACCGGGCTACGCTACACCCCGAAAATAATGGCGAACCATTT
>JAYWGW010000107.1:0-51567 GCA_043778045.1 Bacteroidota bacterium | reverse complement strand
ACACGACGCGCATCGACAACACCGCACCAGTAGTAACAAAAGGAACTATCGCAAATTGTTATGCAACAGTTGCGTCTGCTGAAACTGCGGCTTTAAATGCTACATCAGCGACAGATAATTGCATCGGAATGCTAACAGAAATTGCTTCGACAATTGGCACTTGCAACGCAATAATCACGATCACAACTACTGATATCGCTGGAAATGCAACTGCGGTTTCGTACACCACACGCATCGATAATGTTGCACCGATCGTAACTGCTGGAATCATTGCAACATCTTATCCAACAGTTGCATTGGCAGAAAGTGCAGCTTTAAATGCTACATCTGCAACGGACAATTGTACGGAAATATTAGGTGAAATCGCAACAACGATTGGTTTGTGTGAAGCAATAATTACCATAATCACGAGTGACGAATGCGGAAATGCAACAGCCGTCACATACACGACGCGCATCGACAACACGGCACCAGTAGTAGCAGTAGGATTTATAGCATCAAATTATAGTTCAATTGCTTTGGCTCAGGCAGCAGTTTTAGCAAATACTCTTGCAATCGATAATTGTTCTGGTGCATTAACTCAAACAATTTCTTATGTGGGAACATGCGGACCAATTGCGTTTACTGTAATTTCAAAAGACACATCTGGTAATTCAACTACTACAATAATTAATACAAATATTGTGACGCCCATACCGACAATTACTGCAAATGGTGCAACAACATTTTGTGCAGGCGGCAGTGTGCTTTTAACATCATCATCAGCAATTGGAAATTTATGGTCAACGGGTGAAACAACGCAGTCAATTATTGTTAGTTCATCTGGAAATTATTTGGTTTCAGTATCAGCTAATGGCTGTACATCAGAAACGTCTACTGCAACTGTAGTAAGTGCTAATACAGTTATTTTATCGCCAAGTGGCACAACGCTAAACTATATTGTTGGTACACAAATACCTCCAATAAATTTAGTAGCAAGTGGTGTGAATAATTCAAATTACACTTACACAGTATCAAATGGAATTTTGCCATTAGGTATAAACTTAGTGAATGGTGTTATAGGCGGTACTCCAACGTTAGCAGGTTCTGGTTCATTTACAATTACAGCTACTGCAATAAATGGCGGTTGTAGTGCAAGTCAAACTTTTGCATTTGTATCTACTTGTCCAAATCTTATTTTTTCGAATGGAACTTTACCTAACAGAAACTATAATCAAACTTATTCACAAATGCTTGCAGTTTCAAATACAACAACTGCATTGACATATAGTATTTCAAATGGATCATTACCAACAGGTTATGGATTATCGTCAGCAGGAATTTTATCTGGTACATCAGTTGCAATTGGAACATTTACTTTCACAGTTTTAGTTACAGACTTAAATGGTTGTTCAATATCGAAAACATTTTCGATAGGTTTAAATCAAATTCCAATTACGGTTACTGCAATTTTAAACACAAAAGTGTTTGGTACAATAGATCCTACATTTACATATTCAGTAGTACCTAATTTGCAAGTAGGCGACAGTTTTACTGGATCATTAAGCAGAATGGCGGGCGAAAATGTAGGTATTTATGCTGTCAACCAAGGAACTCTGAGCGCTGGTGCAAACTATATCATTACATATGTGAGTGCTAATTTTACAATAACTAAAGCACCACAAACCATTATTTGGAACCAAAATTTAGTTATTGGATGTGATAATATTGCAAGTTATCAGTTAACAGCAATAGCTTCAAGCGGATTGCCAATAAGCTATACTTCACAAAACAATGCTATTGCAACAATTTCGGGCACTACAATTAGCTTAGTTGGACAAGGCACAGTAGCAGTTACAGCATTGCAGTCCGGAAATAGCAATTATTTAGCAGCAACTAATGTAATGCAAAATATAGTCGTTAGTGAGCCCAATTTGATTAGAAAACATTGGCGAGATGTGCTTTTCTTTGACAATTCGTCAAATAATTACAGCAATTATCAATGGTTTAAAAATGGTGTTGCAATAGTAGGCGCAAACCAACAATATTTCAAAGAAACTGGAGATTTGGCGGGAACATATTATGCAACGGCAAGTCGAAATGGAAATTTAATAACTACTTGTTCGTTAATTATCACAGCATCCACACCAGAATTTGATATTAAAATATTGCCAAATCCCGTTTTTGCAGGTGGATTATTTGATGTTGAAACAACGTTGCCAGTAGTAAGCATTCAAGGAGCTCAAATTTATATGTTTAGTTACACGGGCGCACTTGTTGGGCAATCAGCTGTAAATGGAAAAATAACAAGTTTATTCGCGCCAAACGCGCAGGGTGTTTATATTGTCAAACTGATTTTGTCTGATGGTAAAGTTTTTAGCGCAAATTTATTAGTAAAATAATCAGAAAATTAAAGGCGACTTGCATACGTAATTTGCCTTTTTATAAAATAAAATTATGAAAAATAAAATATTTATATTGCTTTTATTTATTGCTGTATCCGAATCATTTGGTCAGTTTTATTTTGGAGCTGGCATTGGAACACATGCCTTGCAAAGTTCTAATGTTGCTGCGCAAAATAGTAATGCGAATGGTTTCATCGTCAAAGCAGGCTTTGTAAAAATGGTTTCAAAAAAGTTTGGTATTGGTGTCGGTGCGGAGTTTGTGCAATATAATCAAGACGTGTCCAATGGAAACATTTTTAATTCAAATACATTTCTGGTAGACGACACAAATTCAGCATTTGAATACCGAATAAAAACTACAGGATATGTAGAACATCAACGATTAAATGCGATTCAAATCCCACTGTTTTTGCAATTCAAAACACGTGTAAATGTTGGTACAAATTTTTATGCGAGAGCGGGTGCAAAATATATGTTACCACAAACATTTACAACAAAAGCGACTGCTAATCAAGTTGGTGGTTCGGGCTATTATCCAGATTTTAATTTGTTAATCACAGACTTGCCCTCACGCGGATTTGGCTCAGCACCAGATTATAATGCATCTGGAAGCTATCAAACAAAAAACGTTTTGCTGGCAAATATTGAATTTGGATTTTCATTTAAGGTTGCAAAAAAATCTACCATTTATGCAGGATTTTATCTTGATAAGGCAACAAATAGTTTAATCAAAAACGATTCTAATCAATCGTTTATTGGGTATAACCCTAACGCAACATCCAATAGACCACTAAACGGAATTTATACGTCTAACAAAAACATCGAAGTTAAACCTAATAATGTTGGGCTTTCATTGTCATATAGTTTTGAATGAATTTATTAATAAACGGAATAATAGTTTAGAAGAAAAAAGGTAGTAGTTTTTACTTGAAAATGAAGCCGACGAAAGTCGGCTTTTTTTATTGTTTATAACCCGTTGGGTGCAGTTAATAAAATTCAAAAATAATCCACGTAGAATTTAGTATACAAGAATTCAATAAATCATTAAATCAATTTTTGCTTTAACATAGCTATGATTTGCAATATTTAAAGTGAAACGCCTTTATTAAGTTTAAAAACGTACAGGACTATGTGGTTAAAAATTTGAAAAATTTTTTTTACCGCCAAAAGGTTGTTTATGTAATGCCTATTATATAAATCAAAGAAAACAATAAACTATAGAATTTATGTCAATCAGTTCAAATTAAACATTTACCAAATTTTTAACGAAAACGTTACCTTAAATATTTTTTAATTATGATGGAATTAGTTAGTTTTGTTAAAACTTAAATTTTTCAAACTAATATTATGTCAAAAATAGCCACTTTAGAATATGATGGTAACAAATACGAACTGCCAACACTAACAGGAAGTGAAAATGAAACCGCGGTTGATATCAGCAAACTTCGAGATCAATCTGGCATCATCACTTTCGATCCAGGATACAAAAATTCTGGTGTTTGCAAATCCGAAATCACTTTTCTTGACGGCGAAGAAGGCATTTTGCGATACAGAGGTTATGCTATTGAAGATTTGGCAGACAAAGCAGATTTCTTGGAAGTTTCATATCTTGTGATTTTTGGTGAATTGCCCACAAAAGACCAACTGTTAAAATTTGAAACGGACATTCGTCGCTATTCGTTGGTCAACGAAGAAATGAAAAACATCATTGACGGATTTCCAAAAACCGCGCATCCGATGGGCGTTTTATCGTCGCTCACAAGCGCATTGACCGCTTTTAATCCAAAGACAGTCAATGTAGAAAACACACTCGAAATGTACGAAGCTATTGTGAAAACAATGGGAAAATTCTTAGTGCTCGCCACTTGGACGTACAGAAAAAGTATGGGTTTTCCATTAAACTATTATGACAATACCGTTGGATATGTTGATAATTTTATGCAACTTATGTTTAAACTACCAACAGGACCATACACCACAAATCCAATCATTGTTGATGCATTAGACAAACTTTTTATCCTTCATGCCGATCACGAGCAAAACTGCTCAACGTCAACTGTGCGTATGGTTGGCTCTTCGCACGCAGGACTTTTTGCTTCAATTTCAGCAGGTGTTTCAGCACTTTGGGGTCCATTGCACGGCGGCGCCAATCAAGCTGTTTTGGAAATGCTTGAAGAAATTCAAAAAAACGGTGGCGATGCGGACAAATATCTTGCCAAAGCAAAAGACAAAAACGACGAGTTTAGATTGATGGGTTTTGGACACAGGGTTTACAAAAATTTTGACCCACGCGCGAAAATCATCAAAAAAGCAGCTGATGAGGTCTTGCGCGAACTTGGCGTGGATGATCCAATTCTTGCAATTGCAAAGCGTTTGGAAGAGTCAGCACTGGTTGATGAATATTTTGTTTCGCGAAAACTATATCCAAACGTCGATTTCTATTCAGGCATAATATATCGCGCTTTAGGCATTCCTACGGATATGTTCACGGTGCTTTTCGCCATCGGCAGACTGCCAGGTTGGATTGCACAATGGAAAGAAATGCGGCTAAATAAAGAACCAATCGGGCGTCCGCGTCAGGTTTATACTGGACATCCGCTTAGAGAATTTAAGGAAGTGGATAATAGATAAAACAACAACTGTCTTCCAAAAGAAGGCAGTTTTTTTTTGAAGCCAATCCTGCTTTATGATTCAACCTGCCTGCCGGCAGGCACGGTCTTTGGTTTAAAACTCGTTTTTTTCTAAACTAAAAAAGAGTTATTTTGCCACCCTCTCTTTTGGAGAGAGGCTGGGGGAGAGGCTGTCGCTTTTTTTGTTAAGAAAAAAATCTCCTTTCAAGCCAAAGGATTTTCACTGCAATCAGGGCTAAAAATCCCAATAACACACATCATATTTTATAAATCTTAATGTACATAACCTATAAGTGAATTTTCTAATTCGTAATTGGCAAAAATTAAAATTAAATATAATTAAGGAGTTATAATTGAAAATGTTTACAGTTCAAAAGCGCTTCAATAACTGAGAGCTATAGTTTATATAAATAATCAAAAGCCAGAAAATCTAATTTTTGTTTAATCTTTTCTCGATTTTTTCAGATTGTTTGGCTACGTTTTTTGCGATCTGTTTTAAAGTGTTATCGGTCGCTTGCGAGCAATGGCCCAATGTTTGTTCCACGTCACCAATTAGCGGTATACCTTGAAGTATAACAACTTTATTTCCAGAATTTTCACCTTCTGTATAGTTATAAAGTGTTCTGCCTGAACTGTCATAAAGACTAAAATTTATTCTCGTGGCTAAATTAGTAAAGCCATTTCCTGCGTAAGACAATCCACCTTTAAATAAAAAATCTTGGGTGATTAGTAGAAACCCATCAAATTTACCACTGAAAATTGCTATGATACGATTTAAATCAGATTTTTCTGAAAACCTATCGCCAAAATCTTGAAAAACATATTTATATCCAGGAGCAGCAACAAACGGAAGCATATTTTTTCCAACATCAACTGTGTTTGAAAAACCCTTATATTCAGGATTATCTAAAACCAACGTTTCATCTGCCAAATCAAAAGGGAAAACCGCTTTTAGTTCTGTAAAAATATTGGTATGCACTTGCCTTAAAATATTTGTGAAATCAAATGCAGGACTGCTTAAAGCTGCTTGCATGTCGTTTTGTAGTCTCTCGCTCTCAACATTAGTTAAGCCTTTTGACAAGCTTTCTGTATTAATCAATTTGTTAACAGAAATACTGATGACTGCAATTTTTTTTCTTTGGCCAAAACTTGTTTGAATCGAAATAAGAACAAAAGCGAATAGTAAAATTTTTTTCATGGAGTAGTTTTTATGCGAATGTAGAATATTTTTTGATATTCTCACAACTAAAGACTTATTTCTTCAGTTACTTTTAATGTCAATTTGTACACTCAAAATATAAATTACAAAAACTGCGACCAACCGAGAAGTTTTTTTACATTTGCCAACAGCAAAAGAAAAAACAGTTCATGTTACAATTAAACATAAAAAACGAAACCTCAAAACTCAAAGCGGTAGTACTCGGAATTGCCAACAGCAATGGACCAACACCAGCGGTTCACCAGGCCTATGACCCAAAATCATTAGAACATATACAGGCTGGAACCTATCCATTAGAAAAAGATATGATTCCAGAAATCGAAGCTCTAAATCAAGTTTTCCAAAAATATAATGTTCAGGTTTTTCGTCCCGAAATGATCGAAAACTACAATCAAATTTTTGCTCGAGATATAGGTTTTGTTATAGATGATGTTTTCATAAAATCAAATATCCTTCCAGACCGCGAAAGAGAACTTGACGCCATTCAATTCATTATCAATCAAATAAATTCATCGAAAGTCATTCGACCACCAGAAGAAGTTCATGTTGAAGGTGGCGACGTCATGCTATGGGGAAACCATATTTTTGTGGGAACATATAAAGGTAGCGACTATAAAGACTATATTACAGCGCGCACCAACATGCAAGGTGTTCAGTTTTTAAAAGATTTGTTTCCAAACAAAATCGTAAAAGAATTTGATCTTGTGAAATCCAAAGTTGAGGCGCGAGACAATGCCCTGCACCTCGATTGTTGCTTTCAACCCGTTGGAAAAAACAAAGGAATTATATACAAAAGCGGTTTCAGAGAAGAAGCCGACTATATGTATTTAGTGAATCTTTTTGGCAAAGAAAACCTTTTTCACATCACGCGAGACGAAATGTATGACATGAATTCCAATGTTTTTTCAATAGCCGACAATGTTGTAGTTTCTGAAAAAAACTTCATGCGTCTGAACTCATGGTTGGGCGAAAATGGATTTACGGTTGAAGAAATTCCATATTCTGAAATCGCAAAACAAGAAGGATTGCTGCGTTGCTCAACCTTGCCGCTGATTCGCGAGTAGCTTTTTTTATAAAGCAAAAAACATTACTTTTGAATATAAATGTAAAATCATGGAAACACTTACGTTGCAACAAGAGCTTATAGACTGGATTCATACCATTAAAGACGAAAAAACGCTAACTGAATTGTCGGAGCTAAAACGGCGCGCAGTTTTTAATTTTGATGATGAATTTAAAAAAGGCATTTCACTGGCAGAAGCAAAACAACGTTCTATTGAAAAAATCACTCAATATTGGAAAAAATAAATATTGTTGTTTCCAATGATGCTTCTAATTATTTAGATGATTTAATTGAGATTTTATACAGAAAGGATTATTTCGGTTTTATTGACAGCGCACAAAATTATGTGTCTCGTATTTATGAATTTATCTATGACAATATACTTATATTTCCAGCGAAGAAAACTCCAAAGCAATTGTTTGGATATAGTCAACATTATATTTTCTACAAAATAAATCCGAAAACCACCTGGTACATATTTTTTGAAAAAAGCGGATGCAACTATTTAGTCACACAAATTTTTAACAACCATTGCGAAGAATCTAAGTATTTGTAGCAATATTAGAATTATTCCATTATAATCTACCAGTCAAAAAACTAAACTTTCCTATGCAAAACCAATCAGATTTTAAACGCGAACTCGGACTTTTAGACGGCACAATGCTTGTTATAGGATCAATGATTGGTTCTGGAATTTTCATCGTTAGTGCCGACATTGCACGTCAGGTTGGTTCCGCTGGCTGGTTAATTGCCATTTGGATTGCTTCTGCATTGCTTACAATTTCTGCTGCCGTTTGCTATGGCGAGCTTAGCGCGATGTTTCCAAACGCGGGCGGTCAGTACGTATATCTAAAAGAAGCCTACAATAAACTGATTGCGTTTCTTTATGGTTGGAGTTTTTTTGCCGTCATCCAAACAGGAACAATTGCTGCCGTGGGTGTGGCTTTTTCAAAATTTACGGCATATCTTATTCCTGCTGTTTCCGACGAAAATATTTTGTTTCAAATTAATAATTTTAAACTCAACGCAGCACAAATTGTGTCAATTGTAACAATAGTTTTCTTAACATATCTCAACAGTCGAGGCGTCAAAGACAGCAAAATGTTGCAAACTTTTCTGACTATTGTTAAAATAGTTTCCATTGTCGGACTGATAGTTTTTGGATTTTGGGCCGCAAAGTCAGATGTTTGGAATGCCAATTGGAGCAATGCATGGCAAACCTTAAATTTTAACACCGACACAAAAACGTGGTCAGAAATCAGTGGATACACTTTGGTAGGCGCAGTAGCATCAGCGATGGTTGGCGCAGCATTTTCAAGTGTAGCTTGGGAAGGTGTCACCTTCATTGCAGGCGAAATCAAAAACCCAAAACGAAATGTGGGACTTAGTCTGTTTTTAGGAACTTTCACGGTTTGCGCCATTTATGTCATAATCAACCTGATGTATCTCGCCGTAGTGCCATTTCAGGAAATTGCATTTGCAAAATCGGATCGGGTAGCGGTCGTGGCATCAAAATATATTTTTGGCGATATTGGCACGTATATCATCGCCATCATGATCATGATCTCAACTTTCGCCTGCAACAACGGACTGATTATGGCTGGCGCAAGGGTTTTATACACGATGGGACAAGATGGCGTTTTTTTCAAAAAAGCAGCTAATTTAAATACAGCTGGCGTTCCCGCATGGGCACTTTGGGCGCAGTGTATCTGGGCATCCGCACTTTGCCTTACTGGGAAATATGGTGCCTTGTTGGATTTTGTAGTCATCATTGTAGTGATTTTTTACATATTGACAATCGTCGGAATATTCATTCTTAGATATAAACAACCAAACGCGGAAAGACCATACAAAGCTTTTGCTTATCCCGTTTTACCAGCCATTTATGTTTTAGTTTCCACCGCTTTTGCTGTCGCACTGCTTGTATTTAAGACAGACACTTGTGGTTGGGGCGTTCTAATTATGGCACTTGGAATACCAATTTACTACCTTGTTAAAAAGAAAGATTAATGCGGTATTTTGTGTGTTATCAGCCTAAACACAAGTTACTACTTTGCAAAATTCATAATGTTACGATTAATAATTATTGTAAAACCTTCCTCCTTTTGCCTTTGCATCGCTTATTTGCAGTTTTTAGACGCAATTCCGACAGATTGAAAATTACATAATTATTAATTAAGTTGTAGCAATTTGTTAGCTAAATAATTGCATTGTCAAAAAACATCTTTGTGCCTTTGTGGTAATTTTTTTTATTAATAAGTTTCCTTAAAATATTAATAAGTTTCCAATAATATCAAAACATAAAAAAGCCACTCAATTCAAAACTGAGTGGCTTTTGTAATAAAAATTGTTTGTTTAAAAAACCACTTTTTTACTAACAATTTCATTTAAATCTGAGGTAATTTGAACAATACCAACTTGGTTTTTCATCGTAAAATTATCAATAGAAAGTGCGTTATTATTCACATTGTTTCTTTCAAAAACAATTCGACCTTGCAAGTCAATCACTTTCACTGTTTTCATTTGCACGTTTCCAGAATTGATGTTGAGCGCGTTTGCGTTGTTATAAACAACAATTGCGTTTGCATCAAAAACATTAGTAGCATTGCTTAATGCTGCAGAATAAACAACAGTAAATCTGCTATTAAAAGTTCCAATTTCTGTTGCGAAAGTATAGGCACCATTTGATAGATTATGCGTCACGTTTGTTAAATTGTCTTTTAAATAGATTGTTTGTCCGTTAGAGAAAACGCCTTCGGTATGGTCAATTGACAAAGTTTGATTTCCAGTTTTTTCAGATTTATAACCTAAAGTAACAACGTCCGCAGCATTAAAAGTGGGACGGCCTTGAATTGCCAATTCATTATTTATAATTGATGAATATAAAACCAAGCCACCCGTGTTTATTTGTTTTGCATCAATTGATGTATCAAAACCGTTGGTCGCATTTGGCACATATCCTACCAAAATCTGACTAAAATCAGCATCATGCGAAAGGTTTAGCCAAAGTTTGTCGCTATTGTTTTGTGCAGTTCTAAAAAATTGGTTGGCATTGTTTCCAACACGCATTGCGTTTTCAAAAACAGCAATATCGTCGCCCGATTGTGGTAAATACATAAACCCTTGTCCAACCTGAATGGTTCCGTTTGGTGCGTCACCCACTGCAGGTGTTGTGGTTGCAGGCGAAGCAGAAATAGTTCCACCAATTTTAGTAAATGTTGCATAGTTTGTAGCACCAGCTTGGTAAACGCTATGTGTCCAAAAATGTAGTGATCCTGGATTTGTTGTCAAAAAAACATTCGCATCTATTGTCGATGGATACGGATTTCCCGTCAAAACATACTGACTTCCAGTTGAAGTGAAAGAAATTGTTTGTTGGCCAGTGGTCGGTTTTCCAATAAAATTTGCTGTAAATGGTGCTGGTATTGTCGGATCAAAATTGTTTGGTGCACGAACAGAATATCCTTTGGCTTCGGTCATTGTCGTAGTGCTCGCAACTGCTAAAAACGTATTAGCACCATTAAGTTCATAGAACCGTGTTGGCAAAGTTGCAGGCGACAAGTTTGCAAGCGTCTGGCCAACAACTGGCGATGACCAATAGGTATAATCTAATCTTTTTATGGTTGTATTTCGTTTAACAGTAATGTTTCCTATGTTTGTCGCAACCCCAGTTTGGATGAGGTTTGCGTTGGATTCGACAATAAATTTGTCTGCTGTAAGTTTGTTGTTTATTATTCCAGTAACTGTGATATTAGTTCCTGATTTCACGGTTAGCGAACCAGCACTTAAAGTAAGGTTCTTAACCGAAAAAGCGCCATTTAATGCTGTGTCATAAACGCCGTCTATACTGGCATCTGTTATGTCAGTTGGGCCAGTTCCGTTTGTCCATGCCGTTCCGGTCCATACGATGCCACCTGTTACACTTTCCCAAGATAATCCAATTCTCAGCTCGTCCATTTCAACCAATGGAGTGTCTGTTGCAGAACCTTGTCTAATAAAGATTCTATTGATTGATGCAAGATCCGTGTTTGTTGAATTAATTAGAGATAAAGTAGGACTCGGTTCTGCCGCTCCGTAAACTGGATTGATCCACATCTTGCAAGCATCATTCCCCGCACCTATTACTCCTCCCAAAATAGATTGCAATGAAACTACCACAAGATAAGTAGTATTTATGCTCCGATCGGCACCCCATTGTACTTCCGCGACAGCTGTTTTACCGCCTAAACCAATATTGTAGAACCCTAAATTAGAACTCGGACGCAGCCATAATGTTGAACTAAAACCTGTAGCATTGTCACTTATTCCTGCTTGATATCCACCGGTGGAGGCTGCAATATTTGTAATATTTGAAACATTTATTAAAAAAGAAAAGTAAATAGTACCAAAACCGACTGCCTGTGGAGTAAAAGATTTGGCGTTATCAATTCCTGCGCCGTCAAAAAGAATCTTGCTTCCTGGAATTGAAGGCATTCCTAAATAAGACAAATTTACAGCTCCTACTTGAATCCTGTCACCAGTAGTACCATTAAAATTTATCCAACTGCCCTTACCTCCGAGATCACCAGTAGCATAGTTAAACCCGTCATAATGCGGCAAAGGAACCTGTCCAAAAACGTTTCCAAACATTAAAACTGTGGTAAGAATAAGTATTTTTTTGCCTATAAATTGTAAAAATTTCATCATAATCATTTAAAATTAAATATTAAATTATTTCACAAAAATACAACCTTTTTCGTTCAAACATTTTTATCAATGTTATCAATTTATTAACATTTAATATTTGCAATTTTTTATAACCATTATAAAATCAACATATTACATTTATTTCTGAATTATTTTTATTTTTATATTAACCATTGAATTTTTTTAAAAATCAAATTAAAATCTTTACTTTGTATTATTATTTACTGTTTTCAAATGAAAAACTATTTTTTAGCAATATTTCTTTTTGTAATTTCTATCTCAAAAGCATCATACCTTCTCATTCCAATGGATGATGTGTCGCAACAAAATCATCTAAAAGCCTACGGAATAGCCTATTGGGGCATCGCTAAACAATACAAAGTGTCGTGGTTGCTCAACTATCGTGGCGGGTCATTTTTGATGCCCGACGGCGATGAAATTCGTAAAGAATGCAAAATACGTGGCGTGTCATTTGAGGTTTTTTCTGATGGCGCAATGAATGTTATTCTTGATGAAATCGCCAGTCCGTCGCAAAACATGGAAGTGGTGGCTTTGGAAAAAGCGCCAAAAGTAGCTGTTTACACCCCAAAAGGAAAGCAACCTTGGGACGATGCCGTGACGATGGTGTTGACTTATGCTGAAATTCCGTTTACACCTATATATGATCAAGAAGTTTTAACGGATCAATTATTATTGTATGATTGGCTTCACTTACATCACGAAGATTTTACTGGGCAATATGGAAAGTTTTATTCAAATTATAAGAATGCTCCGTGGTATATTGAGCAAAAACGCAGTTCAGAGGAATTGGCAAAATCGCTTGGCTATGCAAAAGTATCGGAAGCCAAATTGGCGGTTTCTAAAAAAATTCGAGATTTCGTAATCGGTGGTGGTTTTATGTTTGCCATGTGCTCCGCGACAGATAGTTTTGATATTGCACTTGCTGCCGAAGGAATTGATATTTGCGAACCCATGTTTGACGGTGATCCATCCGAAGGAAACTATCAGTCAAAATTAGATTACAGGAAATCATTTGCTTTTAAAGATTTTATTTTAGAAAGGAATCCAAATATTTACGAATTTTCTGACATAGACACCACACCAAAGCGAAGCAATGTCCCGATGGAAAAAGACTATTTCACACTCATGGATTTCTCCGCAAAGTGGGATTTTGTACCAAGCATGCTGTGCCAAAATCACACGCAACTGGTCAAAGGTTTTATGGGGCAAACCACGGGCTATAAACCAGAAAACATCAAGTCAAACGTTTTAATAATGGGTGAATGCTTGCTAAATGGCGAAGCACGATACATTCATGGCGAAGTCGGCAAGGGAATGTTTACCTATTTTGGTGGTCATGATCCAGAGGATTTTCGCCATCAAGTGGGCGATGCACCAACGGTTTTGGATTTGCATCCAAATTCGCCCGGATTCCGATTAATTCTGAACAACGTGCTTTTTCCTGCCGCTAAAAAGAAAAAGCAGAAAACGTAGTTTGTTAAAAAGTTAAAATGTTTGAAAGTTGAAAAGTAAAAAGTCGAAAGTAAAACATAAAAGTATAATCAATCATAATCCTTTTATAAAAGTGCGATTTTCGTGTTTTGGCTTTATGACTTTTCAACTGTATGATTTTCCAACTTTAAAACTTTAAAACATTTTAACTTTAAAACTTTAAAACTTTTATCCTACTTTTACAAGGTCAAAAAATTAATAATATTCAATGATACTTTCCACAACACAACTACAAGATTTTACAACACAAGTTCGTCGCGATATTCTCAGAATGGTTCACGCCGTAAACTCTGGACATCCAGGTGGTTCGCTCGGTTGCGCTGAATTTTTTGTGGCGCTTTACCAAAATTTAATGGACAGAAAGCAAGGTTTTGATATGAATGGCATCGGCGAAGACCTTTTCTTTTTATCAAACGGACATATTTCCCCAGTTTTTTATAGTGTTTTGGCACGAAGTGGTTATTTTCCAGTTGATGAATTGGCAACTTTCAGAAAATTAAATTCAAGATTGCAAGGTCATCCAACAACGCATGAAGGTTTACCAGGCATACGCATAGCATCGGGTTCGCTTGGGCAAGGAATGTCAGTTGCCATTGGCGCAGCACAAGCAAAAAAATTGAATAATTGCAACCATATTATATATTCTCTTCACGGAGATGGTGAATTGCAAGAAGGTCAAAATTGGGAAGCGATTATGTATGCTTCGGCAAAAAAAGTGGATAATCTTATTGCGACTATCGACCTAAACGGCAAGCAAATTGACGGAACCACCGACGATGTTTTGGCAATGGGAAGCATCAGAGCCAAGTTTGAAGCTTTTGACTGGGACGTAATTGACATTGAAGAAGGCAATAACATTGAAGCAATTATTGCGGGCATGACATTAGCGAAGTCAAAAACAGGTCAGGGAAAACCAATTTGTGTTTTGCTACATACTGAAATGGGAAATGGCGTTGATTATATGATGTATAGCCACTCATGGCACGGAAAAGCGCCAAATGATGCACAACTTGAAACAGCTTTGAGTCAAAATGCTGAAACACTGGGGGATTATAGCCTCCTAACCCCCAAAGGGGGAATTTCAAGTTCAAAATATTCTTGAAAATTAAAATAACTTGAAAAATGCGAAATTTTTTGGTAGGAACATTTCTATTACTATTTGCGCAAAATGTTGTTGCGCAAAGCTATTATTTTGATATGTTTTTAATATATATTGAAAAAAATAGCCAAACATCTACAATTCAATTAATTAATAGTAAAGAAGTTGGATATCATTTTGCTGCTTATAACAATAATGACGAACAAATTAAAGGTTGGATTGTAGATCCTAATAGCGATTTTTGCTATCTATACGATATTACAACAGGGCAGACTAACACCGATTTCAACTTAACTAAAATTAATAAGAAAACGAATAACGATAGGAAATTACCATTATATTATTTTGAGAAAATCATTGATACAATCGACGAAAAACGTATTGAAACAACAATATTTTGTTTTCAAAAGGATAATAAAAAACGTCTGAAGCGAACTATAACAATAACCGCAAATCAAGGCGATGCATTTAAAAATAATTTCTTTGATTTATATTCTCAAAACGCGTTTTCTTGTACTGATTTTAATTTTTCTACAGGATTGCCCATGCGAATTGTAACAAATTATCATAACGGCACAGAAACAGATTATAATTTAACTACTATAAAGACTGCAAAAACAACATTAAATATTCCAAAAAATAACTAATGAAAAAATATATTAACACTGGAAGCAAAGACACGCGTTCTGGTTTCGGCGCGGGAATGACTGAATTGGGTCAAAAAAATGAAAATGTCGTGGCACTTTGCGCTGATTTAATTGGTTCCTTGAAGTTCGACGATTTCAAGAAAAACCATCCTGAAAGATTTTTTCAAATTGGAATTGCTGAAGCAAACATGATCGGAATTGCGGCAGGATTGACCATTGGCGGAAAAATTCCTTTTACTGGAACATTTGCCAATTTTTCTACAGGTAGAGTTTATGATCAAATTCGTCAATCAGTAGCATATTCCGATAAAAACGTAAAAATTTGTGCCTCACACGCGGGACTAACTTTAGGTGAAGACGGTGCAACACATCAAATTTTAGAAGACATTGGATTGATGAAAATGTTGCCAGGAATGACGGTTATCAATACCTGTGATTACAACCAAACAAAAGCTGCAACGCTCGCAATTGCTGACCATCACGGACCAGTTTATTTGAGATTTGGACGTCCTGTAGTGCCAAATTTTATGCCCGCCGACGAGAAATTTGAAATTGGAAAAGCAATTTTGCTGACCGAAGGAACCGACGTTACAATTGTTGCAACAGGCCATTTGGTTTGGGAAGCACTGCTTGCCGCAGAAATTTTAGAAACCAAAGGTATTTCCGCAGAGGTGATCAATATTCACACCATCAAGCCATTGGATGACGGTGCAATTTTAAAGTCCATTGCGAAAACAAAATGCGTAGTTACCGCCGAAGAACACAACATTCTTGGTGGATTGGGAGAAAGCGTAGCTCGTGTGTTGGCATTAAATAATCCTACACCACAAGAGTTTGTTGCCGTAAACGACAGTTTTGGCGAAAGTGGCACACCTGAACAATTGATGGAAAAATATAAATTAAATCATCAGGCGATTGTTGCGGCTGTTGAAAAAGTGATAGCAAGAAAATAATTTTTTTATAAAGTAACGAAAAGCCTTCAAGATTTAATTATCATTGAGGGCTTTTTGCGTTAGTGGTGGAAGTGGAGCTCTTTTTTTGGACTTGGAATGGCGAGGCACGAGTCATGGAAAGTCCAAAAAAAAGCGGGAACGGACGACACGACCCGTCCCGCGATATTGCGAGGCACGTGGCAATCGCGGGATCTGGGTAACGCCCAAATAATAATTACACTATTTATGTTTTAGCATTTATTTACTAATTTAATAACATTTCATAATTACTTTATCAATTTTTTATGGAATTTCAATTATTGATAACACAATTTATCGATTTAGCAATACAATCAGTCTGCTAAAGATATTTCCATAAATATTTTTTAGTGAAATAACGTTTGCGTAAATTTGCAATCAAACAAACTAAAATTAATTCGTATGGCTTTTGATATTGAAATGATTAAAAAAGTATATGCCAACATGGCTTGTCGTGTGGACAAAGCCAGAGAACTTGTGGGGCGACCACTTACGTTGACAGAAAAAATATTATACAATCACCTTTGGGAAGGCATGCCGTCGCAAACTTTTGATCGTGGAAAAGATTATGTTGATTTTGCGCCTGACCGTGTGGCTTGCCAAGATGCCACCGCGCAAATGGCTTTGCTTCAATTCATGCATGCTGGAAAATCAAAAGTGGCGGTGCCAACAACGGTGCATTGCGACCATTTGATTCAAGCAAAAGTGGATGCAAAAACTGATTTGGCTCGTGCTAAATCACAAAGTAATGAAGTGTTTGACTTTTTGTCCTCGGTATCAAACAAATATGGAATTGGTTTTTGGAAGCCAGGCGCAGGAATAATTCATCAAGTTGTTTTGGAAAACTATGCGTTTCCAGGTGGCATGATGATTGGAACCGATTCACACACTGTTAATGCTGGTGGTTTAGGAATGGTTGCAATCGGAGTTGGTGGAGCTGATGCTGTAGACGTAATGTCTGGAATGGCTTGGGAATTGAAATTCCCAAAGTTGATTGGCGTAAAATTAACGGGTAAACTTTCTGGTTGGACGGCGCCAAAAGACGTAATTTTAAAAGTAGCAGGAATTCTTACCGTAAAAGGTGGAACGGGCGCCATTGTTGAATATTTTGGCGAAGGTGCCATCGCAATGTCGTGTACTGGAAAAGGAACCATTTGTAATATGGGCGCCGAAATTGGTGCTACAACATCTACTTTTGGATATGATGATTCGATGGACAGATATTTGCGTTCAACAAACCGCGCTGATGTTGCTGATGAAGCAAATAAAATAAGACCATATTTGACTGGTGATGCAGAGGTTTATGCCAATCCAGAATTATATTTTGATCAAGTTATAGAAATTAATCTTTCAGAATTGGAACCACATTTAAATGGTCCATTCACACCAGATTTGGCAACGCCAATTTCTAAAATGAAAGAAGAAGCCATCAAACACAACTGGCCTTTGAAAATTGAAGTGGCTTTAATTGGATCGTGCACCAATTCTTCTTATGAAGATATTGCCCGCTCGGCATCTATTGCAAGACAGGTAACAACTAAAAACTTGAAGTTGAAATCTCAATTTACCATAACGCCAGGTTCAGAAGTGGTGCGTTCCACCATTGAGCGAGACGGTTTTATTGCAACTTTTGATAAAATTAATGCAACAGTTTTCGCCAACGCCTGCGGACCATGTATTGGAATGTGGGACCGAGATGGCGCAGAATTGGAACAACGCAACACCATTGTTCATTCGTTCAATAGAAACTTTTCAAAACGTGCGGATGGAAATCCAAATACTTTGGCCTTTGTGGGTTCACCAGAATTAGTAACTGCTTTGGCTATTGCAGGAGATTTAAGTTTCAACCCGTTGACTGACAAACTAATAAACGAAGATGGAGTAGAAGTGATGTTGGAAGAACCAAGCGGCGATGAATTACCAGAAAAAGGATTTTATGCCGAAGATCCAGGTTATCAGGCGCCAGCTGCGGATGGTTCTGGAATTATAGTTGCCGTTTCTGAAACTTCAGAAAGACTGCAACTGCTCGCTCCATTTGCAAAATGGGACGGGAAAAACATAGTAGGAGCAAAACTTTTGATAAAAGCATTTGGAAAATGTACGACTGACCACATTTCTATGGCGGGTCCGTGGTTGCGTTTCAGAGGACATTTGGATGCCATTTCGAATAATATGCTAATTGGTGCCATCAACGCATTTAATCACAAAGCCAATTCAGTAAAAAATCAAATTACTGGAGAATATGGTGCTGTTCCCGCTGTGGCACGTGCATATAAGGCAGCAGGAATTGCTTCGGTTGTAGTGGGTGATCATAATTATGGTGAAGGTTCTTCAAGAGAACATGCTGCGATGGAACCAAGATTTTTGGGTGTGAAAGCCGTTCTTGTAAAATCATTTGCTCGTATTCATGAAACGAATCTGAAAAAACAAGGAATGCTGGGATTGACATTTGCTAATGAAGCTGACTACGATAAAATTCAAGAAAATGATACGATAAACTTTATAGATTTAACCGACTTTGCACCTGCGAAGCCTTTATCTTTAGAGTTTGTCCATGAAGACGGTAGCTCAGATTTAATCATGGCTAATCATACGTACAATGATGGTCAAATTGGTTGGTTTGTTGCAGGATCTGCATTAAATCTGATTGCTGTGGCTGGAAAAATTTAATATCTTAATTATGTAAAAAGTAAATCCCATTTTCGAAAGACTATGGGATTTTTTACATTATTAAAAAACGTTTATGATATGAAATTCTATCAAAAAATTAATTTGCTTGAGCAATTATGATTTACCAATCTAATCAAACTATTTTATATTAGAACACTAACCTTTAAACATTAAAAATTTTAAAACTTTTAACTAACATATGGAATACGACGTCCTTTTTTATCTCTGTATGGCTTCTTTTTTTGCGGGATTTGTTGACGCGATTATTGGTGGTGGTGGGTTAATTCAAATACCAATAGCATTGTTGCTAATGCCAAACATCCAAGTGTCGACGATCATTGGAACGTTGAAAATTCCTGCTTTCACAGGAACAAGTTTTGCAGCTTATCAATATCAAAAAAAAGTTGACTTAAATTGGAAACTACTTTTACCGATGGCCATTATAGCATTTGTAATGGCAGTTTTGGGATCGTTATTATTGACAACTGTAAATAACGATTTTATGAAGCCAATTTTAATAGCAATCCTATTTTTATTAGCCATTTATACCTTTGTTAAAAAGGATTTAGGTGCAGTAAGCAATCAATTATTAAGTAAAAAAAAGACTATAATTTATGCAGCTTTAATTAGTCTTGGTGTAGGTTTTTACGACGGATTTATTGGTCCTGGAACAGGTAGTTTTCTCGTTATTAGTTTGATCGTTCTGATGCATCAAGATTTTTTGAGTGCTTCGGCAAATGCAAAAATTTTAAATTTAGCAACAAATTTTGGTTCTATATTATTATTTATTGCAAAAGGTAAAATTATTTGGGCCATTGCAATGCCGATGGCGGTCTGTAATGCTTTCGGTGGTTGGCTGGGCGCAAAAACCGCTATTAGAAAAGGGAATTCGTTTATAAGAATATTATTTCTTATTGTTGTTTCATGCACTTTACTGCGCTTGGGATATGATGTTTTTATAAAGTAAGAATAAAATTTTTATATTAATATTTTAAAAAGGAACATCATCGCTATTGTCTTTATAATTATCTTTTACACTGCTATTTCCAAAAGCTTCATTTGCTGTGGGTAAGTTTTTTGTCTGAAATGGATTATCGCCTTGACCCGTATTCATTGTTGATGGCAAGTAATCACTACCTGTATTGTAATCTTCTAAATTGTCAAATTTACCCAGATTTCCTATAAATTTCAGACGAATGTTTTCCAAACTACCGTTTCGGTGTTTTGCAATAATAAATTCGGCTTGTCCCTGCGTTGTAGATTGTTCTTCGTCATCCCATTCAGTTAATTTATAATATTCTGGACGATATATAAAAGATACAATATCGGCATCTTGCTCAATGGCGCCAGATTCTCTCAAATCAGAAAGCATTGGCCTTTTACTGGTTGTTGACCTTGTTTCAACGGCTCGCGACAGTTGTGAAAGCGCAATTACGGGAATGCTTAATTCTTTTGCTAAAGCCTTTAAGTTTCGTGATATCGTGGATATTTCTTGCTCTCGATTTCCTATTCCTTTGCCATTTGAGCCACCAGCGGTCATTAATTGTAAGTAGTCAACTATAATCAATTTTATGCCATGCTGCGAAGCCAATCGTCTGGCCTTTGCTCTCAAATCAAATATTGATAGCGATGGAGAATCATCAATAAAAAGCGGTGCTTTTTCTAAGTTTTTAACTTTAACACTCAGTTGTTCCCACTCATGTTTTTCTAATTTACCCGTTCGTAATTTTTCAGACGAGAGTCCTGTTTCCGACGAAATAAGCCTTGTAATAAGTTGAACAGAAGCCATTTCAAGTGAAAAAATTGCAACTGGTTGTCCAAAGTCAATTGCTATGTTTCGAGCCATTGACAAAACAAATGCAGTTTTTCCCATTCCTGGTCGTGCGGCTATGATAATCAAATCAGATGGTTGCCAACCCGACGTTATTTTGTCTAACATAGCAAAACCTGAGGGAACACCGCTCAATCCTTCTTTTTTTGCAATTTCTTCAATTCGTGCTTTCGCTTGCAAAACCAAACTTTGTGCCGTTTCAGAACTACGCTTAATATTTCCTTGTGAAACTTCGTAAAGCTTTGTTTCAGCTTTGTCTAATAAATCGAAAACATCTGTTGTTTCGTCATATGAATCCTCAATAATTTCTGACGATATGCGGATTAAACTACGTTGAATAAATTTCTGAAGAATTATTCTTGAGTGAAATTCAACGTGTGCCGATGAGGTTATTTTTTGCGTAAGTTGTATTAGATAATAATCGCCTCCTGCAAGTTCAAGCTTAGCATTTCTTTTTAATTGGGCAGAAACTGTCAATAAATCTACTGGTTGCGATTCGCTAAAAAGTTGCAGGATAGCTTCAAAAATATGTTTATGTGCATCTTTATAAAACGCATCGGGTTGCAAAAGGTCGATAACCTCGTCAATTCCTTTTTTATCAATCATCATAGCACCCAAAACCGCTTCTTCCAAATCGAGTGCTTGAGGTTGCAGTTTACCTTTTTCGAGGTTTATTATTGATGTTTTTTCTGTCCGAGTTGGAGTTAAATTTCGTACGCTTTCCATATTGCGAAAATACCAAAAAAATAAAAATTTTCAAGTTTAAGTTTTCCGAGATAAATGTTTATAACTAACTATTTTTTGTTTATAACTCAAAAAAAATCCGAAACTGCAAGGCTTCGGATTTTTTTGAGTTTAGATAGTTTATTCCTTATATTCACCCATTTTGCTATATTTATCCATTCTTTGGGCAACAAGTTCAGCTGTTGATAAGTCTTTTAGTTCACTAAATGCTTTTGTAATATATTGTTTAACGGTTCTGAATGCAGTTGCCTTGTCATAATGTGCGCCACCGAGAGGTTCTGGAATCACGTCATCTACTAATTTTTGTTTTTTCATGTCAGTCGAAGTCAATTTTAAAGCTTCAGCTGCCTGTTCTTTATAATCCCAACTTTTCCACAAAATTGATGAACATGATTCGGGGGATATCACGGAATACCAAGTATTTTCCATCATCAAAACGCGGTCACCAACGCCAATTCCCAATGCGCCACCTGATGCGCCTTCGCCGACAATCACGGTGATTATCGGAACTTTCAAATTGATCATCTCGAAAATGTTTCTTGCGATCGCTTCGCCTTGACCACGTTCTTCTGCTTCCAAACCTGGATATGCACCTGGAGTGTCAATCAACGTCAAAACTGGAATGCCAAATTTTTCTGCCATTTTCATCAAACGTAGCGCTTTCCGATATCCTTCTGGATTTGCCATTCCAAAATTGCGATATTGTCGCATCTTTGTGTTAATGCCCTTTTGTTGACCTACGATCATATAGGACTGTCCGTCAATTTTTCCCAATCCACCAATCATTGCCTTGTCGTCTTTGAAGTTTCTATCTCCAAAAAGCTCCAAAAAGCTATCGCCACAATAAGCAGTTATATGTTCTAATGTGTAAGGTCTGTTTGGATGCCTTGACAATTGCACACGCTGCCAAGCTGACAAATTTTTATATATATTTCGCTTCGTTTCGTCGAGTTTTTTCTCAAGTTTTTGGCAGGTCTCGGTTACGTCGACGTTTGATTCCAAACCAATTATCTGACATTTATCCAACTGATCTACAAGCTCTTTTATAGGTAATTCAAAATCTAAATATTCCATTTGAAATGCGTTTTTTTATAATGTGGGAAATACAAAGATAAAATTTCAATTTTGTTTTTTATATATATTTCAAAATTTTTTAGTAACCAGACAGTTTTATACATTAAAATCTGTATTTTGGAATCATAATCTTTTTGTTTCCAAGATTAAAATTTTATTGTAAAACAAAATTTTGTAAAGCAAGAAGTTTTATTTATGAATTATTTACGCAGTTTTTTTTTAAAATTCTAAGAATTTTTTTTGAAAGTGTATGGTTTACATTGTATACATTCATAATAAATATAAAAGCAAAATTTCTTTATTCTTGATAATAAACTTAACATAATATTAAAAAATTGTAAGATAAACATGTTTATTGTTATTTTCATGAAGAAAAAATACTACAGATGTTTAAAAATTTTTGCAAAAATTATTTTAGTGTATTTAATTCAATACAAAGTAGCATATTAGAATTTTTTATATATTTTTACAATTCAATCTTAAAGTTACTGTTTTATGAAAAAATTAGCACTTTTAATATTTACATGTTTTTCAGTATTGTCTTATAGTCAAAAAGAATACAACGTTGGCGGAAAAATCATTCCAAGAAACATTGATTTTCTTGGTAAAAAATTGGAATTAAGCGGTTTTGGCTATCGTTCCAAACTTTGGATGGACGTTTACATTCAGGCATTGTATCTTGAAATACTTTCACAAGAGCCAAAAAAAATTGTTGACAATGATATGAATTATATGGGTCTTAAAATTATAATTACTTCATCTTTAGTGTCATCGGGAAAATTTTCAAGAAACGTTGATGCTGGGTTTCAAAGATCTGCAAAAAACAATATCGAAAGTTTACAGCCTAAAATAAACAAATTCAAAGAGATGATAGCTGAAAAAATTGTTGAAAATGACACTTTCAATTTTTTGTGGAACCCAAAGGATCAGTCCATATACGTTTATAAAAATGATGTTTTAAAGGGTACAGTTGTTGGATTAGATTTTAAAAAAGCATTTTTCAGCATTTATTTAGGAGATAATCCTGTGGATGAAAAACTTAAAAGAGAATTGCTTGGACTTTGATAATAGTCACATTTAAGAGGCTCATAAAGTCTAATATTCCAAACGAAGGTCAATAGTGATTTTGCGAATGAAATATTCTGAATAAAATATGCCACGCTAAACTTGCAATAATAATATTAGCAATAGTGAAGCGCCTTTGTAATTTTAATTATATTCAATTATGCATTCTGATTGCAATACATTGTTTGAAAAACCGTATTTTTTTATTGATATGGGAAAATTTGATTGATTGTAAACATACACATAATTATGAGATTGTGTGGACGTTGTCGCAGTTGCACTTGGATATTCGAATTTTTTTGTCAAATTGTTCACACCAAAGGATAAAAACGATTCATACGATAATATATAGCGTAAATATGGATTCATGTTTTTAAATGGATGGTTTTTGTTGTCATATTCATAGCTTGACTTTGACGCTTGATTACTAACCTGATAAAATGTGTAAAGCGTTGATTCAACGTTTGATGCACTATTTATAGTAAAATTTTTAAGACTTGACAAAACCCATGTTCCATTGCTTAAACCGTAGAAATTTCGGTCAGTTGCAATCAATCCGTTGAGGTGTGCAAATTCAGATTTTTCGTTGCTACTCGCATTCGTAATTGATTTTAAATTTGTCCCTTCATACAAAATTGTATTAATATTGCTTGAGATATTGTTAGAAACAGTTTTTACCTGAGATATTTTATTTCCATCCATAGTGAATTCAAATTTGAAATTTGAACCAAAATTTATTGCGTTTAAATTTCCACTTTCATAATTAAAATTATATTCTATAGTACTTACTTGTCCATTATAATAAGCGCTTTCAATCAATTTTTTTATCGTTCCGGGCGTCGTTGCAACTGCTGCTGGAAATGAGCTATCAGTTGAACAACTACTTGCTAAAATCGAAATAAATACAACTGAAAACAAAAACATTATAATTTTTTTCATAATTTTTTTTACTAAAATTTTAAAAACTTTCTATGCGAAAAGTTTACATTTGCAAATATAAGCTATTCGCAAAAAAATGAAAGATTTATTACATATATTTGAAAATAAGGCTCCAGAAATAGTCTTTAATTGGAAAGATGCAGAAACCGAAGCCGAAGGATGGACTGTTATCAATTCACTTCGGGGTGGCGCAGCGGGCGGTGGCACACGTATGCGTAAAGGTTTGGATATGAATGAAGTGCTGTCTTTGGCTAAAACCATGGAAGTGAAATTTTCTGTTTCTGGTCCAGCGATTGGTGGTGCAAAATCTGGCATTAATTTCGATCCAAACGATCCGCGCAAAAAGGGCGTTTTGCAACGTTGGTACAAAGCCGTGTCGCCATTGTTGAAAAGCTACTACGGGACTGGAGGCGATTTGAATGTCGATGAAATTCACGAAGTCATTCCAATGACCGAAGAATGTGGCGTTTGGCATCCGCAAGAAGGCGTGTTCAACGGGCATTTTCGTCCGACTGAAGCCGATAAAATAAATCGAATTGGGCAACTGCGGCAAGGCGTTGTGAAGGTTATAGAAAATTTGAAATTTTCACCAAACGTTGCAGAGAAATATACCGTTGCCGACATGATCACTGGATATGGCGTTGCCGAAGCCGTAAAACATTTCTACGATATATATGGTGGCGATGTGCGAGGCAAAAAAGCCATAGTCCAAGGATTTGGAAATGTTGGTTCAGCGGCCGCATTTTATTTAGCAGAAATGGGCGTAAAAATAATTGGCATAATTGACAGAAACGGAGGCATTATCAACGAAGATGGTTTTAGTTTCATGGCGATAAAAACACTGTTTCTAAACAAGAACGGCAACCAACTTGTGGCTGAAAACATGCTTTCTTTTGCAGAAATCAACGAAAAGATTTGGACACTTGGTGCTGAAATTTTTACTCCATGTGCAGCTTCAAGATTGGTTACACAATCGCAGGTTGACAGCATGATTGCCAATAATTTGGAAGTGATCTCTTGTGGAGCGAACGTTCCTTTTGCCGACACCGCCATATTTTTTGGACCGATTATGGAACATGTGGATAACAAAATATCTCTGATTCCAGATTTTATTTCAAATTGTGGAATGGCGCGTGTTTTTGCCTATTTTATGGAAAAGAAAGTACAAATGACAGACGAGGCAATCTTTTTAGACACTTCTGAAACCATTAAAAAAGCAATCCAAAAAGCATTTGACAGGAGCAATAGCAAAACAAACATTAGCGCAACAGCATTTGAAATTGCTTTAAAACAATTGGTTTTGTAGTGTTTAATAGGTTCATTAATGGAGGGCTCTAATAATTAAATCAAAATCAAACTTTAAAGTAAACCAATAAGAAGATTATGATCATTAAGTCTTTGCGTGCGTAATTTTCTTAATACACCTAAAGGTACTTTACTAAAAATGTAATTTAAAAGATTTAAATTTATTTGCAACTGAGTTTTTAGAGGTGCCTTATGTAAATAGTTTTCTGATAATTTGTATTTTATTTTTATAATTTATAAAACGGAATAAAAAAAGGATGTCGCTAATAATATAAATTCCGTCATTTGTAAAAATATTTTTGGACGCTTTAGCAATAATAAAATATTTTTTTTACCGTTTAAAAATTTAGCGAAGTTGATTTTAAACTTAGAAATTTTATGACAGCAACCCGGACTATATCACATAAAAAAGAATCATTTGCGGCAACAAGCTTGTTGTTTCTAATGTTATTTATGCTTTTATTTTTTCTAAACTTTAATTCAACTATCGAAGTTCCTGAGATTGAAGGTGGCGGTGGTGGCGGCAATATTGCCGTAAATTTTGGCGATTCTGAAACAGGTATGGGTGACAATTTTGAAGAAATTTCACCCGCTCCAGCGCAAGCCACAAAAAAAATTGAATCTGCAGATGAGTTTGAATCAATATTGACAAACGATTCTGACGAAGAAGTTGCAAAAGTTACCGAAGTAAAAAAACCAAAAATAGAGCCGAAAAAACCAATTGAGAAACCTGCGGAAAAACCGAAGCCGACGGTCTCAAAATCTACCTCTGATGCATTGGCAAACATTTTAAATTCAAGTTCAAAATCTGGCGACGGCGATGATAAAGTATCAGGAAATAAAGGAAGTTCAAAGGGAAACACAGCTTCAACGGGTTATGCTGGTGCAGGTGGAACTGGCACAGGTTCTGGTGGTGGAAATGGAAGCGGACAAGGCATCGGCACAGGAAGTGCCTACGGATCTGGAAGCGGAAGCGGTCGCGGAAATGGCGCAGGAAACTACCAACTATCGGGTAGAAAAGCATTAAGCAAGCCAAATCCAAAATACATTTGCAACGAACAAGGCATTGTAGTAGTACAAATTTCTGTCAACAATGCGGGTCAAGTTACAGAGGTTGTCGCAGGAATTAAAGGTTCAACAAATACCGCAAAATGTTTGACGGAGCAAGCAAAAATTGCGGCGCTAAACACTAAATTTGATGCCAACAATGATGCGCCCGAAAAGCAAGTTGGTAAAATTATTTATAATTTTAAGCTTTCGGAATGATTTTTATTTTTTCATAAATGCCAATACAAAGTAATACTATTGATATAAAATACCAAGCAACAACCGATTGGATGTTTCAGCAGCTGCCTATGTTCCAAAATGTTGGTGCGTCTGCATATAAAAATGACCTTTCAAATATTGTCTTACTTTGCAATCACTTAGAAAATCCGCATCTTAAATTACAATGCATTCATGTTGCTGGAACAAATGGAAAGGGATCTACTTCTCACATGTTAGCATCCATTTTGCAAGAATCTGGCTACAAAGTCGGATTATTCACATCACCACATTTAAGAGACTTTCGCGAGCGCGTGAAAATAAATGGAATTGACATTGATAAAAAATTTATTGTAGATTTTGTTAAAAAACACAAATCATTTTTTGAAGCAAATCAATTGAGTTTTTTTGAAATGACCGCAGGTTTGGCCTTTGAATATTTTAAATCCCATAAAACTGATATTAATATTATTGAGGTTGGAATGGGTGGAAGGCTTGATGCGACCAATATCATTCTGCCCTTAATCTCCGTAATTACAAATATTGGTTTGGATCATACGCAGTTTTTGGGCACAACAATTGAAGCCATTGCAACTGAAAAAGCTGGTATTATAAAACAAAACGTCCCCGTTATAATTGGGGAATTTACGCAAGAATCGAAGCCTGTATTTCTCCAAAAAGCACAAGATTGTAAATCGGAAATTTATTTTGCGTCAGAATTGATTCAAAACCCATATCCGTCAATGTTGCGCGGCGATTATCAAAATGCCAATATAAAAACAGTAATTCAAACCATTACGATTCTTCGTTCGCAAGAGCAATTTTTAATATCCGAGGAAAAACTAAAAGACGGTTTAATGTACGTATTGAAAAATACGCATTTGCTCGGTCGTTGGCAAGAATTAGGGCAATTCCCAACAATAGTTGCAGACACCGGACACAATAAGCATGGTCTTGCGATTGTGATTAATCAAATTAGAAATCAAATATTTGATAATTTACACATCGTCCTCGGAGTTGTAAATGACAAAGATTTAGCCGAAATTTTGCCTTTGTTTCCAAAAAATGCTACTTACTATTTTTGTTCTCCAAATGTTCTCCGAGGTTTACCAGCTATTGAACTTCAAGCAAGTGCCATTGCATACAATTTAATCGGTGACGCCTTTAATACTGTAAATTTGGCACTTTCAGAAGCGAAAAAAAATGCTTCTAACTCTGATTTTATTTTTGTTGGTGGAAGTACTTTTGTTGTTGCGGAAGTTGTTTGAAAAAGTAATATGAAACATCTGAAAAGAGCGTTATGAATCGTTCATATTCAAACAAATTTTCATCAATTAATGTTACAAAAAATATATTGTTAACTTTGCGTTTTGTAATACCCATTAAATAAAGATTCACTCATGAATGCTATTCTAAACGCCACCGAAATATCACATAAAATTAGACGAATTGCCTATCAAATATACGAAACTTTCATTGACGAAAACGAAATTGTTTTGGCTGGAATTGCCAGTAATGGCTTTGTTTTTGCGCAAAAGTTAGCAACTGAATTGCAAAAAATTTCGAATCTAAAAATCACCTTGTGCGCCGTCGAAATTGACAAACAAAAGCCAGAAAATTCAATCACAACTACCATATCTGCCGAAGATTACGAAAACAAAGGTTTGGTTTTGGTAGATGACGTGTTAAACTCGGGAACGACGCTCATTTATGCTGTTCGCCATTTTTTAGCAGTGCCACTTAGCAAATTCAAAACTGCTGTTTTGGTGGATAGAAACCACAAAAAATATCCAGTAAAAGTTGATTTTAAAGGTATTTCTTTATCTACGTCAATGCAAGAAAATGTACGGGTTGTATTTGATGGCGATGGGGTAGGGGTGTTTTTGGAGTAGGGGCTATAACGTACGATTTGCTAAAACAATTTTTAAACTTAGGTTTTAAAATTGTTTTTTTTGCAAAAAAAAGTCCCACAGAAGCAGGACTAAAGGTTTTTACCTACTCCGCCGAGGCGGATTATTGTGATAAGATTAAAGATTGGAAATTTTAATCGTTGCAAATAGGTAATCATTGCAAAAATAAGTCCCACCGAAGCAGGACTAAAGGTTTTCACCTACTCCGCCGAGGCGGATTATTGTGATAAGATTAAAGATTGGAAATTTTAATCACTGCAAATAGGCAATCATTGCAAAAAAAAGTCCCACCGAAGCAGGACTAAAGGTTTTCACCTACGGCATATAGCCTTATTGTGATAAGATTAAAGATTGGAAATTTTAATCACTGCAAATATGCGTTTACATTTATTGAAAAACAAGTGCCATTACGTTTTTTTTTAAATATTTAATTTATTACTTTACGAAGGATATAAATATATACTAATTATGGCGAAAATTTTAGGATTAGATTTGGGGACAAATAGTATTGGGTGGGCGATTGTGGACGATGCAAAGAAAACAATAGTTGGTATTGGAAGTAGAATTTTTCCAATGGGTGTCGAGAATTTGGGCGATGGTGATAATGAAATGTCAAAAAATGCAAGTCGAACAGGTGCAAGAGGTGTGCGCCGTCAGTTTTTTAGACGAAGAATAAGAAAGAAAATTTTATTAAAATCACTTTCAGAAAATAAAATGTGTCCAATAGCTGCTGGCGATGTTGAAGATTGGAAAAAATCCAAATTATTTCCAACCGATAAACTTGCCAATTGGTTTGCCATAAATCCCTATGAACTTCGCCAAAAAGCATTAATTGAAAAATTATCATTACAAGAAATAGGAAGAATTTTGTATCACTTATTACAAAGGCGAGGATTTTTGAGTAACAGTAGAAAAGGCGGTAGCGACGATGGCGCCATTTTTAAAGGAAATGTAAAAGAAGGAAAAATTGGAATCGACGATACTATAGAAAGTATCGAAGGTAAGACGTTAGGTTCATATTTATATGAAATTTATCCAAAAGAAAACCAACCTTTTCAAAATGGTTTGGAAAGAATCAGAAATCGATACACTACCCGAAAGATGTATGTCGACGAATTTGAAAGGATATGGAACAAACAAGCCCAATTTCATTCGGAATTAAACCATGATTTAAAAACGATATTTGGCGGTAGAAAACAAGATGATTATAAACAAGATGGAATTTTATTTCATCAACGACCGTTGCGTTCTCAAAAGCATTTGGTTGGTAACTGTTCTTTAGAGCCATCAAAAACTAAATGCCCGTTAAGTGCTATTCCTGTCGAAATGTTCAGAATTTGGCAGTGGGTGAATACAGTAGAATATAACGGTAATAAAATTTCGCTATTGGAAAAAGAAAAATTAATTGAGCAATTACTTTTATCCGATAAAATTGATTTTAAAAAATTACGAAAAGCTATTGGTAAAGAAAGTGCCGAATTCAAATTTAATTATAAAGACGATGACAAAATAGTTGGTACACACACCATTTCAAATTTAGCTAACAAAAAATTCTTTGGAAAACAATGGTTTGATTTTTCTGATAAGGAGCAGGAAGACATTTGGCATGTTTTATACTTTTTTGATAGTAAATCCAACCTGAAAGAATACGCAATAGATAATTGGAAATTTACAGAAGAACAAGCAGTCGCTATATCAAAATTTAATGTAAAAGACGGTTATGCGAGTTTAAGCAGAAAAGCAATCGCCAATGTTTTACCTTTTTTAAAGATAGGATATACCTACGATGTTGCCGTAGTTATGGGCGGAATAAAAAATTGTTTTGGTAATAAATGGCAAGATGATTACTTCGACGAAAATCAAAAACAATTGGATTTAATAGATAATATTGAAGGTGTTATTCGATCTAAAATTTCAGGCGGATTTATAGACACCATAAAGAATTTACTACGTACGGATTTCGATATTGATGATAAACAACTTAAGAAATTATACCATCATTCGGCTACAATTGACGCAGTTGGCTTGTTACAAAAATTACCCGTTGGTAAGGAAGCCGATAAGCAAATTCAATCCATTAGAAATCCAGTTGTAATTACTGCCTTATTTGAATTAAGAAAATTAGTTAATGAAATAATTGACGAACACGGACAAATTGACGAAATAAAAGTTGAAATGGCTCGTGATTTAAAAATCTCAAAATCGCAGCGTAATAAAATCCGTAGAGATCAAAAACGATTAGAAAGAGAAAACGACAGAGTAAAAAGCGAAGTTGAAAAATATACAAGAGTTTCGCACGACAACATTTTAAAATTCAAACTTTGGGAAGAATGCAAACAAACGTGTCCTTATACTGGAATTGCAATCCCTATAACAAAATTATTTACAGGCGAAGTTCAAATAGAACATATTCATCCTTGGAGTCGCTCTTTAAATGATAGTTTTAACAACAAAACATTATGTTATGCAAACGAAAACCGACTAAAAGGCGACAAAACACCATTTGAATTTTATGGAAGCGATGAATTAGATTGGACCTCAAGAAAAGAAAGAGCCTTAAAATTGTTTTCGGATACCAAAGAATATCCAAATGCCTATCAAAAATTTAAACGATTTGTTCAACTAAAATTTGATGATGATTTTTCATCACGGCAACTAAATGATACTCGTTTTATAAGTAAAGAAGCATCCAACTATCTGAAACAAGTTTGTAAAAAAGTTAATGTGTCGCCAGGACAAATGACAGCTAATCTACGTCAAAAATGGGGTTTGAATTCTGTTTTAAATGACGAAAATGCCAAAACTCGCGAAGACCATCGTCATCATGCTATTGATGCTTTGGTAATGGCTTGCGGCAAAACAAGTTATTTGCAAGAATTATCAAGATGGAACCGATATAACCGAAATTACGATTTAAAAGAGTTTCCGATGCCATGGGAAACTTTTCGATATGACGCCGAAAAAGCTGTTGATAAAATATTGGTTTCTCACAAACGAATTTCAAATGACATTACGGTTCGATATTCTAAAGTTGAAAAAAACGGAAAAATGCACATTAACAAAGGGGTTGCCGCACGAGGACAATTGCATAAAGAAACCGTTTTTGGAAAAAGAAATTTTAATGGAGAAGTGGCATTTCATGTTAGAAAAGAAATTGATAGTTTAGCGACGGAAAAGCAATTGGAGAAAGTGGTTGATGAATCTATAAAAAAAATAATTTTTAAAAGAATTCATGAATTAGGTGGATTTGTAAAAGGAACTATTCCTGCAAATACTTTTTTTATAGTTGATGAAAACGGAGTAAAACAACCTCAAATTTTCTTACCTAATAAGAATGGTGAGCCAGTACCCATTTTAAAAATTAGAATGAAAGAAAACTTTAGTGGTGCAGAAAAGCTAAAAGATAATATAAACCAATGGGTTAATCCCAGAAATAACCATCATGTATTAATTTATAAAGATGAAAAAGGCAATTTAAAAGAAGAAGTAGTGACATTTTGGACAGTTGTAGAACGAAAAAGTAAAGGATTTCCGGCATATCAATTGCCAGCAGACGGAAAAGAAACTGTAACGACGCTACATATTAATGATATGTTTTTATTGGGTCTAAACGAAGAGGAGATAAATTGGACAAATCCTGATTATGATGTTTTGAAAGAGAAGTTGTTTAGAGTGCAGAAGTTGACATCTGGAGATTATTTTTTTAGAAAACATAAATCTTCAACAGTTACAGATATAGACTATAAACAAATTAGAGGTTTTGGAGAAGGAAAAACAGGCTGGTTTACGTTTAATCCCATTAAAGTAAAAGTTTCAGTTTTAGGGAAAATAAATATTATTAAATAATATTGTATATATTTGTGATAAATTAAATTATTTAATATGATAACTGAATTATTAGAAACAAGAAAAATAGTTGCTAATTTTGATAAAACCATTTCGAACTCGCCTTACAAAACAGAGTACATTAGCGAAAAGGCTAATATTCCTATTGCGACATTTTATAGAAAATTGCGGGACAATAAATTTACTTTAGATGAAATAATAAAAATTATTGAAATAATTCAGCCCCAGCTTTATGAATTTGAAATTTTAAGTGCGAAAATAAAAATTGCAGAGCAACAATTTATAGATGGACAATATATCAATCAAGAAGATTTCATATTTGATGTTGACACGATAATTGCAAACAGAAAATGAAAATAAAATTTTCAAAAATTGCACAATTAGAATTTGACGAAATTGTATTTTATTTATTTGATAAATATGGTCGAGAAAAAGCAGTTAATTTTTCGAACTTAGTTAAACAAAATCTTAGACAAGTCGAGATTTTTCCCGAGAGTTTCAGTTTTTTTTTAGAAACGCAAAACAGAAAGTTTATGGTTACGCCATACATTACAGTAGTTTATAAAATTAATCAGGAATTAAATCAAGCCGAAATTTTGAATTTTTGGTTTAATCGTTCCAACCCAAATGTTTTATTAAAGCATTTGTAGTTTAAAAAGTTCTTTGACATTTTGTTCCAATTCTTAAACAGCCAAACCACAACCGAGTTTCGGCGAAGCCCACTCGGTTGTGGTTTGATTAAAGATTGGAAAACACGATATTGAACATACCTAAGATAAAAGAAGAAGCACAGTTGTGGTTTGATTAAAGATTGGAAAACACGATATTTTAAGTTGGTTATTTCGCGAGTGCTACGCTGTTGTGGTTTGATTAAAGATTGGAAAACACGATATTCCGAAAGCAATGGAATCGGAGCGCACACCCGTTGTGGTTTGATTAAAGATTGGAAAACACGATATTTCGGAATTTTGCAAAAATTATAATCCAATAGTTGTGGTTTGATTAAAGATTGGAAAACACGATATTCGAGCTCGATAAACTTTACAAATGGATAGTGTTGTGGTTTGATTAAAGATTGGAAAACACGATATTCCTCTAAAAAACAATATCTTGGAATGTTGTGTTGTGGTTTGATTAAAGATTGGAAAACACGATATTAGTTGCAACCAATAGCAGACGACAAAGCCCGTTGTGGTTTGATTAAAGATTGGAAAACACGATATTAAAATTTTCAATTAAAAGTTGCTTTTGAAAGTTGTGGTTTGATTAAAGATTGGAAAACACGATATTTTTGCCATTTTTAAAAGTTATTTTTTCTTTGTTGTGGTTTGATTAAAGATTGGAAAACACGATATTAAGTAAGAAAGTTGTTACCAACACTTATATGTTGTGGTTTGATTAAAGATTGGAAAACACGATATTTAGGTTGTATCATTTTATTTTACATTACATGTTGTGGTTTGATTAAAGATTGGAAAACACGATATTCGGGGAAACCTTATCCTATATTCGTAGACTGTTGTGGTTTGATTAAAGATTGGAAAACACGATATTAGAATAAAATGAATGAAAACCAAAACATAGTTGTGGTTTGATTAAAGATTGGAAAACACGATATTCAATTGCGCTCACAACCGATTTGATTAATGTTGTGGTTTGATTAAAGATTGGAAAACACGATATTAATTAAGGAAGTGATTTACACGGCAAATTCGTTGTGGTTTGATTAAAGATTGGAAAACACGATATTCATTTCGTATCTTTTTAACAAAACGTATCGGTTGTGGTTTGATTAAAGATTGGAAAACACGATATTCAAATTCAAAACACAATGACAGCAGAAGAAGTTGTGGTTTGATTAAAGATTGGAAAACACGATATTATCAAACCTGTTGAAGAGGAAGAGGAAGCGGTTGTGGTTTGATTAAAGATTGGAAAACACGATATTGTTATGGATGAAGTTCAGTTATATTTAAAAGTTGTGGTTTGATTAAAGATTGGAAAACACGATATTTAAATGAATTAAGAAAGTACGCATGGGACGTTGTGGTTTGATTAAAGATTGGAAAACACGATATTTTATAAACTGAAATGTTTTCTTTTGGCGGGTTGTGGTTTGATTAAAGATTGGAAAACACGATATTAAAAGATTTGCATTAAACAATTCTTACTTTGTTGTGGTTTGATTAAAGATTGGAAAACACGATATTTACCCGTGCCTGTGTGTGACATTGCTACTGGTTGTGGTTTGATTAAAGATTGGAAAACACGATATTAAACAAGCGTGGTGTGTTGCTTTTCAAATCGTTGTGGTTTGATTAAAGATTGGAAAACACGATATTAAAAAACTTGACGAAAACAACAATTTTATTGTTGTGGTTTGATTAAAGATTGGAAAACACGATATTTAAAACCAATTAGAGCAATGTTTGGTATTGTTGTGGTTTGATTAAAGATTGGAAAACACGATATTTGGTCAACTTCTTGTTTATCCCTCCAGTTGTGTTGTGGTTTGATTAAAGATTGGAAAACACGATATTTAATGCTTTTTTAATTGATTATCCAGATTAGTTGTGGTTTGATTAAAGATTGGAAAACACGATATTCAGATTATCGAAAATTATTTAGCGCAAGACGTTGTGGTTTGATTAAAGATTGGAAAACACGATATTTAAAATTAGAAGTAAATTTGAATTAAACGGTTGTGGTTTGATTAAAGATTGGAAAACACGATATTAGTTATCTAAAAAGTACGAAGATTGGTTTAGTTGTGGTTTGATTAAAGATTGGAAAACACGATATTCAACACTTGAAGTGTATTTTATTCTACTTTGTTGTGGTTTGATTAAAGATTGGAAAACACGATATTATTAAGGAAGTGATTTACACGGCAAATTCTGTTGTGGTTTGATTAAAGATTGGAAAACACGATATTATTATACGAAAATGACAATTGTATGGTTTTGTTGTGGTTTGATTAAAGATTGGAAAACACGATATTTTTAAAATTAAACACTATGATAACAAGTAGTTGTGGTTTGATTAAAGATTGGAAAACACGATATTCGATGATCTTACATCAGCAGTAGCCATTAAGTTGTGGTTTGATTAAAGATTGGAAAACACGATATTAAAACTGAATTTGTTGCATTTTTAGAGATGGTTGTGGTTTGATTAAAGATTGGAAAACACGATATTAAAGTGTTGAGGTTATCAAACTTAGCGATAGTTGTGGTTTGATTAAAGATTGGAAAACACGATATTATTTAAAAGCACCATCGCAACCGAGCTACAGTTGTGGTTTGATTAAAGATTGGAAAACACGATATTTTGGTTTGCAAACGGCATTAAGCAATATAGGTTGTGGTTTGATTAAAGATTGGAAAACACGATATTACTAATTATGTGGTTAAACCGACCTTCTGGGTTGTGGTTTGATTAAAGATTGGAAAACACGATATTTTAAACGTAAAACCATTAATTATAGCTTACGTTGTGGTTTGATTAAAGATTGGAAAACACGATATTAGTTGGCGCGTACCTTTCTAATAGTCATAACTTTAAAGCCAAATATCGTCATCAAAAAATGCTTCTTTGCAGGTGTGATAAACCTACATTGAAGCATTTTTTTGTTTATAGCATTCCAAAATTCTAATAATCTAATAATCCAACAATCCAATAATCCAACAATCCAGCATTCCAACAATCCAAAATTCTTTAAAACAATTCCAACTGCATGGGCGGTGGTGGCTTTGGCACTTCGGCGCGTCCCCAAAAGTTCATAATGTTGCCAAACTGCTTATCAGTAATTCGCAAAACACTTACTTTGCCCATGGGCGGTAGCAACCTTTGAATGCGTTTTTCATGTACGTCCGCACTTTCGCTACTGGCACAATGCCTCTGATAAACAGAATATTGCATCATTGAAAATCCATCTTTCAGCAAATTAGTTCTAAATCCTGATGCATTTCGTCGATCTGTTTTTGTCTCTGTTGGCAAGTCAAAAAACACAAAAAGCCACATTATTCGGTATCCATTAAGTTCCATAATTTTGGATATTTAATTTTTTTCCGCTCACCCATAAAACATTGTTGCAAACTGCTCGACGTTTTTTGAAGTCCAACCATAAGTGGGCTTTTCTCGTCTTTAAAATATACCGTTCTCGTCAAAATTTGAAGTAAATCGGCTTTTATTTGAGTATTGAGTTCTTGCTCGTCATATTTTTTTATAATTTCGAAAACAGCTTCGTCCACAATGGGCCTAAAAGGTTCCATAATGTCGTCGGCCAACGCAAACGCATTATATTTACTTTTATGATGAATGCCTAAAGTGTTTAACAATCCGCTTCCAGACAGCGCTCTCGCCGTTGCTGCGCGTAAAATGGCATAGCCGTAATTTAAAAAATTATTCGGATAATCGCCAAAACGTTCGCGTTTTATTCCCGTCACTTCATCTGCCGATAAAGGCAAACCTTTCCAATATTGTGCAGCCGCAACGCCTTCCATATTGCTGGTGTCGCCACTTAAAACTTTTGATGCAAAGAATGCTAAATTATTTTTTTGTCCTGTAACGCGTTCTAAAAAAATACTTTGATTCAGAATTTTTTCCTGAATGGTTTGCTGCCACAATTGTTTTTTTAGCGGAACACTTGCCTCAATCTGGTTTCTAAAAATCTCTTGTTGCACATGATGGCTGTTAAGGTTGAGAAACATACCGTTTGGCAAATGAGATTTTCCACAAATTATTATACAAGCATTATTTTCAATCAGCAAATTCATTGCGGTCATACTCACGTAAATCTCAGGATGATCAACAACCAAAAATCCAATTTCTTCAATGGGAATAGTGCTCTCCCTGATATCAGATTTAATAATTAACTGTAAATTTCGGACATGAACACTCGCTTTGTTTTCTAATAAAATAGATTTTTTTAACATTTTTTTTAAAATTTAGGGAATTACGATATAAAGTTAATCAAATAGCTAATAATCAATACTTTATTTTATATTTTTTATAGCGCCTTCATTTTTATTAAACAATATTTTTATAATTACGGCAAATCGTATCCCCCCAAAATTCCCTATATTTGCCCCATGACATTCGATTTACTCAAAAAAGACCCACAATCCAAAGCCCGTGCGGGAACCATCATCACCGACCACGGCGTAATAGAAACTCCAATATTTATGCCCGTTGGAACTGTTGGCACAGTAAAAGGCGTGCACCAGCGGGAACTAAAAAATGATATCAATCCCGACATTATCCTCGGAAACACATACCACTTATACCTTCGTCCGCAGACTGAAATACTTGAAAAAGCGGGCGGGCTTCACAAATTTATGAACTGGGACAGGCCAATTCTCACAGATTCTGGTGGATATCAAGTATATTCATTATCAGCAAATCGCAAAATAAAAGAAGAAGGTGTTAAGTTTAAATCGCATATCGATGGGTCTTATCATTTTTTCACACCTGAAAACGTCATGGAAATTCAGCGAACGATTGGCGCCGACATCATCATGGCATTTGATGAATGCACGCCCTATCCGTGTGACTATCGCTATGCGCAACGAAGCATGCATATGACGCACCGTTGGTTGGATCGATGTATCAATCATCTTACAAAACTGCCGTATAAATATGGCTTTGAACAAACCTTTATGCCGATTGTGCAAGGTAGCACCTACAAAGACTTGCGGATGCAATCTGCGGAATACATTGCCAATTCCAACCAGCAAGCGAATGCTATTGGCGGGCTTTCGGTTGGTGAACCAGCCGAAGAAATGTATGCCATGACCGAAATTGTGTGCGATATACTTCCCGAAGAAAAGCCACGGTATTTGATGGGCGTTGGTACGCCGATAAATCTTTTAGAAAACATTGCCCTTGGCGTGGATATGTTCGATTGCGTTATGCCAACGCGAAACGCTCGAAACGGAATGCTTTTCACCGCAAACGGAACCATAAATATCAAAAATAAAAAATGGGAAGCAGACTTTTCACCTATCGACGAAATGGCAATAACTTTTGTAGATACCGAATATTCCAAAGCATATCTTCGTCATTTGTTTACCGTAAATGAACTTTTGGGCAAACAAATAGCCACCATTCACAACCTTGGATTTTATCTTTGGTTGGTTCGCGAGGCCAGACGCCGAATTATCGCGGGAGATTTTGTAACGTGGAAAGAAATGATGGTCAAGAACATGAGCCAACGATTGTAGCCATATTTTCTACGTGGAAATTAAATTATATTTTATGAAAAACTTATTTATCTTGTTTTTGGTTTTATTTTCATTTAAATTTTATCCACAATCTGTTGGAAACGTGCGCTTAAGCGAAATAAATGCCAGTTTCATTGCAATAGAAAGCATAGAATCTTTATTTTCAGTAAAAATTACATTGAGAATAAATTATGGGCAAAAAATACAATTTCTTTCCTCCAATAATGAAATTCTGAGAGACGAAAACCAACAAGACATACAATTTAATTCAATCATCGATGCCTTAAATTTTCTGTCAGCCTACGGCTACGAATTTGTTGCCATTCGCAATAGTCCAAATCTTGAAAACATCAAAGAATGTTTTATTTTGAAAAAAAACAAAGATTTTAAACCCTAAATTATACCAAATAGGGTATTTTCGTTAGTAAAAAAACGACTTTCCAAATAATGCCAATAAAAAATCTATTTAAAAGCCACCTTCATCTTCATTTTATAGTATTTATTTGGGGATTTACTGCCATTTTAGGCGCACTCATCTCAATTAAAGAAACTCAAATGGTTTGGTATCGCATGGGTTTGGCAGGTGTTTTCGTGTTGATCTATTTGTTAGTCACTAAGCAAAATTTTAAATTGCACTGGAAACAAGTCGCAAAGCTCACCCTTGGTGGTGGACTTATCGCCGTACATTGGATTTTCTTTTTTCGAGCCATCAACATTTCCAATGTTTCGATCACTTTAGCCATTTTTTCAACAGGTTCTTTTTTTGCATCCATTCTCGAACCCATATTCTTTAATCGTCCAATACGATGGTACGAAATGTTTTTTGGAATTATCATCATTGGCGGATTATATTTAATTCTTAATGTCGAAATGCAGTATCTTGAGGGTATTTTATGTGCTTTGTTTTCAATTATTGTAGGTGTAATATTTACATTGCTCAATGGTAAATTTGTGCAGCAGCACCGACCTGCAGTAATTGCACTTTACGAATTTTTTGCTGGATTTGTTTTCATTTCCATTTATCTGCTTTTCAGCAACCAATTCACACCCATGTTTTTTCAAGTGTCAACTACCGATTGGATTTTAATATTTGTTTTAGCAAGCATTTGTTCAGCCTATGCTTTTACTGCATCAATAAACGTTATGAAAAAACTATCGCCTTATACGGTCATGCTAACAACCAATCTTGAACCTGTGTATGGTATTATTCTCGCATATTTTATTCTTGGCGGTTCTGAAAAAATGAGTACAACTTTTTACGTTGGTGCCGTTGTAATTTTAATAACTGTAATTATCAACGGATTGCTGCAAAAAAGGCATCAACCTATGCCATAAAAAAAGTGCCACAATTTGATGGCACTTTCTTCGATATCAATAAATCAATTCTATTTTTCTCTAATATATATGTCAATCGGAACACCCGAAAAATCCCAATGTTCGCGGATTTTATTTTCAAGAAAACGTTTGTAAGCTTCTTTGACATATTGTGGCAAATTAGCAAAAAATACAAATTGAGGCGTGGGTGTTGGCAATTGCATGCAGTATTTAATTTTTACATATTTGCCCTTCAACGCCGGTGGCGGATATCCTTCGATAACCTTCAACATATAGTCGTTGAACTTTGAGGTTGGAATGCGTTGTTTGCGATTTTCAAACACTTGAACCGTGGTTTCCAATGCTTTAAGAAGTCGTTGTTTAGTAAGCGCCGACACGAAAAGAATAGGCACATCAGTAAATGGCATCAATTCTTTGCGGATTTTTTCTTCATAGTCACGTGTTGACATGGTTTCTTTTTCGACCAAGTCCCATTTGTTTACTAAAATCACAACACCTTTTCGATTTTTTTCGGCCAACCAAAAAATGCTTTGATCTTGACCTTCAAAACCTCTTGTGGCATCTATAATAAGGATGCAAATATCGGAATATTCGATGGCGCGCACGGAGCGCATCACGGAATAAAACTCTAAATCTTCTTTCACTTTGGCCTTGCGACGAATTCCTGCCGTGTCAACCAAGTTGAATTCAAAACCAAAACGATCAAATTTCGTATCAATCGAATCACGTGTTGTGCCTGCAATATCAGTAACAATATATCGATCTTTACCTATCAATGCGTTAATAAAACTCGATTTTCCTGCATTTGGTCGCCCAACAACAGCAAAACGAGGCAACACAATTTCTTCTTGTGTAGGCTCAGGTTTTATCGGAAAAGCGTCAATTAGCGCATCCAACAAATCACCAGTTCCACTTCCAGAAATACTCGCAAAAGTGTAGTAATCGCCCAAACCAAGGTTATAAAATTCAATGGCATCTTTCTCACGCATCGCGTTGTCTACCTTGTTCACAGCCAGCAAAACAGGTTTTGTAACTTTGCGTAGAAGCTTTGCAACTGCATCATCCATTGGAGTTATGCCTTGTTCAACATCAACAACAAAAATAATTACGTCCGCCTCGTCAATTGCCAATTCCACTTGTTTGCGTATTTCAGCTTCAAAAACATCGTCCGATCCGCGAATATATCCGCCCGTGTCTATTACCGAAAACTCCTTGCCGTTCCATTCACTTTTCCCGTAGTTGCGGTCGCGCGTCACACCCGAAACCGAATCAACAATTGCCTCACGGCGTTGAATAAGTCGATTGAAAAGTGTTGATTTTCCGACGTTTGGTCTTCCGACTATGGCTACAATGTTGTTCATGATGCGTTTTTCAAATGGAGTGCAAAGGTAAGTAAAAGAATTAAAATTTTGAAATTTAAAAATTTAAGTTTTTTGAATTTTTTTTGGAGCTGTCATCGTGTTGTACGATGTGTCCGCCGTGGCGGAAGCTATTTCCCGCTATTCGTTTCAATCTGGCTTTGCGAGGAACGACTTGTTCGCCGTGGCGAAAGTAATCAGTTCAAAAAGCTTTTTTTTCTAAGTCAAAAAGGAACTTCTTTGGTTGTTCTTTTTACCTTGAAAAAAATTGGTTTTTTCTCAAAAGAATTTTCACTTCTACCTGTCCGTCGACGGCTGATCGGGGCTAATGCCATTGTTAGCGCGCCAATCCTTTCCTTAAAGTATTTACTGTTACACATTACATATTAAATTAAAATTACTTAATTTTATTATGTAATTAATTATAATAACTTTTTTCAGTATGAATATTATAACCAATTTTTCGGACTTAGATCGCAGCAAAAGTTATACTTATGCGGATTATATGCTATGGCAATTTCAAGAACGGGTAGAACTAATAAAAGGGTTTATACGCAAAATGAGTCCTGCACCAAACCGTTACCATCAAACGGTATCTATGAATATTACTTTGGCAATTGGTTAGAATTTTTATAACAAACCTTGCAAATTTTATGCAGCACCATTCGATGTTCGACTACCTGTGCCTTCATCAAAAAAAAATACAACCGTTGTCCAACCCGATTTGTGTGTTATTTGAGATATTTCTAAATTGGATGATCAAGGTTGCAATGGTGCACCTGATTTAATTATCGAAATTTTGTCGCCCAAAAACAGCAAGCATGATGTAGATACCAAGTTTAAATTGTACCAAGAAAGTGGCGTAAAAGAATATTGGATTGTGGAAACCGAGCAAAAAATTGTTTTTGTTTACACATTGCAAAACGGAAAATATATAGGTCTTGCCCCGCAAACCATCGATAGTAAAATCGAAAGTCCACTTTTTCCCGATTTGAATATATTATTGACAGAAGTTTTTGAAGAAATTTAATCTTTTCATACTGAAAATCCCTAACGTTAACGTCAGTCTTTGTTTATCAAACTATTACTGATTATATCCAAATCTCTTCAACATATTGGCATTGCTTCGCCAATTTTTATTGACCTTCACGTACAATTCAATATGGATTTGTTTGCCGAAAAACTTTTCTAAATCAGCACGCGCTTGAATGCCCACTTTTTTTAGAGCTTCTCCTTTATGTCCGATTACGATACCTTTCTGAGTTTCGCGCTCCACAATAATCAATGAACGAATGCGGATTATGGTTTCGTCTTCAAAAAACTCTTCGGTTACGATTTCGACCGCATACGGAATCTCTTTGCTGTAATTTATCAATATTTTTTCGCGAATGGTTTCGTTCACAAAAAATCGCTCAGGTTTGTCAGTCAATTGATCTTTCGGATAATACGCTGGAGATTCGGGCAATAGTGTGATGATACGTGCAAAAACTTCGGGGACATTAAAATTCTTTAGCGCCGAAATTGGAAAAATTTCAGCATTTGGAACTTTAGCAGTCCAAAAAGCGACTTGCTCCTCCAATTGTTCTTGATTGGAATTGTCAATTTTATTCAACAATAATAAGACAGGAATTTTAGCATGAATGATTTTATTAAAAAAGGCTGCATCTTTCAATTCTTGCTCCCCGATTTCGACCATATAAATAAGGATATCCGCATCTTCAAACGCCGATTTCACAAAATTCATCATCGATTCTTGCATTTCGTATGCAGGTTTGATGATTCCGGGCGTGTCTGAAAGTATTAGTTGAAAGTCATCACCATTAACGATTCCGAGAATTCGATGGCGCGTCGTTTGTGCTTTAGAAGTTATAATCGACAGTCGTTCGCCAACAAAAGCGTTCATCAATGTTGATTTACCTACGTTTGGATTTCCAATAATATTAACGAATCCTGCTTTGTGCGTGCTCATAATTTGTGTTTTATAATAAAAAAAAGCCATTCATTTCTGAATGGCTTGCTTAGTAGTACGCCGCGGCGCAGACTCGAACCAATTTCCGCCGCGGCGGATATAAACCTTCAGTTATATTTAATGTGACAATAATTTTCAGAAAAAACCTTCATAAAATTATTAAGCTTTACTTAGTAGTGCTCCGCGGCGCCGACTCGAACCAGTGTCCGCCGCGGGGGATAAAAGCCCTCAGTTAAATTTAATGTGACAATAAATCTTATAAAAAAGCTTCATAAAATTATGAAACTTTACTTTGTAGTACGTCGCGGCGCAGACTCGAACCAGTGTCCACCGCGGCGGATATAAGCCCTCAGTCAAATTTAATGTGACAATAAATTTTATAAAAAAGCTTCATAAAATTATGAAGCTTTACATAGTAGCGGGAACTGGACTCGAACCAGTGACCTTCGGGTTATGAGCCCGACGAGCTACCTACTGCTCTATCCCGCGCTGTTTAGAGTGCAAAGATATGATAAATAATATGTTTTGCAACTATATTTATAAAAATAAACAAAAGATTAACAAAATAGATAAAGTCGCAATTCAGAAAGTTTTAAAGTCGCAAGTCCTTAAAGTTGCCAGTTTCATTTAATTTTGGATTATATCAAATAGCTACACATAAAGCGCACTTTACTTAATGATAATTTGACGTTAAAATCTTTATGACGGTTCATTTGCGACTTTAAGTAAGTTGCATTCTGTCAATAATTTATATGTAGAAAATAACAAACATTTTATATTTTTATTTGTACCATATATTGAACTTCACACGTTTTTGTTTAGAGTAGCGCGTTCACAACACTTTTAATATCCTGTTCTTTCGACTTTGGGTAGATCAATAATACGTTATCTTTATCAACAATTATATAATCTGAAAGTCCGTCAATAATAACTAATTTATCTTTTTGTGTGCTGATAATATTATTTGAAGCATTGTATAAAACAGTTTTTGCATTCACAACTGTGTTCTGATTGTCATCTTTTTCTAATTTTTCGTGCAAAGATCCCCAGGTGCCAAGGTCGTTCCAATCAAAGGTTGCAGGCAACACATAAACATTTTTTGCAGATTCTAAAATAGCATAATCAATGGATATATTTTCTGCTAAAGCATAATTTGAATTGATAAAATCTTGCTCGTTTTCCGTATTAAAATCATTAATACCAGCTTCAAAAAGCGCGGTCATTTCAGGTTGAAAATTTTTAAAAGATTCTAAAATGGAAGACACTGACCATATAAAAATTCCGCCATTCCATAAAAAATTGCCACTTTCGAGAAATGAAACTGCCGTTTGATAATCAGGCTTTTCGCGGAATTGAGAAACGGTTTTAATTGTGTCCGTGTTTGCATTATCGTATTCTATATAACCAAAACCAGTGTTTGGAAATGTTGGCTTTATGCCTAATGTCATCAAAACATTATTTTTTGATGAAAAATCAAAGCATTGCAGCAAATTTTCTCCAAATGCAATTTCGTCCTCAATCCAGTGGTCACTGGGTGCAACAACCATCACAGCCTCAGGATTTGTTTTTTGAATTTTTAAAGCGGCATACAAAATGCAAGGTGCCGTATTTCGCATCGCAGGTTCAGACAAAACTTTTTGTTGTGAAACAAGTGGCAATTGTTCTAAAACCAAACTATTATATCGCTCGTTGGTGAGAATTAATATGTTTTCTGCTGGAACAATTCTTGACAAACGGCTATATGTTTTTTGAATTAAAGTCTGCCCTGCGCCCAACATGTCATGAAATTGTTTTGGAAATTCGGCGGTGCTAACAGGCCAAAATCTTGAACCAACTCCTCCTGCCATAATAACGGCATAATAATTCGCATTTTTATTTTGTATTTCCATGTTGGTCAATGTTGTATTATGCAAACAAAACTTTTGTCTTTATTTTCTATATTGCACAAAATTACAACCAATTGCCGAAATAACAGCAAACAGTGTTAATTTTGTTAAACTATGTAAATTTGAATACAGTTTAGTAGTTTTCTTGTAAAGACTAAATATTTTAATTTTTTGGTTGCGCATACCATAATTATTTGATTTATGTTTGAAAGAAATTCACTAAAATTTAGGTTATATTATGAGTAAATTAAGTATAATATTAGTGAAATCAAAAATGCTCTTTTGCATGATGGCATTGATATTTGTTTGTTGCTCAAATCCTGAGCAGTGTACTAAGTCAAGTGGCGCACTAATTATTAAAAATTTTGATTACTTGACATTTGACAAAATTTTGGTATTTAAAGGTATAAATATTGTTATAATCGAAGGTGCAACCCATAAAGTTAGTGTACAATCAGGCACAAATCTTATTGACGATATTGATGTGCGGGTTGTTAATGGACAATTGCAGCTAAAAGATAATACGACCTGCAATTGGGTTCGCGAATTTACCGAAACCATCATTACAATTACAACGCCGACCTTAAAAGAAATTTATTCAAAAACCGAAGGAACAATCACAACCGTTGGCAAGCTTACATTTCCAAATCTAAAACTTATCGCATTAGATAACTTTGATGGACTCGGAGGAGCAGGAACTGGTGATTTTACAATGGATTTGAACTGCGAAAACGTAGAAATTGAAAATAATCACGTGGCAAATTTCACTTTATCGGGTCATACAGCAAAACTAAATATAAGTATTTATGAGGGAAATGGAAAAATAAATTCGGAAAACTTGGTTGCTCAAAACGTACAGATTTCCCATAGGGGCTCAAACTCAGTTCGTGTGAAAGCAATACAATCTTTAACTGGAAATATTTATAATATTGGTCACGTTTATTGCTATTCTCAGCCAATTGATGTTCGCATTACGGAACATTATCGTGGAAAACTTATCTACAAATAAATGAATGCTTGCTATTTCTTGAAATATTTAAAAGGAACAATCAACATTCCAAAACATTCGCCATCGCCTTTCCCTTGGTGTTTGTGATGCATTTTGTGTGCGCGACGAACTGCTCGAGAATAGATATTATTTGCATTTCTAAATAATTTAAATCTCTGATGAATAAAAATATCATGCACCATGAAATATGCTAAGCCATAGGCGAAAATTCCAAGTCCAATGGCGAGTCCAATGTCTAAAATTCCACTACGCCACATGAAAAAGAATCCCATACTAATAATTGCATAAATTATAAAAAAGGCATCATTTCGTTCAAACCAAGAATCATGGTCTTTTTTATGATGGTCGGCGTGCAGATTCCACAAAAATCCGTGCATAATATATTTATGACTAAACCATGCCATAAATTCCATAAAGAAAAACGTGACGAAAAAAACTAAGATATATAACCACATGATACTTTTAATTTTAGATTGTTATTTTTGATTTTTAATACAGCACCATTCCAAATATTTAAATAATATTCAATTTATAATTGACATAGCATTTAGCAAAAAGACCGTATTTTTGATAGTCAGACACTCGAATTCGCGTATTTTTTATTTCTTGAGAAGGTGTGCTTTTTAGTTTTGAAAGCAGCTTTTTATAATAGATATATGCAGTATATACTCCAAATTTGGCGTCAACTGGCAGATTCACAATTCCAGCATAGCCAGCCTTAAAGTCGGCTTCAATTTCAGAAATGATTTTTAGTTTTGAAGGCTCGTCTAACTGATTTAGATCCGTGTCTGGAAAGTAAGTACGGCTTAAATCTTCATAATCAGCTTTTAAATCACGCAAAAAATTTACTTTCTGAAAAGCCGAACCTAACCTCATTGCAGACGCCTTAAGCTCATCATATTGTTGACTGTTTCCATTCACAAACACCTTTAAACACATTAACCCAACCACATCCGCAGAACCAAAAATATATTCATTATATTCATCTTGAGTTTTGTATTCTGTTTTTGTCAAATCAAGTTTCATGCTTTTCATAAAAGCATCTATAAGTTCCGTAGGAATTTTAAATTTATTTACTGTATGTTGAAATGAATTTAAAATTGGATTAAGACTAATTTTATGTTGCAGTGACGATGCCAACGATTGCTCGAAGTCTGCAAAAAGTGCTTCTTTATTATAGTCATGAAAACTGTCCACAATTTCATCAGCAAACCGAACAAAACCATATATATTATAAATGTCTTGTTGGATTGATGGTGCAAGCATGCGCACTGCAGTTGAAAAAGAAGTGCTGTATGCTTGTGTTACGTTGCGACTGCAATCAAATGATATTTTATCAAAAATCGATTTCATAGGTTTATTGGATATGCTTTTCAATTAGTGCCGAAACTAATTTCCCAGAAATAAGTGCGGGAGGAACGCCTGGTCCAGGAACGGTTAATTGCCCTGTAAAATACATGTTTTTTATTTTACTGCTTTTGAGTTTCGGTCGTAAAAAAGCGGTTTGCAATAATGTGTTAGCCATTCCATAGGCATTGCCTTTGTAAGAATTATAATCATTTTCAAAATCTGTCCTGCAATAGGATTGATTGAAAATGATGTTTTCTTGCACTTTTTGTTGGGTTAGTAGTTCAAATCTTTTAATTATTTTTTGAAAATAGTTGTTTCTATATTCTTCAGTATCAATAATGCCTGGCGCTATTGGCACCAAAAAGAATGCTGATTCCATACCATCTGGCGCAGCTGATGGGTCAGTTTTTGATGGAAAATTGGCATAGAACAGTGGCTCGTCGGGCCATTTTGCAACATCATAAATATCTTTTGCGTGTTGATCAAAATCTACATCAAAAAACAGTGCATGGTGTGAAATATTTTCTATTTTTTTGTTAAATCCTACATAAAACAATAATGATGATGGCGCAAAAACGCGCGAATCCCAATATTTTTCTGAATATTGTCTGTATTTTAAATCCAGCAATTTTTCTGTATGATGATAATCCGCACCACTTAAAATCACATCGGCTTGCAACGTTTTTCCATTGACTATAATTGATTTTGCTACGCCATCTTCAACATTAATTTTTTCTACTGTAGCATTTACTTTAAACGTAACACCAAGGCTCTGCGCCAATTGTTCCATTGCCGCTACCACATTATGCATGCCAGTTTTTGGATGCCAAGTTCCCATACCAAAATCTGCATAATTCATAAAACTATAGAACGATGGTGTGTCTGAAGGCTTTGCACCAAGGAACAAAACTGGAAATTCTAAGATCTGAATTAGTTTTTTGTTTGTAAAAATTTTACGCACATCGCGACTTATATTACTCAAAAATTCACCAACTTTCATTGCGGTTTGTGGCGTTATCAGTTCCAATGGCGAAACACCTGGACGATATACTAAATTTTTTATTGCAATGTCATAATTGCTTTTCGCTTTCGCAATAAAAACTTGAAGAATTTTTCCGCTACCACTTTCAATTTTTTCAAATTCAATTATAATATCTTCTAAATTATCTGCAATTGACACAAAATCATCAATACCAAAATAAACCCTGTATGCCGGGTTTAGCTTTATTAATTCATAATAATCTGAAGGTTTTTTATTAAAATCAGCAAAAAAACGTTCAAAAACATCGGGCATCCAATACCAACTTGGTCCCATATCAAAAGTAAAACCATCAATTTTCAGCTGTCTTGCTCTGCCACCAATGCTATTGTTTTTTTCAAACACCGTCACGCTATGTCCAGCTTTTGCCAAATAACATGCAGCTGAAAGTGCCGAAAAACCTGAACCAATTATTTTAATATCTTGCGTCATTAATAACCTTGAAATTTTGGTATAAAAATATGAAATTGTTTTTATAAAAAGTGTACTAAATCATCTATTGAGTGAAATACATTTGTTTTTTCGGATATATGTTTCTTGTCTAAATTTTCTACCATTCTACCAATAAGCCATAATTCAGTATCATCGTCATTTAAAATTTCTCTTTTTAATAGCGAAACATATTCATTTACAGCATCTTTGTCAGGCTCAACCGTTAGGTATGAAACAAAATTAACATTATTAAAATATTTTTTTATAGCCAGCAAACTTTCTAATGGTATGCTTGCACCTAAATATATTGTTTTGTATCCGTGAGATAAAATTTCATAATTCAAATACATCAATCCCAAATCATGAATTTCGTTTGTTGGTAAATAAAGCACAAATATGCGAGAGTTGTTTGTTGGTTCCAAAATTTGCACTTTTTCCGTGTGTAGCAGCAATTTTTGTTTAATCAAATAGCTCAAAAAATGTTCGTGTGCGGGAGAAATGGTATCTGTTTGCCATAAAAGCCCAACTTCGCTCATCAAAGGTATAATCACATCATAAAAAATTTCGCGAAACGATTTTTCTGACAATAATTCATCGTACGTTTTAAAAAAAAGCGATTGATCAAAATTCATCATTGCCATTTTAAACGAAGAAATAGCATGATGTTTAACGCTTTTTATTGTCACGATTTCGCGTACCATTTCTGGAATTTTCTCAGGCGAATATGTTGAAATCTTCGATATTTTATATCCGTGATTGTGCAACAAAGTAATGTTGAGCAACTTTTGAAGGCTTGTCAAATCATAGAACCGAATGTTGGTATCGGTTCGCATTGGTTCTAAAATATTGTATCGTTTTTCCCAGATTCGGATCGTATGAGCCTTAATTCCGGAAAGATTTTCAAGATCTTTAATACTAAAAACGTTTTTTACGTTATTCATTAAATACAGCAATTTTGTTTAACAAATGTAGTAATTATATTAAACAAAATACGGTTTTAAAGATATTTTATGAAAATTTCAGTAATAGCGCAATAATTTGACTAATCTGAAAATTAAATTTCATTTTATCTTGGTGCGGCATTATATTTGTATCCAGAATCTGTATGTGAAACTAAAATTACAGCAGCCGTTGTAAGCGTAACAAGTCCAATTGTTTTTGTAACATTTACTTTCTTATATTTAACCGCCCTGATATCACGAAGATGAATTTGTTGCTGCAATTTTCCGACGCGGTAAGTCAAAATACTATCTGCAATGGAAACTAATTTTACTTTTATAAATTTTGAGTTTTTTGTAATTATAAAGGTATGTTTATCTTTGATAATTTGAGACTTTATATCAAAATTGCGATAACTGATGCAACTTTGACAACAAAAAATAATAATTAAAAAAGTAGCTATTTTGTTTGTCATTTTCAAAATTTAAAATAAATTTAATGCAGTATTTGTAGCTGTTATTCAGTATTTATCAGTAAATCAGTTTCTTGAGAATCATAATTATCCTCAATGCTATATTTCCACTTCTTACTTGGATGTTTGTTTGGGATTAAAGGTAATAGTGCCGAGCTACCAGCTATTAGTGCAGTAAATGTACCGACAATTGCCTGTCCAATTGGTTCAGCATAAATCATAGCAGTCGTAAATAAAATAGTACTCGCTACAATTAAGGTTGTTGCCACGATTGTAATCGTCAACGAATGTCGTTTTATTTTCACAACAGAATCTAAAGCAATATTTACTCCGTCTATGGAAATGGTTTGATTGTCAATAATTTTCAATCGCCCTTTGTGAATTTCCCCATCACTGGTTTTTATGCGCACGCGTTTATTTTCTTTAATATAATCTGTTTTACCATATTTTATGCTTGTCATCAAAAGTCCTTTTTCTTGGGAAATTGAAACGTTTGTGAAAAAGAAAAGTATGGTGAATAGAAAAATAATTTTTTTCATTTAAATAATTTTTTAGTGTAGTTTTTATAATCACATTTTACGTGCTAATTCATAATTATAACCCGTTGGGTGCAATTATTTTTTTAAATAAAAGTGTATAAATATTGGGACAAGATACTGAAATTCAGTATCTTGTAGTCGCTAAACACCCAATATC
>JAYWGW010000106.1:0-110472 GCA_043778045.1 Bacteroidota bacterium | reverse complement strand
CCTGCGCCTGTGATGGTTACGGGTGTGTTTTTTGGACCTGTTATTGGACTGATGTTTGTTATTGCTAAATTTACAATTGGCGCATCAGGTGTTGCAGGTGCATCGCTGTCTTTAGAGCAAGCAGCAATAAGCACGAGTATAAAAAGTGTAATGATGGTTTTAAGGTTTTTCATAATATGGTTGTTTTTTAACTGCTTTGTAAAATTGAAAGTATTGGTTAATCGAAAGTGATTTTGCGGATTCTATCGTTACTTGCATCTGTTACGTATAAATTTCCTTGCGCGTCTATTGTTACATCCTTTACTTGGCTAAACTGGGCTGTCAATACATTACCATCGCTAAACCCTTGAGTTGTGCCAGCGACAGTTGTTACTACGCCTGATGGTGAAATTTTTCTAATTTTATTGTTCCGAGAATCAGCTATAAATAAGTTTCCATTTGAATCGCACACCATTCCTATAGGTCTGTCAAATTTGGCAACACTTCCAGGACCGTCTGCAAATCCTCCTACTATACCACTAGAACTCCCTGCAATAGTTGTAACTAAACCAGTTGATGAAATTTTACGAATCAAGTTAAAGTCAGAAATAAACAGATTACCTTGGAGGTCTATCGCAATATCACTTGGACTATTAAAACTTGCCGCAAGACCTTGACCGTCCGTAGAACCAATTGAGCCGGAACCAGCAAATGTAGATGTCATTGGAGTTTGAAAAAGGCTCACAATTCTTCTAATCCTCTTGTTACCTGTATCTGCAACAAATAAATTTCCCGATGCGTCAATTACAATACCTTCTGGTTGATTAAACTTTGCATCAAATTGATTTCCATTACTAAAGCCACTGTTATTTCCTGTTATTGTATTAACAAATCCTGTAGTAGAAATAGTTCTAATTTTATCATTACTTCTATCAGCAATAAATAATCTTCCTGAAGCATCTATGGTAACATCTTGAGGATGAAAAAATTTTGCTAATATACCTTGCCCATTTTCAAAACCAAATGTAAATCCTGCAACAGTAGTAACAAATCCAGTTGGAGTAATTTTACGAATTCTATGATTACCGAAATCGGCGACATACAAATTGCCAGTTGCATCGATAGTAATTCCATTAGGAAAATCAAATTGAGCATTTGTTCCTTGACCATCTTGAGAGCCGGTGCTGCTCCCTGCAAACGTAGTAACCGTTGTCGTTACAACAAACTCAAAATTGACACTCTCGGCATTGGCACCAGCTACTGCAACCTTGATTTTCCCCGAACCCGCACTTGGCGGAATGGTAATGGTTAGTTGCGTTGCTGTACTATTCACCACCGGGCAAACTTTTCCGTTGATGGTTACAGCATTGTTGCTTGCCGTGGTGCTAAAACCTGTTCCAGTGATGGTTACTGCTGTGTTTTTTGGTCCCGTTATTGGGCTAATGTTTGTAATTACTAAAACTGACGCATCAGGCGCATCAGGCGCATAACTATCTTTTGAGCAAGAAGCTATAAGCACGAGAATAAAAAGTGTAATGATGGTTTTTAGGTTTTTCATGTTGATATAATTTTTATGATTTGAAATTGATTTTATTTTGTAAAACTATTGATAATGTGCGAGTTGCCACATATAAAATGTATGGTTTGCGTGGTTTAGTGTATAAATGGTAACAGAAGTTGTATGGTAAGTAAAAAAGTGTTTTCTTACTATTTTTAGCACCAAAAAACCAATCATACAAATAATAAGACCAGTTACACATCTTTAAATACTATTCGCACATTTACGAATTACACTTGACTATTTTTGTTACTTTTACTGTAAACAAATATGAATCATGGTAAATATTATTATAATTGACGATGAGCCAAGCGCCATAAAAAGTATGGTTTGGGAAATTGAACATTTCTGTAAAGAAGTAACTATTGCAGCAACATTTACCAATGCATTGCTCGCTGCAGAGTATTTAAAAAAAAACCAAGTTGATTGTGTTTTTCTTGATATAGAGATGCCAAATTTGGATGGTTTTCAGTTTTTAGAATTGTTTCCAAACCGAAATTTTGCAGTCGTTGTAACCACGGCTTATGATCAATATGCCATCAAGGCTATAAAAGAAAGTGCGCTGGATTATATGCTAAAACCCATTGATTCTGATGATATGGTGGAATGTATAGACAAATTGAATAAATTTAAAAACGAAATTTCAACCAATGATAAATTAGAAAAAACATTGGAAAATTTTATAAATTCTAATAAATTATCGCACAAAAAAATAAGTATTAATTGTGATGGAAAATTGCTTTTCATAGATCCCGAAGAAATTATATATTGCGAAAGTGACGGCAATTATTGCACAATTTATTTAGACAACAAAGAAAAAGTATTGCTTACGCAAAAATTAAAATTCATGGAAGAAAAGTTAGCCGATTCTTGTTTTTTTAGAATTCACAATTCGTACTTAATCAATCTAAATAAAGTAAAAGAGTTTCATAAAGCTGACGAATATGTTGTTTTATCAAATATGGTAAAAATTCCTGTTTCTCGAAATAGAAAAGCTGATTTTTTGAATAAGTTATGATTGACTCTGAACACAAAATAGTTATTTTACTTTGGGGATTTGTATCCTCTGGATTATTCATTTATTTTTTAATAGCAATCTTAACCTATGTTCAAACCAAGCAAAAAGCCTTTTTGTATTATGGGTTGTACAATTTTTTGATGTTTATTTATATGCTAAAACTGCCTGTGCTTATTGAAGAGGCAACTATTGACATATTTCTCGAAAGTAGGTTTGGCGCTATGCGATGGTTTATTCAAATAATTTACAATTCAATGTTGTTTTTATTTTATAAAGAATTTTTAGAATTGACGTTATATTTTCCAAAACAAATCAAATATTTAAATCGGACATTGTTCACTTTTGTAGGTATTTCAACAATATTATATGTAATTTCTATTATTTCTAACGAGAAACTATTTTATCTAACTTTTTTCAATTACACCTTCATACCATTCATTACAATTTTTGTTTTTTATGCCATTTATTTATCGTTTAAAATCCCAAATAATCTGAAATATTTTATGATTTTTGGTGCTATTTTATATCAAGTTTTTGCCTACATATCATTATATTATTCACATAATCCTGAAGAAGGTATATTGTTTAAAGATGACCCCATCGTTTATTTTTATATTGGTATTATCTTGGAGTCTATCATTTTTATAGTGGGAATAGGATATAAAGTGCAACAAATTTATTATGAAAAAATTAATGCTCAGAAAAAAATTATTGAAGAACAAAAACAGATTCAATTATTAAAGCAAAATTATCAAAATGAAATAGAAACTAATCTTGCTAGTAAAATTGCCGAATTAAAAATTGCTATTCAAAAAACCGAAGACGAGAAAGTAAAGTCTCTAACTATAGGTTTTGAAAACGAAGTGTCCAATTTAAAATTGGATTCGCTTAGAAGTCAAATGAATCCTCATTTTATTTTTAATGCATTAAATTCTATAAAAGCCTATCTAATTGAAAATAATACCGAAAAAGCAGTTTATTATCTAAATAAATTTGCCAAGCTAATTCGCAAAATTCTTGAAAGTTCTCGTACAGAAAGTATTTCACTTCAAGAAGAATTAGACACCATTGATCTTTATATGAGCATTGAAAATATTCGATTTGAACAAAAAATTGATTTTAAAATTCAAGTTGACCAAACTATAAATTTGTCTCAAATAAAAATTCCTGGATTATTGTTGCAACCATTTATTGAAAATTCGCTCTGGCATGGTTTGATGCTAAAAGAAGGAAATAGAACTATTACTATCGAAATTTACAAAGAATTCAAATCCATAAAATTAGCAGTAACTGATAATGGTATAGGTCGCCAACGTGCCAAAGAAAATAAAGCCGGAAAAACATTTAAAACAGATTCTTTTGGTTTACAGTTTGCCAAAGAAAGAATTGACTATTTTAATCGAAGCGAAAATACCAACTACAGTTTCAAAATCATAGATTTGTATGATAATGATAAAAATTCTGTAGGAACCCGAGTTGAGTTTGAGCTATAATTATAATGCATTGATTTAACTTCTAAAGTGGTTTAATTCGAAATCCGAATCGTGTTATTGCTCAAAACTTCCACACGATATCCAATCATCGGATATTCGCCATTGCCAACACCTGTAAATAAATTGTATTCTTTGCTGTCACAAGCACATTTCGCATTCAATCCATTAATAGTCATTTTAGAGCATGCCGACGGTGATTGATTTGGACAAGCTGCTTCCCACGCTCGAAAATCTGTATCTGATATTTTCATCACAATTATACCGCTAACGCCCGCATTTACATCATTTATAAACATTGGGTTTACATTAGAATTTAGATTGCTGTAAGTTGGCAAATTCAAATTTAATGTCAGCGAAAATGGTACATACGGCACAAACGGATTGCGATTGGCAACCCTTTCTTTTTCACAACTTTGAAACAGAAACATCGTAATTAATAAAAAAAATATCTTTTTCATTTTAAATACATTATGAATTATATGTTTTGATAACGTAAAATTACATCATTTTATTCCATTTGATTTGTCAGATAAACACTAATTTTACAAAAAAAATTGTTATGTCCAAAAAATTGATTGCACCATCTTTGTTAGCTGCCGATTTTGCAAACCTACAACGAGACGTCGAAATGATTAACAATTCGGATGCTGATTGGTTTCACATTGATGTTATGGACGGTGTTTTTGTGCCAAATATATCTTTTGGAATGCCTGTTATCGAAGCCATTGCACGACATGCTAATAAGAAATTGGACGTTCATTTGATGATTGTCAATCCAGATCAATATATAAAAACTTTCAAATCGTTGGGCGCAAACATTTTAACGGTTCATTATGAAGCTTGCACGCACCTTCATCGCACCTTGCAAGCCATAAAAAACGAAGGCATGTTGGCGGGTGTTGCTGTAAATCCACATACAAATGTTGCTTTGTTGGAAGACGTTATTCAAGATATTGATTTGGTATGTATCATGAGCGTCAACCCTGGTTTTGGTGGTCAAAGTTTTATTGAAAACACCTATGATAAAATTCGAAGTTTGAAAAATTTGATCATTCGTAAGCATGCAAACACTATCATAGAAATTGATGGTGGTGTAACGGCAAGCAATGCATCTGCACTTATTGATGCTGGCGCGGATGTTCTGGTTGCAGGAAACTTTGTATTTAAATCTTCTGATCCAATGAAAACTATCGCAGAATTGTCTATTCAAATTAATTCATAAAATGTTTCACAATTTTTTATTTACAGAAAACAAAAATTTATGTTGATTTGCATGATTTATTTGTTTAACTTTGATTTAAGATAAAATCAATTAGATACTTTTTTAAAATAATATTCACTTCTGCATAAAGAAATCCCATTTAGACGGGATTTTTTTCTGTTTTACAAATCATGACTATGAGCACAGTTTCCTATTATACAGCCGAAGGACTAAAAAAACTTCGAGACGAATTAGACCATTTAAAAAGTGTGATGCGACCAAAGGCCTCTGCCGATATAGCTGAAGCACGCGACAAAGGCGATCTTTCTGAAAACGCAGAATATGACGCAGCAAAAGAAGCACAAGGCATGCTTGAAATGCGCATATCTAAACTTGAAGAAGTGCATTCAAATGCCCGTTTGATAGACGAGTCGCAATTGGATACTACAAAAGTTTTGATCCATTCCATCGTAAAAATAAAAAACCAAACCAATGGAATGGAAATGAAATATACGCTCGTTGCCGAAAGTGAATCTGATTTAAAATCAGGGAAAATATCGGTTAGTTCACCTATCGGACATGGTTTGTTGGGAAAAAAAGTGGGCGAAGTCGCAGAAATTATTGTGCCAAATGGTGTTTTAAAATTTGATATTTTGGAAGTTAGTAGAGAGTAAATTTTATATTATTATGTCAAGTATATTCACAAAAATCATACGTGGGGAAATTCCTTGCTACAAAATTGCCGAAACTGAAGAGTTTTTGGCATTTTTGGATGTCAATCCTAATGCCATTGGACACACATTATGTATTCCGAAGCAAGAAATTGATAAAATTTTTAATCTTGATGATGATTTGTATTTGGAGCTTTTGTCGTTTTCAAAAAAAATCGCAATTGCCTTAGAAAAAACGGTGCCTTGCAAAAGAATCGGTATGGCTGTAATTGGATTGGAGGTACCGCATGCGCACGTGCATTTGATTCCGCTCAATAATATGGATGAAATGCGGTTTCAAAACAAAATCTCAATGTCACCTCATGAATTTTTGACCTTGGCTGCAAATATTGAATCAAATTTATAGAAGCCTAAGGTTGAACAATTTTGAAAGTCAATTGAAAAGTTGTGCCTTTGTTGATTTCTGATTTTACTACCTTTATTTCTCCTTTGTGGTATTCTTCTACAATTCTTTTTGAAAGTGAAAGTCCTAAACCCCAGCCACGTTTTTTGGTTGTAAATCCTGGTTCAAAAATGGTTTTAAATTGTTTTTTTGGAATTCCTTTTCCAGAATCTGTGATTAGAATATGAACTAAGTTAAAATCTTTTTGAATTTGTACATCTAATTTTCCTTTACCTTTCATGGCATCAATTGCATTTTTCACAAGATTTTCGATTGTCCAACTATGCAATGATGGATTTATTGCCACCAAAATTTTTTCTGACGGTGCTTCAAATGAAAAATTTACTTGTTTTGAGAATCTTGAAATCAGATAGTTATATGATTTTTTAGTTTCAGAAACCAAATCGCAAATTTCTAACAACGGTTCTGATCCAATTTTTGAAAATCTGTCCGTTATAGTTTCCAGCCTTTTGATGTCTTTTTCAATTTCAGAGATTGTCTCGTCCGACACATTTTCCATTTTCAAAATTTCAAGCCATCCAATCAATGATGAAAGTGGCGTTCCGATTTGATGAGCGGTTTCTTTTGCCATTCCAGCCCAAAGTTTGTTTTCAGTAGACATTTTTGTGCTTTTATAAAAATTATAAACCACAATGCCAAACAAAACTATAATCAAAACCAGCGCGAGCGGATAGTATTTTAATTTTTTTAGCAATTCCGAATCGCCATAATATAGTTTCCATATTTGCTTTGGCAAATATTCAATTTCAATTGGAATGTTTTGACTTTGCAAATCCAGCATCAATTCTGTTGTTTTGCGAGGGTCTTTTATGATGTCTTCATCAACGTTTAGAGAGTTTTTTAAACTATCATTTTCTATAACTAAAATCGGAATGGAAGCATTTTGAATAATTTTTAATGGCAGTTCAATATCAGTTTCAAGACCAGCGTTCAAAACAGTTTTTTGTGCTTCGGCCCAATTTGTCATTTTAACTCTTTCTTCATTTTTGAAAATTTGAAAAAAAGAATAGGTGTTCCACAATATCAAAACGATGATGACAAATGAAATCATAATTAGAAACCAACGCGCCGTATTTTGGTTTTTATTAAAATTCATGTTTTTTTTAGCAATTTATATTGATCAAGTATTTTTTATTGTAAACCATCCACGACGACTTTTACATTTCCCGTAATATTCAAAAACGCAACAATTGCCTTATTCGTAAGCTGAATTTTTTGAAAGTCAATGTCGTTTATCGTACCATTTACAAAAACTCCTGGTGTTGGTGAATAGTTTGTTAAATATTGCAACATGCTTTGTTTGCCTTGTTCTAAATTAGGTTTTATCGAATAGCGGCAACTTTGTTGGAGCTTTTTCAACACTGTACCTGAAGCCAACCAACTTGCAGTTCGCATTAATCTGTTTTTTGTGTCCAAAGCATAATCAAGTTGTTCAAAATATATTTCTTTGGTTTTTGCATCATAACTTGGTAGTCCCGTCAAATAAATTTTACCATTTAAACTTCCTAAAAGTTCCAGCGCAATAACCATTTTGCCATTTTTATGCCAGATATTAACGTCCTGAACGGTCACTTTTTTATTGGCATCGCCAAAAGTTTTATTTTTAAAATTGCTGTTCATAACAGCAGTTGCATCTGCGTAAGTGGAAACTGCAATAATATGTGCTTCAATTGCATTTGCAATTTTATTTGTAGGTGTGAGCGATATTTTATTGCGTTCAAACGTATTGTTTGGCTTGGCGCCAACCAATGTTTCTATGTTGCATTTCAATCCCATTTGCATTTCGATTGATTGATTTTTAAACGTTGCAACAGTACTGTTTATTGCAATCGGACTGATACGTAACCAAGTGTTGTAGTCAGCATTAATCAATGAAGGAATACAAATCTTTTCTAAAGCATCCAGCACATTTGGTTTAAAGTCCATGGCTTTGCTAATTGCTTCGTCGATGTTTCGTTCAATTTTTGCTTTGAAAAGTTTTATTGCGGGTGAGATTAAATACGTAATCGGCATATTTTTTCCCAAAACGACCATAGTTGGAGTTTCGTTCCAATCCAAAGATTTTAATTCGGTTTTGGTGTTTAACTTCCAATTGTTTAGTTCAACTTCACTTTGTAGCGTGATTTTTCCGTTGAGGTTGATTTCTCGAGTATCATAAAGATTAATTCCTAATTTGTTCGTGCCAATTCTATAGTTTACAATAGCTTTTAGCGGCAGAATAGTTTGAATTTTACCGTCAACATTCAATAAAGTAATTGGTGCCTGTTTCCAGACTTTGACGGTATAATTGTCGTCATCGATGTTAACGTCTTCGTAAATTAAACCTGTTAGTGTTTTGTTTGTTTGATTTTCAATATCACGAATTTTAATGGTGACCGGCATCGCAATAGTTGAAATTGTTTTATCATAAACAAGTGGCGCAGCATCGTCTGGCTCAGGTTTAAGAGCGATGATTTTTTCGGTGGCAGTACAACTTTGAAGTAAAAGCAATATAAAGAGAAGCGATATACAAACAAAAAATTTTATCATTTGATGATATATGAAATGTAAAAGTATCAAAATTTTATTAAGATTTTTACTGCTTTATGTAAAATTGCTTTTTATAAGTAGTATAAATTATAGTATGTTTTAAAATGTGCGTATTTGCTCTCGTCATAGCATTTTTTGCAGCTAATGCTTATACCAATAAAAAAGCCCTGCGTTTGCAAGGCCTTTTTGATAATAATTTTTAATTTAGTGAAGGATTATGTCTTGTTTTAAAACCTGTTTTTGCAAAAATATTTATTAAATCTTCAGCTTCCTTGATAATATCTTTACCATCGCTTTTGTCATAATCATTTGCAATAAGGCCTTCAGCTTCTTTTATTGCTTTTTCTGGTTGATCAGTATACAAATATATTTTACCTAAATTATAATAAGCTGAATAGCGTATTTTTTTAGATCCTTTATTGTCATCTGGATATTTTGTTTTCAAAGATTCAAAATAATCTATAAGCGGTTGCAAGTTTTTGACCGTTTCATCAATTGGTTGGTCAGCCTTGATGTCATTAAAATATAGTTTAACAGCGGTTATTGCCTCTTTTTGAGTTGCGCCTTCCTCGTCTTTTGCGTCCATTATCCATACTTTTTCACTGACTGCATTTGGCGTAAAACCATAAATTTTATTTACAGCGTAGTTTGTACTTTTAATCGATCCGTCAACAAATTCTCTAACTTTTTGATTTAAAATTTCGTTTTTGTTATTATTATAAAATTTTTCAATCTCTTTATAATTTGCAGATTCACTTGATCTATATTCCAAATTTTGACCTAAATTAATTCGAACTTGGTTTCCAGCAGTAGGAGCAGCCTCTTCTGTTTTTGCAACTTTGTTTTGCAAAAATCGATTGGTTTCTTTTGGGGTTTCTACTACTTTTTTTGGTTCTTCTTTTATAGATGATTTTGGACCATTGACCACTGTATATCCGTTTCCATAGAATGTGACTACGGCCATATACATATTATAACTTTTTATAACTTTTCCAGCTTTATCTTTTTCTTCAACCAATCGAGTGTTTATATTAGAACTCTTTTGAGAAAATTCAGTTAAATTATAATCAACTGAAACCGTTGGGTTTGTTGTTGTGTTTTTCCACGAACTGATGAATAACCTATCTTTAATCAAGTTTTCATCTGGATAATTATTATAAACTGACTGTGCAATGTTTACGTTTGTTGTGTACGTACGATTTTCAAACGGAACATTTTCCGAAGGTAAGATTTGGTGTTGAACATTAAAATAAAAACGATCTAAATCAACTTTTGGAGATTTTTGAGCAAATAAGTTAATTGATAATAAAACAATTAACAAAATAGTAGTTTTTTTAAGCATAGTGTTATTTATTTGGTTATATAATTTTTGAATTTTTTAAGATGACAATTCTACAAAATGGCAACTTTTCAGAGGGCAAATATAGTGAATAATTAACATAAAGTTTGAATAAATGATCGGCTGTAATTTAGATTATTATTAATTTATACAATTAACTTAAGTTGTACATATTTTTTAATTTAATGGGAAATTCGTAGAATAAAAATGCAGTTTTAATTAAATAAATCTAAAACCAAGGATGGAAACATACCTAATACAATATTTAAAAGTATAGAAATAATAGCCACAGCATAAATTAAAAAAGGTTTTCCTGTTCGCGTTTCGTTTGGTTCGTGGTTATACATCGCCATGATAATTTTGAAATAATAACCAATGCTGATCACAGAATTTATAATTGCAATGATCACTAAAACAATATATCCATTTGTAATTGTTTGCGAAAATAAAACCAATTTAGCAAAAAATCCTGCAAATATTGGAATTCCTGCCATAGACAATAACGCCATTGTCATGATGCCCGCAAGCAAAGGATTTGTTTTTCCGATGCCATTAAAAGTAGCAATATCTTCGTTGTGTTTATTTTTACATACATATAATAAAACACTAAATGACGCAATTCCTGCAAGTGAATATGCTGTTGCGTAATACAGTAAACTCGCTTGAGAATTTGTAGTGTTCAATAAAGTCATTAACATGAATCCTGCGTGAGAAATTCCTGAAAAGGCAAGCATTCGCTTCACATTATTTTGTTTCAAAGCCATGATGTTTCCTACAGTCATGGATAAAACCGATATAATTACCACTACAGTTTGTGCCGGCAAAGTCATTATCGGACTCATAGCTAAAATTAGTTTGAAGAAAGCAGCCATGGCAGTTACTTTCGCCAAGGTACTCATTGTTGCAGTTGTCAGTCCTGGCGAACCTTCATATACATCTGGTGCCCAAAAATGAAACGGAACTGCAGCAATTTTAAACATCATGCCGATGCTAATCATTCCAATACCAATATAAAACCAAGTTTCCACATCCGCAGAAACGCCCGCTTCGGAGATGATGCGCATATCAAACGAACCAATTGCGCCATAAACCAGACAGATTCCAAAAAGTAAAATTCCTGATGCGAAAGATCCCATCAAAAAGTATTTCATTCCGGCTTCGTTACTTTTTACATCCAATCTATTGCTTGCCGCAAGAACGTATAATGCAATTGAAAGTATTTCGATACCAAGAAAGAACATGGCCAAATTACCAAATGAAACCATGGCTACGCAACCAGCCAAAAGAAAAACTTTTATAGCAATAAAATCTGATATCTTAGATTTTTGATTGTCATAAAAATCATAGCTTAAAGCAACTAAAAATATGGTTAGAATAATAAATAAACACGAAAAAGCCGTTGAAAATTTGTCAACCACAATCATGTTGTTATAAAAACTTTCAACATTTCCAAATTCAGAAACCGTAAGCGCAAGCGTTGCCACCAATCCAACAATGGTAAATGGAATGATTCCCTTTCGGAAATTAAAAATTTCAAACAAAAGGCACAAAACACCTAATCCTGTTATTGCTAAGAGAGTATTCATTTTTGTGTGGACTATTTAGTGTTGTTGATAAGGTCTAAAGTGGAAATGATGCTTGGCGATATTAAGTCGAAAATCGGTTTTGGATACAATCCGAAAAATATTAAAATCGCAATAATGACTATAAATGTTGTGCCTTCTGTCAAAGTTACATCTGCAAATAGTTTTTCATTTGTTTTTCCTAACATTACGTTTTGATACATTTTCAGCATGTAATATGCGCCAAGAATAATCGTTGTTCCACCCAAAATGGCAAGCCCAACATTCACTTGCGCCAAGCTGTAAAGTATTGTAAATTCTCCAATAAAATTAAATGTTGAAGGCAAAGCAACAGATGCCAAGACTAAAATCATAAACATCGAAGAAAATTTTGGCGATTGCGCGCGAATGCCTCCTAAGTCAGAAATGGTGTTTGTATGATATCTGCGTTCAATTACTTCGGCAGCTAAAAACAGACCAACTACTACAAAACCGTGGGCAATCATTTGCAAAACTGCGCCTCGAAGTCCGTCTAAAGTTAAAGAATATATTCCTGCTGCGATCAATCCAACATGTGCCAAGGATGAATATGCTAATAATTTTTTAAGATTTTTTTGTCTCAATGCGACAATAGATCCGTAAATTACGCCTGCGATACCAAGTCCAACAATTGTTTCCACAAAATATTTTGAAACGTTCGGTGTGATTGGCATTTGCCATCTGATAACGCTGTATAAACCCATTTTCAGCATGATTCCAGAAAGCAACATCGTGCCAACTGTTGGTGCTTTTTGGTATACATTTGCTTGCCAAGTGTGAAACGGAATAAGTGGAATTTTTATAGCATAAGCTAAGAAAAAAGCGCCAAATATCAGATATTCCTCTGTAGAATTGAGTTTGATTGCATACAATTCACTGATCAATAAACTTCCAACTTTGTTATACATATATATAAAAGCAACCAACATAAACAAAGATCCTGCAAAGGTGTATATGAAAAATTTAGCCACTGCTTTTCTACGTTCGTCGGCATCGCCATTGCCCCAAATAAGTGCAATAAAGTATATTGGAATTAATGCCAATTCCCAAAAAATGTAATATAACAAACCGTCAGCGGCCAAAAAAGTGCCCACCATAGCGAATGCCATCAACAGAATTAAGGAATAAATGGCTTTTGCATTTCTAAATGTGTTGTCAAATGAAGAAAATATAATTAAAGAGGACAAAGATGTTGTCAATAAAACCATTGCAATGGAAAGACCATCAACCGAAAGCACAAAATTGATATTAGGATTTGTAATCCATTTGCTAAAAAATGCAATATTTTGACCTGCGTTGAATAGTTGCAATAAATATATAGTCAATCCAAAAGACAGCAGTCCAAAGAAAAGCGAAACTTTTGCCGCCAATTTATCTCCCGAAAGATAAGTGACTATTGCGCCAACCAAAAGAATTATTAAGATGAGAGTTACGTTCATGATATGCTGATTATTGGGCTAAAAATAGATAAGACATGATGGCACAAAAGCCCAAAACAAACATAAAAAGGTACAAACCAATGTTTCCATTTTGTAATTTTCTACCTTGCGTTCCTAACAAAACTGCTGTTTTTCCAAGTCCAAGTATTGCAAACGATAGATATCTTTCTATGTGATCTCTAAATAATTTTGACAATCTATTGATCGGATTTACGATTATTGATGTGTAAAATTCATCAACATAATATTTATTGTAGAGCACTTTTGAAAATCCAACAATTGATTCATCGTTGCTTGGAATTGTGTTTTGTTTTATATATTTATTATATGCAAGTCCAATTCCTATCAAGGCTCCAACTGTTGCGATGCCCATCAAAATATATTCTGTCTGACCCAAACCGTGACTTTCTACTTTCACTTTCGTGATGATCGGCTCTAAAAAGCGATTCAACCAATGGCTTCCCGGAAGGTTTAAAAGACCACCAAAAAATGCAAGAATCGCTAAAATTATAAGTGGAATTGTTATTAAAGCTGGACTTTCGTGCAAGTGACTGTTTTGCTCTGCGGTTCCTCTAAATTCTTTAAAGAAAGTAAGATACATCAAACGAAACATATAAAAAGCCGTCATTATAGAAGCAAGTGAACCTACAATCCAAAGTGCAGGATTGGCGTGAAAAGCAACCATCAAAATTTCGTCTTTAGACCAAAATCCCGAAAGGGGAAAGATCCCTGCTATTGCCAAACTTGAAATCAGCATCGTGATAAACGTAATTGGCATTGCTTTTCGTAGGCCGCCCATGTTGCGCATGTCTTGTTCGCCATGCAAAGCGTGAATAACCGAGCCTGAACCAAGAAACAAACAAGCTTTAAAAAATGCGTGTGTGATTACGTGAAAAACTGCCACTTCGTATGCGCCGAAACCTAACGCCATAAACATCAATCCGAGTTGCGAAACGGTGGAATATGCTAAAACTTTCTTGATGTCATTTTGAACCAATCCGATTGTAGCTGCGATAAATGCTGTCGTTGCGCCAACAATAGCAACAATCAATTGCACATTTGGCACCAAATCAAATATAAAATTTAATCTCGTTACCAAATATATTCCTGCTGTGACCATTGTTGCTGCGTGAATTAATGCTGAAACAGGCGTTGGTCCAGCCATGGCATCGGGCAACCAAGTGTATAGTGGAATCTGAGCCGACTTGCCACACGCACCAATAAAAAGACAAAATGCAGCAATAGAAATCCATTTCAGATCTAAATCTTGTGCGGAAATTACGGCCGATTTAAGTGTTGCATAATCCAAAGCTTGAAACAAAATTCCGAGGATGAAAATTCCGATAAGCAGACCTAAATCTCCAATACGGTTCATGATGAAGGCTTTTTTCGCAGCATCGTTATAATCTTGGTTGTTATACCAAAAACCAATTAGAAGATAAGAACAAAGCCCAACGCCTTCCCAACCGATGAATAAAACCAACAGATTACTTCCTGTGACGAGTGTGATCATAAAGAAAATGAACAAATTTAGGTACGCGAAAAACTTGTGCATATTCGCATCGTCGTGCATATATGAAATAGAGTAGAGGTGAATCAAACTTCCGATACCCGTCACAAAAAGCAACCATAAAACAGAAAGTTGATCAATCAAAAAAGCAAAATCAATTTTGACATTGCTGACCTGAAACCATTCAAAAAGCGTGATGGTTATTCCTTTCGGATTTTCGGCAAGCATTCCAAATAAATAACTTGCGCAAAAAAACGAAATAAAAACCGCCAATGTTCCGATGGCTCCCGAAACATTTTTAGACAATTGTTTGCCGAAAAAAACATTGATAAGAAAACCTGCAAATGGGGCAAGCAACAATAATAAAGTGATGATTGTATTGGTATCCATTGCGAATTATCCTTTTAATTTTTTTAAATTATCGATGTCAATCGAACCCAAATTTCTGAAAATAGCAACCAAAATTGCCAATCCCACGGCAACTTCTGCGGCAGCAACTGCCATTGAAAAAAACACAAAAACCTGTCCTTGTGCATCTTGATGATAAGTTGAAAATGCTACAAACAATAGATTAACTGCATTCAGCATAATTTCAATTGACATAAAAACAATGATTGCATTTCGACGATACAAAACGCCAAAAACGCCAATGCAAAACAATAGTGTAGACAAAAAAATGTAGTTTTGAATACCAATTTGTTCTAAAATATTATACATTTTTAGCAGGATTTTCTTTTTTAGACAATAAAACGGTTCCAATCATGGCGACCAGAAGTAATATAGAAACAAATTCAAACGGAAGCATATAGCCAGATTGCTCATCTAAAAGTACTTTTCCGAGCACTTTTATAGACTGAAAATCTTCACCAGAAAGTGAATAATCAGATGAAATTGGTTTTGAATCTGCAAATATTAGAATCATCGCAACGCTCAATAAACAAAAGAAAATTACGGCAACTAATCGTGTCAGTCGTGGTTTGTGAACCTCGTCTTCTTTGTTTAAATTCATTAACATTATTGTAAACAGAAACAAAATCATGATTGCTCCTGAATATACTATAATATGAACGATTGCTAAAAATTGTGCATTTAAAAACAAGTAATGCCCCGCAATCGAAAAGAAGCAAATCACTAAATAGATGGCAGAGTGAATTGGATTTCGTGTATAAATTGTCAAAAATGCAGTCGAAAGTGTGATTGCTGCTAATAAATAAAATATCAAAAGTGTAGCCGACATTAGTTTTGGTTTAAAAGTTGTGCATTTTTCATTGCCATATCCAAAGGCATCACCAATTTGTCTTTTCCGAAAATAAAATCTTCACGCTCATAGCTTGATGGCACCAAAACCTTAGATGTTGTCATATATATTGCGTCTTTTGGACACGCTTCTTCGCATAATCCACAGAAAATACAGCGCAACATATTGATTTCATAAACCGATGCGTATTTCTCTTCCCGATACAAATGTTTTTCGTCAGATTTTCGTTCCGACGCAGTCATCGTAATGGCCTCTGCCGGGCAAGACAATGCGCACAATCCGCAAGCGGTGCAGTTTTCACGGCCTTGCTCATCGCGTTTTAGCATGTGTTGGCCACGATAAACGGGGCTCATTTTTCGAACTTGCTCGGGATATTGAATCGTAACTTTTCGAGTGAAAAGGTGCTTCAACGTAATCCATAAACCCTTTACAATAGCAACCAAATAAAGACTTTCCCAAAAGGTCATGTCCTTGTTGGAAACCACTTTTTTATTTCCCGATAATGAAATGCTTTCTATATTCATTCCTAATTTTTTTATTGTCATTGCGAGGTACGACCTGTCCGCTGTGGCGGAAACAATCTGTCTACCTTTTATTATTGCCATTGCGAGGCACGAGGCAATCTTCTTTACCTTTTATTAATTTTCTTCAGAAGCTATCTCCTGCTATCCGCTATATCTTTTGTGCAACGTGTGTTTCCGTTGAGTGCACAAAAGGATGTCGCTTCTATCAGGGCTATGGCAATGTGCTTATTTACAGCTTACTTTTTATATCCTATTTTTGTGCGTTCTTCAACGTTTTCTTTTTTGTCCATCAATTCATCAAGATAATCAAAAACCAACTCAATGTTTTTATCGTGATTGTCTACCTTCTTTTTTAGTGCGTCGATTTCGATTTTAAAATTTAGATTGTCCATTAAAAATGATCGCATGGTAACGAAAACTTCGATAACTTTTATACTCATTAATGTTGCCTTTTCACTCTTAAGAATATTGGAAAGTTGTAACACACCATGTTCTGTAAAAACCAATGGTAACGATCCGCCAAGAGACTGCTTGGAAGGTATCGCATTTTGCGACACCATGATTTCTGCTTCAGTCTCGGTCAATCTAAACATAAAATGCTCAGGAAACTTTATTTGATTTCGTGCTACTTGCTCTCTCAGCCTTGTTGGTTTTACATCAAATAATGTTGCAAGATCTCGGTCTAACATAATTTTCTGATTTCTGATCAAATAAATTTTATTTGAAATAATATCGTCAGGTATAATTATTGCGCTCATTTTGTTCTACTTCTTGTATCCAATTTTTGCTCTTTCAGCTGAGTTTTCTTTTTTATCCATTAGTTCATCAAGATAATTAAAAACCAATTCAATGTTTTTGTCATGGTTATCGACTTTCTTTTTCAAGGCTTCGATGTCTAAACGCACATTTATATTGTCAGTAAAATATTCTCGCATCCTAATAAAAACTTCCACAATTTTTATGCTAAATGTTATTGCTTTTTCAGAATTCAAAACATTGCCCAACATTATTGTACCATGTTCTGTAAACACATAAGGCATCGTTGACGAAAACTTTAACTTTTTGAGGTGGTCGCAATTTGCGACCACCTGCTCTTTTTCCATCGATGTTAATTGAAACATAAAATTTTCGGGAAACCTACTGCTATTTCTTTTAACTTGTTCGTTTAATCTTTTTGTTGTTACTCCATACAAGATAGCCAAATCAGCATCAATCATAACTTTTCGATTTCTGATCAGCAAAATCTTACTCATTATCAATTCATCGGTAAGTATTAGGTCTGCGCTCATTTAGTTTTAATTCTTGTATCCTATATTTGCTCTTTCAGCTGAGTTTTCTTTTTTGTCAATTAATTCATCAAGATAATTAAAAACAAGTTCAATATTTTTATCGTGATTGTCTACCTTTTTCCTAATGGCTTCAATATCTAATTTCAAATTTAGATTTTCCATATAAAATTGTCTCATTTTAGCAAAAACCCTTATAATTTGTATGTTCATTTGAATGGCTGTACTACTATTCAAAACGCTCGAAAGCATTGCTACACCTTGTTCTGTAAAAGCTGTTGGTAATACTCTTGAACCGCCCCAACTTGAGGTGCCAAATTGGCTCCTTAAGATTTCATTTTCAGTTTTTGTAAGCTCAAACATAAAATCCTCGGGAAAGCGTTCGATATTTCTGCGTACTTGCCGTTTAAGTTGTTTGTTTTCAACACCATATAACAGCGCCAAATCAGCATCAATCAAAACTTTTTGTCCTCGAATATATTTTATCTTGTTCTCAATAAAATCTTCTGCAACAGCAATTTCGCTTTCCACCATTAATTTTAATGTTTGTTTTAATAAATTACCTTAAAATTAAAACCCAAAAAACGCCATAATTTCACTTCTCATAATCACAACTCCCGTTACCACAATATTTGCAATTGACAATGGAATCAATATCCTCCAACCCAAATGCATCAATTGATCATATCTAAAACGTGGAATTGTCCATCGCACCCACATGTAGAAAAATATAAATCCGCAAATTTTTGCAAATAAAACGAATATTCCGATAACATTGGCCAAATTAACGCCCCAATTTTCAACTGCCCACGACATTCCAGGATAATTATATCCACCGAAGAATAAAACGGCAAGAATTGCAGATGAAATAAACATATTTGCATATTCAGCAAACAAATAAAATCCCATTTTCATGGATGAATATTCGGTGTGATAACCGCCAATAAGTTCCGTTTCGCATTCTGCTAAATCAAAAGGTGTACGGTTTGTTTCTGCGAAAGCACAAATTAAAAATATCAAAAACGACAACGGTTGGTAGAAAACATTCCAATTCATTCCTGCTTGTTGCGCTGAAATTTCGCGTAAACTCAAAGTACCTGTCATCATCAAAAGTGCGATTACAGAAAGTCCCATGGCGACTTCATAAGACACCATTTGCGATGCGGCACGAACGGCTCCCATCAACGAAAATTTGTTGTTAGATGCCCATCCGCCTATCATTATACCATAAACACCAACTGAAAGCACCCCGAAAATATAGAGTAATGCTACATCAATATCTGTAGCTTGTAAAATTATGTCTCGTCCAAAAAGGTGCAGTTTATCGCCCCACGGAATCACGGCACTTGTCATAAGAGCAGTACTCATTGCAATGGCAGGACCAACAAAAAACAGAAATCTATTTGGTGTATTTGGTTCAAACTCCTCTTTTGAAAATAGTTTTAGTCCATCAGCTAATGGTTGCAAAAGCCCACCAAAACCAGCTCTGTTCGGACCAATTCTGTCTTGAAGCCAAGCGGCAACTTTTCTTTCTGCCAAAGTGGAATACATTGCCATTAACATTGTGATTGCAAAAACTGCAAAAATAATGATACTTTTTTCTATTATAATTGCACTATCCATTTTATAAACTGTTGATTAATTTATCATCTGCATCTAAAGGACGTGACACCATACTGATTTTTTTTCTATCTATATCTCTACCTTCCAAAATAAATTTTTCGGTGGCAATTTCCACTTTATCCAATTTTCGCGTATAATTATTTTGATTAATAACTGAATCTTTTTCAAACCTTCTTGGTCCTTCAATAATCCAATCTTTTGGATCTTTATGGTCAAAACGGCATTCGTTGCAAATAAATTCCTCCACTTCATGATATACATCTTTGCGACCTGTTACGCGTTGAATTTCATCGCCAAACATCCAAACGGTTGTTTTTCCGCAACACTTGGTACAGTCTCGATGGGCATTGTATGGCTTGTTAAACCAAACACGCTGTTTGAATCTAAATGTTTTGTCTGTCAACGCGCCAACCGGGCAAACGTCAATCATGTTTCCTGAAAACTCGTTGTCAATGGCTTTTGAAATGCAGGTTGAAATGTTGGAATGATCGCCTCTATCTAAAATTCCATGAACGCGACTGTCCGTAAGTTGATCTGCAACCATCACACATCGGTAACATAAAATGCAACGGTTCATGTGCAATTGAATGTTTGGTCCAATATCTTCTGGCTCAAAAGTTCGCTTTTCTTCGATAAATCGAGTTTCAGATTTACCGTGTTTGAAACTTAGGTTTTGCAAATCGCATTCACCTGCTTGATCGCATACTGGACAATCTAATGGGTGATTAATTAACAAAAATTCTGTTACTGATTTTCTTGCCTCTTCCACTCGTGCTGATGAACCGCTGTTTACTTCCATTCCGTCCATGCAACCCGTCACACAAGACGCCATTAATTTTGGCATTGGACGTGGGTCAGCTTCGCTACCTTTGGCAACTTCCACTAAACAGCAGCGACATTTGCCACCACTTCCTTTTAGCTTTGAATAATAGCACATGGCTGGAGGGACTACTTCGCCACCAATCATTCTGGCGGCCTGAAGGATGGTTGTTCCTGGCTCAACTTCTATGGCTTGACCGTCTATTGTTACTTTCATTTTTTATTGAGTCTTAATGTCTTCATGTCGTAAAGTCTTCATGTCTTTTCTGCCGATAATTTGACTTCTGCCGTTATGATTTTTGACTATCGTTTAAATATTTTATAAAACCACTTATTAATTTTGAAATATTTGACACATTGTCAAATAATTCTTCAAATTCCTTATCTGAAATGTATTTTAAATCCAATGCTAAATATATTTGCGATCTAACTTCTCCTGCAGAAGCTTTTGCAACATATAAAAAGTAAATAAATTCTTTGTCGGTATTTCTTTCAAATCCCTCAGCAATATTAGATGATATTGAAATAGAAGCTCTTCGAATTTGTCTAACTAAGTCGTAATCTTTCTTAAAGATTGGTCCATCAGTAATTTCGTAAATTCTTTTATTAAATTCCCGTGCTATTTTCCAAGAATTTATCTCTTCAAATGAATTAAATTTTGCCATCCATTACAAACTTTAAGACATTACGACTTGCGACATTACGACTTTTGAAAAAGGCTCACTTACAAAATGCTCTCTATTTCTAATTTTCTCAGGAAAACGAATGTGATATTCAAATTCATCTCTAAAATGTCGAATTGCTGCTGCTACTGGCCATGCTGCCGCATCTCCCAGTGGACAAATGGTATTTCCTTCAATTTTTGACTGAATGCTCCATAGCAAATCTATATCTTCTTCGCGACCTTGTCCGTGTTCAATTCGATGCAAGACTTTTTCTAACCATCCTGTGCCTTCGCGACATGGCGAACATTGACCGCAAGATTCATGGTGATAAAAACGTGCAAAATTCCATGTGTTTCTAACAATACAAGCCGTATCATTATAAACTATAAATCCACCCGAACCCAACATTGATCCTGTCGCGAAACCGCCATCTGACAAAGATTCGTAAGACATTAGACGGTCTTCTCCTGTTGCTGTTTTGTATATTAAATTGGCGGGCAAAACTGGCACAGAACTTCCACCTGGCACAAATGCCTTCAATGGTCTGTCTGAACTCATTCCGCCAAGATATTCGTCAGAATTCATAAATTCATAGACCGATAATCCTAATTCGATTTCATAAACACCTTGATTTTTTATATGCCCTGAGGCTGAAATTAATTTTGTTCCTGTTGAACGACCTATTCCTATTTTGGCATATTCGGCTCCGGAATTATTTACAATCCATGGCACCGCGGCAATTGTCTCTACATTATTCACAACCGTTGGATTGCTCCAAAGCCCTGATACTGCAGGAAATGGTGGTTTAATTCGCGGGTTTCCGCGTTTGCCTTCCAAAGATTCTATAAGCGCAGTTTCTTCGCCACAAATGTATGCTCCTGCACCAATCTGAACATAAAGTTCTAAATCAAATCCTGATCCGAGAATATTTTTACCTAACCAACCTGCATTTTTTGCTTCGGCGATCGCTTTTTCAAGAATTTTATATACCCACATATATTCTCCTCGGATGTATATATAGGACAAGTTTGCGCCCAAAGCATAACTTGACGTAATCATTCCTTCAATGAGTAGGTGAGGCATAAATTCCATCAAATACCTGTCTTTGAAAGTTCCTGGTTCTGATTCATCGGCATTGCAAACCAAATGCCTTGGTTTTCCTGATTTTTTATCGATAAAACTCCACTTCATTCCACATGGAAAACCTGCGCCACCACGACCGCGAAGTCCTGATGTTTTTACCTCTTCGACTACTTCGTCTGGCGTTAATGTTTTGATGGCTTTTTCTACCGATGCATATCCGCCTTCGCGACGATATACTTCGTAGGTTCTAATTCCTGGAACATTAATTTTGTCTAATAATATTTTTTTTGACATAAGTCTATATTAATTTAATGGCTCAATTTTATTGAAAGATGCTTGATTTGAGTCTGACAATTTATTCCAATTCTCTATTAACTCTGATTGATGCAAAGATGCCCACTCAATAACAAGTGATAATGCTTTAGATGGTAATTTACCATTTAACAATGCAAAATCATTTATTGAAAATGTTGCCTGATATTCATTATATTTTGCATGAAAATGTGGTGGGTTATGATCTTTAACGAACATAAAAATTATAATTCCGTAAAAACGACTAATTTCTGGCATACTCAAAAAAATCTTTATTAATTATTTGTAAATAGAATGAATCGCCGTCCATATCCAAATTTTCGTTCCAAGTCAAAGCATTCCAAACAATTTCAAATTTTTTAAAATTCGCTTCATCATTCCAATATTCAAACACACCGTGACCTTTATGTTGCGACAAATCCACAATTCCTGAGACGCCATCGTCAAAGGTCAGTGCCAATTTATAGCCATCTAAGGCGGTTGCTGTTACAATCTTTGGAATGTCTTTGTACATTATTTATCGTGCATTATAATTTTGTTATCTCTGCAATCTATAATCAATTGATCAATTTTTTGTTCGTTCAAATGTTCTTGATAAAAATCGCCTAATTGCATCATTGGGGCATAACCACAAGCTCCAAGACATTCTACTCCACGAACTTCAAACATGCCGTCAATGGTTGGTTCTCCAACTTTTACGCCGAGTTTATTGCAAGTATAATCCATTAAATTTTCGACACCATTCAGGCAACAAGGCGAAGTTTGACAAAATTCAAACATATATTTGCCAATTGGTCTTGTGTTGTACATTGTGTAAAACGTAACTACTTCATAAACTTCAATGGGTTGAATGCCAATTATTTCCGCCACTTTATCTTGTAAATCTGTGCTCAACCAATCATTATGAGCATCTTGCACTTCATGAAGAACAGGCAATAAAGCCGATTTTCTTTTGTCTGCAGGATAGTGACTACACAATTCTTTGATGCGCGCCATCAATTCTGTTGTAATGTTTATTTCTTGTTTATGATTTGTATGTACCATATTTTTTTAAATCTAAAATCTAAAATCGTTTATCAATATTTCCCCCTTTGGGGGTTAGGGGGCTATGCGTCTAATTCCCCCGCAATCACATTCATACTTGATAAAATTACAATGGCATCCGACAGCATTGCTCCTTTTATCATTTCTGGATAGGCTTGATAGTATATGAAACACGGCCTGCGAAAATGCAATCGATAAGGTGTACGACTTCCGTCAGTCACTAAATAAAATCCAACTTCTCCATTTCCGCCTTCAACAGGATGATAAATTTCTGCAACTGGAACAGGTATTTCTCCCATCACAATTTTGAAATGATATATTAAAGATTCCATACTATTGTAGACATCTTCTTTTGGTGGCAAATAATAGTCAGGAACTTCGGCGTGAAAAACATTTCCTTCTGGCATTTTTGCTAAGGCTTGTTTGATAATACTTATGCTTTCCCAAACTTCAGCATTTCGAACGCAAAATCTATCATAAGTATCGCCTGATTTCCCTACTGGAACAATGAAATCAAAATCTTCATACGAAGAATACGGTTGTGCTTTCCGAACATCATAATCAATGCCTGTTGCACGAAGGTTTGGTCCTGTAAATCCATAATCCATTGCCATTGAAGGCGATATAGGCCCAACGTTTACGGTTCTGTCCATAAAAATTCGATTGCGAACAAAAAGATTTTCAAATTCTTGCCAAGCAACTGGAAATTCTTCTAAAAAGACATTTAATAATCTGAAAGCTTCTGGTGACCAATCTCTTTCAAAACCACCAATTCTTCCCATGTTTGTGGTTAATCTTGCGCCACAAATTTCTTCATAAATTTCATATACTTTCTCTCGAAACTGAAATACATATAAAAATCCTGTGTAGGCTCCCGTGTCTACTCCAAGAATGGAATTACATATTAAATGATCGGTGATTCGAGCCAATTCCATTACGATCACACGAAGATATTGTGCACGTTTTGGCACTTCAACATTTAATAATTTTTCCATGGTCATCCACCAACCCATATTATTTATCGGTGATGAACAATAATTCATTCTATCGGTAAGCGGTGTAATTTGGTAGAAGGGCCGATTTTCGGCAATTTTTTCGAAAGCACGGTGAATATAACCAATTGTAGGTTCGGCTTCTAAAATGCGTTCACCATCCATCAACAAAATATTCTGAAAAATACCATGAGTTGCCGGATGCGTAGGGCCTAAATTTAGGATGGTCAATTCGCTTCCGTCGTCGTTTTTTTTCTCCTTTATAATTTTAGCATATCGATGCTCTGGCGGTAAAAGTAGTACTGACATAATTTAATTACGAATTACGAATTAAAAATTGTTAATTGTGAATTATGCATTTATTGTTGTTCGTCCAAAAAATCTATCGTCTTTGTCGGTGCGTCCCGAGTCTTCCATTGGAAATTCTTTGCGCATCGGGAACGAAATCATTTCATCCATATTTAAAATTCTAATTTGATTCGGATGACCAATAAAATCGATGCCATAAAAGTCCCAAGTTTCGCGTTCCATCCAATTTGAACATGAAAAAATGTTGCAGATGGTTTTTATTTTTGGTTCATTATTAAGGTATGCTTTTATTTTGATGCGTTTGTTTTCAACCCAATTATGCAAATGATAAACCACTGCAAACTGATGCGCATCGTCGTTATCTGGATAGTGAATGCCACATAAATCAGTTAAAAAGTGAAAATTCAATTCTTCATTATTTTTTAAAAATAAAACAACGGCTGTATTTTTTTCGGCATTCATTTCAAAAGAAAAAATATCACTTTCTTGTTGGAAATTAAACACATCTGAACCAAAATTTTCGGTTAAAAGGTTTTGTATGTTAATATTGTCTAATGCCATTTGTCGTTGATTTATTTTCTAATTTAAAATAATCTAAATTTCTATTGAATATTATATGATGCTAATAATTCGGTATATTCTGGAGAACTTCTTCGACGAACAGATTCTGATCTTACTAATTCTTGCAATTTCATCACGCCATCAACAATTTGTTCTGGACGTGGGGGGCAACCTGGCACGTAAACATCTACAGGAATCACTTTGTCAATTCCTTGCAGAACAGAATAGGTATCAAAAATTCCGCCTGAACTCGCGCAGGCGCCAACTGCAATTACCCAACGAGGCTCTGACATTTGCTCATAAACTTGACGTAAAATTGGCCCCATTTTTTTAGAAATAGTTCCCATCACCATCAGCATATCAGCTTGACGTGGCGAAAAACTCACACGCTCCGACCCAAAACGAGCCAAATCATAGTGTGATGCCATGGTTGCCATAAACTCTATGCCGCAACATGATGTAGCAAATGGAAGTGGCCAAAGTGAATTCGCGCGTGCCATTCCAACGACATCATTAAGTTTTGTTGCAAAAAAACCTTCGCCTACAACGCCTTCTGGCGGTGCTACCATTGTGGTTTTTGAATCTGCCATTGTAAATATATTTTAAATTTTGAATGATAAATTTTTAATTTGTGAAAAACTATTCCCAAACCAAGGCTTTCTTTTTAATGATATAGAAGAATCCGATTAACAGTAAAGCCATAAATATCATCATTTTAACCAATCCCGCAAGACCTAAATCTTGGAAATTTATTGCCCACGGATATAAAAAAATCACTTCGATATCGAATAAAACAAACAATATGGCCACAAGAAAATATTTTACTGAAAATGGAATTCGAGCATTTCCAATGGATTCAATGCCACATTCAAAATTTGCATCTTTGACTTCAGAAATCCTTTTTGGTCCAAGTTTGCTTGAAATCATGATCGTTCCAACAACAAAGCCGACAGCCAATAAAAATTGAATAAGTATAGGAAAATAATCTGCTTGATTGGTTTGCATTATATAAATAATTTTATAATAAGCGACAAAGATAGTTGTAGGTTGTTAAATTTGAAACAAAATCTAACTTTTAGTAGATAATATTTAAGATTTTACTGATAATTTTTATTGATTATAAATAGTGAGTTTATAAATTTTAACGACTGTTTGAGCTGTTTTTATGTAAATTTAGATTTAAACCAAAAAAAAACCTTTTAAAAATTCATTTAAAAGGTTTTTGTTGCTACATGGAGTTCCTACATTAATAATATTTTCGTCGCCTCAACCAAAACCTCTTTCCCATTCACAAAAACTTTCAAACCTGAATGTCCTTCCATTGAAAAAGTAGTTTCAGAATGCGAAACAGACACTTTTAAAAGATGATTTCTGAAATTGATTTTAAATGAATATGCTGCCCATTCTCTTGGGATTTTTGGTGTGAAATGCAACGCATCATTTTTAACTCGCATTCCCCCAAAACCTTCCACAATGCTCATCCACGTGCCTGCCATGGAGGTGATGTGGCAACCTTCTTCGACTTCCTTATTATAATCATCAAGATCTAAACGAGAAGTTCGCAAGTAGAATGTGTAAGCCAAATCTATTTTGTCCAAAAGTGCGGCCTGAATTGAGTGCACGCATGGTGACAGCGAACTTTCGTGAACTGTAAACGGTTCATAAAAATCGAAATGTTTTTCAAGTTCGGCTTTCGTGAAATGATCTTCAAAGAAGTAAAATCCTTGCAAAGTATCGGCTTGCTTGATATATGGCGAACGCAAAACCCTGTCCCAACTCCATTTTTGGTTAATTGGTCGTTGAGATTTGTCTAAATCTTTTACTTGAACTAAATCTTTGTCTAAAAACCCATCTTGTTGCAAATAAATTCCCAATTCGTCTGATTTTGGAAAATACATGTTGTCTGCAACTTTTTTCCAATCTTGTAATTCAGCATCAGAAAGTTTTACTTTTTCGATGATGCGTTTATGGTCTTGCGGATATTCTAACGATACTTTTTTGATTTGTTCATGCGCGTAGTCAATGCACCATTTGGCTATATAATTGGTGTAAAAATTATTATTTACGTTGTTTTCATATTCATTTGGACCCGTAACGCCAAGAATCACGAATTGGTTTTTATCGGTAGAAAAACTCGCACGCTGTTGCCAAAATCTTGCAATTCCAATAAGAACTTCTAAACCCATTTCTGGAATATAGAAGTAATCGCCAGTGTATCGGTGATAATTAAAAATCGCAAAAGCAATGGCGCCATTTCTGTGAATTTCTTCGTGCGTGATTTCCCATTCATTGTGGCATTCTTCGCCATTCATTGTAACCATCGGATATAAAGCGGCACCGTTTTTGAAACCAAGATTTTTCTCGGCATTTTCGATGGCTTTTCCTAAATGATTGTATCTGTATGTCAGTAAATTACGCGCAACTTGCTGGTCTTTTGTCGCCATATAAAACGGAATACAATAAGCTTCGGTGTCCCAATAGGTCGAACCACCATATTTTTCGCCTGTGAAACCCTTTGGTCCAATATTCAGTCGAGAATCTTTGCCAGAATAGGTTTGGTTGAGTTGAAAGATATTAAAACGAATGCCTTGTTGTGCTTTTACATCGCCATCAATTGTGATGTCGGACATTTCCCAAATTTTTGCCCAAGCTGCAATTTGATTTTGTAGCAATTGATTGTATCCAATTTGATTTGCTTTTTCAATAACCTGAATAGCAGCAACTTCTGTGTCTGTATGGTTGAATGAAACGGTATAACCTCCAAATTTTTCTAACGAGCAAACGCTGTCTTTAGAAACATCAAGTTTATAATGAAATTGAATTTTGTTTTCGGTTTTATCAACTTGAAATGGTTCTAAATTTAATTCATCAAATTCAAGATAAACCGCATTTTGCATAAAAGTGGTTGCAATAAAGTTGGTTTTCAGAGTTTTGGCAGTTACAAAAGCCTGATTTTCAGAACTTGAAATAGCGGTTATGTCCCAAAATTTATCATCCCAATTGGTGTCTTCGTTTGTTATTCCGGCATCAATGTATGGTTTAAAAATAATTTCGGCATTGCCATTTAATGGCGTAATTTCATAATTTATTGCTCCTAATTCGTCAATATCCATCGATAGAAATCGAGTAATCTTAACGGCAATATTCAAACCATTTTGCATAATTGTCTGAAAAGAACGCTCGTAAATTCCTTCTTTCATGTTCAATTCTCTGCGGAAATGCGTAACGGATTGACAAGTATTCAAATCAAGATTTTCGCCGTTGATTTCAATATCAATTCCGATCCAATTTGGCGCGTTCAGTACTTTCGCAAAATATTCTGGATATCCGTTTTTCCACCAGCCCACCTTAGTTTTGTCGGGATAATAAACACCGCCAATGTAGCTTCCTTGAAAAGTTTCGCCAGTGTAAGTTTCTTCAAAATTGGCACGTTGCCCCATCGCGCCATTGCCGATGCTAAACAAACTTTCCGACGATTTTACTCGTTCCGCATCAAATCCTTCTTCAATAATCGACCAGTTGTCTGGTTTTATATAATCTTGGTTCATTTTTTTTAATTTAAAAATTTAAGGATTTAAAGATTTAAAGATTGTCACCTTAAATAATTATCACTTAAATCACAAATTTTTCAATCTTTCAATTTTTCAATGTTTCAATTGATGAATGCTTCTATAAAACTCACATCCATAAAAGTAAAATCTTTAAAAATATATTTCGCTTCATGCAGAATGGTTTTATCGCCAATTCCGACACTTGTCATTTTTCCAATATTTGCGGCTTGAACGCCAGCAAAAGAATCTTCAAAAACAATTGAATTTTCGGGTGTCGCGCCAAGCAGTTTCGCGGCTTGCAAAAATACTTCGGGATCGGGTTTGGCATTGGCAACATCGTTTCCGTCAACGATGGCATCAAAATAAGTTATAATATCTGTTTTTTCGAGAATGGGTCTGGCGTTTTTGCTGGCGGAACCAAGCGCAATTTTTTGATTTTTTGATTTCAGGTATTCCAAAATTGGCATCACGCCTGGCAAAACTTCAGATTGATCAATGTTAACTAAGTAAGACAAGTAGTCATCGTTTTTTTGTTTCAACCAAATATTTTTATCGCTTTGCGATGCGTCAATTTTTCCGAGTTTCAAAATAATATCCAACGATCGAACCCTTGAAACACCTTTTAGTTCTTCGTTATGCTCGGGCGTAAATTCAATGCCAAGCTGATTGGCTATTTTTTGCCAAGCCATATAGTGATATCGCGCCGTATCGACAATCACGCCGTCAAGGTCGAAGATGAATGCTTTGTTGTTCATTATAAAAAATATGGTTTAATTATCTTTTGTGTCTTTTACTTTAAAAACTAATAAAGCAGCAATAATGAAACTTACGCCACTCATCACAATTGCAAAAATTGCATGATCGTTATAAACATATTTGACCAATGGACCGCCAATCAAAGCATTTATGATTTGAGGAATCACTATAAAAAAATTAAATATACCCATATATACGCCCATCTTCTTTGGTTGAATGGAGCCTGCTAAAATTGCATAAGGCATTGATAAAATACTTGCCCAAGCAAATCCTACCAAAATCATCGAAAAAATTAACGATTCTTTATTTGGCATAAAATAAACAGAAATTAATCCAATTCCACCTAATATTAGTGATACTGCATGCGTTTTTCTTCTGCCAATTTTCTTTGCGATGTATGGCAATCCAAATGCAACAATAGCAGACACAAAATTATAAACGCCAAAAATAATTCCAACCCAATCTCCTGCGGATTGAAAAGCGGCACTTTTGCTGTCTGTTGATGGAAGTCCATATATATGTTGTGCAATTGCGGGCGTTGTAAAAACCCACATGCCAAATAAGCCAAACCACGAAAAAAATTGTACCCAACTGAGTTGACGCATTGTTTCTGGCATTTTGGCAAAATCTGTGAAAATATCACTTAATTTTGACTCTTTTTCATCGCTGGATAATGTTGCGACATGCGCTTTTTCGTCGTTAAACTGAGCTAATTCTTCGGGAGAATATTCTTTTGTTGTTACAATAGTTACCAATATGGATGCAACCAAAACTGCTGAACCTATAATAAAGGAGTAAATTAAATTATCTGGAATTGCAGATGTTGCAGTAGATTGATTGCTAATTCCGAACCATTCGTTCAAAACATATGGTAACCAAGATCCAACAACGGCACCAATTCCAATTAAAGCGGTTTGAACACTAAAGCCTAATGTATGCTGGTCTGTGCGCAAGTTGTCGCCAACAAGTGCCCGAAAAGGTTCCATTGCAACATTGAATGAAGCATCCATGATCATCAGCATGCCAGCACCGACCCAAAGCGCAGGCATAAATGCAATAAAAATTTCGGCTTGTGGCATTAGAATCAAACCTATTGATGCGAGCAAAGCGCCCGCAAGAAAGTATGGTTTTCTTCTGCCAAATCTTGACCATGTATTGTCGCTGTAGTGTCCAATAATTGGTTGAACTATCAGACCCATGAGTGGTGCAATAATCCAAAACCAAGAAAGTTCATGAACATCGGCACCAAAAATTTGAAGTATCCGGCTTGCATTCGCATTTTGAAGTGCAAAGCCCATTTGTATTCCCAGAAATCCAAAACTCATGTTCCAGATTTGCCAGAAACTTAATTTACGCTTTTCCATTATCGTAGTTTGTTTATTTGGTACGATAAGCGCGATGCTTATCAAAACTGCATTTTCGTTCGAAGTAAAATTACAAGTTTTGATTTAGTTTGTAAAAATATAATTATTTTTTTAGATTTTGTGGTTTTCAGGTTTATTTTTGAAAGTTAGTGTTTTTCTATATTCGAGTTTGCGTGAGCGGTAGTAGAGGAAAGCCCGCAGTCCCGATTTTTCTTCGGGACGAGGACTTGGAACGGATGACGCGACCTTGCTTTTTCAGCAAGGACACGCCCAAATTTATATAAGATTTATGATTTTAGATTTTTGATTGCGTATTTTTGATTCGCTAAAAGCTAATCGCTAAAAGCTTTCTTAAGAAGTTGACTCCCTTTCTATCAAAAAAGTTTCAATGATTTCGGTCGTATAATTATCTTCAATATCTTCGTCTTCTCCATAATCTTTTTCCACTTGATCAATCAACATTTTGGCGGCCTTTTGTCCCATTTTGAAACCGTTTTGGCTAACTGTCGTAATGGTTGGAGTTGAATATTGAGAAATAATTCCGTCTGTAAAGGCAATAACAGACAAATCTTTTGGCACGTTTAATCCTAATTTATTGGCTTTTTTTATGATGGTAACAGCAAAAATTTCGTTCACGGCAAGCACAGCATCAATGGCTTTATTGGCGATAAGTTCTCCAATCTTGATTTCGCAATTTTCAACATCGTCAATTTTTACGATGAGGTTTTCGTCGAATGTTAAATTATTGTCTAATAAAGCTTTTACATAGCCATCGGTTCTGAGTTTACCAACGCTCACGTAGTCTTGGGTTGTGATAAGCGCAATTTTTTTCTTACCATTTTTAATAAGATGTTGCACAGCGTCGTATGCGGCAAGTTTATCATCGATTATTACTTTATCGCAAAAAATTTCGTTTGTTACACGATCGAACATCACAACGGGCATTCCCTGGTTCATCACTTCCCTAATATGATGAAAATCAGCTTTATATTGCGTTTCTTTTGATAATGAAATGATAAAACCATCGATGCTTCCGTTTGCCAACATTTCCATATTTATAACTTCTTTGTCAAATGATTCGTTGGACATACATATAATAAAGGTATAACCATGTTGATTTGCCATTTCTTCGATGCCACTGATGACGGTCGCAAAAAAGTGGTGCACGATTTCGGGAATGATTACGCCAATGGTTTTTGTTTTTCGATTTTTTAGGCTAAGTGCAATGTTGTTAGGCTTGTAGTTATATAATTTTGCAAAAGCTTGGACTTTTAGTCGCGTTTCTTCGCTAATTTCCGAACTGTCTCGCAAGGACTTAGATACAGTCGAAATCGATACATCCAATTCTTTAGCAATTTGCTTCAACGTAACCTTTCTTCTCATGTCTGTAATTTAACAAAAAATCAATTAAAGATTAAAGATAGATTTTTTTTTCAGAATGTATAATTATTGTCACAAAAATATATAATTTTGTAAAAGTTTTCAACACGAAAACGTTTTCGGAGCCGATTTAACAGATGTTTATTTTGCATTACAATAAATTTACATACTTTTAACATTCGAAGTAATTTTACAAGCACAATATCTAAATTTTAACCAAACAAAATGTATGAAAACAATTTCTAAAAAGTTGTTACTTTTATTGTTGCTTTTGCCAATTGGCATGTTGGCACAAACTGCCTTTACGGGCACTGTAGTCGACCGGGTTTCGGGTCAGCCAATCCCAGGCGTAAATGTTCAGGTTATTGGCACAAACAATGGCACTGCTACCGATTTTGACGGAGCCTTTAAATTGACAAATGTCAAGACTGGTTCGAAAATTATATTTTCATTTATTGGATATGAAAATGCATCAGTCACTTTTTCTGGGCAAACAGGATTGAAAGTTCAGATTGAAGAAAGTTCTTCTAAATTAGCCGAAGTTGTCATTCAAGTTGGATACGGAACCACTAAAAAGAAAGATTTAACAGGGTCAACAACCACAATAACCGCCAAAGATTTTAATAAAGGCGCAAATGTTACTACTGAGAATTTATTAAATGGTCGTGTTGCGGGTTTAACCGTAAACACAAGTGGTGCGCCAGGTTCTGGTTCAACAATCAGAATACGTGGTGGATCTTCCCTTTTTGCAAGCAACGATCCTTTGATTGTTATAGATGGTTTACCAATTGAAAATTCATCTGGAGCAGGAACAACTTCTATTTTAGCTGGTTTGAATCCAGCAACTGTTGAATCCATCACAGTTTTGAAAGATGCATCTGCAACAGCTATATATGGTGTACGAGCGTCAAATGGCGTAATCATTATTACTACCAAGAAAGGTGGAAAAACTTTATCTGTAGATTATAATGTACAATATGGTAGCGGTGAAGTTGTGAAATTGATTGATGTTTTTGATGCTCCAACTTTCAGAGATAGAATAACAACAAATTTACCAAGTCGCGTGAATCAACTTGGAACATCGAATACGAACTGGCAAAAAGCAATTTACCAAAAAACAGATTTTGTTGATAATACTTTATCTATCAGAGGCAATTTGTTTAAATTTATTCCAGCAAGATTAACTATAGGAAAAACTTATCAAGAAGGTTTGCGTTTAACCAACACTTTTAGTAGAAATACGGTTGGTGCGGCTTTGAATCCATCGTTTTTTGAAGGTCATTTAAAAATTAAATTGAATGCAAATTATTCTAACGAAAACAACCGTTTCGCTGACGGCGTTGAGGGTTCTGCAATAAGATTTGACCCAACACAACCAATCTATCAAGCTGGAAACCCATTTGGCGGATTTTTTGAATATTATAAAGTTACCGGCAATGGTAATGAAACGCTATCGACCGCGCCAAGAAATCCAGTAGCCCAGCTTTTGCAGACGAATGATACGGGTTTTAATAATCGATTATTTGGAAATTTTGAAATTGACTATAAATTTCACTTTTTTCCTGCGTTACGAGCCGTAATAAATTTAGGTTTTGATGAATCTTTTGGGAATAGATCAAGATTTGCAAAGTCAAAAGTTGTTGCTTCTACTGGATCAAACAATAACATTCCGTTTGGTACAAATGATTTTTCACGTACTTTGAGACGAAATAAACTCGTGGACGCTTATTTAGTTTATAACAAAAAATTTGGACAAACAAATGTAGAAGTAACGGGTGGCTATTCTTACCAGAAATTTGAAGCCAGAAATTTCAATACAGGAAATTTAAATGAGCCAAATTTTACAACAAATCCTCAGTCATATAACATCACTCGATTTCCAACTGATGGTATTTTACTTGCGTATTTTGCAAGAACAAATTTAAGTTTTTACGATAAATATTTGCTAACACTATCTGTCCGACAAGATAACACCTCAAAATTCAGCAAAGAAAACAGAACAGGTTACTTTCCCGCTGCCTCATTTGCATGGAAATTAAAAGATGAATTTTTTAAAGAAAGTAAAACTGTATCGGATCTTAAATTGCGTTTGGGTTATGGTATCACAGGTCAGCAAGACATTCCAGCATCAAATGCTTATCTTCAACAGTATATAACTGGATCAGGAGTTTCGCAATATGTTTTTGGAACTTCTGCAACACCAATTGCGGTTTCGGAAAGATTGAGTCCCGAAATTACTTGGGAAGAAACAACAACGTATAACGTAGGTTTAGATTATGGATTGTATGAAAATAGAATTAACGGTACTATCGATGTTTTCTACAAAGATTCTGCAAACCTGTTGGTAGATGCCGCCGTTGCTGATGGCGGAAATTTTTCAAACCGAGCCTATCAAAATGTTGGAAATTTCACGACTAAAGGTATAGAACTTGGTATTAATGCGGATGTTGTTAAAGGTGATACTTTCAATTGGAACGTAAATTTCAATGCAACAAAATTTGAACGACGTATTGAAAATTTGATATACAATAGTGATATTTTTGTAGGAGATGGATTTGTAGGAACCGGCGGTTCTGGACAGGTTTTTAGAGAAGGTTTTACGCCCTTTTCATTTTTGCTTTACAAGCAATTATATTCCACTTCAGGCACACCTATTGAAGGCGCTTATGCAGATTTAAATGGTGACAGCGTCATAAACGACAAAGACAGATATATTTATAGAAACCCAGATCCAGATGCAACATTTGGTTTTGCCTCTAATATGAATTATAAAAATATCGATTTTTCATTTAACTTACGCGCAAGCGTTGGAAACAGGGTTTTAAATGCAGTAAATGCAGGCAGAGCGCAATTAGATCTATTGAATACGGGTGAAGCGTTGGGCAATATTCCAACATCTGTTGATCAAACTGGATTTCGTACTACTGCAAATGTAGTTTTGTCAGATTTATATGTTGAAAATGGTTCTTTTTTAAGAATGGATAACGTTACATTAGGATATACATTCCCAAAATGGTTAGAAGGCAAAGCATCTTTACGCTTTTTTACAGGCATTCAAAATGCATTTTTAATTACAAAGTATAGTGGATTAGATCCAGAAATTGGCAACAATGGTGTTGATAATACCATATATCCAAGACAGCGTCAAGTACTATTCGGCGCAAACATTAAATTTTAAAAAAATAATTATATGAAAAAATTAAATTTTAGTTTGATTTACATTATCGCAATTGTGGCATTCTTGCAATCATGCACAGGCGATTTGGATGTAATTTCTGAAGATCCATTAGTGCTTTCAGCTGATGTGCTTTACAGTTCGCCTGCGGGATATAAAAAAGCATTGGGTGGCGTTTACGGAAATCTTTCGCTAACTGGCGCAGATGGTCCAACTTCTTCCTTCTTACAAGGAATTGATGCAGGAACAAGTCAATTTGGAAGATGTCTGTGGTATCTTCAAAATTTAACTACCGACGAAGTAATCTGGAGTTATGAAAATGATGGAGGTGTTAGAGAATTGCAACGAAATATTTGGACTGCAAGCAATCCAATTATTCTTGGAATGTTTTCACGAACAATGGCAGAAGTAGCAATTGCTAACGAATTTTTGCGACAATCAACAGCAGAAAAAGTAAGCCAACGTGGAATTTCTGGTACAGACGCAACAGATATTATCATGTACAGAAATGAAGTTCGTGTGTTAAGAGCATTCGCATACTACAATATGATGGACTTGTTTGGAAAAGCGCCATTAATTACAGAAGCTGACCCTATAAATTTTTCTGGTCCTGAAAACAATAGACAACAGCTTTTTACTTTTATAGAATCAGAATTAAATGCAGTAATGCCAAATTTAAAAGTTGCTCGAACTAATGAGTATGGTCGTTTGGATCAAGCTATGGCAAAAATGATTTTGGCAAAAATGTATTTAAACGCGGAAGTGTATATTGGAACTCCAAAATACACCGAGTGCATGGCAAAATGCTCTGAAATAATTGCAAGTGGATACACACTAAATACTGATTATCTTAAAAATTTTAATGCTGAAAATCACAAATCGTCAGAAATGATATTTACTTTGCAATCTGACGGTATTGTGACGCAAAATTACGGCGCAACAACCGTGATGATCAATGGACAAGTTGGCTCAATTGAAAACAACGGCGCAGATTTCGGTGTTGGCGGTTGGGGTGGCGCATTGCGCTTGAGAAAACAGTTTGTTCAAAAATTTGATGGTTCTGAATTTTCAGCGGATAGTAGAAAAACTATTTTTTCTGGAAGTCGCAGTATTGACATTACAGCTGTAACAAATCAAGCACAAGGTTTTATTTTAAAAAAATATTCCAATAAAAACAATGCTGGTGTGGCAGGAACCAATTCAACTTTTGTAGATACAGATTTTCCACTTTTTCGTTTAGCAGATGCGCATCTAATGTATGTTGAAGCACAAATGAGAAAAGATGGAGCCGTAAACAGTGGAAATACAACTAATGCAAACGCCACATCCATCGGATATCTTAACGCGTTAAGACAACGCGCAAATGGTGGTTCGCCAGCAGGAAACGTGTCACAAGCAAATGTAACTTTAGCCTTTATGATCGACGAAAGAGCAAGAGAATTACACTGGGAAGGACACAGACGTCAAGATTTAATTCGTTTTAACAGATATTCTGGAGGCTCGTATAATTGGGCTTGGAAAGGAAACATTCAAAATGGAACATCACTTGGCGCTAACATGAATATTTTTCCAATTCCTGCAAATTCTTTAGCAGCAAATAAAAATTTAACTCAAAACCCTGGATACTAAATTATTAATAACAAAAAATACTTACAATGAAAAATTTAAATAAATTATTATTAGCGTGTTTATCTATTTTTGCATTATCATGCACGGATGAAGTTGAAATGACAGACAGAGAAGCTATTGTAGCAGCCACAAAACCTGTTTTACTTTCACCACAAGCCGGACAAAATTTAGTTTTTGAAAAAGCTAAAGAAAACGACTTAGCAGCTTCTTTTGTTTGGAACGATGCCCAATACAGCGGTACAGCGACTGTTGTAAATTATTCAATAGAATTAGCAAAAACTGGAACTAATTTTGCAAATTCTGCCGTAGTTTCAACAACTATAGACAGATTTAAAGCGGTAACGGTTGGTGAACTTAACACTGGCGTTTTGGCAGCAAACTTGATTCCGTTTGTAGAGCATGAAGTAGATGTCCGAATAAAATCTACAGTTGGCACAACTGGTGGAACGCCACAATATTCAAATGTTGTTAAAATGAAAGTAACCGCATATCCATCTTGGCCAAACTGGGGGATTATAGGTTCTGCAACACCAACCGGTTGGGGATCTGACACTAACATGGATTATAGCCTTGCTACTAAATTATATTCAATTACTATTGTAATGAGTGCTGCTGAATTCAAATTTAGACTTGATGATGCTTGGTCTTCAAACTTTGGTGGAAACGGAAATAATCTTACATTAGTTGACAATAGTCAAAGCAACCTATCTATACCCGTTGCGGGAACTTATAAGATTACTGCAAATTTTGGTTCAGTTTCAAATAGTGGAATGGCACCATTAACGTACACGGCAGTGCGACAATAATTTTAAAATTTATAAACAAAGGCTGTTCCATTCGAGCAGCCTTTTTTATCATAATCTAATTTTTAATTTGACTATTATGAAAAAACTATTGTTACTCGTCATGGCATCTTTAAGTAGTTTTGCATTCGCACAACAGCAAAACGTAACATACACAATTACTCCTGCTACCTTCGAGGAGAACTCGCCGATTACAATAACAATTGCTGGAAGTAGCTTAAATATGCAAACCTGGGGCGTTTTTGACAATTCATTATATTTATGGGCATGGTCCTTTGATTTAAATGATGCCAACATTCAGAATTGTCCAACAAACGGTACATGGACGGCATCAAACGTTGCAAATAAATTTACCTATAATTCAGTAAATAATACTTACAACTTTACTTTTACTCCAACGACGTTTTACAGCAGAGTTGGCATCGGAAGAATTGGCTTTTTAGTAAAAGCATTAAATGGGACAGGCGATAAAAAATCTCAAGATATTACTGCCGAAGTTGGTTCTTTTCAAGCAAATCTTACAGCGCCAACTGATAATTCAAATACTATTTTATTAACTGGATCAAGTTTTAATATTAGTGCAAATAACACAGGTGGTGTTGCAAATTACGACTTGAAAGCCAATGGCGTGTCGATACAAAACACACCAAACGTTTCAAGTTTTAATTATGTAGTACCTAATATCACAAGCAATCAAAATTTTGAATTGGCGACTACGCAAGGCACAAATACAATTGTAAAAAAATTCTCTGTGTTGGTCAATGCTATTCCAGTTTCTGAGGCATTGCCAGCAAACGCCCAAGATGGCATTACTTATGGCGCAGATCCAACAAAAGCGACTTTGGTTTTGAATGCACCGGATAAAGATTTTGTATATGTCGCAGGAAGTTTTAACAACTATGCGCCGTCATCAAATTTTGCCATGAAAAAAGATCCAACATCTGGAAAATTTTGGATTGAATTGACTGGTTTAGTTGCCAATCAAGTGAACACCTATCAATATTGGATTGGAGATATGACCAACCGCCCTGCTAACTCTCCTGCATTAGTTAAAACTGCAGATCCATTTTCAACTTTAGTGCTGTCGCCTTTCGACGATGGTGAAATTGCAACATTGGGTGTTTTTCCAAATTTACCGTCATATCCGACTGGACAACAAAGAGAAGTTTCTGTTTTGCAAACGGGAACGAGCGGATTGTTTGCCTACAATTGGAGCGCTGCAACGACCAATTTTGTAAAACCAAAGAAAAAAGACTTGGTTTTTTACGAAGTTTTAGTTCGTGATTTTGATAGCAATCGTTCCTTTCAAGATTTAATAAATAAGATTGACTATTTTAAAAATTTAAAAATCAACGCCATCAAGATAATGCCAGTTATGGAATTTGAAGGAAACGAAAGTTGGGGCTACAACACGGTTTATCATATGGCACTTGATAAGAGATACGGACCTCCTGCAAAGCTAAAAGAATTTGTAGACCTTTGTCATCAAAATGGAATTGCCGTGGTTTTAGACATTGCTTTGAACCACGTTTTTGGTCGTTCCCCACTTGAAAGAATGTATATGATCGATACCGACAATGATGGCTGGGCAAACGGAATCTCAACCGAAAACCCATATTGCAACACGCAAGCCATGCACTCTTATAATGTTGGTGCAGATTTAAATCATTTTAATGAGCCTAATAATTTGACAAACACCTATGCGGTTCGCACCATCAAGCATTGGATTCAAGAATATAAAATCGACGGCTACCGTTGGGATTTGACAAAAGGCTTCACAAACCAATGTCCACCAAACGTTGCTGGAGGACAGGAATCGTGCACGAATGGCTACCGATCTGACAGGGTTGCAAAAATGAAATACTATGCAGACCAGCAGTGGTCAGCAGATCAAACGTCATTGGTGGTTTTTGAACATTTAGGAACTGGTGGCTCTTATAATGAAGAAGTGGAGTGGGCAAATTATAATAGAACAGGCGACGTAGGTGGCATTATGCAATGGCGCAAAATGACGGATGCTTATGCCAATTTATTAAAAGGACAATTTGCAAACCTATCTGGCATTGCAGATGCAACTGATCGTTTTGTAGGCTACGCAGAAAGTCATGACGAAGAGCGTGTAATTTATAAGGCTTTGAACGAAGCTGGACAAACTCAAGGCAATCTTCCAAAAGTATTGCAACGAATGCCAGCAATGGGTTCTGTTTTGTTTTTGGTTCCAGGACCAAAAATGATTTGGCACTTTAGTGATTTAGGATATGACAAATCTTTATGGGCCTGCAACAATGGTGCTGTTTCATACAATGCACCAGATTGCAAACTCGACACAAAACCACAACCACAATGGGCGAACAACTGGATGGCAGACGTATCAAGAAAAAAAATCTATGACACATGGGCACGGCTTATTGATTTAAAAAAGACTGAAAATGTTTTTGAAAACGGGCAATATAATTGGAATTTTGCAACGGTTAGTCAACCACGATTGGAAGTATACACAAGTTTAAATCAAACAGCAAGCTTAAGTTATGCTTTCGTACTCACTAATTTTTCTGACAATACCATTACGGTGCCAGGCGGTTTTCCATTTACTGGAACTTGGTCAAATTTGATGGACAACACCACGGTCGCAGTTACTGCAACATCTCAGAATGTTACTATTGAGCCAGGAGGATTTAGGGTTTTTGGAAATGCAAGTGCTTTAAATAATAGCACTTTTGCTTCTGATTTTAAACTCGCATTATATCCAAATCCTGTTTCTGATGTTTTCCGTATTAATATGGAATTGAGTTCGTTAAAAATATATTCAACAACGGGGCAATTGGTAAAATCCTTTGATAAAGTTGATGCTGACACGAGTTTGAATGTTGGCAATTTGCAATCGGGGATTTATTTTGTAAAAGCTACCGACGCCAATGGAAATGTTGGTAACACAAAATTCATAAAGGAATAATTTCGTTAAACGTTTGAAAGTCTCAAAGTTGAATGTTACTTTATTCTTAAATTTTAAAAAAACCCCAAGTCGTTAATTTGATTTGGGGTTTTTGCTTTTCTGTAATATAATGTCATCATATTGAATTATTACTTCAAATCCTTTTTTCTGAAAATATGGGGTTGGATCTGTTTCGGAAACTACCATTACAAAATCGCCACCCCAAGCACCGAGACTTTTTATTGTACCATCAAAATCAGCAAAATATTGACTTTGAACAGTTGGCGTGTCAAGAATTTGACTTAAAATGGTTTCGTGGCTCTGCATAGCTTTGCAAAAAACGTCAAAATGTTTTGTTGAGGCAATTGTATTCGTAAGTTCATTAATTGTCTTTACGATATTTACGTCTGCTGTTTTTTTATGTTTGTAGTTTGCAATGGCAGTTTTTGAATTTTGTTTTTGATTGAGATAAACAAAATATATCTGCTCTTTAAATGATGGATTAAATGTGGTAACATGAAATTCTGGTTTTCCATCTACTAATTGATAGATTATTGGCGCGTCGGATTGCGCACAAGCGATATCATATCCACTGCCACCAAAAGATTGTTGCAACAGTTCAAAAGCATCAATTGCAAACCATTGTGCAATGTTGTTTATTAGCGTTGATGAAGTCCCAAGTCCCCATTTTCGGGGAAAATCTAATTTTGTTTTTATTTGCAAACCTCCAATTTTTTCTAAAACCAACGGGTTTTGCTTATGTGCATAATGCAAAATTTCTATTAAAGTATTAGTAATTGGATTTTCAAAATCAGTTTTTTTATTTAAAATGTCTTCTTTTAAAAAATGTGCTTCATACCAAATACTTTTATCAGAGTCGAAGCTTTTCCAATGAATATCGTTTTGTTCTATGTTGGAAATCTCAATTGATTGTCCGTAAACTGTCGGCACGGCTAATGCTTTTGCGCCGTCTAAAACCAAATATTCGGCCGTTATCAGAAGTTTTCCGTTGGAATAAAACGTTTTCAAAGTTGAATTAATTTATATTTTTATATTTTGCATAAAGTTGCAAATTTTACTTTTTATTTTTAAATTCAAATTTATAATTATGGCACTTTTAAACTTTCGACTTTCAAACTTTCGACTTTTTTTAGCCCAGACTGAAATGGAAACCCTTTTTGAGAAAAACAGATTTTTTTCGAGGCTTGAAAAAGCGATTCGCCGCGGCGAAAAGCTCTTTTAAAGCCGTAGAAAAAACTGTTTTTGAAAAAAGGTTGAAATGGAAAGCTGGAGGTTGCTCCTAAAAAAATCACTTCTTTCTTAAATTTTCAATAAAATCGACCACTGATGCATGCGAAATGGTATTTTTTTCAAAATGATTTTTGATAATTTCTCTTTCAGATTTATTGGCATCAAACTGATTGAGAATGTTGTTGATGTGCATTTTCATGTGTCCTTCTTGAATGCCAAGTGTCGTGAGTGATCTTAACGCCGCGAAGTTCTGAGCCAAACCCGCCGCCGCAACAATTTGCATCAGTTCAGATGCGGATGGTTTTTCAAGGATTTCTAAATTAAGTTTGACCATCGGATGCAATGACGTCAATCCGCCAACGGTTCCCAATGCCAAAGGAATTTCCATCCAAAAGCTGAAAATATTGTTTTCAATTTTGGCATGAGACAAACTGCTATATTGTCCTTTGCGACAGGCATATGCGTGAACGCCAGCCTCTACGGCGCGGAAATCGTTTCCTGTTGCCAAAACCACAGCGTCAATTCCGTTCATAATGCCTTTGTTATGCGTAACGGCGCGATATGGTTCAATTTCAGCAATACGAACCGCTTGCACAAATTTTTCAGCAAATAAATTTGGGTAGTCAATTCCTTTGTCTTTTAGATCTTCTACTGGACAAGAAACTTCGACGCGAACCAAGCAATTTGGCACATAGTTGGACAAAATGCTCATAACAATTTGGATGTCGGCTTCTGTTTCTGAAAAGCCATGCCACGATCTTGCTTCGCGTTCTAATGTTTTCGCAAATTGCTCGAGACAAGAATTTATGAAGTTCGCACCCATGGAATCTTTTGTGTCAAAAGTAGCATGAAGCTGAAAATAGTTCGGCATTTCTGCGGTTTTGTCGCGCAGTTGAATGTCAAGAATGCCACCCCCGCGCTTTGTCATGTTGTGGGTTGTGGATTCGGTATCTTGATAAAATTTTTCTTTAATTTCATCAAAAAATATTTTCAATTTTTCGGGATGATTTCCTTTATAAATGAAATGAACTTGACCAATTTTTTCTGTTCCGATAACGGTGGTTTTAAATCCGCCACGCTCGGACCAATATTTTGCAGATTTTGCGGCTGCTGCAACCACAGAACTTTCTTCGATAACCATCGGAATGGTTTTAAATTGATCGTTTATTAGAAAATTTGGAGCAATTCCGAGTGGCAAATAGAAATTTGAAATCGTATTTTCAATAAAATCATCGTGAAGTTGTTGGAGTTTTTCGTCGGAATTCCAATAGTTCTTTAAGACGGAAATGCCTTCCGCTGGATTTATAAAATATTGATTGGCAATCCAATCTATTTTTTCGAGTTTAGAAAGTTTTGAAAACCCGATTATGTTTTTTGTCATTATTGGTTTGTTGTAATACCTGATTTTAATAAGAAAATTTGTTTTTGATGATGCCAAAAATATTTACGAATTGTTCATCATCAGACACTTGACATGAAATAGTGTAGCCTTTGAAAACATAATCTCGATAACTTTCATCATTAAAATATAAAGATTTTTTATAATGAAAAGGTTGTTGCAAGTCTTTTTTAAGTGCAAAAATCAAATCTTTTTTAAATTTTTTAGCAGCAAACGGCTTATCGCACGCAATAAAATCTACAGTTTCACTCAGTAAATAATAAAAATTTGTTGAAAATTTAACTTTCATATTTAGCGATTACTTTATCTAACATTGCATCTAATTCGTCAATATCATATAATTTACTTTCTCCACTTTTTATCCTTGCTACTTCTAAATGAAGTCTATCCCGATGTGCAATAAATTCAGGATCGTTTTCATGTGATTTATCCTCATCCGCAAATTGCAGGTCTTCTTCCTGAAAAGAATTCAAAAATTTCATTAACTGCAGTTTCACGTGTGGTTGATATTCAATTGTTAAAGTTTCCATAGCTATCTTATTTATAAACAAAAATAGCTATTATTTCGTAAGTTTTAATTTTTTTTAGTAAATAAATTTATGATTGAACCTTTGCTAATTACCAAAAAAAGCAGTAAAATTGAACCCTACTAAAAATATTTAAAATGACCAAGATTATTTCTTTATTCTTATTGTTTATTTCGCTTTCAATTTTTTCACAACAGAAAATTACGGTTGAACAAATATATTCAGGAGCCTTTCGTGCCAAGTCCATGGACGAGTTGCAATCGATGAAAAACACGAATCAATACACGGTTTTAAACCAAGATTCGTCCACAAAAACCATGCAAATTGATTTATATGATTTTGCAACTTTGAAAAAATCACATACTGTGATTGACAGCAAAAATTTTCTTGCGCTGTCAAACGGCATTGACAGCTATGTTTTCAGCAAGGATGAAAAACAGATTTTGATTGCCAACAACACACAATCAATTTTCAGAAATTCATTTACGGCGGATTATTTTTTATATGATCTTGCGTCAAAACAACTATCTAAAGTTTTGGAAGAAGTGCAAGAGCCAACTTTTTCGCCCGACGGAAAATCTATCGCTTACGCAAAGGCGAACAATATTTTTGTATATGATATTGCTACGAAAGCTATCACGACGATAACTACCGATGGCGCCAAAAATAAAATTATTAACGGCATATCGGATTGGGTTTATGAAGAAGAGTTTTCTTTCGTGCGAGCCTTTGATTGGAGCGCCGATTCAAAGAAAATTGCCTTCATTAAATTCAACGAAACCGAGGTGCCAGAGTTTTCAATGACGATGTATGGCAAAGATTTATATCCTACAATAAATACATTCAAATATCCGAAAGCTGGGGAGAAAAATTCAAAAGTAAGCTTAAATATCTTTGATGTTGCTTCCGAAAACATACAAAACGTAAATTTGGCAAATTATAAAGATTTTTATATTGCCAGAATCAAATGGACACCAAATGCCAATGTTTTATCGGCGCAAGTACTCAATCGCCATCAAGATCAACTGGATTTATTGTTTGTTGACGCAAATTTGGGTACAGCAAAAATAGTTCTGTCAGAAAAAGACAAGGCCTATGTTGATGTGCATGATAATCTGACATTTTTGAAAGACAATAGTTTTGTGTGGACGTCAGAAAAAGATGGATACAATCACATTTATTTATTTGACAGCAACGGAAAACTTAAAAATCAAGTTACAACTGGAAACTGGGACGTAACAAGTTTTTATGGATTGGATGAAAAAATCAATAAAATTTTCTATCAATCTGTGGAAAATGGGTCTATCAACAGAGATATTTACGCGATTGATTTAGACGGAAAAAACAAAGTGCGACTTTCGCAAGAAGCAGGTACAAATGCGGCAACATTCAGCCCAAACTATGCCTTTTTTATTAATAAATTTACAAATGCAACCACGCCGCAACGTTATACATTAAACGAATCCAAGAGTGGCAAACTTGTTAAAGAGATATTGAATAACAATGATTTAGCAACAAAGATGGATGCTTATGATTTGCCAACCAAAGAATTCTCAGCGCTTAAAACACTTGGCGGTCAGGTTTTGAATTGTTGGACAATAAAACCTAAAAATTTTGAGAGCACAAAAAAATATCCTGTTTTGATGTATCAGTATTCTGGACCAGGTTCGCAGCAAGTCAATAACGAATGGACAGACACCAACGATTTATGGTATTATATGTTGGCGCAACAAGGCTACATCGTCGTTTGTGTTGATGGACGCGGCACAGGTTTTAAAGGCTCGGCTTTTAAAAAATGCACGCAATTGCAACTCGGAAAATTGGAGGTTGAAGACCAAATTGATGCGGCAAAAACATTAAGTAATTTGCCTTACGTTGATAAAAACAGAATAGGAATTTGGGGATGGTCATATGGTGGTTTTATGGCAAGCAACTGCATTTTGAAAGGTGCAGATGTTTTTAAAATGGCAATTGCCGTGGCACCAGTTACTAATTGGAGGTTTTATGACAGCATCTACACGGAAAGATATATGACAACTCCACAAGAAAACCCATCAGGATATGATGATAATTCGCCCATCAACCATGTGGCAAAATTGAAAGGTAATTTCCTCTTGATCCACGGCTCTGGAGATGATAATGTACATGTTCAAAATTCAATGCAAATGATGGGCGCGCTCATTCAAGCCAACAAACAATTCGATTCAGAAATATATCCGGATAACAATCACGGCATTTACGGTGGCTACACACGCATACAACTTTACAATAAAATGACTACGTTTGTGAAAGAGAAATTATGAATTTAGTAACGATTCAAAATAAGATTTACGAAATTCGAGGTGTAAAAATCATGCTCGATTTTGATTTGGCAGAAATGTATGAAGTTGAAACAAGAGTTTTAAACCAAGCAATAAAAAGGAATCTTGAGAGCTTTCCTGATGATTTTATGTTCAGGCTAACTACTGAAGAATGGCAAATTTCATCATCACAATCTGTGATGATGTCATCACAATCTGTGATGACATCAAAAAGACCAAAATCTGCATTGCCTTACGCATTTACCGAACACGGTGTTACGATGCTTGCAAGTATTCTGAAAAGTTCTAAAGCTCGCCAAATGAATATTGCAATTGTGCGTGCATTTGTTGCGCTACGAAAAACATTGCTAAACATTGACGAACTTAAAAATTATTTGGAAACAATTGAAACAAAATATGACAGTCAGTTCGCTGATATATTTGATGCAATTCAATTTTTAATGACGGAGAATAACGATCATGATGCACAGCAGGAACGTATTAAAATAGGATATAAAAAATAGAAGTAAGTTTAATGCGTAAAACATCAAAAATATTATGGTCAATTACAAACAGATTATCACAAAAAACGCTGACAGAAGATTTGGAAAACCTTGCGTAAGAGAAACGCGAATTTCAGTTTATGATGTTTTAAATTGGTTGTCATGTGGGATGAGTTTTGAGGAAATTCTATCTGATTTTCCTGAACTTTGTGAGGACGATATTTTAGCGTGTTTGTCATTTGCCGCGGATCGAGAGGCCAAACTTGAAGTGATTTAAAATGAAATTACTTTTTGATCAAAACATATCTTTTCGCATAGAAAAGTTGTTGCCTATCACTTTTAACGAGTCAAAGCATCTGTCAAATCTTGGACTAACAAATTGTAGCGATCAACAGATTTGGCAATTTGCAAAGAGTAACGGTTTTTCAATAGTAACGTTTGATGCCGATTTTTACGAAATAAGTTTATTAAAAGGATCTCCTCCAAAAATTATTTGGATTCGAACAGGTAATTTAACAACTTCGTCAATTGCCGATTAATTGACAACAAATTTTAATGATATATTTTCCTTTATTGAAAATAACAATCAGGCTAATGAAACATGTTTAGAAATTTCCTCAAATAATTATGACCCAATCTAAAACCCCGACACTCGAAGAAATTCAAAATTTCACAGGAAAATATCCCAAACAATTGTGGTATCTTTTTCTTATTGAAATGTGGGAACGATTCACTTTCTATGGAATGCGCGCGCTGTTGGCACTGTATATTTCGCATTTGGTTTTGTCTGTTGACTACAATCCGATTGACGCAAATGCATTGGAAAATAAAAAATTAGAATTTCAAAAACAAAACAACGAAACACTATCAGAATCGCACCCAAGATACTATATTGAAACTTCGCAACAAAATTTTAGAGACGATGCCGAAAGCAATTCCAATAAAAAATACGGATTAATTCAAGCTTTTATCTATGCCATGGCGTTTATTGGAGGCTTGTTTGCCGATAAAATTTTTGGATTTAGAAAATCAGTATTTTGGGGCGGAATTCTGATGGTCATCGGCTCTTTTACGATGGCAATTCCTGGAGCATTTGCTTTTTATCTTGGCATCAGTATTCTGATTGTCGGCACTGGATTTTTCAAACCCAACATTTCGTCTATGGTTGGCGAATTATACAGAGAAGGCGACAGCCGGCGCGATGCAGGATTTTCCATGTTCTATTCGGGCATCAATATTGGTGCACTGCTAAGCGGTTTGACCATCGCATATATCGGAACCTCAATAAGTTGGTCTTTAGGTTTTGCGCTTTCAGGCGTATGTATGTTAATGGGTTTAGGACTATTTTTATATACCCAAAAATCACTTGGACCAATTGGCTTGCCACCAAATCCTGAAAAATTGGCTCAAAAAACGAGTATTGGAATTTCTAAGAATATAGTTCTTTATTTGGCGACTTTACTATTTATACCATTTTTCTTTCTGATGGTTTACTATCCGTTTGATATTGATTTCAGTTTCCTTTTCGGGGAAATTTTAAATGCCGATGGAACAAAATCGCCATATTTGGTTCAGTTTAGCGATGTTTTTATGATTTCAATTGCGGTTATAATTCTTATATATTTAGCCGTAATTCTATCGAAAGTCAAAAAAGAAGAATTTGGTAAACTATTGGTAGCCATCATTTTAATTTTATTCTCGGCGCTTTTCTGGTCATTTTTTGAACAAGGCGGTGGATCATTAAACTTTTTTGCGAACGGCAATGTAGAGAATGAAGGTTTAAACATGACGTCGGTCAACAATTCCATAAATGCACTTTGGGTGGTTGCGCTTGCGCCAATTATTGGAATTTTATGGATATATTTGGCAAAGAAAAAATCAGAACCAAATACAATTGTAAAATTCGGACTCGGGTTCGTGACATTAGGGCTTGGTTTTTTAATCTTTTTTTGGAGTAAATTCTATGCAACTCCATCAGGATTTACGCCACTTTGGACCTTTATTTTTGCTTATCTTGTCATCAGCATCGGCGAATTGTTTTTATCTCCAATCGGACTGTCGATGATAACGACTTTATCGCCAAAAAGACTGACTGGAATGATGATGGGAACTTGGTTTTTGGCAAGTGCCTACGGGCAATACGGAGCAGGGCTTATCGGTGCGGCCTTGGCAAAAGGAGATGAAAATGCTGAAAACTTGACAAATTTTCAAAAATTGGAGCAATATACAAACGGTTACGAAAGTATTGGCTATATTGCCATCGTTGCGGGCGTTCTATTAATCGTAATTTCGCCATTGCTGAAAAAATTAATGCAAGAAGTAAAATAAAAAACAAACTAATCTTAGATTAAATCATGGCTTTAGAATCTACCAATAATGATTTTTTTAAATCGAACGTTCTCGGGCATCCTTCCGGATTATTCGTATTGTTTTTCACCGAAATGTGGGAACGATTTTCATATTATGGCATGCGTGCTTTGTTGGTGCTTTTTTTAACATCATCAATTATGGGCGACAATCCAGGTTGGGGATGGCCACGCGAACATGCCATGGCAATCTACGGTTCCTACACATCTTTGGCATATTTGACGCCAATTTTGGGCGGCTACATTGCCGATAAAATCATCGGATATCGATGGGCAGTTGTTGTTGGAGCCATTTTGATGACACTCGGACACGCCTCAATGGCAATTGAAGTCAATCATGCTTTTATGTACATTGGACTCGGTCTTTTGGTTGTCGGAAACGGTTTTTTCAAACCAAATATGACGTCTATCGTGGCACACATGTATAAAAATCACCCAGAAAAAAAAGATGGTGCTTACACTATTTTCTACATGGGTGTAAATGCAGGGGCGTTTTTAGGAATGTTGCTTTGTGGATATTTTGGCGAAAGTCCAGATTGGGGCTGGAGCTATGGTTTTGGCTTGGCAGGAATTTTTATGTTTGTTGGCATGTTGCAATTCTATTTTACACAAAATATTTTTGGAGATATCGGATTGAAACCTGTGGGAAGCAAAAATCAAATTTCAACAGAATCGGAAGACATTGCAACGCTGAATCCATTCTCAAAAATAGACATTGCACTCATCGGGTTGGTTTCCGTCCTCGGATTATCATGGGTTATAAACGATCCAATTGCTAAAATATCGAGTTTTAATTTGTTCGATTTTAAAGTTTACGACATCGCTGGAAATACTTTTGTTGTAATTTTAGCAATGACTTTATTTGTGTTTTTATTGGCAAAAAGAATATCGCAATACACACCCGTTCTTCGCGACAGAATGATTGCCGTGATTATTTTGGCATTCATAACCGTATTTTTTTGGGCTTCTTTCGAACAAGCTGGCGGTTCAATGACTATTTTTGCGAGTGATTATACGGATAGACTTTTGGAAGGAAACGCAAAAGTAATTTTCAATATCGTTAATTCAATCATTACGTTAGTGCCACTTGCCATTATCACTTACGTGTTGGTAAAACTGTTTCAGCAGACCTTTGGAAAATATGCTCTTGGAAATATTATACTTTCAGTTGGATTTGCAATCATTTGGTTTTTAGTAATTTATATGCTTTCGCAACAATATAGTGAAGTGAAATCTGAGATTCCTGCCACATGGTTTGGTATCTTAAATTCATTGTACATTATCTCTTTTGCACCCTTAGTTTCTAAACTTTGGGAAAGCAAATACAACCCATCTGCTACTTTCAAAAATGGCTTTGGAATGATTTTGTTAGGCATCGGATTTGCAGTTTTGGCTTATGGCTCAAGCACCATTCCTGCAGGCGCAAAGGTGGCTTCCGTCAGTATAATTTGGTTGGTAGTTGCTTATTTTTTCCACACGATGGGCGAATTGTTTATCTCGCCAGTCGGACTTTCATACGTTAGTAAATTAGTTCCAGGGCGCATGATTGCCATGATGTTTGGCGTTTGGTATTTGGCAATTGCCATCGGAAACAAAACCGCAGGATCGATGGGTGGCATGATTGACGAAATTACGGCACAATATTCCATGACAACTTTTTTCCTGATTTTTACGTTTATACCAATTGGATTGGGACTGATGATTATGATGCTTACTCCTGTTATGAAAAAGTTAATGCACGGTGTACACTAAATTTCGGCACATATTTTGACTACTATTTTATAAATATAAAAAATGAAAAAACTACTCTTTTCCCTTATTCTAATATCGTTTTCTGTGTTGTCACAAGCACAAGAAATAAAATGGCTTACTTTAAATGAAGCACTGACTTTGCAGAAAAAATCGCCAAAACCCATTTTTATGGATGTCTACACCGATTGGTGCGGACCTTGCAAAATGTTAGACGCGAAAACTTTCAAAGATAAAGCTTTTGCAGCGCATATTTCTAAGAACTATTATGCCGTAAAATTCAATGCCGAAGGAAATGGTGACATTACATTTAATAAAAAAAAATATAGCAATCCCGATTTTAAAGAAGGTCAGAAAGGACGAAATGGAACGCATCAATTTGCAGATTTTCTAAATTTGGAAGGATACCCAACGATGATAATTTTCGATAAGAAAGGTGCAATTTCAAAAAACATTGTGGGTTACAGAACAGCACCGCAAATTTTATCAGAACTTAATTAATATGAAAAACGTTTTTATAGCAATTGCATTTTTACTGTTATCAATCAATGCGAACGCACAAGATTTAGTTTGGGAAACTGACATTTACAAAGCCATACAAAAATCAGAAGTTGAAAAAAAACCAATAATGCTTTTTTTTACAGGTTCAGATTGGTGCGGATGGTGCATTCGATTGCAAAACGAAGTGTTCAAAACACCAGAGTTTACAGCATGGGCAAAGCAAAACGTTGTTCTTGTCGATTTAGATTTCCCTCGCAGAACACCACAAGCAGAAAATCTTAAAGCGCAAAACAATTCGCTGCAACAAACGTTTGCTGTTCAAGGTTTCCCCTCAATTCGAATTGTTAACGCAAGCATGAAAGATGCCAAAATAAATTTTGAGCTTCTTGGCGGATTGGGTTACATGGCAGGCGGACCAAAACCATGGATTTCTTCAGCGGACGACATCTTGAAACTTAACAAAAAGGTGTATAGCACAGCAGTTGAGACTGTTACCGAAAAGAAACCTGCAATAAAAAAAGCAAGAAGAGCTAAAGTAAAAGTATAATTTATTTGGGCGTGACCCTCAGATTGCTTCCTGCTTCATTCTTCGCAGTCGCAACTTCGGGTCGGGCTGTACGTTCCCAAACTTTTTGTTCCGAAGAAAAATCGGAACAAAAAGGTTTTCCACTGCCACGTGTTCGCCGACGGCTGATCCCTCACGCGGACGTTCACTTTCAAAAAAATATTATTTCACCGTATAAAATCCCTTTTCGGCAGTAGCATGAAAAGGGATTTTTCTTTTCAAACATGTTTCTTGCCATCGTTTTACATAAGATTTATAATTCGACCCATCGGCAACAATAATTTTTGGTTGAGTAACCTCTAAAAATCGCTCAAAATTAAATTTTGGTGACTGCGTAATGATGGCAACGTCAGGTTTTAAATGCTTTGAAAAAATCGCTAAACTATCCACAATCAAAATGCGATGATTATTATAGAAAAGCACATTATCAAGTTGTGTTTTTTCTTTAATTTCCATAAAGTTAGATACCAAAAAATTCGACAACATTTTGTTTTTATTGATGTTTGTAAGTATAATGGAATCCGCAAAAACTTCAGCTAATTTGCCTTGTCGTTCAATAATGATTGTTTTTTTAGAAGCATGAAAAACAATCAATTCGTTCTTTTTTGACGATTTAAAATCATTTGCCAACATACAAATTTGTAATATCACAATAGTGAATAATGCGACAACTAATTTTTTATAATTTGCTTTTTCAAACCATAAAATCCAAGCAATAATTACTAAATATAACGCAAAAAGCATGATTTTACTCAGTGGAATTTGAGTAATCACCAAGCTTTCTACTGATGCAATTTGGGATATAAACCAATTTAGAATAAAAATCATTTTCTCAAAAATCCACGCTATAAAGAAAGGTACAATGTCGAAATTTGCTAAAATCATTACGATAATTCCTAAAATCATTATTGCGCCAAGACCAGTCAAAATAACCATATTTGTAACAAAAAACAACCCAGGAAATTGATGAAAATAGTAAATGCTTAAGGGAAAAGCGCCAATTTGTGCGGATACAGAAACCGTTAAAATATCCCAAAACGTTTTTGTAATTTTATTGGAAGGATAGTATAATTTTGACAATAGTGGATTTAACCACAGAATAAAAAACAACGAAACGTAGCTCAATTGAAAACCTACATCAAAAATAAAACTTGGTTCAAAAAGTAAAATAAAAAAAAGCGACACTATTAAAGTATAAAACATATCGTTTTCGCGACCCAAACACAATGCACCAGCTATAAATGAAAACATGGTGGCAGACCGAATTACAGATGGAGAAAGTCCCGAAACAAAGGCAAAAGCCCACAGCGATATGAAAATCAAAATAAATCTCACTACATTAAAATTTCTTTTCTTGGGAAGAAATCCAAGAATAAAATTTAGAAAAAGCACAATATAGCCAACATGCAAACCCGAAACGGAAAGAATATGAACTGCGCCAGCAAACTGATAATCTTGCAAAATGTCTTTGTCAATTTCTTGCTGCTGTCCTAAAATCAATGCATTCGCAACTTGCAATTCTTGCTGACGAAAACCATTTTTTTTCAGATTGTTAATGATTCTTTCACGAAAATTTGAGGCATAAAACCAAATGTTTCTATCTAAAACTGAGCTTATTTCTATTTCGGATTTTGAAAGCGAAACCTGCGACAGAACACTTTTGTTTTTTAAATAATTCCCATAATCAAATTGGTTTGGATTGTTAGGTTTTTTATGACCTATAATTTTTGTTTTAATCGAAATCCTATTGCCAACAACGAGTTCATTTTTAGTTGAATCTCTGAATACACTAATTAAAATTTTCCCAATACATTTTTTCCCATCAATTGATTTTACAATTCCGAAATATCGGTTGGTGTAATCGTTTGGTTTTATTTTTTCGCGTATGCTAATTTCAATTTTGTGCAAAGTGTTTGGGTTGTCACAAAATTTAAAATAATGATTTTCTTGGTTGTCAACATTAGCAATACTTTGTGATGTTAGTCCTATAAGTATTGACATTGCAAACGTAATTATCGAAAAAACGATCTTACTTCCGTAATATTTTGAAATGATTAGGCAAATTGTTCCAACAGCCAAAAAACCTAAAATAATCTGCAAATTTGGTTCAAATGCAAATCCCAAAAACAAACCCACCATAAAAAAAACAGTGATTTTTGTTAATGGAAATTGCAGAGTTTTCATTTTAAATATTGTTAGATATATTATTTTTTAGCCGCAGATTTCAAAGATTTTCACAGATTTTGTTATATATAACAAATTCTAAATCTTTTAAATCCTTGAAATCTGTGGCAAAAATACTAAGATTTGAAATATACGCTCAAAGCGAAATAATTCTTACGATTACAATTTAATCATTTAAAAAGTCGATAGCTTTTTCTAAAGCCTCGTCAATTCCTGCTATATTTTTTCCGCCAGCAGTTGCAAAAAATGGCTGTCCGCCACCGCCACCTTGAATAAATTTCCCAAGTTCGCGAACAACGATGCTTGCATTTAGGTTTTTACTCGCTACCAATTCTTTTGAAATGTAGCAACTCAACATCGGTTTGTCATCATTTATCGTTGCAAAAACCAAAAACATATTTTGCTGATTTTGTCCCATTTGATATGCCAAATCTTTCGTTGCTTCTACCGATAAATCTACTTTTTTGGCAAGAAATTGAATGTTATTTTTAAGTTGTGTATCTAAAATAAGTGTCTGCGCCAAAGATTTCACTTTTTCTGCCATCAAACCATCCAACTTCGCTTTAAGTTTTGCATTTTCATCTTGTAAATTTAAAACTGCTTTCACCATGTCTTGCGGATTTTTTAAGGCTACTTTCACTTCTTCAAGTGTTTTTTCTTGCGTTTCAAAATACGATTTCACAGCCTGACTTGTGATGGCTTCAATACGCCGAATACCAGATGCCACGGCACTTTCCGACACAATTTTGAAATGCCAAATTTCAGCTGTGTTGCCAACATGAATGCCACCACAAAGTTCCATGCTGTCTCCAAATTTGATGGCACGTACGGAATCGCCATATTTTTCACCAAAAAGTGCCATCGCACCTTCCGCAACTGCTTGTTTGAACGGAATATTTCTGCGTTCAATTAGTGGCAATTGCGATTGAATGTTTTCGTTTACAAAATTCTCAACGGCCAACAGTTCGTCATCCGTAACTTTACTAAAATGGGAAAAGTCAAATCGAAGGTTATCAGCATTAACAAGTGAGCCTTTTTGTTCCACATGCGTTCCCAAAACCGTTCGCAAAGCCAGATGCATCAGGTGCGTTGCCGTATGATTTCGAGCCGAAAGATTCCGCAAATCGGTTTTAACTTTAGCCGTAAAATTTGAATTGACATTCGCAGGAAGCTTCTTTGTAAAATGTAAAATCAGATTATTTTCTTTTTTTGTGTCAATAATCTCAATAGATTCATTTGCTGAAATAAGACTTCCTCTATCGCCAACTTGTCCGCCACCTTCAGCGTAAAAGGGCGTGCTGTCTAATACAATTTGATAGAGAATGCCATCTTTTTTTGAATCGATTTTTCGGAAACGCGTAATTTTCACTTCGTTTTCCGTTTGGTCGTAGCCAACAAAATCTTCAACATTACCTGCTACTAAAATTGTCCAATCGTCGGTGGACATTTCAGATGCAGAGCGTGAACGAGATTTTTGTTGTTGCATGGCTTTGTCGAAATCTGTTTCGTTGAAAGTCATGCCTTTTTCTTTCAAAATCAAAGCGGTAAGGTCTTTTGGAAAACCGAACGTATCGTATAATTCAAAAGCTTTTTCACCAGAAATTTCTATGTTATTCGACTGCGAAATAACGTTTTCCAACAGTTGCAAACCTTGATCTAAAGTTCGTAAAAACGATGCTTCTTCTTCTTTGATAACATTCGTAACCAACTGTTGTTGCGATTTTATTTCAGGAAAAAACGCCCCCATTTGTTCTGCCAAGACGGAAACCAATTCAAAAATAAATGGTTTTTTGAGGTCTAAGAACGTAAAACCATAGCGAATGGCACGTCGCAATATTCTACGAATCACATAACCTGCGCCTGTGTTTGATGGCAACTGTCCGTCAGCAATAGCGAAAGCTACGGCACGCACGTGGTCAACAATGACGCGGATGGCAATGTTGCTTTTATCTTGAAGTTCGTCCCTCGACTGCGCTCGGGAGGGCAAATCCTGAGTTGGTAAGGAAACTGAATCATTAGCTGTATATTTTACATTTGCAATGGCTTCAACTTTTGCTATCAGGGGCGTAAAAACATCGGTGTCATAGTTCGACGTAACGCCTTGCAACGCCATGCAAAGTCGTTCAAATCCCATTCCCGTGTCCACATGCTGCGCAGGAAGTTTTTCCAAACTGCCATCGGCTTTGCGGTTGAACTCCATAAAAACATTATTCCAAATTTCAACAACTTGCGGATGATCGTTGTTGACCAAACTTTTGCCAGAAATCAATGCTTTTTCTGCATCACTGCGAATATCCACATGAATTTCGGAGCATGGTCCGCATGGTCCTTGGTCGCCCATTTCCCAAAAATTGTCTTTTTTATTGCCTAAAATAATGCGTTCTTCGTTGATAAGGGTTTTCCAAATGTCCCAGGCTTCTTGGTCAAACGGCACATTGTCTTCTGCACTTCCTTCAAAAACAGACACATACAAATTTTCTTTTGGAATTTTATATACCTCAGTCAAAAGTTCCCATGCCCAATTTATGGCATCTTTTTTGAAATAGTCGCCAAAAGACCAGTTTCCTAACATCTCAAACATCGTGTGGTGGTAAGTGTCAAAACCCACATCCTCAAGGTCGTTATGCTTGCCAGAAACGCGTAAACATTTCTGCGTGTCAGCAATCCGATTGCTTTTTGGTGTGGCATTTCCAAGAAAATATTCTTTAAACTGCGCCATTCCAGAATTGTTGAACATCAGCGTTGGATCGTCTTTTAAAACGATGGGAGCCGATGGAACAATCAAGTGGTTTTTAGATTGAAAAAAATCGAGAAATTGTTGGCGAATTTGCGTAGATGTCATTGAAAAATTGTTTGGAAGCAAATGTAAGTAAAAAGTGAAAAGAATTACGAATTGAGAATCAAGATATAAGAATTACGAATTACAAATTAAGAATTACGAATTACAAATTATGAATTTAGAATCAAGAGGCAAGAAGAAAGATTCACAGATGCAAATTAGAAATGGCAAAACTTTATAACATTTAAACTTTACAACTTTCAAACTTGACCCATATCCATTGCCAAAACATAATATTTATTGTTGTTAAACTGAAAGTCTGAAATCACTTTCCAATCCAGTTTTTGAGTATGTGCTTTATACGACGGAATGTTGATTTTATTGATGAATGTTACTGCAATTGGATATTTTTTTGCCATGTTTACTCGCATAAATTCAACTAAAATATTTATAATTCCTTGTCCGCGATATGGAATATCAATGCAAATTGGACCATATTGAAAGCTGTTAGAGGTTGTAATTTCAATATCATTAAATCTATATTTACGAAAAAGTGATATCATATGCTCAAAAATTTTCCATTGACTGAAATATTGCCAACTTGCTCCAAAACAATATGCTACAAGTTTTTGATCATCAAAGCACAAAAACAAACCTTGTTGACCAATAACGTCCGTGAGTTGCTCGACTGTAAATGGCGTCGTAACGAATCCAGCTTTTTTTTCATCGTCGGAAAGATTAGCAAAAAGATATTTTTCTTGTAACGCCAAAACGTTGGGAATGTCTGTTATTGTTGCAATGCGAAGTTGGTAATCTTTCATCAAAAGTTGTTGATTTGTAGTTATTTTTTTAAAATTTTAACTTGATTACAAATATCATAAATTTTTTTATTCCAAAATGCTATCAACTTATATTATCTTAAAATCTTTCAATTTTTAAATTTTTCAATCTTTAAATGTTTTTTCTTAATTTCGCTTTATGAAAAACATCATCATCACGGGAACCAGTCGGGGCATCGGTTTAGAAATTGCATTAAAATTAGCGAATGAAGGCCATCATATTTTAGCACTGTCGAGACAAATCGCCATCGAATTCAAAGATTTTAAAAATGTAACTTCACTGTCTGTAGATTTGTCTTCGGAAAAAGATTTAGAAAAAGTTTCTCAATTTTTAGAAAGTAATTGGACAAGAATCGATGCCATCATTCACAATGCAGGTGCCCTGATTCTAAAACCATTTGCAGAAACAACTGCGTCGGATTTTGAGCATATATATAAGGTAAACGTTTTTGGCGTAGCAAATCTCACGCGAGTGTGCGTACCATACCTTCAAATAGGGAGCCATGTGGTGTCGATAAGTTCCATGGGTGGCATTCAAGGCAGTATGAAATTTGCTGGACTTTCGGCGTATAGTTCCAGCAAAGGCGCGCTCATTACGCTATCTGAACTTTTGGCAGAAGAGTATAAAGAACAAGGAATTGCGTTTAATGTGCTTGCGCTTGGCTCGGTAAATACCGAAATGTTGGCAGAAGCCTTTCCAGGATATGTTGCGCCACTTTCAGCCAGTGAAATGGCAAATTATATTGCTGATTTTGCACTAACAGGACATAAGTTTTTCAATGGGAAAGTGTTGCAAGTGAGCGCATCAACGCCATAGAAAAGTTGTAAAGTTTAAAAGTTTCAAGTTTTAGACTTTAAGTTTTAGACTTCAAGTTTTTGGTTTAAGGTTTGATGTTTAATGTTTAAAAGTTTTTAACTTTAAAAGAAATATTGTTACATTAAGCTTTTAAACATTTTAACTTTAATACATTTCACTATAGTGCAAGAAACGCTTCTAAAATATGTTCCAGAAAACGCTGTTAATCAATGTATTAATTTGATTAAACAACATTTCGTGCATCTGAAAATCGTGAATGAACGGCAAACAAAACACGGCGATTACCGCAAAGCGGTGTCGGGAAAGCATGAAATTTCTGTCAACGGAAGCCTCAATAAATATCGATTTTTGATGACTTTGGTTCACGAAATTGCCCATTTGGTGGCTTTTGAAAAATATGGACGAAACATTAAACCGCACGGCGTGGAATGGAAAATGACTTTCCAACAAATGATGGTTCCGTTTTTGAGACCGGATGTGTATCCAAACAATTTGTTGCCACTGTTGGCTCGACATTTCCGAAATCCGTCAGCAAGCAGTGATACGGATGCTACTTTGTCCTTGGCACTCAAACAATTTGACGCGCAAAACGATAAAAACTATATCTTTGAAATTCCGTACAACACCGTTTTTCGCATTGCGAACGGAAAGGTTTTTAAAAAAATTGCACTTCGCACCAAGCGATACGAATGTATTGAGCTTGCGACAGCCAAAATATATTTGTTTCACCCAAATGCCGAAGTTGATGTTTTGTCGGCAAATTAAATTTCATAGTACACATTAAAATATGATAAAAGAAATTTTCAATTTTATAATGATTGCGGGCATTGTACTTGGTGCGGTGTTTATGATTTTTTCTTTGCGTTCCAAAAATGGTTCAGACAAATCGATTGTTTTTTTGAATTTGGTTGTGCTTTTTTTATCGCTTAATAATTTGCAATTATGCTTGGTGGACAATGGCTATTTGGATGTGAATTTTTTTGTTCGTAAAATGCTGATTCCGTGGTATATGCTGATTTTGCCATCGTTTTATACTTTTCTTACCTATTATTTAAAAGTCGAAAACCGCATATATTCCTTTGTTCGTTTTTCGGTGATTTTGTTCGTAATTGAAATTGTGGTTCGTTTGGCAATGTTGCCATTCTTTTTATATGATCATGAAAATTATGCTGTGGCGAAGTATTCTCAATTTGAAGAAATTTTTAATGCTATTTATACTATTTTTCTATTTATAAAAGCAGGAATTTTGGTTTTTAGCTACGCCAATAGATTCAATTTTGTGAGTAGTTTTGACAATTTGCGTTGGTTGAAACAATTTATTTTCTTGGGTTGTTTGGTGATGTTGCTGTGGGTTTGTGCCATCCTGATCAATCTTGACAACGTGGTTTATCCCGAAATTTATGTTTATTATCCCATGCGGCTGAGCTGTTCAATCGTGTTATATTGGATTGCATATTCAGGATTTTTTAACTATAAAATCATGACTGAGCGCATTGCTTTGCGCGAAAAAATCGCAATTGCTGATGCTATTCCATTTATTGAAAATGACACATCGCTTTGTGCAAATTATTATAAAATAGCAAATCAAGAAAAATTTGTAGAGATCGAAAATTTTATGAAAAACAACGATGACTATCTAAAAGCAGATTTTAGTCTCCAAAAATTAAGTTTTATAACAGGAATTTCAGTCAATAGATTGTCAAATATCATCAATTCGTGTGCAAATCATAATTTTTCTGACTATATCGGTCAATATAGAATTGAAAAAGCAAAAACTTATTTGTTAAATAAAGATTTCGCAGAATACGATATTGCTTCCATCGGTTTGGAATGCGGATTCAATTCAAAATCAAGGTTTTATGCTACTTTTAGAAAATTCACAAACCAAACTCCAATGCAATTTAAAAGCGAAAACATGATTTGAAAATATTTTACATTTGTTAAAAGTTGTCCTATTTTATACCAGCGGTATGATATAGGACTTTTTTTTGAGATTGATTTATAAATTTGAACTGACTAATGTAATATGAAAAACCATGAAACCAAATTCAATTTATTTCGACCAAAAAGAAAGTGAAAAGCACGTCAAAATCAAAAGTAAAAAATTTGGAATTATAATTTCATGCAAATCAATGATTGAATCTAAGTTGGCGCAATCAAATATTTCAATTTCTATTGATGGAGAATATTTGAATAATTCGTTGTTTAGAAAACGTCGCATTATCAGTCAAGATTTTGAAATGTTTTGAAAAGTTATCTGTAAATAGTTTTTTACCGTTAAATTGCCATAATTTATTTTAATTTTTTTAGTATGAATTTATCCATATACATTTCATGGTTTTTATTGATTTTGTTAGCTTCCGACTGTTCCGCACCTTTTGAATATGCCGATAATTCAAGGCTGGTTATCGAAGGGCGATTGTTGCAATCAGATGGGTCGACGGTTACTGGACAAGATGTGTTGCTCTACACGGCTTCGAGCGGGTCTTCTGTGATTATTCATCAAGTGACTTCTGATTCACAAGGAAATTTTTATATAACATCACCCAAAGGGAACTATCCTTTAGTTGTTGAATTCAAGAATAAAGATTTTGAAGTCAATGCGAGATACACTGCATTAAAGAAGCTTCAAAATGGCCGTGCAGATATACTTACAAATTTTAGCGAATCTTATTATAATTTGGGTTCGATTATAGTCAAACCAGTTCAGTAGCAAATGAAAAATCTAATTATACTCTGCAATTTGCTTTTGGGAATTGCTTGTTATTCACAAAATGATTCTATCGCAAAGTGGGAGGTTGGATTTGAAGGTGCACATAATTTTTCTGTTGGCAATAATTTTATGCAAAAAAGCTTTGCCAGTGGTTCAGGCGTTGGCTTTGTTATGCAGCATAATTTTCGACGGTTTTTTGTAGGATATCAGTTTCACAAAACAAGACACAATGTAATAGATAAATCTACTTTTGGAAATTTTGATTCGGGCGTAAATGAAGCCCAAAATTATTTTGTTGGTTTTAGAAATAAATTACGGTATAAAAACATGTACACCGAACATTACATTGGAGCTGGCACAAAAACATTATATTCATACAGTGCAATATCAAAATACAAACTGGATGGCACCAATTTTCTTGTAGGATCGCGTTTGAATTATGTTGTAAGCCGAGTATTTACGGCGTCTGCGGGAGTAAATGTCGATTATGTAAAATATAAAACAATCATTGATGGACCTCTAAAAGATTTCTATTCACAAGCCTTTGCAGTAACACCATATATAACAGCAAAAGTATGTTTTGGAAAAAAACGTAGGATGTAATTTTAAGAGTACTATCAATAATTTTTATAATGATGCTACACTTTAAAAATCAATTTTTGTCTATAAAAAATCCAAAGAATGAAAGTCCAAATCGCGATATAAATTAGTGCGCCACCAAGTGAAGCGTTCATCGGATTTTCAAAAAATATTGCGATATAATTTTTATATAAATAGGATTGTAAATTTATTTTTTCAGCCAAATTATTTGGATCGTCAAACTTGATAAGGCTTAAAACACGTGGAATGATACCCGAAAAAAAGAAAACTATCATTGGGTTTACGCCCCAAATCAAAAAAGGTTTAGACCAAGTTTGTATTTTTTTGATGTCAATAATATAATATAGAAAAGCTAAAATTATACTTCCCAGACCAGCCGTAAACAACACATAAGAACTTGTCCACAAGGCTTTGTTTATCGGAAATATTATGTTCCAAGCCAATCCAATTGCAACCAATCCCAAACCAATTAATGCCAATTGCTTCACCATCAGCTTTTTGTCTAAAACTTTGATGATAAATTGACCAAGAATGCAACCCAAAAGTCCATTCGCAATCGCAGGAAGCGTACTTAAACTTCCCTCGGGATCCCAAGTTTTTGTCGCAGAGTACATGTGGTTTTTAAATATGATGCCATCCAACCATGCCGACAAATTGGTGGCTTTGTCGAAATTTGCAGGTCCAAAACCGGGAACATCAACAAATGCCATCAAAAAGTAATACCCAATTAATAACGTTGCAACGATGACAATTTGTTTTTTAAAATCAAAAAATAAATAGAGTAGGGCAGTTGCAAAATATACGATGGCGATGCGTTGCAAAACGCCAGGAATTCTAATTTCGGCAAACATCTCGGTATTAAATGCCAAAATCATCATGGTTGTGAAAATGGAAAATACCAATATTCGTTTTACAGCCAAATTGAAATTACCTAAAAGCGCCCAACATACCAATATGGTTATTGACAATCGAATGGCGATAAGCGGAAAACCTTCCATTGTTCCAAAATTAATTTTTCCGAAGAAAAACAAGAAAAATCCCAAACAAAAAATACGCATTGAGCGCACTAATATTTTCATAAAAGTATCAACGTCAACGGTTTTTACAGGCATTGCAAACGGAATTGCCATTCCCAAAATCAATATAAAAAACGGAAAAATCAAATCTGCAAGCGTACAACCGTTCCATTCCGCATGGTCAAGCATCGGGTAAATACTGCCCCAACTTCCAGGATTGTTGACCAAAGTCATCAACAAAACGGTTAGTCCACGGAAAACATCGAGGGAGAGAAGGCGTTCGTTTTTCATATTTTGTAAGCTTTAAGCATTACGCTTTAGGCAGTAGGTTTTAAGTAAGAATTATAAAGTTTTAAGCTATACATTTTAAATTAAAGATATGTGCAATTAGCGTTAAGCTTGCTAAGAAACATTTATAATCGAAAAGGTTATTATTTTATATTTTACATTGTACAATTTACTTTTCATTAAACCCGCAGGTACAATTGATAAAATCTTCGAATAACCATACAAAATTTAAAAAAATTGATAGACCAATTATTGGTTAAACATACCTATGATTTGCTATAGTTAAAGTGAAACGCCTTTTATAATGCAGATAAACGTGCAACTCTATGTGGTTAAAAATTTAAAAAAATAGTTGCACCCAATGGCTTTTCATTAAATACATTTTACGTAAAACATCTCACAACTAAAAAAAGTATCTCTTAAATGCTTCCATAGCCGCATAATCCGCAAAACCAAGTTCGTGAAATCTCTTAGCCGTGCCTTGATTGCGTTCTTCAACCCGAACCCAAAATTCTCGCGAATCGTCTCCTTGAAACATCACGCCGTCTTTTTGAGATTGATGGTAAAAAATTGCAGTTCGTTTTTTCAAAACTTGTGTTGGACTCATCGGAACAGCCATTTCAATTTCGTGCATTTCCCATTCGTGCCATGCGCCACGATATAACCAAACCCAGCAATCCTTCATAAATTCTTGCGTTTTGGTGTGTTCAATTGCCATAAAAAGCGCATCTAAACAAACCTTGTGCGTGCCATGCGGATCAGCCAAATCGCCTGCTGCATAAATTTGATGTGGTTGAATGCGTTGGATAATATTGCTCATAATATCTACATCTTTTTCCGACAGCGCACTTTTTTTAATCGTACCAGTTTCGTAGAAAGGCAAATTCAAAAAGTGAACATTTTCATCTGGAATGCCAACATATCTTGTGGCGCCAATTGATTCTTTTTGACGAATCAAACCTTTCAGCTTGCGCAATTCTTCAATATCAATTTTATTGTTTTGATCTTGGCCTATAAAATCTACAATCTTTTTATAAGTTGCGTTATTTGAATCAATTTCCAAACCTACTTCTGCAAATTTCAATGCCTCATAATTTGGAACGGCAATGTTTCCAGAGGTTTGATAACACACATGCACATCATGTCCTTGGGCAACCAATCGGTCGAAAGTGCCACCCATAGAAATCACATCATCATCTGGATGCGGACTAAAAATGATGACACGTTTGCGCTCGGGTGTTGCGCGCTCAGGGCGTTTTTGATGGTCAGAATTTGGTTTCCCACCAGGCCAACCTGTAATGGTGTGTTGCAATTCATTAAATATTTTTATATTCAAGTCGTATGCCGTGCCTTCAATTGCCAACAGGCTTTCCATTCCATATTCATAATAATCTTTGTCGGTGAGTTTCAGTATGGATTTATTGGTTTTTCCACACAACCAAACAACTGCTTTTTTAATTAAATTGCTGTCCCAATCGCAATTGTCAACTACCCACGGCGTATTGATTCTCGTCAGTAAAGAGGCAGCTTCGGTGTCCAAAACAAATGTTGTTCCGCTATGATGTTGCAAATATGTAGCGGGTTTTTTTGGCGAAATTTCTCCTTCAATCGTTTCACGAATCACTTCGGCTTTGTTTTCGCCCCAAGCCAAAAGCACAATCCTTTTTGCTTCAAAAACAGTCGCAATTCCCATCGTGATGGCTTTTTTCGGCACATTATCAATGCCTAAAAAAGAAGGTGCGGCATCGCTTCTTGTCAAATGATCAAGCGTAACGATTCTCGTTGTAGAATTAAAATGCGAACCAGGCTCATTAAAGCCAATGTGAGCCGTGCGACCGATTCCAAGCAATTGAAAATCAATGCCTCCGTAGCTTTTTATTTTTTCTTCATAGTCAATACAAAACTGAATGCTGTCTTCAACGTTTAAATTTCCTGTTGGAATATGAATGTTTTTAGGCAACATATCAATATGGTCAAACAAATGTTCGTGCATAAAAAAGTGATAACTCTGCACGTTTTCTTGTTCCATCGGCAGGTATTCATCAAGGTTAAACGACACCACATTTTTAAAACTCAAACCTTCGCTTTTATGTAGACGAATCAATTCTTCATAAACTTTTATTGGCGATGAACCAGTAGCAAGACCCAAAACAAAAGTTTCATTTTTGGATTGTTTTTCTTTAATAAGAGACGCAATTTCGTTTGCAACAGCTTTAGACCCGCTAACAGAATTCTCAAAAATTACGTTATGAACTTTCTCGTATCGTGCGTTTTCATATTTTCCGGGTTTTGAATACCTTAAATTTTGCAAATTGTCCATCTTGAAAATTGTTTATGTTTCTATTATACAAATATAAAAATACTTTTGAGTAATTAATTTTTAATTGCATTATTTTGATGTTAATTTTAAATAATGCAAAATAATGCAACTATATAACTATAATTCCTGCTTTCGCATATGGTTCTAATTTGGGATCTTTCGCTTTCAGATCAGTTATCATGGTATAAATTTGAGATAAATCGCAAACACTATGAGGCATTTTAGTATTTATTTTTTCAGATGTAACCATCGTAACAACTTTGTCTGATGCTTGAATCATCGCTTTTTTAACCACAGACACTTCGTATCCTGCCTCCGTAAGTCCAAACTCTTCGTTTATACTGCTTGTGCCCAAAAAACAAAGGTCTGCTTTTATGTTCGACAAAAATTGAATGACGTCCAATCCGATTGTAACCAATGCGTTTTTTTGCATTTTTCCTCCGATAAAAATTAATTCAATATTTTCATGTTGCGAAAGTTGAATGGCAATGGGAAGGCTATAAGTATAAACCGTTAAATTTAGGTTTTTTGGTATTGATTTTGCAAACACCAAATTGGTTGTTCCACCGCTTATAATAATAACTTGTCCGTCTTTTAATAACATGGAAGCTTTGTGTGCAATAGTATATTTTTTTTCTTCATTGTAAATAATTGTATCAAAAAAATGGGTATTTTTTTCTTTTGATAACAACGCGCCGCCATGCACTTTTTGAATTTTACCTTTTTTATTAAGTTCGTTTAAATCGCGTCGAACAGTATCTTTTGAAATATTTAATTCTATCGCCAGTCGGTTTGTATCAACTTTTTGATATTCTTTGATGTTGTCAAGAATTTTGAGATGTCTTTCTGCTTTTAGCATATTATTTGGACTTTAAAACGCAAGTTTTACAAATATTTTAAAAATAATTTTATATTTTTAACATTTGTCTATTGCAACAAAGATATAATATAATTGCATTTTTTTGCATTAATTTTATAATTATGTAAAAAAAAAGCAATAAAGTTTTGTTTATCATAAAATTATATTAATTTCGACGTTCAAACAAAAATTAACCTAACCCTATGAAAAAAATTATTTTAACGTTTGCTTTGCTAATCCTGATTGTTTTTAATTCGGTGGCTCAAAGTAAAAAAGTTTCAGGAAAAGTTACAGATGGTGCAACAGGGATGCCGCTGTCAGGAGTTTCCATTACAGTTTCAAAAAGCAAAGAGCGCTCAGCTACAAGTTTTGATGGACAGTTTACAATATCTGCATCTAATGGAGACAATTTATTATTTACATACGTTGGCTACAAGACTGCGCAGGCGAGAGTCTCTGGGGGAACAATCAATGTTCAAATGAATGCAGAAACAAGCATTTTGGACGAGATTGTTGTAACGGGTTCAACCGTGAAAGCCACAAGAAAAGAACTTGGTAATGCAATCACAACAGTTAAGTCAAAAGAATTGCTTCGTGCACAGCCCAACTCTTTATCTTCTGCTTTGCAAGGAAAAGTTGCTGGCGCACAGATTTCTCAAAACTCAGGTGATCCGTCTGGTGGATTTTCAATCAAATTGAGAGGAACTTCGTCCATACTTGGTTCGTCAGATCCATTGTACGTTATTGATGGCGTTGTGATGAGCAACAACACAACTAATGTTTCCAGTTTATATATATCTGAAAGTTCCACCGTAAAAGTAGGTGCAAACAAATCATCTGATATTAATCCAAATGACATTGAAAGTGTTGAAATTTTGAATGGTGGTGCAGCCGCTGCGATTTATGGTTCACGAGCTGCTAATGGTGTGGTTATTATAACAACAAAAAAAGGTAAATCTGGCAAACCGTCATTTACCTTTTCAACAAGTACGGTAACAAATAGTTTAAGAAAAAAATTAGATTTGAACCTTGTTAATAAGCAATTTAAAAGTACATCTGGAGTGCAATATTTAGTTGCGCCTTTAAATAATGTGACCGCAGTACAAGCAGCAGCTAATCCAACCCGTTACGCAACGGTAAATAACGAACTTGGCACAGCATATTTAGACCGCGAAACAATTGATGTACAACGATATGACTATCAAGACCAAATTTTCACAACTGGTTTTGGGTCGGATACTTATTTTTCAGTTCAAGGCGGAAATGATGATACCAAATATTCCAGCTCAGTTGGATATTTAAATAATGAAGGAATAATAAAGAATTCTGATTTTAAAAGACTGGGAATTAAATTAGGACTTCAACATCAAATGACGTCGAAGCTTTCTATTTCTCTTGGTTTAAACTATATCAGTTCATTTTCAAAAGATGTTCCAGATGGTAACAATTTTCTTGGACCGTTAAATTCTATAAATATTACCAATAATATTTATGATTTAAACAGAAGGGATGCTAACGGAAACCTACTGCCAGTTGATTCGGGTCGAACAAATCCATTAACAATTTTGGAAAAATTCAAATACACTCAAAATACAGATAGAGTTATAACCGATGTACAATTAAATTATAAGCCATTTAAAAACTTTTCGGCTGACTTTATAGTTGGAGTGGATAAATACAATCAAAAAGGTAGCACTTTTATTCCACGATCTGATTTCCCTGTGGGCGTTTTTCCTCTTGGGTATGTTGCTGCATCATCAAATAGTGTTACTCAAATAAACAACGATTTAAACCTTAGATACGTGTGGGACATTACATCAGATTTTAAATCTACAACTTCTGGTGGCTATAACATTCAAACATATCGAGATAAATTTAACGCGCTTGCAGGAACAAATTTAAAACCATTTGTAGAAGCAATCAGTGCATATAATGTTGTTGAGGCAGGTTTTCCTGTTGCAAGTGAAGGAAAGTATAATATATGGGGATACTATTTGCAACAAACATTTGGATATAAAAACAAATTGTTTGTAACCGGAGCAATTCGAAATGATGCGTCAACGGTTTTTTCAAAAGAAAACAGATCTCAGTTTTTCCCAAAACTTAGTGGCAGTTATGTGTTGTCAAGTGAAGAGTTTATGAAAGATGCTGTTGTTAGCACCGCAAGACTTAGAAGTTCATGGGGTGAGTCAGGAAGTTTAACTGCAATTGGGCCTTACGCACGTTTTACAAATTATGCTACTGGCGATTTAGTTGGAAATACTGTTTTTACTATCGAAGGTAACAGAAAAGGAAACTTGGATTTGCGACCAGAAAGAAGTAGAACTTTTGAAGCAGGTGTTGATTTAGGTCTTTTTAAAGATCGATTAAATTTAAACTTTACATATTACAATGCAGACATAAAAGATTTACTTTTTGGTGTAGAATCAGCGGCTTCTTCGGGTGCTTTAAGAACCATAAAGAATATTGGAAAAATGAATAACAAAGGTTATGAAGCTACTTTAAAGTATGACGTGATACGTAAAGAAAATTTAAATGTTGGCTTATTTGCTACTTATAGCACAAACAAAAACATAGTAACGGAACTGCCACAAGAGCGTTTCGAATTTGCAAATGGATCGGGAGCTAGTACTTTTGCAATTGTTGGTCAGCCTCTCGGCGTTTACTACGCAAGATATTTTGCAAGAAATCCTGACGGAAGTTTACTACTCAATCCACAAGGATTGCCGCAAGTTGAACGAGGAAACTTGGCAACAAATACTCCACAAAAAGATCCACTCACGGGTCAGCCAATTGGCGCATCTTTAAGAAAAATTATTGGTGATCCAAATCCAGACTATATCGTATCACTTGGCGGAAATCTAAATTATAAAAATGCAGGTATGTCTTTCTTATTTGATGGCGTGCAGGGTGTTGATGTTTTTGATGCGGATTACAGAACAAGACAAAACGTTGGAGCTGGTGAATTAGCCGCGAAAGAACTTACGGGAGAACTACCTCGTGGATACGTTCGCGCTATCGGTCAAGTAGAAGAATTTAGAATTGTGGATGGAAGTTACATTAAACTAAGAGAAATTTCTTTATTTTATTCTTTTGGAAAGTTGAACAATTTATTTTCTGATTTTACAATTACGGCAAGCGGAAGAAACTTGTATTCTTGGGATAAGTTCACAAGTTATGACCCTGAGGTAAACTCGGCAGGTCAATCTTCGGTGTCAAGATATAATTTTGGTGCCATTCCAATTCCAAGATCATTCGCAATTGCTTTAAAGTGTCAATTTTAAATTAAAAAAAAATGAAAAAAATAGTATTATTAGTTGCAATAGCAACATCAATTTTTGTGAGTTCGTGTAACGAAGAATTTATAGATCCAACAAGACCATCCGAATCAAATGTTTTTTCAAATAAAGATGGTTTAATTGGCGTTGCGAACGGATTGCAGTCAAAATGGTCAGTTGGCGGACAGAGCCCACTTTATGCATCAATAATTGCTACTGGTTGCACAACAAATGAACTTACATTTAGTGCTGGTGCGGGAAATAACAATGAGTTAGCACTTGAAGCTGGCGGAGACAATATTAATAACATTAACTCAGTTGTAAATAATTTATGGTCACAGACTTTAATTGTTAGAGCCGAGGCACAGAAAGTTATTGACAACATTAACGTTATTTCGGTTCCTGTGGAAAAGGCAAGTATTTTAGCTCACGCTTCAATTTTTAAGGCAATGTCACTTGGTACATTAGCACAATATTTTCAGGAGGTGCCAATTGTTGTGCAACAAAATGCACCTTTTAGTTCAAGAACAGTAGTTTTAAATGAAGCAATAAACACACTTTTAGCAACTTTACCTACAATAAACAATGCAACAGGCTTTGCTGGATTAGCAAACAGTATAAAATATAAAGATACCGTTTACGCGTTGTTAGCTCGATATTATAATATGTTAGGAGACAATACAAATGCGTTAATATATGCAAACTTGGTAAATTTAAATACCAAATCAACTTATTTATATGATGCAGTAATTGAAAATCCAGTTTTTCGCGCAGGATTTTTTCAAACGCCTGCGGTTGGATCCCGTCCACGAAATAGAAACTTCGGACTTTTTGGAAACTTAACACCAAACGTTGTGGACGGCAGAATAAGCTTCCATTTTACTCCAGCGGCAACACCAATTAATTATGGTAACTTTTTTAATGCTGCGAATAAATTGATTCCTGTATATTTACCTGGAGAAATAATATTAATTAAAGCAGAAGTTTTGGCAAGAACATCACAACTTTTGCCAGCAACAACACAATTAAATTTAATACTTCAAAAATCCGTGGCAAGTGATGCTTTTGGAATTGGAGCTAATTTGCCTGCATATTCTGGACCCAATACGCAATCAGATTTGCTTTTAGAAATTTATAAAAATCGCTGCATTGAATTGCATATGACTGGACTCAAATTTGAAGATGTAAAAAGATTCAATAGACCACTCGCAACATTTCCAATTTTGATTGGCTCAAATTTTGAGTTTAACAGAAATTATTTTCCTTATCCGCAGTCAGAAAGGTTTAACAATACCAACACACCACCTGATCCAACAAATTAAAATTTATATATTTCTTAATTTAAAAACGAGTTTCAAGAAATTGCAACTCGTTTTTTTTTACCAAATTGATTGTTTAATAGCTTATCATAGTGGCTTGTAATTTATATTCATTTTTTATAACCGTATTTCATTGCAAAAAAACTAATTTAACAAAGCTAAAATTTTGTTAAATGTTTTTTTTCGTTATTTTTGCTAATAATACTAAATTTTTTTTTATGAAGTTTAATACAGTTTATTTAGTTTTAATCTTGTTGTTTTCTCTCAGCGTATCTTCGCAAGCTGTTAAAATAACAGGAAAAGTAACCGACGGAAAAAGTGGTTTGCCGTTGCCAGGTGTATCTATTTCACTTGTTGGCGCAAAGGCTGGTACCTCCACGGATTTTGACGGCGGTTATTCAATCAATGCTTCCGTTGGTCAAAGTTTAATGTTCTCCTTTATTGGGTATAAGACAAGTAGGGTAGTTTTGCAGTCTGGTACTGCAAATGTGAAATTATTTGAAGACACAGAAGGTTTAAAAGAAATTGTCATCGGAGCATTTGGTCTTAAAAGAAACAAAGCAACTCTTGGTTATGCCTCGCAAACAATTTCAGGTCAAGAAATTGCCGACACACAACGCCCCAACTTTATTAACGGACTTCAAGGTCGCGTCGCTGGCTTGCAAGTTACCAGTACTTCTGGTGCACCAGGTGCTTCAGCAGCTATTCAGCTTCGCGGTGTAAACTCGTTAAGCGGTAACAACTCTCCACTTTTTATTGTTGATGGATTGCCAATTAGTAATGAAACTTTTAATCAAGGATCATTGCTTTCAGATGGAAATAATCGTTCACAAGATTATACCAACCGTGCTGCCGATATTAATCCTGATGATATTGAAAGTTATACAGTTCTTAAAGGTCCAGAAGCAGCGGCACTTTATGGTGTTGAAGCAAGTGGCGGTGCTATTGTTATCACTACTAAGAAAGGTAAAAATGGGAAAAGTGCAATTACCTATTCAAATAACACCCGTATCGAAGAGGTGTATATGTTTCCTAAAACTCAAACCAAGTATCAACAAGGTATTGAGGGAATTAATAATCCTAACTTTCGCCGTCACTTCGGTACGCCTTATGATAAAGGGACACAATTATTTGATAACGTAGGAAACTTTTTTCAAGCTGGTATACTGCAGCAGCACAATTTAACTTTTGATGGTGGGAATGATAACGGAACTTACCGACTATCAATCGCTAATTTAGCACAAGTAGGTGTGGTGCCGAATTCTGATTATAATCGGTTTAATGCCAGTTTAAATGGTACTTACAAAATAAGTTCTAAGCTTAGGTCAGAGGCACTATTTCAGTATACAAAAAGTACTAATAGAAAAGCTTCGAAAGGGCAAGGCGGATTTCTTTTAACATTGCTAGCGTGGCCTGCGAGTCTTGACGTGAGAAATTATGCAAATATTGACGGTAGTAGAAAATTGATTACTGATGGGTCAGACGGTGATATTGAGGAAGATAACCCATTGTGGGATGTGAATAAGAATTTAAATGAAGATATTACAAATCGTTTTATTACTAACCTTGGAATGATTTATGATCCTTTCTCTTGGTTAAATTTTACAGCGCGAGTTGGTTTTGATGTAACTGCTACTCAAGGTTTTGCATCGGTACATCCAGAGTCGAGATTTGGAATAGGTAGAGTCGGTTTTATCGAGTCATATCTTAATAATGTTAGCAATACCAATAGTATTGCCAGTATGACGGCAAGAAAATCCATTGGAAAGTTTAATTCAAGAATTACACTCGGAAATACTGTAGATGACCGTTACACAAGAATTTTCTCTAGCTCGGGAAGTAGATTTTCCGACCCTAATTTTAATTCCATCAACAATACAAATCAAACAACCCAACGATCACAAGAACGAATTATTCAAAAGCGTTTGATTGGTTTTTTTAGTGATGCAACTTTTGATTATAATAAAATTTTAAACATTGGGCTCACTGCAAGAAAAGATTGGAGTTCTGCACTTCAGGCAGATAGAAATTCTTTTGTATCATACAGCACGCAAGCCAGTTTTGTGTTTACTGAATTTGAGGCATTAAAGGATGGTAAAATTTTGTCATTTGGTAAACTTCGCGGAACTCGTGCCGTAACGGCAAAGGATCCTGCTGCATATGCTATAGATCCAGTTTTTCAACCTGCACTAACAACTGGCGGCGGCTATGCTTATGGCGTAACTGGTGGCAACCTTGACCTGAAACCAGAATTTCTAAGATCCACAGAAATAGGCTTTGAGCTGCAATTTTTTAATAATCGATTTGGTATCGACGCTTCGGTTTATCGCGCCCGAACCGACGATGCTTTAATTCGAAATATGCGACGGAGCTATGGAACAGGATTTATTGTGTCAAATTTAAATTTTGGATCTTTAATGAACGAAGGGCTTGAAATAGTGCTTACTGGTCAACCTATAAAGTCTCAAAATTTTAGTTGGAACACAGTGGTCAATTTTACGAAAACGGATAGTAGAATGATATCATTACCAGAAAATTTTCAAGAATATTATATTTCTGATACTTGGTTAGTGCCAAATGCAAACTTAAGAGGCGGTACACTCGTAGGCGCTCCTTTGACCGCTTTTACAGGATGGACTAATTTACGAAATAATGCAGGTGATATATTAATTAATCCTGTTTCGGGTGCGCCATTAACAGATCAATCTTTTCCAATTGTAGGCGATCGCAATCCTGACTTTATCATTGGACATATTAATACCTTTACGTACAAAAACTTTTCGGTTACCTCCAATTTAGAAATTCGTAAAGGCGGTGATATCTTTAATGGAAATGAATTTTATTTATACAACCAAGGATTGTCAAATAGAACTTTAGATCGCGAAACACCCAGAATTGTGCAAGGTGTTATTCGTGACGGGTTGGAAAACACGGCTAATCCCACGCAAAATAATATTGTAATTACACCTTTTTATCAAAACAATTATTATAGATTTGATCTTGTAGAATCTGATTTTATAGAGAAAGATATTAATTGGCTTCGTTTAAGGGACATTACTTTTTCCTACCGATTATCAAATGAACTTCTTGCCAAAACAAAATTCTTTAGATCGGTCCAATTTAACTTTACCATGACTGACCTGTTTATCATCACAAACTATAGTGGGGCTGACCCTGCAGTAAATGGTTTGAATGCCTCGGTGGGAGGTGCAGGAGGTGTGGGATTTGATTATGGAGCTTTGTCTACACCACGTGCTTTTAATTTAGGAATCAGAATTGGAATTTAATAAATATATTTAAAATGAAAAATTTTATAAAATACTGTTATGTTGTTATTGTCTTAACTTTTTTGTCATGCGAAGATTTACCAGAATTAAATGTCAATCCGAGTTTTCCCGTGGAAGTTTCTGCTATTGCATTAATGCCAAACATACAACAACAAATGGGCGATGGCATACAATTTGACACCCGCTTCATTGGACGATATACCCAATATTTTTCGAATACATTGTCGGGCAATCAATGGGATTTGATGGGATACCAAGCTAACAATGATGCTGCAGGACAAATTTGGCGCTCTACTTATTTTGGTATAGGACTCAATTTGAGTAAGTTGAAGGAATCGGCAGAGGCTGAGAAGCGATATGATATTCTTGGATTTTCTAAAGTTGTGCGGGCTTGGTCTTGGCAAACGGCAACGGATTATCATGGGGAACTTATCGATTTTGATCAGGTTTTTACACCCCGACTTACTTATGATTTTGTTGGACAAGATGTGGCGTATAAGCAAGTAATGTTATTATTAGACGCTGGAATTGCTGATTTGAATAGGAGTGATGGCTTGGTATCTAAGCCATATTTTGCTCGAGGCGATGGCATTTATGCGGGCGATGCCAAGCTATGGATAAAGTTTGCTAATGGGGTTCGGGCACGAAACTTTAACAGTCAAATTAACAAAGCTACTTACAACCCTGATGCTGTGATTGCAGCATGTGATGCGTCGTTAGCTAGTTCTTCAGAAGATGCCGCGATTAAATTTAATGGTACAATTGGTGCGGATTCCAATTTTTTTGGACCAACACGATCTAATTTTAATACCTTCCGACAGACAGATTTTCTTGTTAGAACGATGAATGGAACTATTTTTACCGGTGTAATTGATCCTCGTTTATCACGTATTTGCGTGCCGTCGGTTGGGGCATCAGAAACGTTACCTGCAACGCCGGCTAATCCGAACATTGCCTTATATACTTTTAACGGTAACCCACTGAATACAAATACAACTTCAACGGGTACCAACAGAATTCCAAATTTTTGGGGCACATTTGCGACCGGTGTTGCTACAAATACTGGACGATATTTGTTTAGAGATCGCTCTGATTTTCCACTAATGACTTATGCTGAAATTCAATTTATAAAGGCTGAAGCCGCTTTTATTAAAGGCGATAAGACTACCGCAAGGGTAGCGTATATTAATGGTATTAATGCTTCGTTCGATATTGTAAATAGGTATACAATTATTTCAGCAACATTTCCTGTTACCTCAGCAATTACTGCGACAGAAAGAGCAACATATTTGGCTAATCCAGTAATTGTGCCGACAGCGATTAATTTGACACTTAGTAATATCATGTTACAAAAATACATTGCCTTATTTGGTTTTGGAACAATGGAAACTTGGGTAGATATGAGAAAGTATCGATATAGTCCACTGGTTTATGCAAGTTTAGTACAACCAAGTCCACTATTTTCTGATAATAACGGCAAATTACCTTATCGTGTAAGACCAAGATTTAATGCGGAGTATGCTTGGAACTTGAGGTCCTTAGAGGCTTTTGGTGCGACAGCAATAGACTTCCACACTAAAGAAATGTGGTTTATGCAACCTAATTAAAATATATTAAATGCCATATCTAATGAAAAATACAAAACAAATAATATTAAATTTTTTCTACTTCTTATTGCTGGTGTGTGGACTAATTTCTTGCGAAAAAGAACATGATGTCGCGCCCTTCGAAGGTGCGGTGCCTGCAAACGCTGCACAACTTAAATTTATTAATACGGCAATTGGTTCGCTGGGAATCAATTTTGGTGTGAATATGTTTATAAATGACATTAAATCATCATCAGTGGGAGTAACCATTGGCTTACCTATTGGTACAGGACATGGTGGTATTTATCCTATAAGTGCAAATTATGCTGCAGTACCTGCTGGAAATCAAACATTAAAGTTAATTATGCCATTTAGAGCAGGGATACCTGCAACAGCAACTGCTTGTCCAATACCTGAATCTCCTACCACAACAATTGCAACAACTCCACTCGTTACGGAAGCGGGTAAATACTATTCTCGTTTTTTGGTAGGAACTGCACCAAGTTACAGCATTTTTGAGGCAACAGATGACTTGTCCGTAACTAATATTAATCAAACTAATGCGTTTATCCGATTTTTTAATTTTATTACTAATACTCCTGTAACTGGCTATGATTTAGTTTTTGTCAGAACAAGGCCGGCCACGCTTACAACACCGGCGATAACTTCGACTGTAAAAACTTTTTTAGGTGTGCGATATTTAGGAGGAAGTCCTGTGTTTGAAGCTTTTATTCCAATTCCTGCTACAGAAAACATTGCTGATGTGGTACAACTGAGAGTCGCCGGAACAACTACCGTTGTTGCAACAGTTGCCAACGGCTTTGTGGCAAGACCAGGTCGTGTTTATACTTTTTTTGCTCGTGGCGTGGTTGGAGGTCTAACCTGCGGTATGCCTGCTGCTACAGCTATACCAAGCGCAACGGCAAACATTCCTGTAATTACATTTTATACTAACAGATAAACTTTTTTCTAAACATAGAAAAAAACCCATTTGCTCTCTGTCAAATGGGTTTTTTTATATAGAAAAAAGTCAAGTTTATTTTGCCGTCTGCAAATAAGCTTCCCTCACTTTTTTAAACAAATTTGAAGAATATACAAAGTCTACAACGGCTTGATTATCGGTTTTGAAAATTTCTTCTTTGTTGCCATGCCACGCTTCCAAACCGTTTTTTAGAAACAAAATGTTTTCGCCAATTTCCATCACAGAGTTCATGTCGTGGGTGTTGATGACGGTTGTGATGTCATATTCTTCGGTGATTTCTTTAATCAAATTGTCAATCAGAATAGATGTGTTTGGGTCTAAACCAGAGTTTGGTTCGTCACAAAAAAGATATTTTGGATTGTTTACGATGGCTCGTGCAATGGCAACGCGCTTTTGCATGCCACCCGAAATTTCTGATGGAAGTTTAGCGTCTGCATTGATAAGATTCACACGTTTCAAAACAAAATTGACGCGATCGGCAATTTCTGAGATGTTTTTTTTGGTAAACATTTTTAGTGGAAAGGCAACATTTTCTGCGACCGTCATTGAATCGAAGAGCGCGCTTCCTTGGAAAACCATTCCAATTTCGGTGCGAAGTGCGCGTTTTTCGTCAGGCGACAAATTGGCATAAATGCGTCCATCAAAATCAATTGTGCCACCATCGGGCGAATGAATGCCTAACAGAGATTTCAGCAAAACAGTTTTTCCTGAGCCACTCTGACCGATAATAAGATTGGTTTTGCCTGTTTCAAAAACGGTGGAGATGCCTTTCAAAACTTGGCTGTCGCCAAATGATTTTGTGATGTTGTTTACTGTTATCATTAGGTTAGAAGCAATTGGGTTAGAATATAATTCAACGTGATGATTGCAACAGAAGTCCACACAAACGAAACCGTGCTTGCTTTTCCAACTTCAAGCGCGCCCCCTTTCATATAATAGCCATGAAAAGATGGAATTGTTGCCAACATCAAACCAAACAAAAAAGTTTTTATAAAAGCATATGCCACATGAAAAGGCACAAAATCTCGTTGAATGCCATCAATATAATCAAAACTGCTACCAAAACCACCATAGACGCTGGCAACAAAACCTCCGCCAATCCCCAAAAACATGGCAATTCCAATCAAAAAAGGATAGAGCAACAATGCTACCAATTTCGGAAATACCAAGTAGTTCAGCGAGTTTACGCCCATCACTTCCAAAGCGTCAATTTGTTCGGTAACACGCATTGTGCCTATGCTTGACGTGATAAACGAACCCATTTTTCCAGCCATAATGATAGAAATAAACGTGGGTGCAAATTCCAAAATAACGGATTGTTTTGTCGCAAATCCAATAAGATATTTTGGAATAAGCGGGTCTGTTAAGTTCAATGCCGTTTGAATGGCAACTACACCACCAACAAAAAATGATATAAAAGCAACAATTCCCAGCGAGCCAATGATCAAATCGTCTATCTCTTTAAAAATAAGTCCACGCATGACAGACCATTTTGTCGGTTTATTGAAAATTTCTTTCCACATTAAAAAATAACGACCAATTTGGGTCAGATATCGAAGTAGCATCATAGATTTGTAAATATTGGTAAAAGTAAAAAGAAGTTGTGACTATATTGGTAGTAGTTTTGTGTTTTTTGTATATTTGTTTTGGTTGAATAAATGTTACGGCTTAATTACAAAAAAAATTTCTAAATTATTTAGAATTTATTTTAACAATAAAATTCAATTTCAATATTTTAAGGAGTATTCGCAAACAAACTTTTAAGCTTTATGACTTTTAAACTTTCGACTAATATAATATGACTGCAAAAAAAGTTTGGTTTAAAAATGAATGTATTTTTGTGGAAACTACTGATAATATAATAGAAATTATGCCATTATCGTGGTTTAAAAGATTAAAAAATGCCTCTGAACAGGATCTTTTAGATTTTGAATTATGGGATGATAATAGTTGGATTCAATTGGAAAAATTGGGTGAAGATCTTTCAGTTGATGATTTTTTCACTTTCAAAAAAGAAGCCTGTAGTCTAATATATAGTTAGTCTTTTTCAGCCACAGATTAAACAGATTTGCACAGATGTTTTTTAAAATTTCTAAAACCTTTCAATCTTCTAAATCTGTGGCAAAAACAATAAGAATTCCCAATCACATTTGTGCCCATAACCAAAAAGAATTGCAAATCTTAAACTAATTTAAATTTTTCAATCATTTTTTTCCATCGATATTGTCGTATGAACTTTGCTTGTTCTTTATTAACCAACATTAGTTTTTTATTTTGCCAAGCCATCCAAAAACCTTTGATATAATCTAAAAATAGCGACGGTTTACGCTTCATAAAAGCCAATTTTGCAGAAGCAATTGTCGTAATCCAAAAACCATAACCAAGTGTGTAAAATGCTTCTCCTTGTTTATAACGAGCGGTTTTATTATAGTTTGCGCCGGTCGGTTTCAAATGTTTTACTTTCAAATTTTCATCTGTAACAACTTTCCAGCCATAGAATTTTGCCAGCAATTCATCGGCAGTGTCCCAACCCATGGCAGGCCTAAGACCACCAATATCAGCAAAACATTTTTTTCGATAGGCTTTAAACGCGCCACGAATATGGTCTTTGTCAGTTAAGTTTTCTAAAACCCAATCTCCATTTTTTTCGATGTATGCAAATCCGCCCGCCATGCCAACAGTCTGATCTTGTTGAAAAGTTTTGATAATTGTCTCAAAATAATTCTCGGGAAAAATTAAATCAGCATCGGCTTTTACAATAAAATCATAATTACTATCCACAGTTTCCAAACCTTTTTGAAAGGCTCTAACTACTTTGCTACCAGGTAAGTGAATGGCTTCAGATTTGTTTTTGACTATCGTTACATACGGATACTTTGTTGCAAATGCTTCTACTAAATCGCTCGTGTTGTCGGTAGAATTATCATCAACTACCACAATTTTTGTTGGCAAAACAGATTGACATACCAATGATTCTAAAGTTAAAGCTATATATTGTGCTTCGTTGTGAGCGGGAATAATGATGTAATATTTCATATAAATTAGGAAGTCGTATGCAAATATCTTTATTTTTGTCGTGAAAAAGAAAATTACTTTGAATTTGGACAAAATTGCAGTCGTAATTATAACACACAATGGCGCACAATGGATTGAGAAATGCCTTCAAAGTGTTTTAGAGTCTTCTGTGGCGTTGCAAATTTTGGTGGTTGATAATGCTTCTTCTGATACAACTGTCTCTATTGTCCAAAAGTATCAAAATATAAGTTTAGAAATTTCACATGAAAATTTAGGATTTGGAAAAGCCAACAATATCGCAATTAAAAAAGCCATTGATCTACGATTTAAAAACTTTTTTCTCCTCAACCAAGACACGTGGATTAAAAAAGACACCATTGAAAAATTAGTTAGTCAACAAAATAAAAATGAAAATTTCGGAGTTCTAAGTCCTTTACATTTTGATAATGGAGCAATCAATTTAGATACAAATTTTGCTACTTATTATTCAATGAGAAAAAAACATGCAGACAATCTGTTTGAAGTGCCGTTTGTCAATGCGGCAGCGTGGCTTGTAAGTTTAAAATGTTTTGAAAAAGTCGGGCTTTTTGAACCAACATTCAATCATTATGGTGAAGATCGCAATTTCTGCAATCGAGCTCATTTCCATAAATTTAAAATTGGAATTGTTGATGATGCAAAAATTGTCCACGATAGAACAATTGTCAGAAAATTTGCAAAAGATTTACAACAGTCCAAATATGCGATATTGAATACATTTTTAAACATTAATTTATCTGTGTTTCAAGCTTTTTGCGCTGCTTTCAAGCAAGTATTTGGTTTGCCTAAATATTTTCATAAATTCTATGGTTTTCCAAAATCAGTTTTGATGTTTTTCAATTTGTTGGATTATTTTTTAATAAATATTGTACATTGGTCTAAGATCAATACAATTCGTAAAAAATCCGTCAAAGGCAAAAATGGTATGTAATGCATAAACCAAACCACAAACAAGCGTTTCTGTTTACCATCATTAGCTATGTTGGAATAGCAATTGGCATTGTGTCAACCCTGTTTATTTATCCAAAAAATAAGGAATTGCTTGGCATTTTTAGATATGTTGAAGCGTTGGCACAAACTATTTTTCCCGTTTTATTGCTCGGTGGTTCGCAGGCGTTAATTAATTTTAGTCCCAAATTAGCTGATGATTTTAAGAAAAAGCTTTTCAATTACGGTGTTTTATCTATCTTTTTATACAGTTGTGTGGGTCTTGCCTTATTGATGATTTTATCTTTTGTGCCCGCGCTTTCAGGAATGAAATATGCCTATTTTTCATTTGTAATCGCAATATGTTTGGCATTTATTGAACTTTTTAAAAAGCAAGCAACCATAATTCAAAAAATTGCAATTCCCACTTTTTTAGATAATATAATCCCAAAACTGGCATTGCCAATTGTTTTTCTTTTGTTGCTTTTCGGATATATTTCAAGGCAGGAGAGTTTGTTTTTGTTTGCAGGCGCATCAATTATGGTATTAATTTTAATGTCGGTTTATCTCTATAAAAAATGGAAGCCAACTTTTGATTTTAAGTTCACTGAATTGTTTCAAAACATAAAAAATACAGATTATTATAAGTTCAGTTTTTTTGCATTTGCAGGAAGTTTGGGATCAGTTTTTGCCTTTCGATTGGATGCACTTCTGATTCCAAAATTGATAAATATGGAGGCATTGGGAACGTTCAGTATTGGCGTTACATTGGCATCGGCGTTGGCAATTCCTGCAACTGGAATTTTTGTACTTTATGCGCCAATAGTCTCAAATCATTTAAAAAATAATGATATTGTCAACTTGGGGAAAGATTATAAGGCTGTCGCTAAATTTCTCTTTTTTATAGGTGCTCTTCTTTACAGTTGCATATTTCTGGGAATCGAAAACCTATTTGCGTTGTTGCCAACAGCAAAAAATTTACTGCCTTCCGTACCAATTATTTTAATTCTTGGATTGAATGTGCTTTTTAATATGGGAACAGGATTTAATGGCGAAATCATAACCTATTCTAAATTTTACAAATTTAATTTGGTTGCAATTTTGCTTCTTGCCGTACTTAATGTGTGCTTGATTTTAATTTTTATAAAAGTTTTTCAACTTGGAATTGTCGGCGTTGCATGCGCATCGTTTATTTCGATGGTTATTTTTAATCTTACTAAACTGATTTTTATATATAGAAAAATTGGACTTTGGCCATTTGACATCTCGTATTTAAAATTGGTTTTAATATTTATTTTAGTTTTATGCGGCGTATATTTTCTTCCAAATACTGTATGTATTTTCTGGAATTTAATCTATAAATGTAGTTTATGTTTGTTGCTTAATTTGTTGATTATTTATAAATTGAAATTGGTATATCAATATAATCTGAAAGTTAATTTGTTAATAACACAGACTTTGCATCATAAAAAGTAAACGTTTTAGTTTTTACTTCACAACCAATACTTCATACTTAATAGTTCATACTTAATAATTCATATTTAATAATTCATATTTAATAATTCATACTTAATAATTCATACTTAATAATTCATACTTAATAATTCATACTTAATAATTCATACATAATAATTCATACTTAATAATTCATACTTAATAATTCATACTTAATAATTCATACTTAATAATTCATACTTAATAATTCATACTTAAAAAGTTTCATTTATTATTGAAACTTCAAAAACTTTGAGTACATTTGTCTTATGGAATTTCAAGAAGCAAAAAATAAGTTCGTACAATCGTGGGGCGCATTAGGTAGCCAGTGGGGCATTAACAAAACAATGGCGCAAATTCACGCGTTATTGTTGGTGTCGGCCGACGCATTGTCAATGGAAGACATCATGGAAGATCTTCAAATTAGTCGCGGAAACGCAAGCATGAATTTGCGATCATTGATGGATTGGGGCATTGTGTATAAAGAATACAAGGCTGGCGAACGGCGAGAATACTTTTCGGCCGAAAAAGATTTGGATGAACTGGCAGTAAAAATTGCCAAAGAAAGAAGCAAACGCGAGATTAAACCAGCACTTAAAGTTTTAAAGGAAGTGTCACTAACAACCGTAATTGAAACGCAAGAACATTATCATTTTGTTGAGCAAACAACCAAATTATATGATTTTGTGCAAAAAGCCGATAACATGTTAGACAAAATTACCGAACTTAAAGACAATTGGTTGGGTAGGTTAGTGGTAAAAATAATGAAATAAAAATTTTACAAATGAGTTTTTTAACTGCAGAATGGAACGATTTAGCACTAATTAATTACGAAATTGATGCCGCAATTTTGGAAAAATATGTGCCTGTTGGCACGGAATTAGATTTTTTTAAAGGCAAATGCTATTTGAGTTTAATAGGATTCATGTTTGAAAAAGTAAAAGTTTTAGGCATCAGCGTTCCTTTCCATACCGATTTTGAAGAAGTGAATTTAAGGTTTTATGTCAAACGCTTCGAAAATGGAATTTGGAAACGAGGTGCTGTATTTATAAAAGAAATTGTTCCGAAACACGCCATCACAATTGTTGCCAATACTTTATACAAAGAACATTACGAAACTATGAAAATGCGCCATTGCATCGTCTCGAATGCAACTTCGAAATCTTTTCAATATGAATGGTTGAAAAGTGGCAAATGGAATTCAATATTTGTCAACACCCAAAATATTCCAAAAGATATTACCACTGGTTCCGAAGCAGAATTTATTACAGAACATTATTTTGGATATACAAAATATGATAAATCCAAAACCATAGAATATGAAGTTACACATCCAAGATGGCAGGAACTACAAGTTTTAGACTACGCGGTTGAAGTTGATTTTCAAAATATCTATGGAAAAGATTTTATTTTTTTACAGAATTTAGAACCTTCATCTGCATTTTTAGCAATCGGTTCAGAGATTACGATTGAAGGTAAAAAAACGATAAAATGAAAACCCTACAAAATCAAACGCTGCTATACGATGAAGATTGTCCACTCTGCCGTGTGTACACTTCGGGTTTTATATCTGCTGGAATGTTAGACGAAAATGGCAAAAAACCGTACAATCAATTGTCGGAAAAAGAGCAAATTTTCATTGATGTTAAAAGGGCTTCAAATGAAATTGCGTTAGTGGATAATGTGAACAACAGCGTTATTTACGGAATTGATAGCCTGCTGAAAGTTATCGGATTTTCATTTCCATGGATGGAAAAAGTAGCGAATATTCCACCTATTAAATTATTCCTACGAAAATTATATTCTTTTATTTTGTACAATAGAAAAGTAATTATTCCCTCGAAAATAAAGAAAAATATTGCGTTGCAGTGCATACCAGATTTTAGTTTCAAATATCGAATATTGTTTTTGATTTTTGCAACGCTGTTATCGGGTTTTCTGTTGTATTTGTTTGACACGCAATTATCTATATTGGGCATTATTGGTTTCCAAATTGCTTTATTTATTGTTCAAAGTCTATTGCTTTTCAGATTTTCAAAGCAAATTACGCTCAACTATCTTGGAAATTATGCCGTTAGCGTGTTGTGTGGCGCACTACTTTTAATTCCTGTCATTGGTTTGAAATCAGTTGTTGCTGTTCCTAAATTTGTATGCAATCTGTTTATATACAGTATTTTGGCGGTCGTTGTATTTGATATATTTAGACGTGTTCAAATCATTAAATTCAATTTATCATGAACGTTATAATTCCAAATTGGCTGATTATTCTTAGCGGCATCGGTCAAATTTTCATTTCTTAGGTGACTTTTATAGAAATATCAACGCATGTCAATGCACCAATTCAAAAAGTTTTTGACTTATCTCGAGACATTGATGTGCACCAAAATTCTGCTTCGAAAACAAACGAAGTGGCAATTGCAGGAATCACGCACGGACTAATAAATCTTGGTGAAACCGTTACGTGGCGTGGCAAACATTTTGGTTTTTATTTGCATCATAAAAGTCTGATCACGCAAATGGAATTATACAGTTTCTTTGCCGATGAAATGATTAAAGGACATTTCAAATCATTTCGACATGAACACTATTTTGAAGAAAAAAACGGCGTCACAATAATGAAAGATAAACTTGCCTATAGAACACCGTTTTGGATTTTCGGAAAATTATTTGATTTTTTATTGCTAAAATTTCATTTAACAAAATTTTTGCTCAATCGAAATCAAGTGTTGAAAAACATCGCTGAATCTTAATTTTTCAGAAATGTTCTAAAATTATCTTTCGTAACAACGTCAAATGTTCCATTGTAATAATCCGAAAAACTCTTTGGCAGTTTTGTTTTTTTATTTGCCCATTTTATTTCGAAGGCATTCACTTCATCAGCATCAGCTTCAATATAATCAATTTCTTGTTGTGCTGTTGTGCGCCAAAAATAGGGTTTTGCATTCATGTTCTCGTAGCTTAAAAGCTTCATCCTTTCAGAAATCATAAAATTTTCCCACAGTGGACCTTTATCTGCGCGAATGTCCCACCGATTTAAATTCCCAATGATCATATTGCGAACGCCATTATCATAAAAATAAATTTTCCTATTGGCTTTAATTTCATTTCGTGCATTTCGTGCAAAACTGTTTAGGCGAAAAATTACAAAGCTTTTTTCGAGTAAATCAATATAAGTGCTCACTGTGTTTTTGTCGACACCAACAAGTTGCGCCACTTCATTATAGCTTACTTCGCTGCCAATCTGATAGGCAAGTGCTTGCAAAATTTTAAATAATACATCGGATTTTCTAATGCCAGTCAAACTCAAAATATCTTTATATAAATAACTGGAAACAAGATTTTTAAGTATTTCATATTCATTTCCAAAATTATTAATCACGTCCGGATACATGCCATAAACAAGGCGAAGTTCCAACTGTTGTTGCGCCTTGATGTATCCGTTACTTTTTTCGAATTCTGACCATGATATTGGAAACATTTGATATTCAAATTTGCGTCCTGTAAGCGGTTCTTGTGTGATATCGTTGATGTCCAATGCCGACGATCCGCTCACAATTACTTGCACATCTTTTATTTGATCGACCATGATTTTTAGTTTCAAGCCAATGTTCGGTATGCGTTGCACTTCGTCTATAAAAACAAATTTATAGTTGCCAATCATGTTTTTCAACATTTCCGTATTGGCTGTCGCAATAGCATTACAAACCGAATTATCGTCGCCATCCAAAAACAAATATTCTTTGTTTTTCAACACGGCGTTTATCATTGTTGTTTTTCCCACTTGCCGAGGACCAATCAAAACAATCACTTTTCCTTTGAAAAATTTTGCTTTTATTTTGTTGGCTAATGCCCTGTTAATCATGATCTAAATTTTAAACAAAGATACTACGAATGATTTAAATCACCAAATAATATATTTATTTGCATATTATGTTCACTAAATTAATATTATTATTGGTGATTGTATTCACTAAACTTGATATTTTATATTTATAATTATCTGATTTATAACTTTCTAACTTTTTATTATTTTATAAATTCTATTATTTTTCCTTAAAATATTTGAAATTTGTTTAGATTTTTATCTTGATATTTCAATTAAAACACTAAATTTCAATATCGTATTCACCAAATTAATAGCAATTTCGGTGATTGTATTCATCAATTTAGCATTTTTATACTGTTAAGTGATTGGTTATATTTCATGTGTTCATTAATTATTTAATATGTGTAGCGAACAATTTGTTAAAAACTTAATCTCACAAAATTTATTTTCTCAAAAAAATTAAGTAGTTTCGCTTTATAACTTTTAAAAAATCTATTATGGGACTGATTTCATTTATCAAAAATGCCGGAGCAAAACTTTTTGGAAAAAAAGAAGAAGAAGCTCCTGTTGCAGAAAAAGAAACGCTAAAAGCATCGGCACTATTGGCTCATGTGCAAGGACTTGGTTTGCCGTTTAAACAACTTACGGTTTTGCTTGCCGGCGAAAAAGTAACAATCAAAGGTGAAGTTGAAAACCAAATTGACGCCGAGAAAATTGCACTTGCAGTTGGAAATGTTGAAGGAGTTGATGCGGTTGACAATCAAATGGCAGTGGTTGTTCCTGTGCCAGAATCAAGATATCACACAGTGGTTTCTGGAGATTGGTTGAGCAAGATCGCAAAAACCTATTATGGTGACGCCACAAAATTTGACGTTATTTTTCAAGCAAACAAACCAATGTTGCAAGATCCAGATGAAATATATCCAGGACAAGTTTTGAGAATTCCAAACTTGTAAATAATAAAATATAATACTAAATCCGACATGAAAAATTATTCGTGTCGGATTTTTTTATGTTTACAAACGAACGTTTAATGTTTCGACATACAGTATATTTTCTTTGATATATTCAAAAATCACTTTGTCGGAAAATCGCGTGACAATTCCGTTTTTTGTTTGAGAAGTTGCTATAAAAACATCTTTATTTGATGTGTTATATAATTTCAAAATCACCTTAGACGATGACGGTTCAATCAGCAAATAGCCATTTGATAATGTTTCAACAGTTAGTACATTATTGTTTTGTATAACATCAATTGTCAAATTATTTGACGTTTCAGGCAAGTTTGCTTCTAATGTTTTTTCGATAACCATCGTTTTTTGAGCAGTATTTTGGTCAAAAACATAGTTTTGATTTGGAATTGACTTTAACGCAATCCGTAATGATTCGTTGTGTGCAACATCAAATTCTTTGGCTTTACTTACACCTTCTGTCGAAATCAGCAATTGCTTTCCTTCGCAGTCTGTTAGTACAACTCTTATTTTGGTACTAAACATGCTGTTTTGTCGAATAATATTTGCATAAATATTTTGACAACGATTGCTGTTCATATCTTTCGATACATTGTTGCTTTGCACAACTGTAAATCCTTGTTGTTTAAAATAGGCTTCCATAATTGAACTCAGTCCATATTGATCTTCTGTTTTTTGAAATTCAAATTTTGATGGCACAATCAAAAATTTGTAACTGTTCAAAGCCTGAGAATTTGCATAAGTTGCAAAAAACACAAAGAGTGCAATAATTATTTTTTTCATAATATAATATTTTAATTTTTTAAGATTTACAATAGATTTTTTATTTCCAGCAAAGTATTAATTTCGATGTGTTTTAGTTGATATTTTACCCTGTCCGTTTCGTGAATTTGATGATTTTCTTGATTAAAAAATATCGCTGGCATGTCAAAATTCATGGCGCCAACAATGTCTGCTTCCCAACTATCACCAATCATCACGCTGTTTGAGCTATTGGCATTTGCCAAATCAATTGCAGTTTGAAATATTTGCGCTTGTGGTTTTTTTGCGCCTGCCATCTCTGAGTTTACAATGGTTTCAAAATAGTTCAAAAGTCCTGAATTTCGCATTTTTCGTTCTTGCACCGAAGCAAATCCGTTTGTAATGATGTGAAGTTTATAATTACTTTTCAAATGTTCCAAAACCTCAATCGTATCTTCAATCAAATGATTGTTATTTGGCAAAATATTGATATATTCTTTAGAAATAAATTTAATTTCAATATCAGATATCGTAACATTTATGGCATCAAAACTATGTTTAAATCTGTTATATTTGAGTTCGTCATGTGAAATTTGATCCGTTTGATATAGTCGCCAACATTCCTGATTTATTGGAACGTAAGCTTTCATAAATTCTAAAGCATCAATATTTTGAAAATGATTTTGAAAAATTTGCGCAAATGCCAATGCAGAGTTTTTGTCAAAATCCCAAAGCGTATGGTCAAGGTCAAAGAAAATGTGCTTTATGTTTTCAAGGTTCATACCTTATATATGTATTAATTATATAGACAACTTTTTTTCCAGAATGCAAAAATAAGTTTCAAATCACGAAATTGAATATCTGCAACTTAACTTAATTTCAAAATCAGTATAATATTCGAAACATCTTGACTTTCAAACTTTATGACTTTCACACTTTAAACTTTAAAAACTTTGCGACTTTCAAACATTCGACATACTTATAATTTAAGGTCGTCTGCAAAACTATAATATTTGTTTTCACCAATGATCACATGATCAAAAAGGTGAAGGTCTAAATATTGCGTGGCCTCTTTAATTTTTTCCGTAAGTTTTATGTCAGCTTCGCTTGGATGCAAATTTCCTGACGGATGATTGTGCACCAAAACTATTCGCACCGCATTTTGTTCGAAAGCAACTTTAAAAAGCATACGGAGATCAACAACGGTGCCTGTTATACCGCCTTTGCTGAGCTGCGTTTTGTAGGTTAGTTTGTTGGCATTATTCAAACATAAGAGCCAAAATTCTTCATGTAGGAGTTCACCGACGATAGGTTGCATAATCAGAAATATATGTTTTGAGGACAATATTGTAGTCAACACAACTGTTTCCTCTGCGCGTCGTCGTCGTGCTAATTCCATTGAAGCTACTATTGTTATGGCTTTCGCTTCTCCAATACCTTTGAATTTCATTAAACTTTCGACGGTTTGCTTGCCCAACAAGTTCAAATTATTTTCCACACTTGCCAAAATGCGTTGGCTGAGCCCAACGGCACTTTCATTTCTGCTTCCAGATCCTAACAAAATTGCGATAAGTTCTGCATCGCTTAGTGCCATTTTCCCTTTTAACATCAACTTTTCGCGAGGGCGATCATCTTCGGCCCAATTGGTAATTGGCAAATAGGTTTCTTCCATTTACAAGATTTTATGCACTTACTAAAGATTTATAAATTGATCCGTGGACGCGGGACTTCATTTGGTTGGTTGCCATTTCTATATCGTCTTTTGTGTAAAATGTATTAAAAAGTCTAACGCTTCTATCAATTTCAGATTTTTCAAAATGATTATTAAAATAGTTCAGTCGACAAACATAATAAAATAGATTTACTTTATTGATTTTTGCAAACTCCTCAAAAAAATCATTGTACACAGATAAATTTTTTATTTCTGACATATATTTCGTAATAGCTTGATAATCGCGTTCTTCGCTAAATATTTTCATAAAAAGCGATTCCGCCGCGCAGTTATTGATCTGAAAAGCGCTGTTGCTATATCTATAAACAATTTTTTTAAAGGAATGGAATTCGGTTGTTCGCTTGCTCTTTACAAACTGATAGGTTTCAAAATCAAAATCGGACATCATACTTTCCAATGCAATTTTCATGAATTCATCATCATTTTCTTGTAATTTGTAAATGGTTTTCAAAAAACCATAATACGGACGATTGTATTTTCTGTCAGAATTAATATTTATTTGCGCTTTAGCATATATTTCAACGACCTTGTATTTTTTTATGGTCATCAATGCTTCAAACAGCATTTCGTTATATTCATTTTGATATTTTATAGGTGAAAAAAGCGAGTAATATTTATCAAAAACACCTAATTCCAAACAAACTTTAATGACAAAACTATTAATGTCCGGAAATTGTGCAAATTTTTGTTTATTTGAATATGAAATATATGAAATCCATTGTTCGATATAAAATAGTTGCTTATTTTCTTGTGCAGGCGTTTTGTTATACAATTCATACAAAAAAGCTATATAGTATAAATGTAAAGTTTCTTTTTCATTAGTTAAAAAAACAGAAAAAGCCTTTTTGCAAATTGCTTTCCAAGCATCTTCATCTTTTATATTGTAAGTTGCTGCAAGAAATTCACTACTTAATTTTTCAATAAAACGCTGAATTTTTATACTGTTGATGTAAACATTTTCTTCAAATTCGATTAATGCATCCATGACAGCTGCAAATTTTTGTATGGTTTCGGTTTTTGAAGATTCAATTGTAAGATATTTCATAACAGGCTTTAGTGATGATTCTAAGAGCTCCAAAGTCTTTTTTAGTTGCGATGCATCAATATTTTTTCTGTTTTTTAATACAGATTTGACAGTGTTTTTAATCAATATTTTGATGTCATCTGCGGTATAGCTATCGTTCGATTTTTTAAACTCATTTAAAAATAAAAGCTCTAAATCTTTATTTTTTTTAAAAATGTCAATGATCCACATTTTCAGTTCGTCGTGCGCAACTCCATCTAAAATAAGGTCTGTTTCAGTTTGCTTACGCTTTCGTACAACCTTTATCAATTGTGGTGATTTTTTTGAAACCAATGCCATTAGCACTGCCAATTTGTGTGAACAAAATCCTATATTATTTTCACAATCACAAGAGCTTTCAGTAACTTCTTTTTTTGTGTTCAGCACAATTTTCACGTCAAACGAGGCATCGCCATCGTCCACATATGCCACAAAATGATTTGGTGATTCTTCATCAATATCGCGCGCATTTAATTTTTCACTTTTTTTGATTAAAGTTGATGGAAAAACTTTTGCAATATTTAGCAATGAAATTTTTTCCATGCTTAACTAATTAAGTTTCTAATTTCATTGAAATCCAAACCACCATAATTTCCTGAACTCATCAGTAGTAAAACAGAATTTTCAAGATTAAGTTGAAATAAATATTCTTTAAAATCTTGCGGATTGGTATAAATAATCATATCTTTTCTATTGAATGCCGTTGCAATTTGGTCATAAGTCACATCGTCTAACTGTTTTATTTTCACAGCATCGGGCGAATAAAAAACCACGGCAACGTCAGCAAAATCAAGTGCACCTTCATATTCTGCAAGAAAATCGGCATTTAGACTGCTGTAGGTGTGCAATTCCAAACACGCCACAACGGTTCGGTCAGGATATTGTTCTTTGACGGCTTTTGTGGTTGCCGATACTTTGCTTGGCGAATGTGCAAAATCTTTGTAGGCTACTTTTGTTTGACTTTCGGCTATTTTTTCCAACCTTTTGCTTGCACCTTTAAAACTTGCAATGGCTTCGTAAAATCGGTCTTCATCAACGCCCATGTTTTGACAAACCCATTTTGCGCCTGCTAAATTATTTAAATTATGTCCGCCAAAAACTTCAATTGGCATGTCGCCTTCGGGTGTTTGCAAAAGTGTTTTTCCGTTAACAACTTTATATTTCGGTGTAATATATGGCAATTTTCGAATTGGATTAGTGGCATTTTCAGCTACTTTCCGCACCTCTTCATCTTCTTCATTATAAACCAAAATGCCACCTTTTGTGATCATAGAAACAAAAATTTCAAACTGGTCTACATAATTTTCAAAAGTCGGAAATACATTGATATGATCCCAAGCAATGCCTGAAAGTAAAGCAATATTGGGTTGGTACAAATGAAATTTAGGTCTTCTATCGATTGGTGAACTCAAATATTCATCGCCTTCAAGAAGCATAAAATCGTTGGTTTCTGTCAGGTGAACCATCGTGTCAAAACCTTCAAGTTGTGCGCCAACCATGTAATCTACTTCAATTTCATGATAATGCATCACATGCAAAATCATAGCCGTAATGGTTGTTTTTCCGTGTGAACCACCGATAACAACGCGCGTTTTATTTTTGGACTGTTCGTATAAATATTCAGGATACGAAAATATCTGAATGCCCAATTCTTGCGCTTTTAATAGTTCAGGATTATCTGCCTTAGCGTGCATCCCAAGAATAACAGCATCTAAAGTCAAAGAAATTTTTTCAGGAAACCATCCAAGTTCAGATGGTAAAATACCGCGTTTATCCAACCGAGATTTTGAAGGTTCAAAAATGGCATCATCACTTCCTGTTACCACATAGCCTTTATTGTGTAGTGCAATTGCCAAGTTGTGCATGGCAGAGCCGCCAATTGCTATAAAATGTATATGCATTGAATTCTGAATATTTTAGAATTTATAAAGTTATACCATTTATGCTTATAAATAGTCTAAAGAAACGAAGTTATTTTTTGTCAAGACAAGGAAAAAAAATATTGCATAGCTTTTGTTACGGAAAAAAATTTTTTTGAAGAAGTTTTGGCGGAAAATTACAAGTTTATTGGGTTATTTATAAGCATAAATGGTATTAAGTTTTATTTTGATTAAATTGTGCTTGAAGTTTGTCGGCTTTCGATTTATCTTTCATTTTTTTAAGATAGAAATCATGCAATTTCTGATACGTCATCGCGGAATTTCCTATTTGATGAGCCAAAATATAATGCTTTTCGGACACTTTTAGTCTATTAAAATAATCGGAGATTCGAGCTCTTGACAAATGGCCATCCACAGGCGATAATTTAAATAATTCATTGGCATATCGAGCAGCTTTAGTTTCACTTCCACCAATAATTCCGGGCAGTTGCAAATATAATTCAACCAACGCCCAACGCGCATCAATGTGCTTTGGATCTAAAGTAACGGCGTATTCAAACGATTTTTTTATGTCGCCAATCAAACCAAGCGCCACAAAGCGATTACTTTCTTTGGCTTTCATGCCTAAAACACCACCATATTTATACCAATAATCAGCATTTTTAGGTTTTTGGATTTTTAGTTTCTTATAATAAAGTAGTGCTTTATCCCAATTTTTCAATTGACCGTAGCAATCGCCAATGCGTTCCATAATTTTTTCACTATTTGGATCTTCCTTTAAGATATTTTCAAAATATGGAATGGCAGCAACAAATTTTTTGTCGTCAAATAGTTTTTCTGCTTTTTCAAAATCAGTTTGTGCCATCATTATTAATGGAAAAATTAAAAGGGCAAGTGTTTTCAAATTCATTTTTCAAAAATAGTAAATTCATTTTTAAATGTGAATAATAACGTGAAATTTAGCAAAGGCTTAATATACTTTAGTTGAAAGTTTAAAAGTTGGAAAGTTCACACGTTTAAATATTTTAACTTTCCAAGTTTCCAACATATTTAAACAGATGTTAAACTGTTAATAACATGCTATAATAGTTGAAAAATCATCAAAAATTGTAGGGCATAAATATAAATTATTAGCAGATTAATATTTATTTTTGCAGTCAACTTACGCAACCATTTTTCTAAGATATGAAAACATTTTCTTTCGCAAACCGACACATTGGACCAAGAGCATCAGATTTAAACCACATGCTGAAAATAATTGGTGTAGATACGGTCGATCAATTGATATACGAAACAATTCCGCAAGATATTCGCCTGAAGCAAGAAATTGTTTTGGACGAGCCGATGACAGAATTTGAATTTGCAAAACACATCACGGAACTTGGACAAAAGAACAAAGTTTTTAAATCATATATAGGTCTTGGATATAATCAAGCAATTGTCCCAGCCGTCATTCAGCGCAATATTTTAGAAAATCCAGGTTGGTACACTGCCTATACGCCCTATCAAGCCGAAATCGCACAAGGTAGGTTAGAAGCCATTTTGAATTTTCAAACCACCGTAATTGAACTTACGGGAATGGAAATCGCAAATGCGTCACTTCTTGACGAAGGTACGGCTGCGGCTGAGGCGATGGCACTATTGTTTGATGTGCGTTCTCGAGATCAAAAGAAAAACGATGTTTGCAAATTTTTTGTATCTGAAGAAATATTGCCACAAACGTTGTCTGTCCTACAAACGCGATCTGAGCCAATAGGTGTAGAATTGGTTGTAGGAAATCATGAAACTTTCGATTTTTCAACAGATTTTTATGGTGCAATTTTGCAATATCCAGGAAAATTTGGACAAATCCACGATTATGCAAGTTTTATTGCCAAAGCAAAATCTAACGATATTAAAGTTGCGGTTGCAGCCGATATTTTAAGTTTAACAATATTGACGCCACCAGGCGAAATGGGTGCCGATGTTGTTTTAGGAACCACCCAACGATTTGGAATTCCACTTGGTTTTGGCGGTCCACACGCTGCATATTTTGCTACAAAAGCTGAATATAAAAGAAGCATGCCAGGTAGAATTATTGGCGTAACCATCGACACGGACGGAAATCGTGCGTTGCGTATGGCTTTGCAAACACGCGAGCAGCACATCAAACGAGATAAGGCAACTTCAAATATTTGCACGGCACAAGTTTTATTATCTGTTATGGCAGGCATGTATGCAGTTTATCATGGGCCAAATGGACTGAAAGCTATCGCAAATAAAGTACATTCAATGGCAGTGACACTTGAAGACGCTTTAGAAAAATTAGGATTTTATCAAATCAATACCACTTTTTTTGACACAATTGTTATAAAAGCTGATGCTCGAAAAGTAAAAGAATTAGCTGAAAAACAGGAAATTAATTTTTATTATATTGATGAACAAACAATTTCTATTTCTTTAAATGAAACTTCTTCACTTCACGATGTAAATCAAATTATTGAAATTTTCGCGACTGCAGTCGAAAAAAGTTTCTCGCCAATCTTAAACCTTTCCCTTTCGGTTCGGGTAGAAAATTTACACATCCGTACATCCGAATTTTTACAACACGATGTTTTTAATAAACACCATTCTGAAACATCTTTAATGCGCTACATCAAAATGCTGGAGCGTAAAGATTTAGCGCTTAACCATTCAATGATTTCGCTTGGCTCTTGCACCATGAAATTAAATGCCGCATCAGAAATGTTGCCACTAAGTACTGCCCAGTGGAACAACATTCACCCTTTTGCGCCTCTTGACCAAGCCCAAGGATATATGGAAATGCTGACAAAGCTTGAGCAGCAATTGAATGTTGTCACAGGCTTTGCAGCAACAACATTGCAACCAAATTCTGGCGCACAAGGTGAATATGCAGGACTTATGGTCATCAGGGCTTATCACCAATCGCGTGGCGATTATCACAGGAACATTGCATTGATTCCATCTTCTGCGCACGGAACAAATCCTGCGTCGGCAGCAATGGCTGGAATGAAAGTAGTAGTTACAAAAACCTTAGAAAACGGAAATATCGATATTGATGATTTGCGTGAAAAAGCACTTTTGCATGCAGAAAATTTGTCGTGTTTGATGGTAACATATCCATCTACGCACGGCGTTTTTGAAAGTGCCATTCGAGAAATCACGCAACTCATTCATGATAATGGCGGACAAGTTTACATGGATGGTGCCAACATGAATGCGCAAGTTGGACTTACAAATCCTGCAACAATTGGTGCAGATGTTTGCCATTTAAATCTTCATAAGACTTTCGCAATTCCGCATGGTGGAGGCGGTCCAGGAGTCGGGCCAATTTGTGTGGCACCACAATTGGTTCCTTTTTTACCAACAAATCCGATTGTTGCAACAGGCGGCACACAAGCGATTACAGCTATTTCTGCCGCGCCTTGGGGATCAGCTTTAGCATGTTTAATTTCATACGGATATATTTGCATGTTGGGCGCAGAAGGCATAAAACAATCTACAGAGTTTGCTATCATCAATGCCAATTATATAAAGGAACGATTGAACGGACATTTCGAAACGCTTTATTCAGGCGAAATGGGTCGCGCCGCACACGAAATGATTATCGAATGTCGCCCTTTCAAAGAAAAAGGAATTGAGGTAACCGATATTGCCAAACGATTGATGGACTATGGTTTTCACGCGCCAACTGTTTCTTTTCCAGTTGCTGGAACCATGATGATTGAACCAACAGAAAGCGAAGATTTGGCAGAACTTGATCGTTTTTGTGACGCTATGATTTCGATTCGTAAAGAAATTGATTCAGTAACAATTGACGACAAAAACAATGTGTTGAAAAATGCGCCTCATACTTTAATGATGGTGACGGCTGACAATTGGGTTTATCCATACACACGCGAGCAAGCTGCATTTCCTTTGGAATATGTGTCTGAAAATAAATTTTGGCCAACCGTTCGCCGTGTTGACGAGGCTTATGGCGATAGAAATTTAAATTGCAGTTGTGCGCCAATTGAGGCATATATTGAAAGTTAATTAAAGTCCAAATTTTTTAATAAGGTTTAAAAATTGTAAGTTATAGCAATATGACTTTAAATTTTTAAACTTTTTTTATATACCAAGATGATGAGAGACATTGAAAATCAACAAGACCTATATTATATGGTCGATGAATTTTATAAAAAATTGCTTGCCGACACTAAAATCGCCTATATTTTCACAGACGTTGTCAAAGTTAACATTCAAGAACATCTGCCAATTTTGGTAACATTTTGGTCTCAAATGATTTTTGGAACGGGCGGATATACCAATAATCTAACGGACATTCATTTGAACATTGATCGGATGGAACATTTGACACCTGAACTTTTTGATTTATGGATTGCGCATTTTAATGAAACTTTAGACGAAAATTTCATCGGTAAAAATGCTGATGGGATTAAATTTCAGGCGAAAAATTTATCAATAATTTTGCAGATAAAAATTAAAGGACAACAAGATAAATCTAAGCATTTATAGTTTTTTATGTAAATGTTTTTAAAATTTTGTGCATCTAAAAATCAAATTGAAATACAAATGATGAAATTGGTGATGATTATGTAAATTATTACTTTTATAATAGATATTTTTAAACAATTTAATAATTGTATGCGCGCATAGTATTTTTATGTATCTTTTGTCGATTTTTATCTATAATTTTGCAATAATTTCACACAATTTTTACAATGAATATAAAAATCACGGGTTCAGGTAGTTTTATTCCCACTGCAAAAGTATCTAATACAGATTTTACAAATCATAAGTTTTTAAATGAAGACGGTTCTGTTTTTTCTTATACAAACGATATTGTAATTGGAAAATTCAAAAGCATTACAGGAATTGAAGAAAGGCGGTATGCGGATTCTGATATGTGTGCATCAGATTTGGCTTTTATTGCTGCTGAAAAAGCCATTGCCGATGCGGGAATTGATGCTGAAACATTAGATTATATTATACTTGCTCACAATTTTGGCGATGTCAAAAAAGGTACGATTCAATCTGATATTTTACCAAGTTTGGCAACAAGAGTAAAAAATAAATTGCGCATAAAAAACCCAAAATGTGTGGCTTATGATATTCTTTTTGGCTGTCCGGGTTGGATTGAAGGCGTGTTGCAAGCTAATGCGTTTATAAAATCTGGAATGGCAAAAAAAGTGTTGGTGATTGGTGCTGAAACCTTGTCTCGCGTGGTGGACATGCACGATCGCGATAGCATGATTTACTCCGATGGAGCGGGAGCAACCATTATTGAAGGCACTGAAAATAATGACGGAATTTTAGCATTTGAATCAGCTACTTTTGCTTATGATGAAGCTAATTACCTGTTTTTTGGAAATTCTAATAATCAAGATTTAGATAAAGATGTTCGGTATATTAAAATGCATGGTCGAAAGATATATGAATTCGCACTTACCAACGTTCCAAACGCCATGAAAGATTGTTTGGATGCAAGCGGAATAGATATTTTGGAAGTGAAAAAAATATTGATTCATCAAGCCAATGAAAAAATGGATGAGGCAATTATTAACAGATTTTATAAATTATACAACACAACGCCACCAAAAGACATCATGCCAATGAGCATCAATTTTTTAGGAAATAGCAGTGTGGCAACCATCCCGACCCTTTTCGATTTGATTGTTAACAAAAAATTAGAAGGTCATTCCATCAATAAAGGCGATGTGATTATGTTTGCTTCCGTTGGTGCTGGAATGAATGTTAATGCGATTGTTTATCGATACTAATTATTTTATATTTTTATTTTATGATGATTAAATATTGTTTACATATAGATAAATCTAATTAAAAAAAGAAATTGTGATTAAAATTTTTTTATTTAGAATCATTGTAATTAGTTTTGTATTTTTAATTTAATTTTGATATTATGAAAAAAATTTACTTTTTAGTTTTGTTTTCTACAATTAGCGGTTTTTCGCAAATCGCTCAAGTCAAAGATATATATACAGGTGTAACCATTCCAGGTGCAGCGTTACCAGCTGTAATTAATAGTGGAAATCCAACCAATTTGATAGATTTTAACGGTACGTTAATTTTTAGAGCCAACAACGGCACAAATGGAATTGAACTGTGGAAGTCTGATGGAAGCGCTGCGGGTACTGCGATGATTGCAGATATTAACACGGTTTCAACCACTCCGAACAGCAATCCTTCTAATTTAACATTATTTCAGAATAAAGTGTTTTTCAATGCACAAGGGGGAGATGTCGCTCCCGCAACAGGTCAGGAATTATATAGTAGCAGCGGAACTGCGATAGGAACAGCAATTGTCACAGACTTAAACCCTGGAATAGCGAATGGAAATCCGTTTAACTTGGTTGTTTTGAACCCAACAACAATGCTTTTTGCGGGTAACAATGGCACGTCCGGCTCAGAACTATTCAAAACTGATGGAACGGCAACGGGCACAGTAAACGTTTTTGACGCGCCTGGAACAACAAATTCACCATCGTGGATTGCAAATTTGAATGGTACGGCAATAATCGGATATACGGTAACGGGCGGAACTGGTCGCGAATTGTACAAATCAACAGGGGCTGTCGGAAATTGTGATTTGATTTTGGACATCAACCCAGGTACAGCATCTGGCGTCGGAACAATTTCATACACGGCTTTAGGCAATGTTTTTTTTACGGCAAATTCTGGAACGACAGGAACCGAACTTTGGAAAACAAACGGCACTACGGCAGGCACTTCGTTGGTAAAAGATATAAACGTAGGCACCGGTTCATCATCAGTTGGTGATTTTGCAACATTGGGATCAAATGTGTACTTTGTGGCTACAAATGGTATGAGTGGCAATGAACTTTGGAAATCTGACGGAACCGCAACCGGAACTATTGAAGTGCTTGACATAAATGTTGGCGCAACAGGAAGCAATCCTTCAAAATTAACTACAATTGGTTCTAAAATATTTTATTTTGCAGCAGACAGTGCTGCAGGTACAGATTTATATGTTTATGATGGCACAACAAATTTAAAACTTTTGGATTTGAACGCTACTACGACCAGTGCGTATAATACAAATTTTGTGGCAATTGGATCTTTAATTTATTTCTCTGTTGATAGTAATGATGTTGACACAAAAAGGGAACTTTGGCAAACAGACGGAACTGCAATTGGCACAGTGCCAGTTGCTCCACTGAGTGCATTAAATCAAAATGCTGTTGATATAAACAATATTACACTTTCAAACGGAAAACTCTTTTTTGCCGCAGAAGTTGCTGATGGAACTGAACTTTTTTCATACACACCGCTTTCTTTGAGTAGCAACAATTTTGAATTAAGCAATCTTAACATTTATCCAAATCCAACTTCGGGAATCATAAATATTGCCAACGATTTGGGACTTTCTATTTCTTACAAATTTTACGATGTTTTGGGTAAAAATATATCAAATGGTAAAATCGGCAATAATCAATTGGAAATCAATGTTGATAAAGGAATTTATTTTTTAGAATTAACATCTGAAAGCGGAACAATCACTAAAAAAATTATCAAAAATTAATTGAAGTTTTTTCCAAATAAAACCTATTATTTTGCAATCATTTTTTTATGGTTTCAATTGTTTTTTGCCCAATCCGAGCGAAAAATAACTGGAACCATTTTTTTTGAAGACACAAAATTGCCAGCTTCAAATGTTAATGTTAGAATCAAAAACTCCAATTTTGCGACAGTTTCAAATGCAGATGGGAAGTTTAATTTAAATATAAATACAACGCAAAACATCATTTTTTTAGAATGTACGCTTGTGGGTTTTGAGAAGAAAACGATCAAAATTGGCATCCAATCCGACTATAAAATATATTTAAATGAAGCGTCAAACGCTTTAGAAGAAATTGTTTTAACGTCATCATACGGCACAAAAAAACGAAAAGAAGAAACCGTTGGAAGCCTTGTAACCGTGAAAGCAGCCGATTTGCAAGTGCAACAAACCACCGAAAGTTTCGACAAAATGTTGGATGGTTTGGCTGCAGGTGTTTTGGTTACGGGCAGTACCACACTTGGTGCGCCCGTAAAAATCAACATTCGAGGGCAAGGCTCGCTAACGCCACTCAATTCCAATGTTTTGAGTACGTCCACACAACCTTTGTTCATTATTGATGGTGTTATCATGTCGGAAGAAAAAGGCGTCGATAATGTTTTATTCAATGGTGTGGGAATTTTTACGGAACAATTTAAAAATCCGTTAGCAAAAATATCACCAGAAGATATTGAAAGTATCACAATTTTGAAAGACGCGGCGGCAGTTGGTGTTTACGGAGCCGATGCTGCAAATGGAGTGATTTTAGTCGTTACAAAAAGATCAAAATCTAAGAAATTAGACATCAATTTCAGCACGCAAACAGGTTTTTCAACACCGATAAATCAAATTAAATTTTTGTCTGGACCGCAATATTTTGATATAAAGAAAGAATATTATCTTAGTCAAGGTCAAACCTTGGCGCAAGCAACTGCCAACGCAGGCTCAAACACGATTGACACCAATTGGTTTGATTTGACAAGCAGAGACGGGAGTTTTCAACGCCATAATCTATCGGCTGGATTTGGTATCGATAATTGGAATTTCCGCGCGTCTTTAAATACATTTTTTAATGAAGACGCTTCGATTAACAATAATTATAAACGATATGGTGGCAATTTAAATTTTGGATATAACAACCAAAAATTTAGTTTTCAAGTTGCGATTTCACCATCGCTGACCATTCAGAATGCGCCAAATACTTTGGCAAATTTTCCGCTTTTGCCAAACATTGCTCCATATAATGCGGATGGAAGCATCGCATTAACGGGGTTTACAGGTGTTGGAAATCCGCTGGCATTTGCTGTTCAAAATATCAATGAAACCAAAAACTTGTCGTCGGTCGGAAGTTTAAATATGAGTTATTTTATTACAAAAAAACTAAAGATATCCACGCTTTTTGGAGTCGATTTTACAGACAAAAACCAAGTCAGATTTTTTTCTGGCGAAAATGAAAGCGGAAGAGGCAACGGAACATTTAGCGTGAAAAATGCCGATGGAACAATGTCAACGTATAACAACTGGGGACGTCGATTGGACTATTTTCGAGATGCCATCAAATGGAATCAAAGTACGCAATTGACTTACGAATCCAATATAAGAAAACATCACTTTGATGGATTAGTAGGGTTGGAATTGCAACGTGAAAAAGTTACAAACCGTCGCGAATCAGGAACTGGATATATTAATTTTGCGAAATTTGATACACCTCAAAACGCAGACGGAAACTTCGGTTCCAATAGTTTTTTGAGCGGAGATGCCAAGCGTTCCGTTTTTTCGCAGTTTAATTATAATTTTGATAAAAAATATTTTTTGTTAGTCAACCTTCGTCGCGATGAAAGTTCGGTTTTTGGGTCTGATGTTAACGCAGCGTTCAATGGAGGCGTTGGCGCATCTTGGAATATAAATAGCGAAAAATATTTTGACAAAGTCACGTGGATGGATTTTTTGAGAATTCGCGCAAGCTTTGGTTCAACTGGAAATTCACGCATTGGCTCGTCGCGTTCTTTGGGTTTGTACACGCAAGACATATTTGGATTGGATGGATATAACGGAAATCCGTATGCTTATCCTGAAACAGCACCAAACAAAAATTTGAGTTGGGAAAAGAATTATAAAGCAAACGTAGGTGTTGATTTCAATTTTTTTAAGCGGTTCAAAACTACTTTAGAATTTTTTAGAGATAATATTACCGATATTATTGTGCAAACCGCAATTCCGCCCGAAACGGGTTTCACTCAAATTGAAATCAATGGGTCGACTATGCGCAACCAAGGTATTGAATTTTCGCTTCAAGCCACTTGGTTTAAAAACAAAAATTTTGGATGGAACACCAATTTTAATTTTACAAAAATCGAGAATAGCGTAATTGAGCTTAGTGGTTTAGGCAGTGCATTTTCAAGTTCAGCACGAGCAATCGCTCAAAAAGTGGGTTTCTCAACAACGGCAATTTGGGGTATAAAATACGCAGGAATCGATCCTGCAACGGGTCGAGAATTGTTCAGCAACAACGGACAAATTTATGATGGTGCGTCTTACGATGCCTTGTTTGACGCCGCAGATTGGGAAGTAATCGGCGATCGAAATCCAGACTTTTTTGGTGGCATACAAAATAATTTTACTATTTTCCGAAATTTCACATTGGCTGTTAGAGCAACATATCGCTACGGTGGGCAAGATTTGATAGAATCGTCATATGCAAATTACAAACAATTGTTAAACAAGAATTTAAGCATAAATGTGCTGGATCGTTGGAAAAATCAAGGCGATATTGCGCTAAATCCTGTTGTATCTGACCGTAATTTTTTACCTGCAAATTCAAGCAGATTTATTTATGATACCTCGCACATAAAAATTCAGAACATCAATTTATCCTATCAACTGCCTGTAAAAAAACTCAACATGCAATTTTTTGATTCAGCAAGTTTGTTTTCTGATGTGTCTAATGTTGCATATTTTTATAAAGAAAAAACAGTAAAAGGCAGAAACGGAATTGCCGAGTATGCCAATGCCTATCCTGAATCTCGGTCACTAACTTTCGGATTTCAAGCTAATTTTTAAGATAATGAAAAAAATATTTTACATAGTTTTTTTTAGTATTTCGATTTTCGGATGCAGCGATTTTTTGGAAGTGCCCAATAATGAAATTGTTTCAGTTCAAAATCAATTTAAAGATTATAGCAGTATCAAAATTGCATTGGCAGGCGTATATTTTAAAACAGAAGAACTTACATCTACGCACGCAAATTTTGTATATGCCGATGTTATGGGTGGAAACAGCACATTCACGCCAATCACGGTAGGTTCAAATCTTGGAATTATTAATGTTCCGAGAGATATTGCTACATTCTATAATTTCAATTATCGTCAAGACGATTCTGAATTTACACAGATTTATAATAAATTTTACCAAACCATTAATAACACCAACAACGTAATATTTTTTTCAGATGGTTTACCCGATGCATCTTTGCAGCAGAAAAAGCAACTGAAAGCCGAAGCATTGGTTGCACGCGCTTTTATGCACTATAATTTATTGCAACTTTATGGACAAACCTACAATTTTTCGGCCACCGCAAATCACAAAGGAATTGTATATGCCGATAGAATATTGGTTGGCGGTGTAGACTATCCTGCAAGAAACACTGTTGCTGAATGTTACATTTTGATAGTTCAAGATTTGCAAACGGCACTTTCGCTTTTTTCAAACGAGCAAACGCTATCAGGGCCAACATATTCATACTTTAATATCAAAACCACCAAAGCTTTTTTAGCTCGAATTGCGCTTCAAAAAAGAGATTGGAACTTGGCAATTGCCACTGCAAATGATGTTATTGCCACGTCAGGTGTCTCGTTAATGACTGCGTCAAACTATGTTTCTGAATGGCAAAAAACTAATATGCCACCATCGGAAACACTGATTGAATTTTCTGCGCCAAATGATCCTTCCATTCAAAATTTAGTGAGCAATACGGTTGCAAAATTTTATAAAATCCCAATATCGGCAACGGAAATTCCTGGGAGTTACACTTGTTCATCAGATTTATATGCTTTGTTTGAAAATGGAGATATACGGAAAAATAATTTTACGACAATCAATTTACAAGTGAAAAATGTTACAAATCAATTAGCTTCTAAACCATTTTTTTTCACCAAAAAGTTCCAAGACAATGCAGGAACGATGGTTATGCGATTGTCAGAAATGTACCTTATTTTAGCAGAAGCACACGCAAGACAAAATAATACAACAGCAGCACTTTTGAACCTAAATATTATCAGGCAACGAGCGAATTTATCTGCAATCTCGTCAACCTCAAATTTATTGGAAGAAATCTTTTTGGAACGCCGGCGCGAGCTTTGCTTTGAAGGCCATTTGTTTTTTGATTTGGCTCGATTTAATAAAAACGTCGTGCGTTCTGATTGCTTCGGATTGCAATGCAACTTGACATTTCCCAATCCAAAAATGGTTTTGCCAATTCCGCGCGCGTCCATACTTATAAACCAAAACATCATTCAAAATGAAAGCTATTAAATGCATTTTATCGGTTTTGCTTTTGATGTCAATTTTTGTTGGATGCACAAAACAGGAGCAAGATTTTTCTGAAAATTTTGATTTTATACGTTTTGGACTTTTGTTGGATGTTAATAATAAACCCATTCAATTTCCTGAAGTTCGTCCTGATTTAAAGGAAGTTGCACGCTATAAAACAGATAGAATTTCTACAATAAAAATCCCTGTTGTGATGACAAGTTTGTTGCAAGACAAACCAACCGATGTGTTTTATGAAGTGGTTTCAGAAGGTGATTTTTCTGATTATACGATATCGCCAATCAATAAAATCACGATTCCTGCGGGCAAGTTGATCGATACCATTCAGATAAAATTTAACAGCCGATGGATTACGCCCGATATCAATAAAATAAAGTTAAAAATCAAATCAACAAGCAATCCAAATCTCAGAATTGGGTGGAACAATCGCGCCGAAAAATTGGATGAAATTACAATTGTTTTAGGAAATTTAGACGTTAGAAAATATAATTTCAAACAAAATATTTATAGCCTTTCGGGTCAAGCCAATGAAGAATTATTGATTCCAATTCAGTTTTCGCAACCCATTTCAAACGCAAGTATTGGCAGTTTTAATTTCATTTCTGCTCAATTTTCGCCATTTAGTTTGTGCGATAATACGAACAATAATTTTCAATATTCCATCACACGGGAACCATTTTCTGATGGTGCAACCACAATTTTTTATAAAATAAAAATATTGCAAACCACAACTCAACCCACAAACTTGAAGTTGACATTGGATTCTGGATTGCCAAATTTCGAATCCACTGGAATCACTACTACTTTTATACGAAAAGATACCAACACATCCGTCGGAAATCCAGCGGGGAATTGGTATAATGTTGCCGATCCATTGTATCGAACCTACGGAAAATCTTGGTATTTCAATGTGGCTGACAATGCCTGTCGTTGGCAAAGTTTTTTTGCATTCATAAAACCTGTTCCGGTGCCTTTGGGTTCTCTTTACGATAACGGACAAGGATTTCACAAATTTAAAATTGGTTTTGTAGGAAACACATTGCCTATCGGAACCAACCCATTTGATTTTTCAAGATTTTATGGTAGTGCCAAAGTTGAGTCGCCTGCTTTCACGATTCCTGAAGCCATTGAATTTTTTCCAACAAATGGCAACAGCACAACAACTGGAACGGTAAAAATTATTCCTCAAACACTGACTTTTGTCAGAATATCAAATGATTCGTCGGTGCAAATTCCGATTTGTGGTTCGGGCAACTATTATTTCAATAGCGTCTTTAATCGGTGGGAAATGTTTTTAGAAATTCGGTGCGATGAAACGGCACTAAATGGCAATAATAATGTTGTCAAAAGGATGTATCTTTACAGCAATAATAACAACACTGGCAATCCTGCGAACTTGACAATGGCGTGTTCAAACAGAATAACATTATAAGAAATGAAAATTAAATTTCTATTTGTTTTATTAATGATTTTCGGACTTTTTGGTTTTGTACGATGGAATACAAACAAAGATTCCGACTACAAATCTATTGACGACTTACGCGCGTTGTATGGCAGTGGCGATGCTAAAAAATGGCCAAAACCTGTTTTAGAACCAAGCGTAGATTCAACAAAATTTCAAGATATTGGCGTGTTGCCAAAAATGAATTTTCCTGCGGATAACCAGTACACTAAAGAAAAAAGCGATTTAGGAAAAACTTTGTTTTTTGATCCAAGGTTGTCAAGTTCTGGGCAAATTTCTTGCGCAAATTGTCATAATCCCGAATTGGGTTGGACCGATAATTTGACGCGATCTTTCGGTCACGATAGGCAAACAGGTGGGCGTAATGCCATGACGATTTTGAATGTTGGTTTTGCAACATCATTTTTCTGGGACGGACGCGCGCCATCGCTTGAAGCACAATCTGTGATGCCCATTCAAGACCAATTGGAAATGAAACAGCATTTGGGATTGGCAGTCAAAAAAATTCAGTCCATCAAAGGATATAAACCGTTGTTTGATGTTGCATTTTCAGATAAAAAAATATCACAAGATAACATTCAAAAAGCCATTGCGACTTTTGAGCGAACGATCACGAGTCCGCCATCAAAATTTGATAAGTTTATTTCTGGGCAAGCCGATTTATTTTCTGATGATGAGGTTGTGGGTTTGCATCTTTTTAGAACAAAAGCAAATTGCATTAGTTGCCACAATACGCCATATTTTTCTGACAATCAGTTTCATAATGGTGGACAAATGCTGTTCGGTACAAAAAACGAAGATTTTGGAAAATACAATCACACTAAAATCAAAAGTGATTTAGGAAAATTTAGAACGCCAACCTTGCGCGAAGTTTCTCGCACTGGCCCGTGGATGCATCATGGACATTTCCCGTCAATTTTGGATGTTGTTGAGTTTTATAATCTTGGGAATCCGTCGCCCATTCAAGATAAATATAAAGGGACAAAACGCGATTCACTGCAAGGAAAAACTTCGCCAATTCTGCGAAAGCTTAATCTTTCAAAAGCCGAAGTGAAGCAATTGGTTGCGTTTATTAGCACATTGGCAACGCCAACAAGTCGAATGAAAATGCCGGAATTGCCGAAATAACTTTTAGGTCTGCAATCCCGCTCTTTTCAACAGCGCATCTGGCCGTGGCTCTTGCCCGCGGAAACGTTTGTAAAGTTCCATTGGAAGAACCGTTCCACCTTGCGAAAGAATATTATCTTTAAATTTTGTTGCCACTTTTTTATTGAAAATTCCATTTTCTTGAAAGTATGCAAAGGCATCAGCGTCAAGCACTTCCGCCCATTTGTAGCTGTAATATCCTGAAGAATACCCACCATTAAAAATATGCGAAAACGAAACAGACATGCAATTTTCTGCAACATCTGGATATAAATTGGTTTTGTCAAATACAGATTTTTCAAAAGCTTTTATATCTGTAATTTCCGTTGGATCATTTCCGTGATATGCCATGTCTAACAATCCAAAACTAATTTGTCTCATAGTAGCTATTCCTTCTTGGAAGCTTGCAGATTCTTTTATTTTTTGAACATATTCTTGTGGTATAACTTCCCCTGTTTCGTAATGTTTCGCAAAAATTGCCAGCGCTTCTGGCTCGTAGCACCAATTTTCCATAATTTGGCTTGGCAGTTCCACAAAATCCCAAAAAACCGAAGTTCCCGACAAACTTGGATAAATTGTGTTGGCTAAAATCCCGTGCAAGCCATGTCCGAATTCATGAAACAAGGTAGTAACTTCACTAAAAGTCAATAGTGATGGTTTGGTTTCTGTTGGCTTGGTGAAGTTGCAAACATTGGAAATATGTGGGCGTTCGTTTACGCCATTTTTAATATATTGTGATTTGTAACTTGTCATCCAAGCGCCATTTCGTTTGCCTTTCCGAGGAAAAAAATCGGTATAAAAAACGGCGACAAAAACGCCAAAATCATCTGTGATTTCATAAGTCGAAACATCTTCGTGATATTTGTCAATGTCAAAAACTTCGGTGAAATGCAATCCATATAGTTTCTGCGCAATTGTGAACGCGCCTTGTAGAACGTTTTCTAATTGAAAATATGGTTTTAGAATTTCATCGTCTAAACTGAATAATTTTTGTTTTAATTTCTCAGAATAATATGCGCCATCCCATTTTTCGAGTTGATCAATTCCGTCCAATTCTTTGGCAAAATTTGATAATTCTGCAAATTCTCTCTCTGCCGCTGGTTTTGCTTTCGATAATAAATCGTTTAAAAATGTGATTACCGTTTCAGGGTTTTGAGCCATGCGTTCTTCTAACACAAAATCGGCATGTGTTTTATATCCTAATAAATTGGCGCGTTTGAAACGAAGTTTCGCAATTTGCAAAGTGATTTCTTTATTATCAAACTCATTATTTTGAAAACCTTTTTTGCCTGCGGCGATGGAAATTTCTTTCCGCAAGGATCTGTTTTCAGCGTAGGTAATAAACGGCAAATAGCTTGGGTGATCAAGCGTGAAAATATAACCTTGTAAATCTTTAGACTTTGCTAAGGATTTTGCAGCTTCAATCGTGCCTTCTGGAAGACCTTTTAAATCAGATTCGTTTGTGATGTGAAGTTGATAGTTGTTGGTTTCTGCCAATATGTTTTCGCCGTAGGTCAGTTTAATTTTCGAAAGTTCCTTATCAATTTCTCTAAGTTGTGATTTTTTTTCTTCGGACAAGAGTGCGCCATTTCGCGAAAAGCTTTTGAATTTTTTATCTAACAAGGTGGATTGTTCGGCGGAAAGATTTAAAGATTCTTTTTGTTCATTAACGATTTTTATTTTTGCAAATAGATCTTCGTTTAGAGTGATGTCGTTACCTAATTCTGTCAATAGTGGAGAAACGTGTTGCGCAATTTTTTGCATTTCGTCACTGGTTTCTGCGGAATTTAAATTAAAAAATATTGATGACAGTCTATCTAAAGAATCGCCCGAAAATTCTAAGGCTTCGATGGTGTTAGCAAACGTTGGTTCGTCTTCATTTAATACAATTGCGTCAATTTCCGCTTTTGCCGACGCAATGTTTAGTTCAAAGGCGGGAATGTAATCTTCGATTTTGATGCTGTTGAATGGTGCGGTATTGTGTTTGGTTTGGAAAGTTTGTGTGAATATTGTCATTTTTAGTGATTTTTTATTGACGTTGGGTTTTTAGCCCCGATAGTAGTGGAAATCCTTTTGTTTTTAAATGTATTTTTTTCTTAGCGAAAAAGAACGACTGCCTCACCCCCAGCCCCTCTCCAAAGGAAAGAGTAGCAAAAGCTCCTTTTTTGGTTAGAAAAAAAACATTTGAAAGCAAAAGATTGAAACGAAAAGCGGGATTGGCTTCTAAAAACAAAGGTAATACTTAAACAAAAAATTTTGTAGTAAATCTATAACATAATTGTGTTTTGTTATAAAAATGTTATTTAGGAAAGTGCTTAATTTTATCTCCGTAAATTACAGATCTAAAATTAGAACAATGGTAAAATATAATATAGAAATCGAAAACGTTGAAACTGTTGAGGAAATTGCAAATTATTGGACGAATGATGATTATATCGCATTATTAGAAAAATTCGATTATCCCGATGGCGCCGAAGCTGATGACGACAGTTTGAGAGAACTTTTGTTTATGGCAATTTCGGATTTTGAACCTCGCGATGCTGCTTCAATTGTATTGGAATATAAGTTGTCTGAGAAATTGAACGACGGGCAAATTCAGCAAATTTCAAGCGATATGTTGATCGATAAAGTTTGTGAGGAATACCGAGAAATTGCTTTACATGGGACTTTGTTCCACGTTAATCAGTTGTTGTTTAAAGCCTTTAACGGGAAATTTCCAAATGCAAAAGCAACAATTATTAGTTGTAAAATTTCGCCTTTGGAATCTGACGAAACTACTGTTTTATCAAAAGAAAATGTATTGAAATTGTTTGCCGTAGGATTGTCTGAAAGCAATGTGATAAACAGATTGTTTGATCAAGCCATGCATTTTGATGCTGATTTTCCTGAAGCAGAAGACATTTTATGGGATTTGGAAACGGCGGATAATTTGAATTTTAAGTTGATAACATCAGAGTATTGGTTGGGTAAAAATGATATTATAAATTCAGAATTTGAAGGCGTATTGCAAGAAGTGAATCACGAAATGTAAATATTAGGTAATAAGTATATGACTTAACCCGTTGGGTGCAATTAAGTGATTTGAATTTTAATATTATTTATTGGTCTGCCAAAGATAAATTTATTCATGTATTGTATTAATGTTAGAGATGT
>JAYWGW010000105.1:0-51920 GCA_043778045.1 Bacteroidota bacterium | reverse complement strand
AATAATCTATCAATCTAAGTAGTCTAACAATCTAAATAGTCTAATAGTCTAACAATCTAATAATCTATCAATCTAAGTAGTCTAACAATCTAAGTAGTCTAAAAATCTAATAGTCCAACAATCTAAGCAGTCTAAAAATCTAACAATCTAATATTCTAAAAAGTCTAAATAATGATTCAAGCAACAAATCTCTCCAAATCATATAACGGCACAACGGTTCTAAAAATTGACAACCTTGAAATTCATAAAGGTGAAAGTTTCGGTTTAGTTGGCAACAACGGTGCAGGCAAAACCACGTTTTTTAGTCTTTTGTTGGATTTGATTCAACCAACAACGGGACATATAAAAAACAACAATATTCAAGTAAACGAATCCGAAGATTGGAAACCTTTCACAGCATCTTTTCTTGACGAAAGTTTTTTGATTGGTTATCTGACGCCCGAAGAATATTTTTATTTTATAGGTGATTTGCGCGGACAAAACAAAGCAGACGTGGATGCATTGCTTGCCAAACACGAAGATTTTTTCAACGGCGACATCTTGAATTCTAAAAAATATATTCGTGATTTCTCAAAAGGAAACATGAAAAAAATAGGAATTATAGCCACGCTAATTGGTAATCCAGAACTAATAATTTTGGATGAACCGTTTGCTAATTTAGATCCAACCACGCAATTTCGACTCAAAAAAATCATTAAAGATTTGGCTGATGATCCAAACGTAACCATTTTGGTTTCGAGTCACGATTTGTTGCACACCGTTGAGGTTTCAAATAGAATTGTTGCGATGCATAAAGGCGAAATTGTGAAAGACATTCAAACTTCCGAAGAAACTTTAAAAGAATTGGAAGCGTTTTTTGCGGTTTAAATAATGTTTGACATTTTTTTACATTTGGGCGTTTCCCTGCGGGTCGGGCTTTTGCTACAATCTTTTTTGAGGTAGAAAAAACCTCAAAAAAGGATTTTCGCGTCAATCCCTAACGCAAAAAAAAAAATATTACAAGCAATCTCTATGTAAATGTTTCCAATCGCTTTTCATCCAATATATCAGCATCCATTGCCCGAAGGCCATCGGTTTCCAATGCTGAAATATGATTTGTTGCCTAAGCAATTGTTACATGAAGGAACCGCAGAAATATCTGATTTTTTTGAACCTGAACTGGCAAAAATTGATGATGTTTTAGCGATTCATTCGAAGGAATATGTTGATAGTTTATTGAATTTGTCTTTAGATGCAAAAGCCATCCGAAAAATTGGTTTTCCACTTTCAGCCGAACTTATTGAACGCGAATTGCGCATCGCTCAAGGAACTATTTTAGGATGTAAATTGGCATTTAAGTATCGCGTGGCATTTAATATTGCGGGAGGCACACACCATGCGTTTTCAAATGCTGGCGAAGCTTTTTGCTTGCTAAACGATCAGGCTATTGGTGCAAAATATTTATTAAATCACAAGTTGGCTACAAAAATTCTAATTGTAGATTTGGATGTGCATCAAGGCAACGGAACGGCTGAAATTTTCAGAAAGGAACCACGCGTTTTCACTTTTTCGATGCATGGAAAAAACAACTATCCTTTCAAAAAAGAACAATCAGATTTAGACATTCCTTTAAACGACGGCACGACTGACACTGAGTTTTTATCAATATTAAACGAAAATTTACCAAAATTAATCACGTCCGAAAAACCTGATTTTATTTTCTATTTGGCAGGTGTTGACATTCTAAAAACAGACAAACTCGGCAAGTTGGCGTGCACAATTGAAGGCGCAAAAGAACGAGATAAAATTGTGCTTTCGCTATGTAAAAAACACGAAATTCCTGTGCAAGTGAGCATGGGTGGCGGCTATTCACCTGATATAAAGACTATAATTGAAGCGCACGCAAATACGTTTCGAGTGGCGCGACAAATTTTTTAGAAATATATAAAGTTTAGAATTACGTCCCATCGAGCGCAGTCGAGATGCGATAATCATATTTAGTTGTTTTTGAAGCCACAACTTCTTCCGTAACCTAAAAAATATCAAACTATAAAATCAAACCATTTCACTTCCGATTGACTTGACGCCACTACATTTTCTATAAAAGCCATACCGCGAACACCATCATTTTCATTCGGAAAATCGAGCATAATTTCCGTTGGTTTTTCACCACGAAGATCAGCCATAAGCGTAAGCGCAAAGTTTTTGTATATATTGGCAAACGCCTCTAAATATCCTTCGGGATGTCCGCCTGGTGTTCTGCAATTTTGTGTCATAAAAGGACTAAGATTGCCGTAGTTATTGCCTGCGCGATATATTTCTGTTGGTTTGTCTAACCATTTCACAAGCAAAGTGTTGGGTTCCATTTGATGCCATTCAATTCCGCCATGTTCGCCGTGGATCTTGATTTTCAAAGCATTTTCCTCACCCGCCGCAACTTGGCTGGCAATCAAAACGCCACTTGCGCCGTTGTTAAATCTTAATAAAACCGCACCATCGTCGTCTAAATTTCGACCATCAACAACAATATTCAAATCGGCACAAAGCTGCATAATTTGCAATCCCGAAATATATTCTGCCAAATGTGCCGCATGTGAACCAATGTCGCCCATGCAACCTGCTTTTCCGCTTTTGGCTGGATCGGTGCGCCATGCAGCTTGCGGATTGCCTTCCTTTTCAGACAATTGACTGAGCCATCCTTGCGGATATTCAACCCAAATTTTACGGATTTTTCCAAAATCGTTGTTGGCAAACATGGCCCGCGCTTGCTTTACCAGCGGATAGCCTGCGTATGTGTGTGTGAGGCAAAGTCGAAGACCTGTTTCTTGAACCTTTGCGTGCAAAAGTTTTGCCTCGTCAAGCGTGAAAGTCATTGGTTTTTCAATAACGACATGAAAACCCAAATCCAAAGCCATCATTGCGGGTTCAAAATGAACGTGATTTGGCGTCACGATGCTCACAAAATCAATGCGCTCCGAAGCTGGTAAATTCGCTTCGGTTTGCAACATAGTTTTATAATCGGTATAAATCCGATTTTCATCTAAAAACAAATCTCTTCCTGATGCAATTGCATTGTCAGAATTTGTACTAAATGCGCCACATTTCAGTTCTATAAGTCCATCCATTTGCAAAGCATGTCGGTGTATGGCGCCAATAAAAGCACCACGTCCGCCACCAATTATTCCCATTCTAAGTTTTCTGTTTGTCATAGTCATTGCGAGGAGTTGCGAGGAAAGTGGCAAAGTAATCTGTTTCTTGGCACCTTACTTTTTAGTAAATTTATGTTTACAATTTATTCGTTATTCCTATTGTTTTTGAGTTGAATATTGAATCCGTTTATAGCTAATTCAATTATGAAGCTTTGCAAATTGTAAACTTTCCAAGATATCTTCTTTTTGCAATTCTGGATGATCTTCAATAATTTCGTAAGCAGACATGCCACTTCCTAATAAATCAATGATCATTTCAACAGTCCACCGCATACCTCGAATTGATGGCTTGCCATGCATTATTTCTGGATTCATTGTAATTCTCTCAAGTGTTTTCATTTTATAAAATTGATTATAAATTTATTTGTCCAAAAAACAGGTTTAACTATTCTTTCCAACCTTCAATAATTTTTTGAACCTCAGTTTGACTATAAATATTTTCTGTGCTAATTTCAATTTCAGAATCGTCAATCATTTTTGTGTGGTCAGAATTTCTTGAATAATCTTGAATCAACGCATAAAAATCTTTAAGAAAATCTTCATTGCTAGTGTCAATAAACGTGTGCAGTTCTTTTTTAATATCTATTGTGGTCATTATTTTATAAATTTAAAAAACAAATATACAAAAAACGAAAACCCAGATATTTAATTTACAGCAAATAATCAAACATTCACTTATTACAAAAAATTAAAATCATAAAACTTTCAATACTTTAACGTTTTCGATAAATAAATAATGTTTTTTAACGTTCATAAAAACATATAATTAAAAAATAAATATATATTTGGTGTAATTTATCAATTTAACCAACCGAAAATTCAATATTAATGAAAATCAATACCCGAATTTTACTTTCCATAATGATGTTTTTCAATTTTTTTGTGTGGGGAATTTGGTTTGTTACGATGGGGACTTTTCTTACAAAAGGTTTAATAAAGGCAACAGGCGCACAAACTGGAATGGCATATGGAACGCAATGTCTTGGCGCCATCATTGCTCCGTTTATTGTTGGAATGATTGCCGATAAGTTTTTTGCAGCGCAGAAAATTTTGGGTGTTTTACACATCGCTGGTGCGGGAATTTTATATTTTCTGTCTTCCCAAACCAATTTTGAAAATTTCTATTCGCTACTTCTTATATATATGATTTTGTTTATGCCGACTTTGGCGTTGGTAAATTCCATATCATTAAATCAAACTACGGATGCTGAAAAAGAATTTTCAGGCATCAGGGTTTGGGGTACAATAGGTTGGATAGCCTCTGGTCTAACGATAGGATATATGGCATGGGAAGCCAAACCTGAATCGCTTAACATTACTTTTTTGGTAGCGGCAATTGTGTCGCTCGGATACGGAATTTTTTGTTTCTTTTTGCCAAACACACCACCACCGAAAGCAGGAAAATCTGTGTCCTTTGCGGAGACAATCGGTCTTGATGCCTTGAAGGTTTTAGCGGACAAAAATTATTTAATATTTTTTATCGCATCTATTTTAATATGCATTCCTTTGGCATTTTATTACGGACAAGCCAATCAGTTTTTAAACGAAGTGGGCATGCAAGGCGCTGCCGCGAAAATGACGCTTGGACAAATGTCTGAAACCTTATTTTTGTTTCTAATGCCTTTATTTTTTGTTCGTTTTGGCATCAAACAAATGTTGCTAATTGGCATGATAGCGTGGGTTTTGCGATATATTTTGTTTGCCTATGGAAACATCGATGACAATCTTTGGATGTTGTATGCAGGTATCATTTTACACGGAATTTGCTATGATTTCTTTTTCGTTACGGGTCAAATTTATACAGATCAAAAAGCTGATGCAAGCGTTCGATCGTCAGCGCAGGGCTTGATAACCTTGGCTACTTATGGCGTCGGAATGTATATCGGATTTATTGTCGCTGGCAATATTGTTGATAAAAACGCAATCGCGGGTGGCATGCACAATTGGAACCAAATTTGGATTTTCCCATGTTTGTTCGCGGCAGGAATTGCTCTATTGTTTTTTATATTTTTTAAAGAAAAGGCGAAGGTTAGTCAGTCGAAAGTTTAAAAGTCTAATGTCGAAAGTATAAAGTCATTGCGAGGCACGACGCAATCTGCCGTAATTTACCATACTCTATTAAACGTGAACCGACGCAATCTCATTAAAAACCTCACACTCGGTAGCCTTTTGTTGCCGTCGGTTTTTGATGCGAAAGCTAATTTTTATAACGATATTAAATTAAATAAAAAACTTAAACACAACATCAATCATTCGGTTTGCGCTTGGACATTTAGTAATTTATCGATAGAAGAATTATGTGTTTTGGTCAAAAAAATAGGTTTTTCGGCGATTGATTTGGTTGAGCCAAAAGATTTTGCGACGTTAAAAAAACATGGAATAAATTCATCAATGTGCACAGGAGCGCAAATTAGTTTGACAGAAGGCTGGAACGATGTGAAAAATCATAAAATTCTGATAGAAAATTATACCAAACATATTAATCTTGTCGCCGATGCGGGATATAAAAACCTGATTTGCTTTTCGGGAAACCGAAACGGAATGTCAAATGAAGTCGGTCTGAAAAACTGTGTTGAAGGATTGAAACAGATTTTGACGTTGGCAGAAAAACGAGGTGTTACAATCCAAATGGAATTGTTCAATAGCAAAATTGACCACGTAGATTATATGGCAGATTCTTCGGCGTGGGGCATTGAACTTTGCAAAAATTTAGGTTTAGAAAATTTTAAATTGTTGTTTGATATCTACCACATGCAAATTATGGAAGGCGATATAATAAGAACAATTCAAACAAACCATCAATATTTTGGACACTATCACACGGCGGGCGTTCCAGGCAGAAACGAAATTGGCGATGATCAAGAATTGTTTTATCCCGCAATTATGAAAACTATTTTGGAAACGGGATATAAAGGTTTTGTGGCACAAGAGTTTATTGCAAAAGCAAAAAATAAAGAAAAATCGTTGGAACAGGCGGTTGGGATTTGTGATGTGTGAGAAGAATTTAAAGATTGAAAGATTGAAAGATTTAGTACTATGAAAATACGATCTCAAATATTAAGTGTAATAATTCTTTTGAAGAGTACTATCATTATTGCTCAAACAAAAATAGATAGCCTCGAAATAAAACAAGTAGCCCTTGATTATATTGAATCGCAACATCAACCAAATCCTGAACAGATGGAACGAGCTTTACATCCAAGAATGGTGAAAAGAACATTTTGGAAAGACAAGGCAACAGGAAAAGACTATGTTCGAGAAACAACTACAGAATCTATGGTTTTACTTGCAGAAAGTTATAATAAGAATGCTGATAAATTTCCGTCATCGCCGAAAAAGGTTGTAAAATTGCTCGATGTTTCGGAACGAATAGCTTCTGTAAAATTGATTGCCGATGATTGGATTGACTATATGCACATTGTTAAACTAAATAGTAGTTGGAAAATTATTAATGTACTCTGGCAATTTAATGATACAAAACAGCATTAAATGCTATATAAAAACTGATAAAATATTAAGTAGTGATTCGTAAGTAGTTCCCGCGTTAGGGATGGGATGTGAAATCCTTTTTTTGAATGTCGCCCTCAACGATTCCTACTTGCGACATTCAAAAAAAGATTGGAACGGACAGCCCGGCCCGCAGGGAAACGCCCAAATAACAACAGAGGTTCACAATGCAAAACAGATTGCTTCGTGCCTCGCAATGACTAATAACAGAGGTTCGCAAGAGAAAACAGATTGCTTCCGCCGCGTCGGACAAGCCGTGCCTCGCAATGACTAATAACAGAGGTTCGTAACAAAAAACAGATTGCTTCGTTCCTCGCAATGACTTAAAAATGACAGAAAATAATTATGATGCAATTGTGGTCGGATCCGGAATTTCCGGTGGATGGGCTGCGAAAGAATTGACCGAAAAAGGTCTGAAGGTTTTATTGCTCGAACGGGGCAGAAATGTGGTGCATATAAAGGACTATGTGGATCAAAACAAGCCCATTTGGGAATATCCGCACAGACATTTTCGACCAACCAAAGAAATGGTTCAAGACAATCCATTTCTCAAACGCGACTATCCGCTGAACGAACGAAATCTTTCGTATTGGGCGTCGGATAAAGAAAATCCGTATACCGAAACCAAGCGATTCGACTGGTTTAGAGGTTATCAAGTTGGTGGACGTTCGCTCATGTGGGGACGGCAAACCTATCGCTGGAGCGATCTTGATTTTGAGGCAAATGCAAAAGAAGGAATCGCAATCGATTGGCCAATCCGATATAAAGATATCGAACCATGGTATGATCATGTGGAGAAATTTATTGGCGTGAGCGGTTCTAAAGAAAATTTACCGCAGTTGCCCGACAGTAATTTTCTGCCTGCAATGGATTTGAATGTGGTCGAAAAATCGGCGGCTGCCAAAATTCGTGCACATTATAAAGATGCGCGCCGACTGATTATTGGTCGCGTGGCGCACGTTACAAAAGCGATTGCGGGGCGAATTCCGTGTCAATTTCGCAACATGTGTTGGAACGGTTGTCAGTTTGGAGGCTATTTTTCAACGCAAGCATCAACGTTGCCAGCGGCCGTGAAAACAGGAAATCTTACGCTTCGTCCGCATTCCATTGTGAAAGAAATTAATTACGATAAAACCACCAAAAAAGCAACAGGCGTAACGGTTTTAGATGCCGAAACCAAGGAAGAATTGGTTTTTACGAGCAAAATTGTTTTCTTATGCGCGTCGTCGCTAAATTCAACGTGGATATTAATGAACTCTGCCAAAGACGTTTGGAAAGACGGCCTCGGAAGCAGTAGTGGCGAGCTTGGACATAACGTAATGGATCATCATTTTCGAGTTGGTGCGTCGGGCGATTTTGATGGATTTACAGATTCCTATTATTCTGGCTTTCGCCCAAATGGTTTTTATATTCCTCGATATCGCAACCTCGACAAAGATTCCAAACGCGACTATTTGCGAGGTTTTGGCTATCAAGGCAGTGCCTCGCGCGAAGGTTGGGAAAGCCAAGTTGCGGAAATGAATATCGGAAAAGATTTGAAAGACGTTATCGGAACCGTTGGCGCATGGAAAATGGGAGCCACGGCTTTTGGCGAAATGTTGCCCTATCATGAAAATAAAATATCGCTCGATCCGACCAAAAAAGACGCTTGGGGATTGCCAGTTCTAAATTTTGATGTCGAAATAAAAGACAACGAAAAGAAGATGAAAGTCGACATGATGAACGACATGAAAGAAATGTTGGAAGTTGCTGGCGCCAAAAACGTTACAACTTATGACGCGGGATATTCCCCTGGAATGGGCATTCACGAAATGGGAACCGCACGAATGGGCAACGACCCAAAAACATCAGTTTTAAACAAAAACAACCAAGTTTGGGATTGTGAAAATGTGTTTGTTACCGATGGAGCCTGCATGGTGTCTGGCTCATGCGTGAATCCATCGCTCACCTACATGGCACTCACGGCGCGCGCTGCAAATTTCGCAGCCGAAGCTTTGAAAGCAGGAACGATTTAATACAAAAGTACAAAAACAAAAAAGTTTGCTAAAAAATAAACCATTAAGATAGTTAAGGACATTAAGCGCAATGTGGCTTAATTTTCTTAATAAACTAAATGGTTCAAAAAACATAAAATAGTCAATCCGTCTTTTAGTTTTACAAAAAAATAAGAAATTATGAACCGCAGAGAACTTATCAAAAACATAGCCATCGTCTCAGGTGGGCTTTTCATCGGAAGCAATTTTTTGCTCAGCAGTTGCCGTCGCGACGATGCTGGAAGCATGACTTTAAGTCCAGATCTATTGGCACTACTTTCCGAAGTTGCCGAAACCATTATTCCCGAAACCGAAACCGCTGGAGCCAAAACCACCAAAGTAGCCGAGTTTATCGCCGTGGTTTTCCAAGATATTTATTCTGAGCAAGAGCAAAAAGATTTTGTCGGCGCATTGACAAAAATCAATGACAAAGCCAAAGAAAAACACAACAAAGATTTTGCAAAACTGACCGCCACCGAGCGCGCCGAAGTGTTCAACGCAACAAAAAACAAAGAGGATAAAGGGTTTTTAGCCATGTATCAAATGGTTTTGTTCGCGTATCTCACGTCCGAAAAAGGCATGCAATCAAGCTTCAGATACACACCCGTTCCTGGAAAATTTGTTGCTGACATTCCATATAAAAAAGGCGACAAAGCATATGTTGGCCTAGCTGGATAATGGTGTTTTGGGCGTGTCCCGTCATTGCGAAGTCATTGCGACGGACGAAGCAATCTGTCCTGGGCAACGACGGGTCAGGCCATCCGCTGTATCTTTCATTGCGAAGTCATTGCGAGGAACAACGAAATTTTCTGTGCGCAATGAAAGGATGTCGCTTCTGTCCTTCACGCGGTATAATTTATATAAAAGTTTCTATCTAAATTAAATTTTTTTATCTAAAAATGTAGTTACTTTGTAATAACTTTTAATTAAAATCATGGAAGCTACAATAATCAAAATAGGAAATTCAAAAGGTCTACGTTTAAGTAAAACAGTTCTCGAAAAATACAACTTTACGGACAAGGTCGAGATTGTTTTAGAGCAAAATCAGATAATTATAAAACCAATTCATTTACCACGAGCTGGCTGGGATCAAGCATTCAAAAAAATGAATCAAGTTGGCGATGATGCATTAGAAAGTAATGATATTTTTGAAGATGAAACTTTTGAAGAATGGAAATAAACCAATATCAGATTTTTTTGGTCAATTTAGATCCTACACAAGGAAGCGAAATTCAAAAAACAAGACCGTGTGTTGTGGTTTCGCCAAACGAAATGAACCGAAATTTGCAAACAGTTGTGGTTTGTCCGTTAACGACAAACCTTCGAGAATATCCAACACGTGTTGCAGTTGTTGCAAACAACAAAAAAGGATTGATCATTATTGACCAAATTCGAACCATCGATAAATCGCGCATCATAAAATCTTTCGGTAATTTGAGTGAAGTAGAAATCAAAAATTGCAAAAAAATTATAAAACAAACTTTTGTAGATTAAAAAAATGACCCAAATTCAATTCCAAACCATCGATTGGAGCACAATTCCAAAAACAGAACACGTTGGTGAAACAGGCACAGCATTTTGGCAAACAATCAATTTTGAAGGATTGCGAATTCGAAAAGTTGAATATTCCGCAGGATATCTTGCTGATCATTGGTGTCAAAAAGGGCATATTGTGCAATGTCTTGAAGGCAGTTTTGAATCTGAATTAGAAAATGGAGATTTGTTTGCGTTAAGTGCAGGACAAACATATATTGTTTCAGACAATTTGAGTTCTCACCGTTCCGTTTCTAAAAATGGCGTAAAACTATTAATAATTGACGGCGATTTTTTGAGATAATTTTCTAAATGTAAAATCAATTATAGGTTATATTTAGACTTTGTGAACTTCGTGCCTCCGCCCCTGCGTAGAGGTTTGTGGCTAACAAATCTAAATGGTTATAGTCTAATTAATGTATTTGAAACCACATAGAAATGCAGAAAAAAAAGACGCTTTGCTTAATTTAGGGAAATATTAGTTGTCTATGTTTAAATAAAATGCCTATAAATTCTAATGCATTTTAGGTTTTACGCTTAATTTCTACGTGGTTTAAACTAAATACACTTTATAATCTAAATTAATCAATCATCGTTTCATAACGCAAAATTCATTAACCTTAGTTTCCTAAAACCATGCAAAGAAGAGAATTTCTATCCAAAACCGCCCAAGCAACAGCGCTACTTGCCGTGTTGCCACAATTTTCGTGTGCCTCGAAAACTGTTCTAAACGGTAAAATTTATAAAGATTTTGGCATTCAACTTTGGACTTTGCGCGATATAATTGATGCGAATCCAAAGCAAACAATTGCCGACGTTGCCAAAATGGGATTCACACAAATTGAAAGTTTTGAAGGCAAGCAAGGCATTTTTTGGGGAATGACACCGCAAGATTTTGGTTCGTTTTTGAAAGACCAAAACCTATCGATAATTAGCGCACATTGCGATTGGACAAAAGACTTATCGCGCAAAGCAAGTGAAGTAGCAAGCATTGGCGGAAAATATATTGTTTGTCCTTGGCTTGGGCCTCAAAAAACTATTGACGATTATAAAAAAGCATCAGAGCAATTTAACAAAGCAGGCATAATATGCAGACAAGAGGGCTTGCGTTTTGCGTATCATAATCACGACTACAGTTTCAAGGAACTTGAAGGACAACTTCCTCAAGATATTTTTATGAGTTATACAGACGATGCTTTAGTAGATTTTGAAATGGATATGTATTGGGTAGTTACGGCGGGCGTTGATCCCGTTTCATATCTCGAAAAACATAAAAACCGGTTTAAATTGTGCCACATCAAAGACCGTACAAAAAACAGCACCGAACAATTCGACAGTTGCACTTTGGGCGAAGGAAATATTGATTATGCAAATATTTTGAAAAAAGCAAAAGATTTGGGAATGCAACATTTTATATACGAACAAGAAAAATATGACTCACAAGGAGTAATGGCAAATGCAAAGTCGAGCGCAGATTTCTTGAAGAATTTTAAAATGTAAATTTAATATCAGTTTGTCACACCGAGCGCAGTCGAGTTTGGAAATTTACAATAGATTGCTTCCGCCACGTCGGACAAGCCGTACCTCGCAATGACGAATTGTCACACCGAGCGCAGTCGAGGTGCAATAAAGATTGGAAAGTTACAACAGATTGCTTCCGCCACGTCGGACAAGCCGTACCTCGCAATGACTCTTCGCGATAACACTATAATTTTTATAAATGACTACAATAAAAGGACCTGCAATTTTTTTGGCACAATTCTATGGTGATAAAGCGCCCTTTGACACCATTGATAATATCTGCAAATGGGCATCGGATTTAGGGTTTAAAGGCGTGCAGATTCCGACTTGGGATGCTAAATATTTTGATTTAGAAAAAGTGGCGACCGACCCTGTTTTTGCATTGGAATACAAGGCAAAAATCAACAGTTATGGTTTGGAAATCACGGAACTTTCGACGCATTTGCAAGGGCAACTGATTGCTGTAAACCCTGCTTACGATCATTTGTTTGACGGATTTTGTCCTGAAAATTGCAAGGGAAAACCTGCGGAACGATACAAGTGGGCAGTGCAACAACTGATGTGGGCTGCAAAAGCATCTTCAAATTTGGGACTTGTGGCGCATGCTACTTTTAGTGGTTCATTGCTTTGGCACACCGTTTATCCGTGGCCACAACGACCCTCGGGATTGGTCAACGATGGTTTTACGGAACTTGCCAAACGTTGGACGCCAATTTTGAACGAATTTGATCGAAATGGTGTGGATATATGTTATGAAGTTCACGCAGGCGAAGACTTGCACGACGGCGTTTCGTATGAAATGTTTTTAGAGAAAGTAAACAACCATAGTCGCGCGTGTTTGCTATACGATCCAAGTCATTTTGTATTACAATCTCTTGATTATGTGACGTATATAGATCATTATCATGAACGCATCAAGGCTTGTCACATCAAAGACGCGGAGTTTAATCCGAACGGAAAACAAGGTGCGTGGGGCGGTTTTCAAAACTGGACAGACCGCGCCGGAAGGTTCAGAAGTTTGGGCGACGGACAGGTAGATTTCAAAAAAGTTTTTAGTAAATTAGCACATTATAACTTTGCTGGTTGGGCAGTTTTAGAATGGGAATGTTGCTATAAAAATCAAGAAGATGGCGCAAGAGAAGGAGCAGAATTTATTAAAAATCATATTATTCGAGTAACAGATAAAGCTTTTGACGATTTTGCGAGTGCCAAGCCTGATGCAGAATTTAATCGGAAGGTTTTGGGACTATAGATTTTAGATTGAGGATTTTTGATTAGCGATTTCTGATTTTAAACTTACCGTTCAAATCAATATTTAATTAAACAGATTTACAGAAAAATATAAAAAAATGATAAAAGTAATTTTAGTAGCTATTTGTATGGCAATGTTGTCAGCTTGTGGCAACAAAAAAGAAACAGAAAAACCTGCCGAAGATTCGATGAGTGTCAAAGAAATGAACACGGAAGACGTTGCTACAATTGCGCCTGAGTTTCAAAAAGGCGCAGATTTGATTGAGAATGGAGATTGTCTTGCGTGCCATAAAGTTGACGAAAAAGTTGTTGGACCATCCTACAAAGATGTTGCCAATAAATATGCAATTGCGGATACTGACATGTTAGCAAAAACTATTATCAACGGTGGCGTGGGCCATTGGGGCGAAATTCCGATGACGGCGCACCCCGATTTAAAGTTGGAAGATGCACGGGAAATGGTGAAATATATTTTGTCTTTGAGGGTTAAATAAACAAATTCATTCATTCTATTGGCACAAAGGAACAAAGGTGCAAAGTTTGTTTGTTTGTTTTTTCACCCCGAGCGCAGTCGAGTTGTTTGGTCACCCTGAGCGCAGTCGAGGGGCAAATTTGATTATTGATTTTTAAATCTTTGCTTCTTAAATTCGGAATATAAATTTTGTTTTTACTATTTTTAAAAACTTTGCTCGTTAGTCTCTTTGTGCAAAATTTCTTTTATATAACCCTTTTAAAAAACCATTTAATGAAAAAATTATTTTTAGTTTCCACTGTGATTTTGTTATTAACATCCTGCAAAAAATCAACATCCGAAATGGCAAAATCCGAAAAAAAAACCGACACCATTCATAATCAACTTACTAAAGTTCAAAAAACCGAAGGTTGGCAACTGCTTTTTGACGGAGAAAAAATTGAAGGGTGGCACAAATATGGAACCGATTCTATTGGAAAAGCTTGGGAAATAAACGACCAATCTGTTCATTTGAACGTGTCTGACAAAAAAGAGTGGCAAGCCAAGAATGGAGGCGACATTATATCTGCAAAAGAATACAGTAATTTTCATTTTAAAATAGACTGGAAAATTGCCAAAAACGGAAACAGTGGACTAATTTTCTACGTCAAAGAAGACCCAAAAACCTACAAATACCCTTGGATGACGGGACCCGAAATGCAAGTTTTAGACAACAGTGGACATCCGGATTCTAAAATCATCAAACATCGCGCGGGCGATTTGTATGATTTGATAACTGCCAAAGAAACCGTTAAACCTGCAGAACAATGGAATACGGCCGAGATTATTTCTAATAATGGTAACCTGCAATTTTTTTTAAATGGCGAAAAAATTTTAGAAACCACCATGTGGAACGATGCGTGGCGCAAAATGATTGCAGAATCAAAATTTCATGAATTTCCGGGATTTGGAACCTATAAATCTGGTAAACTTTGTTTGCAAGACCATGGCGACAAAGTTTGGTATCGAAATATAATGATTAAGGAGTTGAAATAAGATGTAATTTTGTTGAACGTTGAAGGTTAATACGTTTTAATTGAATGAAAAACATAGACAAGTTAAGTATTGAGAAGGCCTATCGGTTATTTGAATCGGGCGATATTGATAAAATTGAGATTGGCACAACTGCTGGTTTACAACAATTACACCAATACTTATTCGATGGTTTATACGATTTTTCGGGGCAAATTCGCACGAAGAATATATCAAAAGGAGGCTTTAGATTTGCGAATGTATTGTATTTGAATGAAATCTTAGTAAAAATCGAGCAAATGCCCGAAAAGACCTTTGACGAAATTATTGAAAAGTATGTCGAGATGAACATTGCACATCTTTTTATGGAAGGAAATGGAAGGACTATGAGAATATGGTTGGATTTGATACTTAAATTCAGAATAGAAAAATTGGTAAACTGGCAGTTTGTTGATAAGACATTATACTTACAAGCAATGGAAAGAAGCCCAATTAATGACTTGGAACTAAGAACTTTATTGTTTTTGAACTTGACGGACGACATAGGTAACCGAGAAATCATTTTTAAAGGTATAGAACAATCTTACTATTATGAAGGATACTCAAAAGATGACAATTAAAATCTAATTCAACAAAAAATAATAAATCACAACAATCTGCAAAACAACAACCCCAAAAAACTTCAACAAAAAACTACGCTTTGACGTTTTATGTCTGAACAAAATCATGGACAAAACCGACCCAATCGTACCACCAAAAAAAGTAACACTTAACAATGTTTTTTCTGAAATTCTGTGGTTGCGCGCAATAGCTTGCTTTTTGTCAAACCAAAATAGAAAAAAGGCAATGATGCTTACCAATGAAATTAATATTAGGATGTTTTGGAGATTTAGCATCATGATAAATTAAAGAATGTTTGATAAAAATTCAAAAATACATTTTTTTACTTCGGGGCACAATTTTTTGTAAAATATCAATTTTAGCACGCAAATTAAATAAGTTATAAAATCAAAAAAATGTATAAAGTAACCGTTATATTTCTGATAATGTTCGTAACCATATCTTCCATCGCCCAACAAACCCTCGTCGTTGGCACCTACACCAACAAGTGCAAAAGCTCAGGGATATACGTTTACAAAATTGATAAAAATTTTGAAAACATAACGCTTCAATCGCGATCAGATTCGGTTGAAAATCCAAGTTTTTTGTCACTCTCAAAAGACAATAAGCAACTTCACGCTGTTAGCGAAAACGAAAAAAACAGCAAAGTTTTGTCATATAATTTTGATAGGAATTCAGGAAAACTTACATTCTTGGACAGTCAAAATTCCATGGGTGACAACCCGTGCCATATTATCGAAGATGAAAAAAACGTTATAGTTGCCAATTATTCGGGTGGAAATATTGGAATTTTCGCAAAAACATCAGTTGGTTTGTCGCCTGCAAATCAAGTCATACCGCACGTTGGCAAAAGCACAAACGAAAAACGTCAAGAAGCACCGCACGCACACATGGTCTGTTTTTCGCCCGACAAAAAATTTGTTTTGGTTGCAGATTTGGGCAATGATACCGTTACGGTTTATAAGTACAACGCCAACAATATCGAACCTTTACAGCTTGTACACACCGAACAAATGGATGCAGGAAGCGGTCCTCGGCATTTGGTTTTTTCTAAAAATGGTCAATTTGTATATGTTCTGAATGAACTTACAAGCACTATTACAAGTTTTAAATTTAAACTCGGAAGATTATCTCGCATGGCACAAACCGAAACTTTGCCAAAAGATTTTTCAGGCAAAACTGGATCGGCAGAAATTCTGATTTCGCCCGACGGAAAATTTTTGTACGCAAGCAATCGAGGTGACATTAACACGATTTCAATATATAAAATCAATAAAAATGGAGCATTACAATTTGTTGACGAAACAAGCACTTTGGGCAAAGGCCCACGCAGTTTCACGATAGATTCAAGCGGAAATTTTTTATTGGTTGGCAACCAACAATCCAACGAAATTGTGATTTTCAATCGCAATCAAAAGACGGGAAAGCTCACCGATTCTACCAAAAAAATAGCTATTTGCTCGCCCGTTTGCTTGATTTTTATAAATAAATAAATATTAATAATTGGATTTAGTCTTATATATATTTTAGATTTAAACCACAAACCGTGCCTGCCGGCAGGCAGGTTCCACAAATTGCCATAAAGTTAGATTTTAATTGAATTACACAAAACATAAACGCATAACATATTCGTGAAATTCAATAGAAATTTCTTTTTACTTTAAATTCGTGAAACAATATTTGCATACCTGCGATATAATTTTCAAAATTCTACTGCAAAACAAATTAAAACAACTTCCACTTTTAGACTACAGCATTTTTTTACACAAGAAAACTATAATCTGCAATTTCTCGACAAACTTGATCATCCATTGAATAAAAGGCTAACTTTGCATTATAGCAATATGTATAAAACCACATCTCAAAAAACAAATCATAAACTCAAACAAAACTCATGAACACAATCATCCGAATTATTCTAACTGCAATCATCGTGCTCGTTTTGGATCATTTTATGTCAGGAATCACAGTTGCATCGTTCACAACGTCGGTTATCGTCGCAATTGTTTTAGGATTGCTAAACGTTTTTTTAAAACCGATTTTAGTGCTATTTTCATTGCCAGTGACCATCATCACGCTTGGGCTTTTTATGCTTGTAATCAACGCTGCTATTATTTTGGTTTGCGATTATTTTATTGATGGTTTTATTGTCAATGGATTTATAACCGCGTTAATTTTTAGTGTTTTATTATCAATTTGTCAATCTATAATTTTTTCAATATTAAAAGATAAAAATTAGACAACTATTCTTAAATCTCAACTGTCAGTATTTTTAGAAAAATCTACTTTTTAAATTCGCTTTATATACAAACATTCCGTACTTTTGCAACCCAAAAATAGAACGTAAAAAATATTTGTATGGAAGTTTTTAGAATTGCAAAAGACGCTGTAAACGAAGTAATTATCATAAATGTAGTGCACGCCGACTACAAAGATTTAGTGCAAAAACGTGTGAACCAAAAAACACCAACAGCAACTATCAAAGGATTTAAAAAAGGAAAAGCGCCGAAAGACGAGGTCGCAAAACAATATGGTTTTGATTTTAAAATCGAAGAAGTAAACGTTTTGGTAAATCAAGAACTTGAGAAATTTATCAAAGCCGAAAACCTAAACATGCTCGGCACACCATTGTTGGTGAGCAATTCAGACTTTTCATGGAAAAATGACACCTTGGTTTTTGAGCACGAAATTGGTCTTGTTCCAAAATTTGAACTGACTTTAGAAGGCATCAATGTAATCAAAAATAAAATCATTGCTGATCAGGAAATGATTGACAACCAAGTAAGCAGAATCCAAAAACAATATGGAACCTTATCGCCAATCGATGCCATCGAAGCTGATTCTGAAATTGAAGCAACCATCACAAACTCTGAAATCAACATCAATGTTAGCCAAACATTTGAACTAACCTTGTTTCAAGACCAAGCAATTCGGGATTTATTTATTGGTAAAAAAGTTGGAGAAAGCGTTATTTTTAGCACAAAAAATCTTTTTGCAGACGAACATAAACTGATGGATTTTCTTGCCATCGAACACGATCATGTTCATGGAATTGAAATTGATATTACGGCTGAAATCACAAAAGTAAGTAGCGTTGCAAAAGCCGAACTCAACCAAGATTTGTTTGATAAAGTATATGGCGTCGGCGTTGTAAATTCAGAAGCAGAAATGAAAACTTTTATTAAAACGGATGCTGAAAAATACTTTAATGACCAAGCGGAGCAAAAACTCACCGAAGATGTTATAAACGAAGTAATCAACGTCAACAACATCCTTTTACCTGCAGAATTTCTTACAAAATGGTTGAAAACAGCGGGGCAAACCGTCCTTTCTGACGATCAAGCCGCGCAAGAATATAGCAAGTCTGCCAACAGTCTGCGATACCAACTTATCGAAGAAAAACTGATGGATATCAACGACTATAGACTTACGTTTGAAGACCTTAAGTCACACGCCAACAACAAGATACGTCAACAAATGGCACAATATGGCTACACCACCGCCACAGACGAAGAAGTGCAAGGCATCGTTGCAAAACAACTGTCAAACCAAGACGAAGTTCGCAAGGTTTCCAAGGAAGTTTCCAAAGCAAAAAATCTTGAATTCCTTGTTTCAAAAGCAACAGTAACAGAAAGAGAAGTGACTTTCGATCAATACTTAAAAGAATTTTACGGCGAATAAATTCCAATAAAAATGGTTATCTTTGAGCGTCAGAAAAAACATTTTTTTGACGCTTATTTTTTGGAGCTAAATCCTGCCGAATTTCCAAATCTTTGGTCTAAAAACGGTTTTTTTCTAAGACAAAAAGGAACTTCTATGGTCGTTCTTTTTGCCTAAGAAAAAAATCCATTTTCAAACCAAAGGATTTTCCCTAACGTCAGGGCTATGCCAAAATCACAGCTATTCATTAATAAAAAAATTAAAATTCATCACATGAACTACGGAAAAGACCCAAAAGCTACGCTCGCACAAGCGAAAGACTTTAGAAAATTTGCCACCAAACACCACGGTGTAAATTCACTTTACTATGACAAAATTGTTGGAGCCATGACGCCCACAAACATGACACCATACATCATTGAAGAACGCCAATTGAACGTTTCTCAACTCGATGTTTTTTCAAGATTGATGATGGACAGAATCATTTTTCTTGGCACCGGAATCGACGATCAAATTGCAAACATCGTGCAAGCACAACTTTTATTTCTCGAAAGTGCCGATGCCTCAAAAGACATTCAAATCTATTTGAATTCTCCAGGAGGAAGTGTTTATGCTGGACTTGGAATCTACGACACCATGCAGTTTATCAAACCCGACGTAGCCACAATTTGCACAGGAATGGCGGCTTCAATGGGAGCAGTTTTGCTTTGCGCAGGCGCAGCCGGAAAGCGTTCTGCATTGCCACATTCACGCGTAATGATTCACCAACCATCAGGTGGCGCACAAGGCGTAGCAACTGACATGGAAATCAACCTTCGTGAGATGTTGAAACTAAAAGACGAATTATACCACATCATTTCACAACATTCTGGACAAACTTTTGACCGTGTGCATAAAGATAGCGAACGCGACTATTGGATGATTGCCGACGAAGCCAAAGAATACGGAATGATTGATGAGGTTTTGAGAAGAAGCCCCCAAACCCCCAAAGCGAGCCAATAGGTCGAAAGTTAAAAAGTCATAAAGTTGAAAGTCTTGTGGTGTAAGACATATTTGCAAAGTGAAGATTTTACACTTCGTGATAGCATAAGCATCATGAAACAAAAAATTTTGTGCCATAAAAGACTTATTTACTTTTCACATCTTACATTTAACTTTTCACATTTAACAAATTACATTTTACAGTATTTAAATAATGGCAAAAGAAGCATTAGAATGTTCGTTTTGCGGACGCCGAAAAAAAGAAACTGCCCTATTGATTGCAGGAGTTGACGCACATATTTGTGATGCGTGCATTGAACAAGCGCACGCAATTGTTCTGGAAGAAGTGCATCAATCGCCTTCAATTAAAAGCAAAAGTAAATTGAATGACCTTGTTCTAAAAAAGCCAAAAGAAATTCGTGCTTTTCTGGATCAGTACGTTATTGGACAAGATCAAACCAAAAAAGTGATGTCCGTTGCAGTTTATAATCACTACAAACGTTTGATGCAACAAGATTCAAAAGACGATGTTGAGATTGAAAAAAGCAACATCATCATGGTTGGACAAACCGGAACAGGCAAAACATTGGTTGCAAAAACCATTGCACGAATGCTTGATGTACCACTTGCCATTGTTGATGCAACAGTTTTAACAGAAGCAGGATATGTTGGAGAAGATGTTGAAAGCATATTGTCTAAATTGTTGCAAGCTGCTGATTATAATGTGGAGCGTGCTGAACGTGGTATTATTTTCATCGACGAAATAGACAAGATTGCGCGTAAGGGCGACAATCCGTCAATCACTCGTGACGTGTCTGGAGAAGGTGTACAACAAGGACTTTTGAAATTGCTGGAGGGAACCGTTGCAAACATATCGCCACAGGGCGGTAGAAAACATCCTGATCAAAAGTTCGTTTCTATCAATACGCAGAATATTTTGTTTATTGCAGGTGGCGCTTTTGACGGTATTGAACGTATTATTTCAAAACGACTGAACCGCCAAGCCATGGGTTATAGCACGTCTAAAACAGCTGACCTCATCGACAAAGACAATCTTTTGCAATATATAATTCCACGTGATATTAAGGATTTTGGATTGATTCCCGAAATTGTAGGCCGTTTGCCAGTACTTTCGCATATGGATCCGCTGGACGCAGAAACATTAAGAGCAATTTTGACTGAACCAAAAAATGCGCTTATCAAACAATATCAAAAATTGTTTCAGATGGATGAAGTGGAATTTTCAATTTCGGACGATGCGTTGGATTTTATCGTAGAAAAAGCATTGGAATATAAACTCGGTGCTCGTGGACTTCGCTCGCTTTGCGAAGCAATTCTTACTGATGCTATGTATGAACTGCCAAGCTCAGACGACAAAGTTCTTTTGATAAATCGAGAGTACGCTTCGGATTCATTAGGAAAAAATTTATTACGCAGATTGGAAATCGCATCATAAAATTAAAACGATTAGAACAAAAAAACCCTGCGTTTGCAGGGTTTTTCGTTTTGAATTAAAAAAATAATTCACGGTCGGCTATAATGTTTAATGAATAAATAATCCCCAATACGTATTCAAAAAAAATACAACTTTACCTAAAAAACTATAAATTAATTAAGTCAATATTATTGACAAAACATTAATATTTAATCTAAACACTGTAAATTTAACTATTTTATTAGATAAGAAAGCATATTAATATAATTATTTTTATAAATCCGATTAAAAACAAAATAATTCGATTAACTACTAAACATTCTTACAAAAAAGTTTTTTTATGTTTTTAAAAATACATTTACAAAAATGATTTTAATGTTAATCAGCAATTATACAAGTTTTTAAGTTTGATATTTACAAATTATTGCTTTAAAAATTTAATAAGCGGTAAAAAATTTACAGTACTCTATTTTAAAACATTGCCTTTCTAAATTTACTTTTGGTAAGGAAATTGATTTATTTATACCCTATTGTTCATTGCTATATATTTACGAACGATTTTGAAAAGGTATTTTGGCAAAATAATGATAATTGCAGATTTTTTTGGCATTGGTCTATAAAGTGTATTTAGTTTAAACCATATAGAAAGTAAGCGTAAAACCTAAAATTCATTAGAATTTTGTAGGCATTTTATTTAAACATAGACAATTAATGTTTCCTTAAATCGAGCAAAGTGTACTTTTTTTTCTGTGTTTCTATGTGGTTTCAAAGACATTAATTAGACTTTAGCCATTTTTTTTTAACTTAAACAATAGTCTTACAGCGTATAGAACTATATTTATCAGTACAAATTTAAATTGTAGTCATAAAATTTTAATGCCAAATTTACATTAAGATTAAATTTCGGTCGATTCTTATAAAATCATTAAATGTTTTCTCATCTTTGTGCAAACAATGCAAAAAAAATTACTTCATTTTATTTATGAAAAATTTTAAAAATACTATATTTTATATTGTCATTACTGGCGGATTTACAGCGTTGATGTTTTGGATTGTATCAAAAGGAAAACTTTTAGAATCAGGAAAAGCAATATCTCAACATAGTTTAAATACTGACAGCTGGATTGAATTTATTGACTCACTTAACAATAATTTGCATCATCCGCTGGCCATTCTTCTGGTGCAAATTATTACCATAATCATTGTTGCTCGATTTTTTGGATGGGTCTTTAGAAAAATTGGACAACCATCCGTTATCGGCGAAATTATTGCTGGAATTGTTCTTGGTCCCTCGTTACTTGGATTATATTTTCCTGAATATTCGTTGCAACTTTTTCCGCAAGCATCGTTGGGCAATTTGCAATTTTTAAGTCAAATTGGTCTAATTCTTTTTATGTTTGTTATTGGTATGGAACTTGACCTTAAAGTGCTCAAAAACAGAGCTAATGACGCTGTGGTTATTAGTCATGTAAGCATTGTGTTTCCTTTTACATTGGGAATAGGTTTAGCATATTTTGTTTATGATCAGTTTGCGCCGTTAGGTGTAAATTTTCTTGGTTTTTCTTTGTTTATGGGAATTGCCATGAGCATTACCGCATTTCCTGTTTTAGCAAGAATAATTCAAGAACGAGGCATTCACAAAACGCGGTTAGGCGCTATAGTTATAACGTGTGCTGCAGCCGACGACATTACTGCATGGTGCATTTTGGCTGCCGTTATTGCCATCGTCAAGGCAGGGAGTTTTGTAAGTTCGCTTTATATAATAATGATGGCAGTTGTTTATGTGATTGCGATGCTTTTCGTTGTAAAACCTTTTTTAAAACATATCGGAAATCTATATGGAACCAAAGATCATCTGAGCAAACCCGTTGTTGCTATATTTTTTCTAACTTTAATTATATCTTCATATTGCACAGAAGTTATTGGAATTCATGCGCTTTTTGGCGCTTTTATGACCGGCGTTATCATGCCTGATATTGCAAAGTTTAGAAATATATTTATAGAAAAAGTCGAAGATGTTGCCGTTATATTACTGCTACCATTGTTTTTTGTTTTCACAGGTTTGAGAACACAAATTGGACTAATCAACGACCCATATTTGATGAAAATCACGGGAATTATTATTCTTGTAGCCGTTGTCGGCAAATTTATTGGAAGTGCCTTGGCGGCAAAATTTGTTGGTCAAAATTGGCGAGACAGCCTCACGATTGGTGCGCTCATGAACACGCGCGGTCTGATGGAACTTGTTGTTTTAAACATTGGTTTAGACCTTGGTGTTTTAAGCACGGAAGTTTTTACGATGATGGTGATTATGGCCTTAGTTACCACTTTTATGACGGGACCAGCATTAGATTTAATAAATTTTATATTTAAAACGAAAGATGTTTCAGATGAATCTGAAGAGATGAACGCCAATAGATATAAGGTTTTGATTTCGATTGGAAATAATGAAAAAGGGAAATCGTTGCTTCGATTAGCAAACAGTCTGATCAAAAAACAAAAAGACACAACGAGCGTTACTGCCATGCATTTGATTTTAAGCGACCAAATGCATACTTATAATTTAGAAGAATATGAACGCGAGCGATTTATGCCAATAATTGAAGAATCAAAATTATTGAAACAAGAAGTTTCGACTATTTTTAAACCTACTGTTGATATCGAAACGAACATCGCCGATGTGGCGAATTCTGGTGATTACAATTTGCTTTTAGTTGGTGTAGGAAAATCTATTTTTGAAGGATCTCTGCTCGGTAAAGTGCTTGGATTTACAACAAGACTGATAAATCCAGATCGGTTGATTGACAAGTTTATTGGAAATGAAGGGTTGTTTGAAAATTCTCCTTTTGATGAACGAACAAGACAGATTATTGTGCGTACAAAATTGCCTTTAGGGATTTTGATTGACAAAGAATTGCAAACAATTGACAAGGTTTTTATTCCAATTTTTTCCGCTGAAGATGCGTTTTTGATGGAGTATGCACAGAAATTAATATTCAATAGCAACACCAGAATCACAATTGTAGACATCAACGATTTTGCGAAAAATAATTTTATTATCGACAGTTCAATTCAAACTTTAGAACAAAAACATCCTGACAATATTTCAATGATGAGCGACCAAATGTTGAAAAAAGAATTTCTGTCAAAACAAGATTTGATGTTAATTAGCCTTGAAAGTTGGAAGAAGTTAGTCGATTCGCAAAACGATTGGCTGAGCAATGTGCCGTCGGTTTTAATCATCAGACCATAAATTAAACTCATGATTATTAGTTATAAAAACCAGCAAATTGACCTATCAAAACCTATTGACATTTCAATAGCATTGTCCGATTCGCACGACAATCCAATTGCTTGGTATTTAGAAAAACCAAGCATCACTCCCGTTGTTGTTGGTGATTGGATTGGTAAAGTTTCAGCTGGAAAATCGTCAACAAATTTCAATAATATTGCTTTTAATCCGCACGGACATGGCACACATACTGAATGTTTGGGACATATCACGTCTGAATTTTATAGCGTCAATCAATGCCTGAAAACATTTTTTTTTGAGGCAACGTTGGTTTCTATCACACCAAAAATAGCTGATGGCGACCATGTTATTTGCGAAAATCAATTGCAATCGGAATTAAAAGGACGACAACCAGAAGCCATCATCATCAGAACTTTGCCAAATGGTTTAGATAAAAAATCTCGTAAATATTCGCACACAAACCCACCTTATCTATCTGAATCTGCCGCGCAATTTCTAAAAAATATTGGCGTAAAACACCTATTAATTGATTTACCAAGTGTGGACAAAGAGCTTGACGAGGGCAAGCTTTTGGCGCATAAAGCCTTTTGGAATGTCAATAACACAACGCATTTAAACGCGAATGCGCGAATGGATTGCACCATTACGGAATTGATTTATGTAGAAAACAATATTCCAGACGGGAACTATTTGCTAAACCTTCAACTCGCATCATTTGAAAATGATGCCAGTCCAAGTAAACCTGTTTTATATGAAATGCGGTAAAATTTTTATGCCAGTGCTTGTTCCAAATCTGCAATCAAATCTTCAGCATCTTCAATTCCTACACTCAATCGAACAAGATCGTCGGAAATGCCAACTTCTTTTCGTTTTTCTTCTGGAATACTTGCATGCGTCATAAGTGCAGGATGATTTGCAAGCGATTCCACGCCACCAAGAGATTCAGCAAGTGTGAAAACTTTCAATTTTTCCAAAAACGAAATGGCATCATTTTTATCACCTGATGCAAAGGTAAAAGAAACCATGCCGCCAAAATCGCTCATTTGTTTTTTAGCCAAATCGTGCTGAGGATGACTTGCCAAACCAGGATAATATACCCTTTGGATTTTCGGATGATTGTCTAAAAATGAAACCACTTTAGCCGCGTTTTCGCAACTTCTTTGCACACGCAAATGCAATGTTTTGATACCTCGCAAAACAAGAAATGCATCCATTGGACCCAGCGTTGCGCCAGTAGCAAATTGCTGAAAATGAAGCTGTTCGCCAAGCGTGGCATCTTTGATAATTAATGCGCCAGCGATCACGTCAGAATGACCACCCAAATATTTTGTTGCAGAGTGCATCACCACGTCCGCACCCAAATCCAATGGACGCTGTAAGTATGGCGTTGCAAAAGTATTGTCCACCGCAAAAAGAATGTTTCGGGATTTTGTGATTATTGAAATAGCGGCGATGTCGGCCAATTTCATCAATGGATTTGTTGGCGTTTCAACCCACACAAGTTTCGTGTTTTGATTGATTAATGCTTCAAAAGCATCAAGATTGTTCATGTCTACGAAATGAAAAACAATGCCAGAATCTTTATAAATTTTGGTAAACATTCGATATGTTCCGCCGTATAAATCATCCATGGCAATAACCTCATCGCCTGCTTTTAGTCCTCGAAGCAAACAATCTGTGGCTGCCAAACCTGATGAAAACGCCAAGCCGCGCGCGCCATTTTCCAAACTCGCTAAACTCTTTTCAAGCGCTGTTCGCGTTGGATTTGATGCCCTACTATATTCATAATCCGGGTTTATGGGATGACCTGGACTTGTTTGAACAAAAGTTGAAGTCATATAAACTGGAGGCATCACAGCTCCCGTGCTCGGGTCGTGGTGTTGTCCGCCGTGAATTGTTTTTGTATTAAATTTCATTGTGTGTTTATTGTAATTATTGTTGTGTAAAACGTATCGATTATTAAATATCGTATTCCAATGATTATGATGTTTAGTAAGCATTTTATATTACTTCAAAGTCTTTTCAACTTTACGACTTTCTAACATTTGACCTGTTTTCTTCAAAAGTTTCTAATTTTAAAGAAATTCCATCAAATACGCCGAATGTAAAATATCCAATCCAATCACCGAGATTTATATATTCAGAATCTTGTCCTACGGAAATTTTCATTGGCAAATGTCGGTGTCCAAACACGAAATAGTTATAATGTTTGGTTTCTAATTTTCGTTTGGCATATTGCACCAACCATTCTTTGTCTTCACCAAGAAATGTTACATCGTCGTCGCCTGAAATCAGTTTGTTTTTAATTGACAAGTATTGTGCCAATCGCATACCAACGTCTGGATGAAGCCAACGGTAGAGCCATTTTGAGAAAGGATTTGTGAATACTTTTTTCATTCTTTTATAGCCCAAATCGCCTGGACCTTTTCCGTCTCCGTGCCCAATTAAAAAAGTTTTATTACTAAAAATAAATTCTTTATTGTCTCTGTAAACCGGAATATTTAGTTCTTTTTCAAAATAGTCATCCATCCATAAATCATGATTTCCGACAAAAAAATATATGGGAATGCCACTATCTTTTATTTCCGCCAATTTCCCTAAAACACGCACAAAACCTCGGGGAACAACAGTTTTATAGTCAAACCAAAAGTCAAATAAATCACCCAGTAGAAAAATGGCTTCGGCATCATGCTTAATTTCTTCAAGCCATCGCACAAATTTTTGTTCACGAACAAAACTTTTTTCAGGATTTGGTGCGCCAAAATGCTGATCTGAGGCAAAGTATATTTTTTTAACTGCATTTTCGCTCATAAGACAAATATAAGGAAATAGATTGTCAGATTATTAGAATTTTAGATTTAAAGATTGACGGATTTAAAAATTTAAAAATTAATAAATTTATGTAATTTTGTTTTTAGCGACTTTCAAACATTCGACTTTCAAACATTCGACTTCTAAAAATTTGACTCTTAAACTTTCGACTTATATTTTATGAACAAAATTGAGCACATTGGCATTGCAGTAAAAAACCTTGAAGAATCCAATAATTTGTTTCAAAAACTTTTTGGAAAACCACCATATAAACAAGAAGAAGTTTTGTCTGAAGGCGTGCGAACTTCTTTTTTTCAAACGGGAACAAACAAAATTGAATTGTTAGAAGCCACTAATAGCGACAGTCCGATAGCAAAATTTTTAGAAAAAAAAGGCGAAGGAATTCACCATATTGCATTTGATGTTTCAGATATTTTTTCGGAAATTGAAAGACTAAAAGCAGAAGGTTTTGTGTTAATTAACGAAATTCCTCGTAAAGGCGCGGACAATAAATTGGTAGCTTTTCTACATCCAAAAAACACAAATGGCGTGTTGATTGAGTTGTGTCAGGAAATTTTATAACAATCTCGAGTTAGCTTTTTTGTAATTATTTGTAAATTTTTCTTTAATTAGGAAATAATTACAAATCACATAATATCAAGTCAATCAAAAAATTTATCGATTATAATTTTATGCTTTAAGAAAACAAAAATTTCCAAATCCTATTTCCAACTTTCATTTAAAATAAATTGCGCAAAACAAAAAATCTTTGTAATATTGCAATCTCAAAAAATAGGTCCTATAGCTCATTCGGTTAGAGCAACTGACTCATAATCAGTAGGTGCTTGGTTCGATTCCAAGTGGGACCACAAACAAAATCCGTAAACACTTATATCATAAGTTTTTACGGATTTTTTGCTTTGTAGTTTTAATATAAAAACCACAATTACTAATAAAATAGCAATCGTGGTTTTTTTCATTTATGGTATTATATTCAGATTTATGTTGAAAGTAAACTAAAAAGTCACGAGTCAGAAGCTAAAAAGCAAATCAATATCTCAAGATTGCTTATCCAAAACGATATCATAAAAAATATAGCACCTAAATCGAAATATTAATTTTTCATACCTTAAAATATAAAACTTTCATTTTAAGACATTTGGCTTTCGACTTTTAAACTTTCGACTAATATCTTACTGAAAGTCAGCATCAGAAACGCCTTCGTTGATTTTTACGTCTGAGACTTTTATGTCCAAATCAAATCCAACATTCATCACGATGTTGAACGGAATTTTCAAACCTTTCACGTCTCTATAATCTTTAAGATAAGTAGTTTGAGTCATTTTTTTACCTTCAACCTCTTCGGTCGAGGCTTCCGCAACTTTCAATCCAGAGACAACATCATAGAAATAGGTAGCTTTTCCGTTCTGAATCGCATACGCATCTGCGCCATTGATTGGCTCAATTCCTGTGATTTTCACGTTGGAATTATTCATTAAATTCAACTCTTCAAACGGAACTGCGTTTTGTTTTTCAGAAGCAAATTTGACGGCATCCATTGGCTTTTTTTGACCTTGTTGCGCAACGTAACCTTCTTTCTCGCCAACTACTTGCTTCATCATACTCATGGCTCCCATTGACAGTTCGACCAATGCTTTGCCGTTTGCATCTGATTTTTTGATGTAAGTAAGCGGTGCAGGTGCTTGTGGAATCACCACAGAACCCGTTGCAAATAAGGTTTTTACAGCTGAAACTGCTTTTGTTCCACCAATTTTTGCAACATAGTTTTCCAATACCGTTTTTGCAGTAACTCCTGCAGGAACAGGTTTTTTCATTGCTGGTTTTTCTACAGGCGTACCATATTTATCAAAATAGAAAATTGGAATTTTCAACTTTTCTAATGCGGGTAAAACATCAGCAGCTTTTCCCGTAATTATCATTCGGATGTTGTCTGCCATAAAATATTTGTTGGCTACGCGCATCACATCATCAGCGGTAACAGCCGAAATGTTTTTTATATAATTTTCATAAAAATCAGCTGGCAAATTTTGAGTTTGTGTTCTCAGGGCATACGTGGCAACGGTTTGTGGCTTTTCAATCTGCATCACAAAACGTCCAATATAACCAGCTTTTACGTTGGCAAGCATTTCATCTGATACTTTTTCAGAACGAATTCTTTTCATCTCTTTCATCATTTCCACTACGGTGCTGTCCGTAACTGCATTTCGCACTTGCGTGGAAGCTTCAAATCTTGAAATGTATTTGTCGCCCGCAACGCTACTTCTTGCGCCATAGGTCCAACCGTGTTTCTCGCGAAGGTTCATGTTGATATAGCTATTGAAATCGCCACCAAAAATTTGATTGGCAACAATAGTCGCAAAATAATCTGGATCAGTCATTTTCAAAGACGTCAAATTTACGGCCGTTACTTCTGACTGCACCGCATTTGGCATATCCACAAAATTGATTTGCATATACTGAACATTTTTCGGATCGGAATATGAAAGTGCTGGCGCCGTAGCTTTTTTCCAACCACTAAAATATTTTTCAACCAAGGCTTTCGTTTCCTTAAGTTTCACATCGCCAACTACAACCAAATAGGCATTTGCAGGAACAAAATTTGCCGTATAATTCAAAATCACATCGTTTAGCATCACTTTTTTCAAAGATGCCTCCGATACGAATTCGCCCGATGGATGATTTATTCCATAAGTCAAAACATCGGCAACACGTGCTGCAACGGCTTGCACACTGTTTTCGTCAGCTTTAAGACCTTCCAACATTTTTGTTTTTTGCTTGTCAAACTCTTCTTGAGTGAAATTTGGATTCAACGCGCCGTCTGCCATGAGTTCTAAAATGCGCGCTCCATATTTTGAAAGCGAACTTGCAAAAACGCCATTCGCACTAAAGTTGATGTTCGCACCCAACAAATCAACCTCTTCGTTAAAAGCGGTTTTTGAAATATTTGCAGTTCCATTTCCTATCATGGCGCTGGTCATATCCGATACGCCTTTTTTGTCGCCTTCGGCATAGGGCAGATTGTCTAACTGTAAACTGAAGGAAACGCGTGGCAGTTTGTTGTTTTCTACCACAAGAACTTTCAATCCGTTTGGTAATGTAAAAGACTGAGGTTTTCCAATTTTAATTGTTGGTGCTGGGCCTGGTTTTGGCTGAGGAATGTTTTGTGCTTGCATAATTACAGAAAGAAACAAGCTCGAAGCAATGATTATAGATTTTTTCATATCGGCTTAGTTTTGGGCTTTGTCTTTATTGGTTGGCACGTAGTCAAGCACCAATCTTTGGTTAGGATTTAAAAATTTTCTGGCTGCTTCACGAATTTCTTCACGTGTGATGCTGCGGTACGTATCGATTTTTGTGTTGATAAGGTTCACGTCTTTATACAACATATAATAGGTCGCGAGATTCGAGGCAATTCCTTCCACTCCAGCATTGCTATTTACGTGGTCGTTTTCAAATTTGTTTTGCAATTTCTGCATTTCTTTTTCAGAAATCAGCTCGGTTTGTAATTTCACAATTTCTTCGTCGGCGGCTTTCGTAACATCTGCTGCCTTGAACGGCGGTTGTGGAATTCCGTATATAATGTACGTTCCGTGGTCTTCTTGCGAAAAGTTCACTGCTCCAATTTGCAAAGCTGTTTTGTTGTCGTCAACAATTTTTTTGTACATGCGACTGCTTTTTCCATCTGTCAAAATGCTCGAAATCATGTCTAAAACGCGTGCATCTCTGGTTTTCATCGATGGTGTTCGGTATGCCGTAATGACCATTGGAAGCTGAATGTTGGCGTCTTCAAATTTCGCCATGATACTTTGTGTAAGTTCAGGCTCGGTATATGTTTTTCTTGCAACTGTTTCGCCTTTTGGAATAGAACCAAAATATTTTTCAATCCATTGTTTGGCTTGAGGCTTTTGAAAATCTCCGGCTACAACCAAAACGGCATTGTTTGGAATGTAGAACTTCTTGTTAAAAGCCTGAAATTCTTCCAATGTTGCCGCATCCAAATGCTCCATAGAACCAATGGTAGTCCATTTGTATGGATGCACCTTGAACATGTTTTTTTTCACCTCTTGCAACAATTGACCATAAGGACTATTGTCCACACGAAGGCGTTTTTCTTCTTTAACAACTTCATTTTGAGTGTCCACACCAATTTTGTTGATCACAGGATGGCGCAAGCGTTCGGCTTCCATCCACAGGCCCAGTTCCAGGTTGTTTGAAGGAAAAACTTCGTAGTAATAAGTTCTGTCGTCGCTGGTGTTTGCGTTGTTCACGCCACCGTTTGCTGTTACAATTTTGAACCATTCGCCACGTTTGATATTGGCAGTACCTTCAAAAAGCAGGTGTTCAAAAAAGTGTGCAAAACCCGTTCTGTCAGGTGTTTCATCTTTCGAACCCACATGATACATCACTGACGTAATCACGGTTGGCGCAGAAGAATCTTGATGCAAGATCACATGCATGCCGTTCGCAAGATCATATTCCTCAAAAGCCACTTTCTGAGCAGATGCCGTGCCACCAAGGGTTAAGGTTGCGCTTAAAGCCATTAATAAATTTTTCATAGGTTAATAAATTTTGTTTGTATATAGGTGTTATCAATTTAGATATCGTTACAAAAAAAGCAAAATTTTGAGTATTATCATAAAGTCTCTATAAAATTTAAGACAATATTATGTTTTGTTGCAAAATTTTCAACTTTGAATTTAATTGCATAATCTAAAAATAGTTTTGTTAGTATTATGCTTTTATGCGAAAGAACATAGATACTTTAGTTCTTTTAATAATATCGAAAAGCAAAATTTGGGAAGTCAAAGATGTTTTGCATGATCCATTTGGACCTGCAATAACCATTAATATAGGTTTCTCTGCGCGGATTTTTTCTTGACAAGTTGATGCAATTCTACCTGTTCGGTATATGCTTTTTGAAAAGCAATAATTTTAAGTTCCGCAGCTACAGCACCGATTTTGAGGACTTTAATCACTTCGGTCATTAAATCATCAAGTTGTTTAAGCGTAGGTTCAACTTCTGATGTTAATTTATATGTAGTATTCATCGTTTTATTATTAACAAATTTACTAAAATAACTGTAAAAAGCTGGCTTTGCATCAAACCATTACTTTATAACCTAAAAAAATGCTACCTAAAAAACCTCCGCATCTTCGCTCCGCAACCGCAACCGCAACGGACAGGTTTGTGGAAAATCTTTCTTTTCTGCAAAAACAAAAAACATTTTGCATTTTTTAGCAAAAACCCTAATCTTTTTAGGAATTTCATCGATAAAACGACACTTTTTTCTTTAAAGCATCCAGATATATAAATTAAATTTGTGTAATCAAATTATTAAATTTATTTTTATTGCCAATTCTATCTGTTTTGCTAATCAGCACAAAATAACGCAACTATACTTATCAAAAATAAGTTACTACATATTTTTATTCCTTTTATATTATGAAAAAATTACTACTTAACAATTTTTTTTTACGAAATGTTTTTGCTGCAATGCTATTATTGATAGGGTTTAAGTCGCAGGGGCAAGTTGTTATAGCATCTGATGGTTTTAATAATAGTTCAAGTTTATTTACAATTACTGGTGCGGGAGCTTACTTTACAGTAAATTCGGTGACAGGAGATAGACCAGCATCGTCACCTTTTGCATCAGAAGGAACACATTCTTATGGGATTAGTAATGGCACGGCAACACTTACATCAACTGCTATTAATACATCTATTTATACTGGCATGTCACTTTCTATGCGGTTGGCATCTTTTTCAATTGGATCTACGGGCAATGGTGCAGATGCTTCTGATATTGTTAATGTAGAAGTAAGTCCTGATGGGGGAGCTACATATTATAGTACTGTTAGGGTTTTAGGTCCAAGTGCCGCAAATGCATATTGGTCATACACAACAGGAACAGGCAATGCATCAACAGCTTATGATGGAGATACACTACCCGCAGACTTTGCCCCAACAAGTACCGGTGCACAAACTACACTTGGATACTCTACAGTTACCGTTACAGGTCTACCAGCTGTTACAAATTTGCGTGTTAGAATAATTTTGAATAACAATGTTATTAGCGAAAGATGGGTTATTGACGATTTTAAAGTTACAGGCACCTTAGCAGCGCCAACGATCAACGGCACGATCGCTACTAACGAATATGGCACACACACCAATGGTGCGAATCAAGAAACAAACACAATTACGTGGTATTCTTCTTGGAGTGGTACAGATTTATTTTTTGGAATTGGTAACACAAACAACAATTCTACCGAAGCAGCTGTAATATATATTGATACAAATCCGATAGTCCCTGTAAATGGAGGCGCTGACGCAAATGGAACAAATGTAGGTAATCCTTATGATCGGGCTACATACAATCCTGCATTTAGGGCAGATTATGTTCTATATTTTAAAAATGGATATTATGAACTTCGTGCTTCAAACGGTACGGGCGGTTGGAATGCGACGCCTGTTACAACTGGTTTGACTTACGCGCAATCTGGCATTGGCGCAGGACAAAGTCAAGAAATTTCGATACCTTGGAGTGCACTCGGGGGTTTTCCAGCATCATTTAATTTTAGCGTAAGCAAAGTATATGACGGTGGTGCTGCCAACAATGGTATCTATGGTCAATTACCCACGGACAATCCGGGTGGTGTGCAAAACCAAACGGCTTATACTTTGTTTGCAAACAGATATTACACGGTTTCGAGCACCACCATTGGCTCGGCAACACCGCCTTTTTCTAAAATTTCTTATTGCCAACCAATTGGAACAACAACAAACAATTTTGGCACTGCCAATTTTTGGGATTTTACCGTCAATCCTGGTATAGGATTTCAAGTAGCACGCAACAATGCTGCTGGCGATTGGAATATTGCTAACGCTCTTGTAGTAGGTAGCGGATTTCTTTATTTCGGTTCGGGTGGCAGTGGCTACGGCAATACTACTGTAGGAAGCGTAAATGTAGTTGGTGGTACACTAGACATGGATCAAACCAACAAACCAATGACGGTAAACGGAAACATCTCGATTGCAGCAAGTGGCACTCTAAAATTATCGGGTACTCTTGGTGGCGACAGCAGCCTTTTGGGCAATTGGAACAGCGCTGGAACATTTACACCAAACATTCGCCGAGTAACCTTTAATGGAACAACGCCACAAACCATGACTGGCGCCACCATTTTTGACTTTGTAACCCTTAACAATACAACAGGACTTACTTTGGCAAACGATGTCACAATCAATTCAGAACTCGCATTAACCAACGGACGTGTTACCATTGGCACAAACAACCTGACTCTCGGTGCAACAGCGTCAATTGCAACACCGACGGCTACCAGTTATATTGTTACAAACGGCACAGGAACACTCATCAGAAACAGCGTAGGCAACACCGCAACATTGTTTCCTATAGGTTTAAACACAACAAATTTTACACCCATTACGGTTACAAACACTGCTGGAACATCAAACCTGGCGATTAACGTAAAGTCAAACCCGTTTACGCAAGTTCCATTTGATGCAACTAAAGTAGTTAACTTAGAATGGGGCATAAATTCAAGTGCAGCAACTACAGCAGTTGTTGCTCCTATATGGGTTGCAACAAATCAGGCAGGAAGCTTTACGAATACAGGAGCAGGTGAAATAGGCAACTATGTGCCATCGGCATATACTATTTATCCTGTAACGCTGTCAACCACTACCACATCAGCAAGTGGTGTTTCACTTTCAAGTGGCAATAACAAAATAGTGGTGGGTAATACAGCCGCAATTTTTGCAGCTCCACCTACTATAACATCATTTGCTGCGTCAGGTTGCGTAGGCACGCAAGTTGTAGTTACAGGAACCAACCTTTCGGGGGTTACTGCATTGACAGTCGGCGGTACAAGTGCAACACGATCAGCAAACACGGCAACGTCTATAACATTTACAGTACCAACAACAGCATCGGGCGTAATTGCTATAACTGCCGCAACAGGATCGGTAACGAGTGCCACCAATTTTACAATAAATCCGTTGCCAACCACAACCTGGGGAGCAGCAGCTTTGGCAGTTTGTCAAAATACAAATACACAAAACACAACGCTTTCCTACTCCGCTACTACCAACGCACCTACCGCATACAGCATCAGCTGGAACGCGACGCCAGCTAACACTTTTGCGGCAATTACCAACCAAACATTTGCAGGAACCGCCAGTGGTGGCACCATTACTATTGTAGTTCCCGCCAGTACAGCAGCTGGAACCTATACGGGTACAATATCTGTTCAAAACGCAAATGGATGTGTCAGTACAGGCACGCAAACTTTTACTGTAACTGCAGGCACAGTACCTATTGCGACAGCAACAAACAATGGACCTTATTGTGAAGGAGAAACAATACAATTAACTTCAGGTACAATAGGCAATGCTGGCTATTTATGGAGTGGTCCAAATGGTTTTTCAGGGACTAACAATGTTGTAACATACACGCAGGATTTTGATACATTGCCAACAACATTGAATGGTTGGACAGACAATATTTCATTACCTGGTTGGTACATCAATGGTACAAACTTTTTAGGAAGTGATGATGGTGGTTCCAATACAGGAGGAATGCGAAATTATGGACTTTTGGGAAATACAAACAGAACATTCGGTTCATTAAATAGCGCAACATCAGCGGGTTCTGGACAAAACCCTACTGGATTAAGATATGGAGTTAAAATAATCAATACAACTGGTCAAGCAGTTACAAATGTGATCATTTCATATAAAGCAATGCAATTTAAGAATCAAACTGCTACGCTACGGTAGATAGATTAACTGTAGATTATCAATTAAATGCTGCTTCAATTTCTCTGGGAACATGGACTGCTATTCCATCTTTAGATTTTAATTCACCAAATACAAATACGTTACCATCAAATACTGCTATTACAACTTCATTAATATTAGGTACACCTTTAGCAAGTGGAGATTCAATATGGATTCGGTGGAATGATTTTGATGTTACAAATAATGATGATGGTCTCGGCATTGATGACGTTTCAATTTCGCTAGGTACAAATATACTTACTATTCCAAACGCAACTCCTGCTATGTCTGGACTTTACACATTAACTGTTACACATTCATCAGGCTGTTCTGCAACTGCGACAACAAATGTAATTGTCAATCCAACTTCTGTTGCTGGTTCTATTTCAGGAGCAACCAGCGTGTGTCCGGGCACTAACACCACAACGTTAACTTTGTCAGGTAATACAGGTGCTATTCAATGGCAAGGTTCTACTGATAATACAAACTTTAACAATATTAGTGGCGAAACCAGTAGCGCATTGTCTGTTGTCAATTTAAATGTTACTGGCTACTATCGTGCAATAGTCAAAAGTGGCATATGTTCTGCGGCAACTTCAACTAGTGTCGCAATGATTGTAAAAACAAATGTAGCAATAACTAACATCACAGCCCCAAGTAATTTTGTTTGTCCTGGTGGTCAACAAACCCTCACTGCCAATGGCGTTACTGGCGATAATGCCATACTCAATTGGTGGACAGGCTCTGGTGGTTCAGGCACAAATCTTGGTAATACACCAACAATTACCGTTGGAGATGGTACTTATTATGCAAGAGTCACAGGCGATTGTGGTACTCCAGTACAAACACAATATACAATTTTCACAAAAGTTCAACCAGCATATATTAGTACAATGACCATTGGCGGTACTTCGTGCGTAGGTGCAGTGTTCACAGCTTTTGGTCAGGTCTTTATTGCTGGCACTACTGAAGGTACTGGCGTGCAGGGTGCAGATGTAATTGCAGAGTTTGGATATAGCACGGCTAACACCAATCCATCTACTTGGACAACATGGGTAGCAGCAACATTTAATGCGGCGGGTGGTGGTACAAACAATGATGAATATTCTTATGATTTTACAGTACCTTCATCAGGCACAATATATTTTGCATTTCGTTATCGAAGAACAAATTGTGATTCTTTTTATGGCGGATATTCTAGCACGGGCGGCGGCACATGGAACAACACCTCTAATGTAAGCGGCGTTATCAACGCTATTTCTGAAACTGTTGCGGGTACTTCTGCTCCATTGTCTACCAATATTTGCGCAGGCACTTTGCTATCAAACAACATAACGGTAACTGGTCAAACAGGATCAATTGTAAAATGGCAAAAATCCACTAATCCAACTTTCGCTACTTTTACAGATATTACGAACACAACAACATCTCTTTCAGCTTTAGAAATTGGAGTTGTAAACGCAACAACTTACGTGCGTGCCGTTATTCAATCAGGTTCGTGCTCCGTTGTAAACAGTATTGCGGCAATCTTAACTGTCAAAGGTGAAACATTTAATGGTACTGGCAACTGGACAAACGGCACAATCGGAACCACCATAAACGAAAGTGCGATTATTAATGCAAATTATAATACCACAGCCGACGGCGTGCTGCATGCATGCAGTATTATTGTTAATGCACCTTTTACGTTAACTGTAACAGCAGGACAATACATGAACATTATAAACGGACTAACCGTAGCCTCGGGCGCAACAGTAACGATCGAAAACAACGCCTCCCTCGTCCAATTTAACAATACCGCCGTAAACACGGGAAGCATAACCTACAAACGTGATGCCATCGTCAAGAAATTTGACTATGTCTATTGGTCATCACCCGTGGTAGGTTTCAGTTCTGCAAGCGTATTTCCAGCAACGGATAATAGCAGAAGGTTTTTTTGGAACCCTACCTTGTCGAATGTTAACGGTTCAACAGGAAATTGGGTTTCAACGTCTGAAACAATGCAAACAGGAAAAGGATACATTATTCAAGCACCAGGTACACTCACGCCAGTACTGCCTGCAACCGTTACACTGACAACAACTTTTGTTGGCGTGCCACACAATGGAATTATTGAATACACAATTGCACGCGGTACAAATGTACCAGCTGGCACAACTACAACAACCGGCGTAGTATTAACAGTTGACTCCGACAATAACAACCTTATCGGAAATCCATATCCATCGGCAATTAATGCCAATGATTTTTTGGTTGCAAATCCCAATATTCAAGGTGCTGTCTCGCTCTGGACACATGGCACGTCGCCAAACAGCGCGGCAGCCCAACCATTTTATGGCTCATTTGCAAACAATTACAGTAGTAGCGATTATATTACCTACAACAAATTTGCTACAAATTCAGATCCAATCGGTTTTAATGGCCAAATCGCCGCTGGCCAAGCATTTTTTGTGAAAATGATTGATGGCGCAACATCGGCAACAGCCACAGTAACTTTCGATAATTCGCTGCGAAGTGTCAACCACAGCAACAATCAGTTTTACAGAACCGCAAACAATGTACAAACAAATTCCATAGAAAAACACCGCATTTGGCTAGATTTGACACAAAGCGCAAACAACAACAACACCAGAATTGTGGTGGGATATGCCGCCACGGCAACGAACGGATATGATCGTCTGTTTGATGCTACAAGCGGTTATTCCGCAAGTCAGAGTTTCTTTTCTAACATTGACGACGGCATATATTCCATTCAAGCACGTGCGCTTCCGTTCGTAGACACGGACATCATTCCGCTTGGGTTTTCGGTTTCTGTTGCTGGGGTCTACTCTATCGGCATTCACGCCGCCGATGGTTTGTTTGCCAACAATGGTCAAACCATCTACTTGCAAGACAACCTCACGGGAACTGTTCATAACCTGTCTGCTTCGCCCTACGGTTTTGTGTCCACCGTTGGCGCAAACAAAACTCGTTTCGCATTGCGATATACCGCAGGAACGCTTTCAAACAACGCGGTTGACCTTGCAAAAAATAGTGTTTTGATTTTCAAAGACAATGCAACTTTAAAAGTGCTATCGCCGTCCGAAAACATTTTGAGTGTTTCTGTTTATGATATTTTGGGTCGCAATGTGTTTGCTAAAAACAATATCATGTCCAACAGCTTTTCAATTGAAAATGTGGTGTTGCAACAGCAAACACTTATTGTGAAAGCAACGCTAACAAACGGTAGCGTGGTAACGAAAAAGATTGTATATTGATTTTTTTAGTAATAAATGGTATAAAATCTCGAAGGCAACTTCGGGGTTTTTTTTTGATTTATAAAAAATAGATTATATTTTATCGTCCCGTAGCACGCAGTCAAGATGGTGTTAAAGTTCTCGACTGCGCTCGAATGGACAAACAAGTTGCGTTTAATAACATATCTATAAAAACCTACTAAACTTGCGCTTTTGGTTGTGCATCTTCAAAGAAATCTTTTATGGCAAGAACAATGTACTGTTTTTTGTTCCTTATCTTGCCAAAAAAATGGCGTTTCTTTAGACTTTTTATAAAAATAAATGCTACAGGTTCCTATTTAAAAAATTAAAAAAACCAACTCGCCACAAAAATTGCCGTAATCACACAAATCAAATCTACCAAAAGCATCATGCCGAGCGTATATTTTGTGTTTTTGACGTTGATACTTCCGAAATAAACCGCAATCACATAAAACGTGGTTTCGGCACTTGCTTGAAAAATGCAACACAATCTTCCTGTGTAGGAATCCGGACCAAAAGTGCGCATGGCATCAATCATAAAACCGCGTGAACCACCCGAACTAAAAGGCCGAAGCATGGCAACGGGAAGTGAATCGGTCACTTGCTTGCTCACACCAATATTTGAAAACACAAATGAAATTCCGTTACTAATAATTTCAAAAAGTCCACTGTTTCTAAAAAATGAAATGGCAACCAACATTCCCATTACATACGGAAAAATCTTTACGCCTGTTTGCAATCCACTGTTTGCACCCGTGACAAAAGCATCAAAAATTGTGGTGCCTTTTTCAACAAATTTCTTTTCATGAACAAAAGAAAAAACCATTGTAAAAGTGATAATAGATATCAACAAAAGCCCTGAAAGATTAGATGTAAAAAAGTTTTTGCCAATCAAATCTAATTGATTTACATAAAACAAAAGCCCAACAATTCCGCCAATAAGCGCAAAAATTGTTGTAACCAAAGCAGCACTTTTGAAGTTAATTTTTTGTTTTATTCCAACCAGAACAAATGCTGCGATGGTACCCACAAAAGAAGTTATGATACACGGCAACATTACATCAGCAGGATTGGCAGCATTTTCAGCAGCGCGATATCCTATGATTGATGTCGGAATCAATGTTAAGCCTGCTGCATGCAAACACATAAACATAATCTGGGCATCACTCGCAGTGTCTTTATCGGGGTTTAATTCTTGCAAACTTTGCATGGCTTTTAGTCCAAATGGCGTTGCGGCAGAATCCAAACCAAGAAAATTTGCTGCAAAATTTAAAGTCATATAAGATATAGATTCATGGTTTTTTGGCAGAGATGGAAATATTTTTGCGAACGCCGGACTCAACAATTTTGCTAACTTTTCTGCTGCACCTGAATCTATTAAAAGTTGCATAATACCACAGAAAAAAGCCAAATAGGCAATCAAAGGCAGAATCAAATCCATCAAACTGTTCTTGCAAGTGGGCAACAATCCGTCAGATTTTTGAACGCCACTATAAACTTTTACGGTTTTGTTTTTGAACACATAAGTCGTGTCCGCATCGGCAACATTTTTGTTAACAATAATGGTTTTGTTTTCGGCAGTCATAATGCTGTCTTGAACAAATTTTGGTGTGTCTTGAATGTATTTTTCCGACAACAAAATTGGATCGTCTTTTTTTCCATTCAAGACATAATCAAGTGTATAGACATTACCTACAAAAAAGCTTGCGACCACAAAAACCATTGAAGAAACAAATATTGCCAACCAAAACCTGCTGAGTACCATGTGTTCTATTTTTTGTAAATATAATAAAATGATGTTAAAATGCAACTTGCATCAAAAACGCAAGAAACACATCAATAAATTTATGATTATTAGGGCGAATCCCGATAAAAGATTGGGACTGGGCTGTACGTTCCCAAACTTTTTGCCGACTAAGTCATTGCGATGGACGAAGCAATCCAACGGCAAAAAGGGCTTGTCCGCCGAAGGCTGATTCCACTGCCGCGTGTCCGCCAACGGCTGTCCCTTTTCGCAAAAACAAACTACCAAACAATATATTTGATTTTAGGATTGGAGGATTTGGTCTTATTCGAATGTTATTTGTTTTACATAATTTGAAGTAGAAAACTTAGTAAATGTTAACTTAATAATATCACTTCTATGCAAATATTTTTCACGAATTAGCAGGGAAAAAAAATTTAAAAAGAATTTCACGAACATTTTGAGTGACAATGATTTGTGTAATTCACTTAAAATTTAGATTAGAGCCAATTTGTGGAATTTGTGGTTTAAATCAACGATTTATAAAATAGCCTTTGCAAAAATTATTTAAAAAAATCAATTGCGACTTAAACGTTTAAACATTTTGACTTTTAAACATTTCAACTAATTCTCAAACATGAATTATCTCATCATCAACAAGCAATTCATCACGGCGCAACCGCAGGTAAATTTGAGCAACGGCAATCACGTCTTTCTCGCAGTAAGTGACAATTCTGTCTATATCTTTTTCAACATAAAAAACATGCCCGACCTGACTGCCGTCGATATCGCCTTTTGGGGAAGGAATGCCAAGAATTTTGGTCAAAAGTTTAAGAGAGGTATAATGTTTATAATCGCCAAATTTCCAAAGTTCGAGCGTATCCAAATGTGGAATTTCCCATGGTTTTTTGCCAAACAAATCCAATTTTTTTGGAATGGGAATGTTGTTGATAATCATGCGTCGTGCGATAAACGGAAAATCAAATTCTTTGGCATTGTGTCCACATAAAATATGCTGTGGCAGAAAAAAATGATTGTTAAGAAGGTTTATAAAATCATTCAAAATCTTGGTTTCTTCGCCAAAAAAACTCGTTACCCTAAAATTTCTTATATCGCTTTTGATTGTAAAATATCCAACTGAAATGCAAACAATTTTACCAAATTCAGCCCAAATTCCTGCACGGTCATAAAAATCTTGTGGCGAAAATTCTTCTTTACGTTGGTATTGGGTTTTATGCGCCCACAATTCTTGCATTTCACTATCTAAAAGACTATAATTCTCTTGCTCAGGAACAGTTTCTATATCTAAAAATAGAATATTGTCGAGTCGAATTTTGTCAATCATATTTGAGTCTTAAAGTTGTAATTAGTCGAAAGTTTGAAAGTCTTAAAGTTTGAAAGTCTTATGTTGACAAATAAATCTTTACATTATTGAGTTTCAATTTTAACAACATGCTAAATTATACAAAATTTTGTAGCTTTTGTCATTTCGACGAAGGAGAAATCACATAACACAATTTCTCAAATTATTTTAATAATTGAAAATTATTATCACTGAAAAAACAACTCAAATTTTTATAAATGTATGAAAAACATATTTATTCAAAACAAACTTGTCTGCTTACTCGAACATTCATGATCCAAAAGCCACTGTTTGCGCCACAAGCCACCCGCATATCCCGTTAATGAACCATCACTTCCAATCACTCGGTGGCACGGCACTACAATCCAAAGTGGATTTTTTCCATTGGCATTTGCAACAGCACGAATGGTTTTTGGATCGCCTATTTTTTTTGCTAAATCAAGATATGAAAAGGTTTTTCCAAACGGGATTTTGCACAATTCCTGCCAAACTTTTTGCTGAAAAATAGTCCCTTTTGCGTTTGTTTTAATAGAAAATGTAATTATTTTCTCATCAAAATAATCATTAATCTGCATTACAACATCGATTAATTCAATTGGAATGTCTGTTGAAATATCAACGGCATCATCCATAACTTTAATTTCAGAAACGCCGTCACTGTCGCCAACGATTTTTGCAATTCCTAAAGGTGTTTGTATATAAATAATGTGCATTTTTATTTACCTAAGATATCAATTTTACAATATCTTTTGCGAAATAGCTTGCTATTAAATCCGCTCCAGCGCGCTTGATGGCTGTTGTTTGTTCCATCATAATCGCATCGTGGTCAAGCCAACCACGCGCTGATGCAGCTTTTATCATGGCATATTCGCCTGAAACTTGATATACCGCAACGGGAACTTCCGAAATGTTTTTGATGTCTCGCACAATATCTAAATAAGAAATTCCGGGTTTCACCATCACAATATCAGCACCTTCTTCAATGTCTTTTTTGGTTTCTCGAATGGCTTCCGTGCGGTTGTGATAGTCCATCTGATAGGTTTTTTTATCTTTTGGAATGTCAATCAAATCCACGGGTGCGCTGTCCAAAGCATCCCGAAAAGGTCCATAATGTGCCGATGCATATTTGGCAGAATAACTCATGATGCCTGTGCTCACAAAATTATTTTCTTCTAAAATTTGTCTGATTTTTTCGATCCGTCCGTCCATCATGTCGCTTGGAGCCACAAAATCTGCTCCTGCTTGAGCATGAGAAAGGCTCATTTTTGCCAAAAAATTTGTAGTTAAATCATTGTGAATTTGTCCATTATGAACAATGCCATCATGACCATAAATGGAATATGGATCAAGCGCAACATCAGTCATCACAACCATTTCTGGAGCAATATTTTTCACGGTTTTGATGGCGCGTTGCATCAAACCATCAGCATTTAAAGCTTCTTTTCCTTCGTTATCTTTTAGATTTTCAGGTACTTTTACAAACAATAAAACTGACTTTAAATTTAATTTTTGAAGTTCTTTAATTTCTTTTTCGACATTGTCTAAACTCAATCGAAAGTAATTCGGCATCGACGGAATTTCTTCCTTTATATTAGTGCCTTCCACAATAAAAAGCGGAACTATAAAATCATTCGGATGTAAAATCGTTTCACGGACGAGGCTTCTAATGGATTCGCTTGTGCGCAAACGGCGGTTTCGGTGTGGTGGGAACATTTTTTTAGCTTTTAGCTATCAGCAATTAACTTTTAGCCGTTAACAATTAGCTTTTAGCAGTCAGCTATTAGCTCTTAGAATTTAACTTGGAAATTAATCCATTTAACATTTTTTTTACTTCTTCTATCTGTAATAATAAATTTTGACCATTTTCAGGTGTTATAAAATTTAGATCAATACTTAATATTATTTGGTATTCTAATTCATTCGCAGAACCAAATGAAAAATATAAAAATCTACAAAAATCTTTATCAGAGCTCCTTCCGCAACCTTCGGCAATATTCGTAGGTATTGAACTCGACGACCTTTTCATTTGACTTACCAATCCAAAAATTTCATCTCTCGGATATATAGTCATGGTCTTATACACATCAAGTGTTAACTGATGTGATTTCGCCCAAACTAAATATTTCTTATAGTCTCTCATTTTTACTAGCTGTTAGCAATTAGCGATTAGCTTTTAGCCTTCCGCAGAAAATTTTAAAATCCAAACTTAGTAATTTTAAAATGATTTCGACACCAATGTAAACTATTTGATAACGACCAAAAGCTAAAGGCTAATCGCTAAAAGCTGATAGCTAACGAACCCACTCTTTTGGATTCATTAAAACATCAATTAGCCTTTCCTCTTCACTACCCTTTTCAGGATGATGATCGTAAACCCATTGGGCTCGTGGCGGTAAACTCATCAAAATACTTTCTATTTTGCCATTGGTTTTTAGTCCGAAAAGTGTGCCTTTGTCATGTACTAAATTGAATTCTACATAGCGTCCACGGCGGATTTCTTGCCACGTTTTTTGAGCATCAGTGTATGGCAAATCCTTTCTTTTTTCAAGAATTGGAATGTACGCTTCGCAAAAACTGTTGCCTACTTCTGTTACAAAATCAAACCACTGTTCCATTGACATTTCAGGCGTTTCCTTGCAATAATCAAAAAATAAACCGCCGATTCCACGGGCTTCATTGCGATGTGTGTTCCAAAAATAGTCGTCGCATTGCTTTTTATATTTTGGATAAAAATTTACATTGTGTTTGTCGCATGCCGTTTTGCAAGTCTGATGAAAGTGAATGGCATCTTCGTCAAACAAATAGTACGGCGTTAAATCTTGACCGCCACCAAACCATGCCCCACCCGGCCTCTCCGAAGGGGAGGAGTTGTTAGCGTTTGCACTGAGCGCAGTCGAAGTGTCATATAACTCAAAATAGCGCCAATTGGCGTGAACCGTTGGTGCCATTGGATTTTTAGGATGAATAACAAGACTTAGTCCGCAGGCGAAAAAATCTGCTTCGCCTACATTAAACATTTTTTGCATGGACTCAGGCAGTTTGCCATGCACAGCGGAAATATTTACACCACCTTTTTCGATCACATTTCCATTTTCTAAAACCCGCGTTCGTCCGCCACCGCCTTCAGGTCTTTCCCAAATATCTTCGCGGAATTTGGCTGAAGTTTCGACGATTTCTAAATTAGCAACAATTTGGTCTTGAAGGTTTTGTAGATATGAATAGAATTTGTTTTTCATTTGTCGGAAGACAATTTATGGGATAATTAGATAGAATTTTTAAGTAGCCGTTTTCAACACGAATTTTTTTAAATGGAATTTTTAAAGAATTTCACGAATCTGTAGTGGTTTGGAATTATAGAATGTGTTTTACTTTAAATAAATTCATATCTTAGTGCAAATAAATCACAAAAAATAAATTTTTTTTTGCCACAGATTAAAAAGATTTAAAGGATTAATTTTTTTGAAAAAAATCTGTGCAACCAACCTACGGCGGGCAAATCTGAGGCAAAATTATATAACTACGAAAAATTAGCTTTTCTTTTTTCTAAAAAAGCAGTTGTACCTTCCAAAAATTCACCTGTTCCAAAACATTTTCCAAATGCTTTGATTTCGGTTTTGTATCCATCGGTTCCATCTTTATAGTTGGCATTTACAGCTTTTATGGCTTGTGAAATAGCGAAAGGTGAATTTTTTATAATTTTTTGAGCAATGTTGTTGCAGGTTTCTAACAATTCCATTTGTGGCACCACGTGATTGACCAATCCAAAACGCAAAGCATCATCGGCAGTAATCATTCCAGCGGTCATTATCATTTCCATGGCGCGACCTTTTCCAATCAATTGTGGCAGTCGTTGCGTACCGCCATAGCCAGGAATTACGCCAAGTGAAACTTCAGGCAAACCCATTTTTGCATTATCTGATGCTACTCGAAAATGGCATGCCATAGCAAGTTCTAATCCGCCACCGAGCGCAAAACCATTGATGCCTGCGATTACAGGTTTTTTTAAGTTTTCGATAAAATCAAACAAAGTTTCTTGCCCCAAGGCGGACAATTCTGCGCCTTGATCGGGTGTAAATTGTGCAAATTCCGCAATGTCTGCGCCTGCAACGAAAGCTTTATCGCCACTTCCTGTAATGATAATCACTCGAATGTCGTTGTTCAAATCTGAAACATTCACGGCGTGGTGAATTTCAAAAATAGTGCTTTTGTTTAATGCATTTAGTTTTGTTGGCCGATTGATGGTTATGGTTGCAATTTTGTTTTCTGTAGTGAGCAATATGTTTTCGTAGGTCATGGTTTAAGTTCAATTAAAATTTATTAAATTATCGAAAACCTGTTCGTACGAAAGGTTTAAGGAGGGTAGTACATGACTTTCTATTTTACATCCTGCACAAACAGGCTTTAAACCGATATATTTACCGTTTTGAAGTATGTAAATAAAAACAATTTGACTTGTTGCATAAATCATCCAATATTCTTTAATTCCTGCTTTTTCGTACAGGTCAAATTTAGTTTTTGTATCGTGTTTTAATGTTATTGGCAAAATAATTTCAATAACCAAATCAGGATTTCCATTGCATCCTTGTTCGTCAATAATGCTATTATCTAAAACAACGAGTGCATCTGGTTGAACAACGTTTAGATTGGTATTGTCTATATTTAATCTAACGTCAAAAGATGCCATGAAAAACTTAAAATTTCTTTCTTTTCTGTGTGGATGGAAATTACCAACTAAATTCATCAATATAATCTGATGATTAGTACTTGTTGATTCCATTGCTACCACTTTTCCATAAATCAATTCCACACGCTCATCTAACTCCCATTTTAAATAGTCAAAATAGGTGTAAGTTTTGGTCAAATCTAAATCTGAAAAGTTGCGTATAACTTCCATGCGATATAATTTTATACAAAAATAACGAATAATTGTAAATTAAACTAACTTCTGTTTTTTGTCTTGAATTATTGGCAAAGACACTATAAAAATCGTTCCTTTATTTGGTTCGGTCTCAAATGAAATCGAACCTTTATAATTTTCGATTATGTTTCTAATAATTCCTAATCCTAAACCCATTCCGCTTGTTTTGGTAGTAAATTTTGGTTCAAAAATGCGTTCTTGATTTTCAATTTCGATGCCAATGCCGTTGTCTTTTACAGAAATAAAAACAGTATTTTTTTGTTTTTTTACTTGTACTTCCACCATCTTTTCAATCTGCGATTCGGGTATGGATTGAATGGCATTCTTAACCAAATTGGTAATAATTCTGATCAGTTGCGTGCGGTCAATTTTGGTAATTATTTCGTCTTGATTGTGAATAAAACTGATGTAATCTTCATTAAAAATGTCCAATGCTAAATCAACAATTTGAACCACATTAAGGGTTTCGTTCTGCTGTGCCGGCATGGATGCAAAATTAGAAAACGCAGATGCCACGGCACTCATGGTGTCTATTTGCTGAATCAATGTGTCGGAATAATCTTTAAGTTTTTGTTTGGAATCTACGTCGGCGGCATCATATTTTCTAAGAAAACTTTGCACGGTCAAACGCATGGGCGTAAGCGGATTTTTAATTTCGTGTGCCACTTGTTTCGCCATATCGCGCCAAGCTTGTTCTCGTTCAGATTGTGCTAATTTTTGTGCGCTTTCTTCGAGTTGTTCAACCATGCCGTTGTAAGCGTTGATCAATAAACTAATCTCTTGACTGCTATCATCTGATTGAATTTTTTCGTTTTTCTGATTCAAACTTGTTTCTCGAATTCTGTCTGAAATGGCTTTTAAAGATTGTGTGATATAGCTTGATAAAAAATAGGCCAAGGCGAAAGCAATTACCAACATAAAAGCATAAACTTGCCCAAGTTTTAATAGAAAATTTTTGAGCTCCCGATCATAAAAACCATCGTCTTCAATATAAGGAAGGCTTAAAATTCCGAGCGGTTTGAATTTTAAATCTTTGATGATAGAATAAGAAGAGCGGTATTTTTTATCTTCAATTGTTTCAACATTTACGTAACGTTTTTCTATTGACGACATCACTAATTTCAAAATATAATCTGGAATTGGTGGTTTTTGTTTATCAATAGAAAAGGCTGTTTTTGAAGATTTTATAAGCTTACCTTTCAAACTATACATGTTGATTTGCAATGTATGAATGTCTGATAGCTCGTGAATTTTATCTTTAAAAATATATTTTAAGTTTTCAGTCGTCAGCGGATAAGTTGACGTGGAAAGTATGTAATTTATATGTTCTTTAATGGCATTTTCTTTGCGTTCCAAACGTTCTTGATGAAAATTTTTCGCCTCTGTTTTGAACTGCAAAATCGAAATTCCTGCCATCAGAAGCGACGCAATAAGCGTCAAGAAAATCATTGACACAAAAATTCTTGTCCGCAGAGAAACTCTTTTTATTTTGATGGATTTTTTCAATATTTAAGAATTATTTCTTTCGCGAAAGCGTTTATAAAATTTAAATCCAAGCATAATTGTGATGGCAAAAATGAAAATACCGACCACACCATAAATCCAGTTTACAGCATTTTTTAGCACCACCAAAAACACTACAGCAAACAAAATTATTGTAGCACCTTCATTAAACAATCGCATATAATTTGACGTTTTTTTATAGATGTTTTTTTGATGTAAGTTGAAAATTTGCTGGCATTTGGCATGATATAAATAGAGTAAAAACACAAATCCGAGTTTTACGTGCATCCATGGTTGTGTGAGCCAAGCTTGTCCTAAATCAGTGAAAAATATCATCCAAAACGCAAAAAAACTTGCCAATATTGCCGATGGCCACGTGATAATATACCACAGTCTGTAGGTCATTATTTTATATTGCGAAAGCAAAATTTCTCGCTCGGGCGCAGGTTTTTCATTAGCTTCGATTTGATATACAAACAAACGAACGATATAAAAAAGACCTGCAAACCAGGTGATTACAAATATTAGGTGTAGGGATTTTAGGTAGTTGTAGCCTTCCATTATTCTAAATTTTCATTATCTTCCAATAATCTTTCAAATTCTTTTTCTGTTGGTAAAAATTGTGCAATTTCGGTTGGTAATTGTCTATAATTGTACGTTGACACTCCGATAGGTTTATTAACCATTTCTAACGCATATTCAACCGTTAATTTACTTTTTGTTTTGCAAAGTAAAATTCCAATTGTTTGATTGTCTTCTGGATATTTAATTGTTTTGTCTAGCAAATGTAAATACCAATTTAATTGTTGACTATGTTCAGGTTTAAACTCTGTGGTTTTCAACTCAATTGCTATCATAGATTTTAGTTTTCTATGATAAAAAAGTAAATCCACAAAATATTCTTTATCATCAAGTTCTAATCTAAATTGTCGACCCATAAAAGCAAAATCGTTTCCGAATTGCCCAATAGTTTTAATGATACTGTTCACCAAAGCGTTTTCTAATTCACGTTCTGAATGTATATCATCAAGGTTTAAAAACGATAAATTATATTCGTCTTTGAATTCTAATCTGTAGTCAATTAATTTATTTTCTTGAATTGTAGTAGAAAAATTGTTTTGAAAATCTATCTGTTTTGCGAACCCGTCAAATTTAATTTCTTCTTCTAAAATTGATCTACTCCAACCTCTTTCGTAACATTTTTGTAAATAAAAAGTGCGCTCTTCTTTCTTTTTTACTCGTGCAAAAATCATATTAGAATGTCCCCATGGAATTTTGGACACAGCTTGTGTCCAAACTGAATTATCACAAACTTCGTCGTAAATTAATTTCATTCGCCTTAAATTTCTCGAAGAAAATCCTTTTACGCCAATATATTCTAACTGCAAATCTTTGGAAATTGTGTCTATAATGCTTTCGCCCCAACCTAGTTTTAACTTCTCTGAAAATATTTTTCCAAAATCAAGATACATCAAAATCATCTCGGTATTTACAGTCGATAAACTTCGGTATTGCGCAAATTTTATTCTTTCTTTTAAACTTGATAATGTTTCAATGTAGTTTTCAGGCAATTTTTCCATCAAACAAATTTTAGTTTTTGCTATTTTTAAACTCCCCAATCCATTTATTCACCAACTCGCACCAAGCATCTTCCTCATTCAAACACGGAATGGCTCTAAATTCTGTTCCGCCGTGGTGCAAAAATTCTTCATTTGCTTCCATGGCAATTTCTTCTAAGGTTTCTAAACAATCAGACACAAAAGCAGGCGTGACAACCGCCAATTTCTTAATGCCTTTTTCGGGCATTTTATTGATTTCAACATCCGTGTACGGCGTAAGCCATTTGTCGCCTGCCAATCGAGATTGAAAAGTTTGACTGTATTTTTCTTTTGGAATATTAAGATATTCGGTCACCAATTTCGTGGTTTCATAGCATTGATGGCTGTAGCAAAATTCATGCGCAGGCGATGGCGTACTGCAACATGTTCGGTCTATTTTACAATGCGATTTTGTGATGTCGGTCTTGCGAATATGGCGTTTTGGGATTCCGTGATACGAAAATAATAAATGATCATAATCATAACCCTCCAAATGTTTTTTGATAGATTCTGCCAAAACCTTAATATAATCAGGTTTATTATAAAACGCAGGCACAATTGTGAAACTCATTTCAGGGAAATGTTTGGCTCGCAACTCTTCTGCTAAAACCAAAATTGTGGTGGTGCTTGCCATGGCGTGTTGCGGATAGAGCGGAAAAAGCATCACTTCGGTAACGCCTTTGTCGTGCAGTTCTTGCAGGCCTTTCATGATGGTTATAGTTCCATATCTCATGGATAACGCCACCGGAATATCGGATAGTTCTTGCACTTTTTTGTGCATTTTTTTTGAAATAACAATCAGTGGCGAACCTTCATCAGTCCAAATTCGGGCATAGGCTTCTGCTGATTTTTTTGGTCGTGTTTGTAAAATGATGCCTCGCACAAGCAATGCTCGCAACAAAAATGGCACATCGATAACGAATCGATCCATTAGAAATTCATCTAAATATGGTTTTACGTCTTTTGCGGTTGGGCTCTCCGGCGAGCCAAGGTTTACTAATAATACTCCTTTCATAGTGCTTTTTTTATATTCTAATTTTTATTTCTTAAATTTAACTATTGCTGATTATTCATTAAAAAATTCAATCAACATGTTATTGATGTCCTGCCTGATTGATTTCGTAATTTCGCCATCTTTTTTTACAATTCTGCTTTTATCAATACTTTTTATGTGGTCAAAACATAATTCTCCGTCTGTATTTTTATAGTTTGTTGCAATTCTAAATGGATAACTTTTCGGTTTAGAGGTAAATGGAACTACTACTACGGTGTTCATATATGTATTTACCGCATTTGGTGACACGATCAGGCAAGGTCTTATTTTAGAAATTTCGCTACCTTTTGTCGGATTCAAATCAACCAACACGATGTCCCATTTTCTATAAATCATCAAGACCGTCGTTTATGGTGATGTCAAAATCGTTAAATTCATCGTCAAT
>JAYWGW010000104.1:0-11836 GCA_043778045.1 Bacteroidota bacterium | reverse complement strand
AACGATTATCAGATTAACGATTGTTTTGTGGTGCCAATTATTTTGGATGTTTCTGTTGAATTTTTGATTAACGATTGTTGATTAACGAATATTAGATTAACGATTGTTTTGTGGTGCCGATTATTTTGGATGTTTCTGTTGATTGCTTGTTATGAAATCTGTTTTATGTTTTTTTTTTAAATCATTATTATCTAATATTCTTTAATCTAAAATTCTTTAATCCAACAATCGTTAATCTAATATTCGTTAATCTAATAATCGTTAATCCCAAGTCGTTAATCTGATTAATCGTTAATCTAATAATCGTTAATCAATTCAAAAATCTTCTAAAGAATCTTTAATTTGTAAAGCCATTTCTCCAATATCTCCTGCGCCAATAGTCACAATTATTTTGTTTTTTGTTTTTAATATTTCGTTAATTAGTTCTGATTTTTGAATTAGTTTTTTGTTTGGATTGTCGATTTTTTCTAATAGCCATTTTGATGTTATGCCATCCATTGGCAATTCCCGTGCGGGATAGATGTCTAACAATAAAACATCATCAAATTGCGACAGGCTTTTTGCGAATTCATTGGCAAAATCTTTTGTTCTACTGAATAAATGTGGTTGAAAAACGGCCAAAACTTTATCATTTGGATATAATTCTCGAATAGCCTGATTCACAGCATTTATTTCCGTGGGATGATGCGCATAATCATCAATATAAACGCAATTTTCTGTTTTTATTTGATAGGTAAATCGTCTTTTTATACCTTTAAATGTAGCCAATCCATTTTTTATGTTTTCGTCCGAAAGTCCATAATCTAATGCCATTGCAACTGCCATCAGTGCATTCATCAAATTATGATTTCCTGGCAAAGCAAATGTTACATTTTCTACTGTTTTTGTTGGCGTTTTTATATCAAAATGGTAGGCGCCATCAATTACTTTTTTGTTAATAATTTGATAATCGGCATCGCTTTCAATGGCTACAGTTTGCCCGCTGATAATGCTATTTTTTGCGACGAATAGTTTTGATTTATCGTCAACCTTATCGGCAAATTCTTGAAAAGTAGCTTCGATGGTTTCGACATTTCCGTAGATGTCCAAATGGTCAGCATCGGTTGATGTAATGCATGCCATCTCTGGAAATAATCTCAGGAACGATCTGTCAAATTCATCTGCTTCAACCACGGTCACGGTTTTTCCGTTTCCAATCAGATTGGTATTATATCCTTCAACAATTCCACCCACAAAAGCCGTAACGTCAATTCCTGCTGTGAGCAAAATATGTCCCAAAATGGCTGTAGTTGTGGTTTTTCCGTGCGTTCCCGCAACAGCGAAACAGAAAGTATCTTTAGTCAAAAGTCCTAAAACTTCCGATCTTTTTTTGATTGTGAAACCTCTTTCAATAAAAAATAACCACTGCGAATGCGTTACAGGAACGGCAGGCGTGATGATTACGAGCGTATTTTCAATATAAAAATCACTTGGAATAAGTGAAATTTCATCTGTAAAATGAATGTCGATGCCATCAGCAATCAGCTCTAAAGTGAGTGCAGACGGCGTTTTATCATATCCCACAACGTTTTTCCCCAAGGTTTTGAAATGGCGCGCCAAAGCACTCATGCCGATTCCGCCAATGCCTATGAAAAAAACGTTATGTATTTGATTTAAGTTCAAAAGTTAAAATGTTTGAATGTTGACATGTTATTGGTTGATAGTTGTTGGTTCGTGGTGGTTGGTTTTTAGTTAATGGATTATAAAATTTTAAAATTAAAATATTTCATATAAATTTCATCTTGCTTTTTGGCTCTTGCATCTCAAATTTTTCTTTTCACTTCTCACATCTTGCCTCTTGATTCATGCTTCTCACATCTTTATTCTTGATTCTTGCGTCTTGATTCTTGTCTCTTGCTTCTCACTCTTCTCACAACAACTTCTCAATTTCATCCACAATATCATTAGTTGCGTTGCGCATGGCTAATTTTTTTATGTTTTCGGACAATTTATTTTGTAATGATTCATCATTTAGCAAGTTTTCAAATGTGCTTTCAAATTGATTTTCTAAGTCACATTCTTTCAGTAAAATTGCACCATCTTTGTTTACGATAGCCATAGCATTCTTTGTTTGATGGTCTTCGGCAACGTTTGGCGATGGAATAAAAATTACAGGCTTTCCAACCAAACACAATTCGGAAACCGACGAGGCACCTGATCTCGAAATGATAAAATCTGCTGTCGCATACACCAAATCCATTCTGTCTATAAACTCAAAAACTTGCACGTCTTTTTGATTGTCAAATTGTTTGTATTGTTCAAAATAAAATTTTCCACATTGCCACAAAACTTGTAAATTATGCTTTTTAAATAATTTCAATTCTTTTTCAACGAGTTGGTTTATGCGCCTTGCGCCACCGCTTCCGCCAAGAATCAAAACTGTTTTTTTTGCATTATCTAAACCAAAATAATTTATCGCTTCTGCCCTGTTTTCTGTTACATTTAGTAAATCTTGACGAACGGGATTTCCTGTCAATACAATTTTTCCTTTCGGAAAAAACTGATCCAAATTTTCATACGCAACGCAAATGGTTCGTGCTTGTTTACTCAGCCATTTATTGGTTATTCCTGGAAATGAATTTTGTTCTTGAATCAACGTTGGAATTCCCATCGATGCTGACATTTTCAACAAAGGTCCACTTGCAAATCCGCCGGTTCCAATAACCACATCGGGTTTAAACTTTTTTATAATTTTTCGAGATTTCAATAAACTACTCAATAGCTTAAAAGGAAATTTCACGTTTTCGAACGTCAACTTTCGTTGAATTCCTGAAATCCATAAACCTTCAATTTCATATCCGGCTTGTGGCACTTTTTGCATTTCCATTTTATCTTGTGCACCAACAAATAGAAATTCAGCATCAGCATATCGACGTTTCAATTCATTTGCAACAGCGATTGCGGGATAGATGTGTCCGCCCGTGCCACCGCCACTCAAAATAAATCGATATGGTTTTTTGGTTGATATGTCGTTGCTTTTGTTTTGCATTTTCTTCCTATTTATTCATTACAACTGCCATTGGATTTTTTTCTTCGATAGAAAAATCTTCATCTTTGTTTCCGTTTTCAGATGCGCTGTCTTTTGCAATTTGATCGTCTATTAATTTTTTAAGCACGTTGTCACGATGCACTTTTTCAGAACGCTCGGCTTCAATTTCTTCGTCTTTTTTGGTCACGCTAATAATGATGCCGATGGATACGCAAGTCATCCAAATAGAACTTCCACCACTACTTATCAACGGCAATGTCTGACCTGTTACAGGCAACAATTGCACGGCAACACCCATATTGATTAATGCTTGAAATATGATTGGAAATCCTAAACCAACTACCAGTAATTTCCCGAAAATAGTGTTGGCGTGATGCGCCGCAATAACGAATCTGAAACATAACAATAGGTATAAAACAAGCAAACCAACCGCGCCAAGCAGTCCATTTTCTTCGGCTATTATGGCAAAAATAAAGTCGGAACTCGATTGAGGCAGAAAATTTTTCTGTACACTTTTGCCTGGCCCAAGACCGTACAATCCGCCTGATGCAATTGCTGTTTTGGCTTTTTCGATTTGATAATCATCATCAGAAACTTCTCGTTCCTCGGTTTTTTTATTATCGAAGAAACTAACCAATCGGTTTTCCCATGTTTGCACGCGCACAAATACACGAGGGATTTTTTCAGGATTGGTTTTTTGGACAATTTTTGCCGTTAAAATGAAAAACAGAAACATTGTGCAAGCTATTCCAAGCACATAAAAAGTGTGTTTTATTGAATAATTCCCCACAAAAGTGAGCATCAAAACCATTAGAAAAATCAGTGCGGCCGTTGAAAAATTGTTTGGCAAAATCAGCATTAAAGTAACACCGACAGGCAACCACAAATTGATTGCAGAATCTTTAAAAGATGGCGTTTCATTAAAATTTTTAGATAAATATCGCGCGACAAAAATCATTAAAAATAGCGATGCTATTGCCGAAGGCTGAAACGAAAGACCAATTAGCGGTACCTTTAACCATCGTGTGGCACTTCCTTGTTCCACGCCAAAAGCCATAGTTACCAGCAACAACACCCAAGTGATGGGCAACAAAATGCGTGAAATAGTTCGAAAATATTGATATGGAATTTTCTGAATGCGATACAAAATAAAAAATCCAAGCGCAATGTGTCCAAAATGTTTAGCCAAATATCCCAACGTATTTCCGGTGCCACGACCCATGTAGGCAAGGTTGCTACTCGCACTAAAAACAGGCATAAACGACACCAAAGCCAAGAAAGCCACGAGTGACCAAATGACTTTATCGCCTTTTATGTTGTTTAAAAATGTTTTCATGGTAAATAGTTTGAAAGTTTACATGTTATAAAGTTGGAAAGTTTTTAATGCTGTAAAATTTGAATGTTAGAATGTTATAAAGTTTTAATGTTATAAAGTTTAATAGAACACGGTAAAATGGCTCTTCCCACTTCCCACTTCCCACTTCCCTCTTGCCTCTTTCTCCTTAATACTTAATACCTTATCCTTAATGCTTAATCCTTTCCTCTTACAAATTCCTCACCGCATTCTTAAACTGATTGCCTCGATCTTCATAGTTTTTATATAAATCAAAACTTGCGCAACAGGGCGAAAGTAACACGGCATCGCCTTTTTCGGAAAGACGTTGTGCCATTTTCACTGCATCATGCATGTTGTCAACCTCAAGCATAATATCTACGACGTTGCCAAAAATGTCGATGATTTTGCTATTGTCTATTCCAAGACAAATAATAGCTTTCACTTTTTCACGGACAAAACCCATTAGTTCATCGTAATTATTGCCTTTGTCGACACCACCAACAATCCAAACCGTGGGCACATTCAAACTTCCTAAAGCATAATATGCCGAGTTTACGTTTGTTGCTTTTGAATCATTTATATATTGAACACCGTCAATTTTTAGCACTTTTTCCAATCGATGTGGGACGCCTTCAAAACTTCCCATGCTTTCGCGAATGGTGTTTTTGCGGATGCCAAGCAATTTTGCTACGCCTGCAACTGCACCTGCATTTTTGCGATTGTGATTGCCTTCAAGCGAGAAATGTGTGATGTCGATGGCGTATTCTTCTTCGAGAAAATTGAGATTCATAGTTTTTGGGTTTATTGAGATTCCGAAATCCAAAGTTGCGGAAACCGAAAATGGGATTATTGTTGCTTTTGTTGTGTTATTTTCAAACCATTTTTTTGTTGCTTCATCATCATCATCGTAGAACAAGAAATCGGCTTCGGTTTGGGATTGTGTAATTCTAAATTTTGAATTGATATATTGTTGAAAATCATAATTATATCGGTCTAAATGGTCGGGACTGATGTTGGTTAGCACGGCAATATCTGGACGAAATTCAAAACATCCATCCAATTGAAAACTACTTATTTCGAGTACATAAACATCAATATTTTCGGTGGCAACCTGCCAAGCGAAGCTTTTTCCGATGTTGCCTGCCATTGAAACGTTCAAACCTGCGGTTTTCAAAACATGGTATGCCAACATGGTGGTGGTGGTTTTTCCGTTGCTTCCTGTGATTCCTATGATTTTTGCGTTTGTGTATGGAAAAGCAAATTCAATTTCGGAAATAATTTTTATGCCTTTCGATATTATTTTATGAACGATTTCAACCTTGTCGGGAATTCCCGGACTTTTCATAACCAAATCGGCATTTAGAATTAAGGCTTCGGTGTGCTTTTGATTTTCATATGAAATTTTATTTTCGATTAACACGCTTTTGTAATGCTCAGATATGATACCAAAATCAGACACAAAAACATCATATCCTTGCTTTTTGCCAAGAATTGCTGTTCCGATTCCGCTTTCGCCACCGCCGAGAATTACGAGTCTTTTCATATCAATTACGAATTTTTAATTACGAATTACGAATTATTTAATTACGAATGTTCAAATACGAATTACGAGTTGTCATATACGAAATGTCATTTACGAATGTTCAATTACGAATGTTCAATTACGAATTACGAAATGTCATTTTCGAATTTTTATGTTTTATAATTTTTCTGCAAGCTTTTTCTTCATTGCTATTTGAATGCTACCAAAAATTTTGCAAATTTCTTCGGCATCATAAAATAAACTGTCAAATTCATCTTGTTTAATATATGCTGTTTCCTTTAATAATTTTAACCAATAAATAGTTTCACGAGCCTCTTTGTACGAAATACTTACCTTATGCAAAAAATCTTTATCTGCTTGACCTCCAATCGATTCTTCTATGTTTGCGCCAATTGATGTTCCTGACCTCAATATCTGTTTACTTAATACAAATTCTTTATGTTCCCCAATTAGATATTTATACAATTTAATTATTCGAACTGCAAACCGAAAAGTTTTTCCCTGAATAATGTTTTCTTTCATTCTAATGAACAATGATCTAATTACAACTCTGATAACCACCAATTTAACAACACCCTAAATTTTATAAAATCTCGTAATTCGTAATTGACTTTTCGTAATTCGTAATTGATATCTCGTAATTGATAATTCGTAATTAATTTATCTTAATTTTAAAGTTACTATTGCCAAAATGGCCAACATGATTCCGACGATCCAAAAACGAGTTACAATTTTACTTTCGTGATATCCTTTTTTTTGATAATGGTGGTGCAATGGCGACATGAGGAAAATTCTGCGACCTTCGCCGAATCGTTTTTTGGTGTATTTGAAGTAGCTCACTTGCAAAATAACCGAGAAATTTTCGACTAAAAAGATGCCACAAAGTAGCGGAATCATCATTTCTTTGCGCACCGCAATTGCTAAAACCGCAATAATGCCACCAATGGTCAAACTGCCTGTATCGCCCATAAAAACTGACGCCGGATAGGAATTATACCATAAAAATCCGACCAACGCACCTACAAATGAGGCGATGAAAACCGTCATTTCGCCTGAATTTGGAATGTACATAATGTTGAGATAACTCGAGAAAATGATGTTTCCCGAAACGAACGTGAAAATGCCGATTGCCAATACCGAAATGGCGGATGTTCCTGCGGCGAGGCCGTCGATTCCGTCCGTAAGGTTTGCGCCATTGGACACCGCTGTGATAATGAAAATTACGATTGGAATGAAAATAATCCATGCCCAATTTTGGTAACCTTCGCCTGTCCACGCGAGCAGTTCGGCATAGTCAAACTCGTTATTTTTGAAAAATGGAATGGTAGTGGTGGTCGATTTTTCTTCGATTGGTATTGATTTTATTTCGTTTTGATTGATTTTTGTGGTCGAAAAAGTGGCATTTGTATCGTTGCGTACCGTGACGCCCGGATGCAAATAAAGCACGGTGCCAACGATAATTCCTAAACCAACTTGTCCGATTACTTTGAAAATGCCTTTGAGGCCTTGCTTGTCTTTTTTGAAAATTTTTATGTAATCATCAACAAAACCTATGGTTCCCATCCAAAGTGTGGTGACAATCAAAAGGATTATGTAAATATTATCCAATTTTGTAAATAGAAAAACAGGAATTAATGTTGCGAAAATGATGATTAATCCTCCCATTGTTGGTGTGCCTGCTTTTTCGTTTTGACCTGCCAAACCAAGTTCGCGCACGGTTTCGCCCACTTGCTGATTTCGTAAAAAATTGATGATTCGCTTACCAAAAATTGTCGATAGCGACAGCGACAAAATGATTGCCAACGCCGACCGAAACGTAATGTACTGAAAAACACCTGTTCCGGGAACGTTGAGTGTTTTGTGTAAATATTCAAATAAGTAGTAAAGCATAATTTTTGGTTTTGAATGTGGTCTGTTTTGGTTGAAATCCTACCTTAATATGTACAATAAGTCAAATGTCCTAATGTCAAATGTTATAAAGTCGTTCTCTCACGATTTTAAATTATAAATTTAGTATCCTTTTTAGCTTCAATTTTAAAAGACACATTTTCTGTTTGCAGGACGTTAGGACTTTTGACTTGCGACTTTTGACTTTTGACTTTTGACTTATATATTTAAAATTATTGTTGTTCTAAAAATTCTCTTACGAGTTCCATATCGTCGAAATGATGGCGCACACCATTGATTTCTTGATAGTTTTCGTGGCCTTTTCCTGCAATCAAAATAATGTCTTTTGGTTTCGCAAATTGCACTGCGGTTTTGATGGCTTGCTTTCTGTCAGTTATTGATATGATTTTTTTAAAATCTGATGGTAACACACCGGCTTCCATTTCAGCAATAATGGTTTCAGCATTTTCCGTGCGCGGATTGTCTGATGTGAAAATGGTTTTGTCGCTATTTTCGGATGCAATGCGCGCCATGATTGGTCGCTTTGTTTTGTCTCTGTCGCCACCGCAACCCACAACGGTGATTAAAGTCTCGTTTTTTGTTCGAATATCGGCGATGGTTTTCAGCACGTTTTCGAGTGCGTCGGGCGTATGCGCATAGTCCACAATTGCCGTGATTCCATTGTGCACAATAAATTGAAACCTTCCTGAAACAGATTCTAATTCTGATAAAAGTCGCAAGGCTTCCAATTTTTCTATGCCTAATTCAACTGCTGTTCCAAAAATCGCAAGCAAATTATAGGCATTGAAACTGCCGATAAGTCGCACCCAAACTTCGTTTTCATTAATTTTCAACAGCAGTCCTGATAATTGATTTTCGAGGATTAGCGCTTTGTAATCGGCATAAGATTTTAGTGCGTATGTCAGTTTTTTGGCTTCGCAATTTTGAAGCATAAACTGTCCGTTTTTGTCGTCGATGTTTGTGAGTGCAAAAGCGGTTTTTGGCAATTGATCAAAAAAGGCCTTTTTTACATCGCGATATTCCGCAAACGTATTATGATAATCAAGATGATCGTGCGTGATATTGGTGAAAATTCCACCCTCAAAATTCAGGCCGTGCGTTCGTTTTTGGTGAATTCCGTGAGAGCTGACTTCTATAAAACAATGCGTTACGCCGTTTTCGACCATTTCATTAAGGTATGAATTTATGGTTAACGAATCGGGCGTAGTGTGCGTGGCTTTATGTTCGGTGTTGTTCACCATAATTTTTACAGTAGATAGCAATCCGACTTTGAAACCTGCTTTTTGAAACAACTGAAACAACAATGAGGCGACGGTAGTTTTGCCATTTGTGCCTGTTATTCCTATTAGTTTTAATTTGGAAGATGGGTTATCAAAATAATTATTTGCAATATGCGCCAACGCAATATTGGAATCTTTTACAACAATAAAAGTTGTTTCTGCGGATATATTTTCGGGTAATGTTTCGCAAATAATGGTTGTTGCGCCAAGCGAAATGGCTTTTTCTATAAACAAATGTCCATCAGAAAGACTGCCTTTGATCGCAACAAAAACATCATTTGCAACAATTTTGCGCGAATCAAATTGAATGGCATTAACAGACACATCGGTTGTTCCAAGGACACTTTCAATGTTTACTTTATATAATATGTCTTTTAAAATTTGATTCATTTTTTATATATAAATTCTGATAACTTTTAAACTTTATGATTTTAATCAAACACTTTTAAAACTAAATTATAATTAATTTTACCATTAAGAAATTAAGATTATTAAGCCATTGACACTAAATTATCTTAATGTCTTAATGGTTATATGTTGCAATAAAATAATCTGCAATTGTTAACTACGTACTTTTAAACTTTCTAACTTTTAAACTTTCAACTTACCTACGACAATTCAATTATAATTTGTTTATTCTTTTCAATACGTTCACCCGGATTTAACGATTGATTTTTCACTTTTCCTGAACCAATTACTTTCACTTTTAGCTTCAAATTTTCGAGCAATGCAAGCGCATCCATGCCCGACATTCCGACAACGTTGGGAACCAATCGCGATTTGTTTTCTGCTTTGGTATAATATTTTTGGTAGCTATCGTCTTGCTTAGCAATAGATTGTTTGATGTTTTTTATTTCGTTTTGAGTGGGAATGTCCGTGTATATTTTTTGGGCAATTCGCTTGAAGACTGGGCCCGCAACGTCGGCACCATAATAATTATTTGAATCAGTTCGAGGTTTGTGAACCACTACAATACAAGAATATTTTGGTGCTTCAGCTGGGAAAAATCCCACAAAAGACGATGCGTAATATTGATTGCGACCACCATTTTTGGCATAGTCAACTTGTGCTGTTCCGGTTTTTCCTGCCATCGAAAAGTTTTTGGAATATAGTTTCGAACCTGTTCCCCTTTTCACAACATTTTTAAGCATTTCCGTAACTTTTTTGTTGGTTTCGTCAGAACATATTTTTGGATTGATGGTGGTTTTATCAAATTTTTTGATGGATTTATTCCACTCTTTTATCTCGCGAACGAAGGATGGTTTCACCATTTCGCCATTGTTTGCGATGGCATTATATAAGGTAAGCGTTTGCAAAGGCGTCACCGAAACCCCGTATCCAAAAGCCATCCACGGAAGTGTTATTGCCGACCAAGATTTTTCCGTTGGATAGGGAATGTATGGCCGCCCTTCACCCTCAAACGGAAGTCCGAGTTTTTTGTTGAGTCCATAACTATTGATTCGGTCGACAAACAATGCGGGACTTTTTTTGTAGTTGTTATAAACTGCTTGAACCATCACCGTGTTTAGCGAAAGCTCGAAACCGCGCGCCATTGACACTTGATCTTTGCCACAATGGTGCGAGTCTTCAACGGTTTTTCCTCGATATTTTATTTTTCCACCAAAAGTTTTATACACTTCACTTGTATCAATTTTTTTATCGTCCAATAAAGCAATAACATCTAATAATTTAAATGTCGAACCAGGTTCGTGAGATTCTCCGACGGCATAGTTTAGTTTTTCATAATATTCGCCATTATCGCCTTTTCCAAGATTTGCAATGGCGCGGATTTCACCTGTTTTGGTTTCCATCACAACGGCGCATCCATGGTCGGCTTCATATAGTTTTAGCTGTTTTAGCAAGGCGTGATGGGCAATGTCTTGAATATAAACATCAATTGTTGAGATCACATCATATCCATCTTGTGGGTCGATTTCGTTATTGTCGCGAATAGGTTTCCACTGTCCTTTCGCAATTTTTTGCTTGAGAATCTTGCCGTCTTTCCCATTTATATATTGACCAAATGCACCTTCAATTCCCGCATCTCTAAGTTTTCCATTTTCGTCGTATCGCTCATAGCCAATGGTTCGTTCTGCAATTTTCCCGATAGGATGCTGACGCACCGTGTGTTGTTCTACAATAAGTCCGCCTTTGTATGCGCCACGATTGAAAAGAGGAAAAGTTTTCAGTCTTTTATAATCTGTAAAACTCAAATTTTTTGCAAGAAAATAATAGCGGTTTTTGTTGTTACGTGCGCGAGTCAATTCATTTTGAAAATGATTGCTCGATTTGTTAAACAGCACGGCGAGAGAATCGGAAAGTGGCAGAATGTTTTTTTGAAACAATGCCCTGTTTGGCGCCACGGCATCAAAACGAATAGTATAATTTGGAACGGAAATCGCCAAAAGACTGCCGTCCGAAGAATAAATATTACCTTTATTGGCAGGAATCACAAAGGATTTTACGGTACGTTCTTTGGCTAATTTTCGATAATAATCGCCTTCAACCCAAACAATTGTGTTGAGTTTAAAAAGTATAGCAATTGCCATCACAAGCATAAAAGTTGCTACGATGTAGATGCGAATTGCGATATTTTTTTCGGCTACGGCCATATTTTTTTTAGTAAACTTGTTTTCGGTTCGGCGACGACTTTAATTTTAATTGGTGGCGTTTCTGACGGAAAAATGCCCCGTTCTACCATTGCATTTTCTACTGTTGATTCCAATTTTAAATCCATCAGC
>JAYWGW010000103.1:0-11898 GCA_043778045.1 Bacteroidota bacterium | reverse complement strand
TTTTTGGCCATCGTTATTTGTTTTTTGCAATACAAAATTACGATATTTCTAAAGAAGCCATTTATTTGGCTTCTTTTTTATCGGACAACAATGATTTGAAATATTTAAATTACAAAAATTTAGTAATCAAATACAAACTTTTTTAAATTTGTACCTTACTATATCATAAAATAAAGCCATCAATGAACATCAAACTGATTGCTATTGGAAAAACCGATAATAAAAATCTACAAATGCTAATCGACGACTATTCAAAGCGATTGTCGTTTTATGTAAAATTTGAAATTGACGTCATTGCAGATATAAAAAATGTAAAAAATCTTTCCGAAAGTCAGCAAAAAGAGCGGGAAGGCGAACTTATTTTATCTAAACTGCAAGCAACCGATCAATTGGTTTTATTGGACGAAAACGGAAAATCTTTCTCAAGCGTTGCATTTGCTGAAGAATTGCAGAAAAAAATGAATTCAGGTATCAAGACTTTGGTGTTTGTCATCGGTGGACCTTACGGATTTTCAGATGCGATATATGCCAAAGCAACGTCGAAAATTTCACTCTCAGCCATGACATTTTCACATCAAATGGTGCGACTTTTTGTTGTGGAACAGATTTACAGAGGATTTACAATTCTTAAAAATGAACCTTATCATCATCAATAAAGATTAGAATTATTGCAGTTGCTTCATCAATTCAATACATTCCATCGCTTCCTTCACATCGTGGACACGCAGAATGTTGGCGCCTTTAGTGATTGCAAATGTGTTCAAAACCGTTGTTCCGTTTAATGCGTTTTCTGAGTTGGATTTTAGTGTTTTATGTATCATGGATTTTCGTGAAACACCAACCAACATCGGAACTTCAAGGTGCTGAAAAAGCTCTAAATTTTTAAGAATTTCAAAGTTTTGTGCTATTGTTTTCGCAAAACCAAAGCCTGGATCAATAATAAGGTCTGCAATTCCGAGTGCGCGTGCCTGCGAAAGTTTTTCTGAAAAATAGAACAACATTTCTTTTATTAGATTATCATAATTTGCATGGCTTTGCATGGTTTGTGGTGTGCCTTTCATATGCATCATAATATATGGCACACGAAGGTTGGCGACGGTTTGCATCATGTTTTCATCCAAATTTCCCGAAGAAATATCATTGATTATTGATGCACCATTTTTAATACAGGTTTCAGCAACTTTACTGCTGAACGTATCAATGGAAATGATGGTTTCGGGAAAATTTTTTAAAATTAAGTTAACAATCGGCACAACACGTTGCAATTCATCGTTTTCAGAAATTTGGGTAACATTGGGTTTGCTTGATGCCCCGCCAACATCAATGAAAATGGCACCTTCTTTCAACATTTTTTCTGTTTGATTCAGAAAGTCTGCATCGGATTTAAATTTTCCGCCATCGTAGAACGAGTCGGGCGTAATATTTAAAATTCCCATGACTATCGGCGTGCTCAAATCAATTAATGTGCCTTTGCAGTTTATTATCATTCTTAAATTGAAAGTTTAAAAGTTTGAAGGTCGTAAAGTCTTAAAAATATATAAAACTAAATATTCTAATAATTTACGTTTTTATATAAGTGCCACGTATTATTATATGTATTTTTTATAAAATTATATCTTAGTTTAAATAATTGATTGGAAGAGATTTGCAGTGATATCAAACGTTTTGACTTTTAAACTTTAAAACATTATTTTCCTCTATTGAACTTCCAATCATTGCGATAAGAAAAACCACCAAAGACCATAAAATGAATAGAGTGACTTTGTTTTTTGTTGATAAAAAATGTTTCATTGTAGTAGAATTATATTATACAAAATTAATGAAATTCATAATCAAAAAACATAAAAAATAAATTAAATTTACTGAAATATTTGCTTAAAAATTACGCCCTATGATTGCATGGAAAACCGTTAAAGAATTTGAAGATATCACATATAAAAAATGCAATGGTGTGGCGAGAATTGCGTTCAATCGTCCAAATGTGCGGAATGCATTTCGACCAAAAACTACTGCGGAATTGTATCAAGCTTTTTACGATGCGCAAGAAGACACTTCAATTGGTGTGGTTTTGTTGTCGGGCGAAGGACCTTCTACCAAGGATGGAATTTATTCTTTTTGTAGCGGTGGCGACCAAAATGCACGCGGACAGCAAGGATACGTTGGCGAAGATGGGCAACATCGACTAAACATTTTAGAGGTGCAACGCCTGATTCGGTTTATGCCAAAGGTTGTTATTGCCGTTGTTCCTGGCTGGGCAGTTGGTGGCGGACACAGCCTTCATGTGGTTTGCGATTTGACGCTTGCAAGTAAAGAACACGCCATATTTAAACAAACCGATGCCGATGTAACGAGTTTTGATGGTGGATATGGTTCCGCATATTTGGCAAAAATGGTGGGACAAAAAAAAGCACGAGAGATTTTCTTTTTAGGTCGGAATTATTCTGCTCAAGAAGCCATGGACATGGGAATGGTCAACGCCGTAATTCCACACGATGAACTTGAAAACACTGCATTTGAGTGGGCACAAGAAATTTTGCAAAAATCTCCAACATCAATAAAAATGTTGAAATTTGCTATGAATTTAACTGATGATGGCATGGTAGGACAGCAAGTTTTTGCGGGTGAAGCTACACGCTTGGCATACATGACCAAAGAGGCTAAAGAAGGTAGGAATGCATTTTTGGAGAAACGTAAACCAAATTTTGGAGAAAATAAATGGTTGCCGTAAAATTATAATTATCGTCGAATTACACGATATTGCAAATTATCGCCTAATTAAACGATATTGCAAATTATCGTCGAATTACACGATAATTTTGTAACTTGCACAAAATATAGGACATGACAGCAATTATTACAGGTGATATTATAAACTCAAGAAATATAGATGCAACCTTGTGGGTACAAGCCTTAAAGGATGTTTTTCTTAAATATCAAATTGAAAAATCTGACTGGCAAATATATAGAGGCGACAGTTTTCAGGTATTGATTGAAGCCGAAATTGTTTTGGAACTAATATTCGAGATTAAAGCGGTTATAAAATCAATCAAAAGTATTGATGTTCGAATGGGCATCGGATTGGGTACTATCAGCTTTCGATCAACAAGCATTATGGAATCTAATGGAACTGCTTTTGTGCATTCGGGTGAATGTTTTGATACACTAAAAAAACATACTATTGCCATTAAATCTGGAAACGATTCTTTTGATGATATTTTTAATACCATTTTTCAATTGGTAACGTTTTTTGCAGATGAGTGGTCAGTAAAAACTGCGCAAATCGTACATAATGCTGTTGTCAATCCTTTAGCAAAGCAAGAAGAATTAGCAAAGCAATTAAACATAAAAAGTCAAAGTAGCATCAGTGCAGCATTAAAAAGAGGTGGTTTTTTTGAAATTAAAAATGTTATAAATTTGTATAAAAAAGAGCTAAAAAATTTATGATTTATTTTATCTTACAACTTGTTTTGGCTCACTTTATGGGTGATTTTATCTGCCAACCAAATCAATGGGTCGTTCACAAAAAAACGCATGGAATTAGGTCAAAATTTTTGTACGCCCACGTTTTCATCCATCTATTATTATTACTTATAACAACGCAATTCCAAAAAAAATATATTTTTAGTATTCTTTTTATTATTGTATTTCACTTCATAATTGATATATTAAAAATTTATTTAGAAAAAAAATATAGTACAAAAAACTATTTTTTCATTGATCAAATATTCCATTTTATAACCATTGGAATTGTAGTAAATTGGTTTTTTCCTTTCGATATAAATTTTCAATATTTATACAAACCACAACGTTTCTTGCTAATTGTAGCTTTGATTTTGGTAACATCTGTGTCAGCTATTATTTTAAAGATTATATTGAAAAAATTAGTCTTTATTGAGCAATCATCTGAAAATGAAACAAATAATGCAGGCAAATACATCGGAATTCTCGAACGCCTTTTTATATTTTTGTTTATATATCTAAATTTTTGGCAAGGTATTGGATTTTTATTAGCCGCCAAATCAATCTTTAGATTTGGTGACCTCAAAGAAGCCAAAGATGTCAAACTAACTGAATATATTTTGATTGGCACCCTTTTAAGTTTCGGAAGTGCTATCGTTATTGGCTTACTGTATAAAAAATTACTACCACTAATTTAATGACCGAAAAAAGCTAAATTTACACCTTATGCAAGATTTCACAAATGAAACAATAGATATCAACAATTTACCAAAAATGGAATCCATTGTTTTTAGTAAGTTACATGCCGACTATTGGAAAATAATTATAGTAAATCTTAGCATTTTGTCAATGTTCATTTTTGTTGGCGTTTGTATACTTTTTTTTATTAAAAACCAAGTTGTAGCGTCATTTATTTATTTTATTGTTATCCTCGTCATCATTATTTTGACAATTATTGTTTTCGCAAATAGAATCAGTTTTTTAAAAAAAGGATATGCCTTCAGAACCCACGATGTGGTTTTTAAAAGCGGTTTGATTGCCAATAACATCATGGTGATTCCGTACAATCGGGTGCAACATATCGCGCTTCATGAAGGTTTCCTATCAAGATATTTTGGTTTGGCTTCCATCGAAATTTTCACTGCAGGTGGCGACAATAGTGACATTACAATCCCTGGAATTGAAAAACAGCAAGCCGAAAACATCAAACAACTGTTGATGAATAAAATAAAAACCAACGACTGATGGCAGTAGATTTCAGTCAACCGCAACGACAATCCGCCATTGGAATAGTAGTGGTATTTTTTTATGCCTTGCAAAAAAATGTTAGATCGCTATGGCCAATGATTATTATAATTATTTTGCGAATCAATCAAAATAACTATGGCATATACTTGTTAGGATTTTTGGGCGCGATGGCAATTTTGGCGATTGTTTCCTATTTACGGTATATAAATTTCACTTTTTATATTGATAATGATTCTGACGAATTTATAATTCATGAAGGCATCATAAACAAGACAAAAACCACCATTGGACTTGATAAAATTCAGCAAATAAACATCAACCAATCGTTTATTCAGAAATTAGTTGGCGTCTATGAACTTGCTTTTGACACGGCGGGAAGTAGTCAAAAAGAAGCAACCATAAAGGCAATATCCCATGAATTGGCAGTTGCATTAAAAGCTAAACTACTTGTAAATCAACGCATTGATAAAATTGAAATTGACTCAATAACAAAAGATTCTGAGCAAAATACTGATGCAACTTCCGAGCGACCGACTATTAAAATTGGACTTTCAAGTTTGATCAAAATTGGTGTTACATCCAACTATGCAAAAAGCATGTCGTTATTGTTGGTATTGGCAATTACTGTTTTTGACAATGTGCGTCAGTTTACAAAAAATGGCATTTTAAAAGAAATAAATATAGAATCTGTTATTTCGGAAAATTTCAATGCAATGGCAGTTATTATGTTTATAGTTGCTGTTTTTTTGATTGTAATTATTGTAAACTTAATCGTGACCATATTCAAATATTTCGATTTATCGATTCAAAAACAAGACGGTTCTATTTTATTATCACATGGTTTACTCAATTCAAAAAGTGCCATTATCAAACCTGAGAAAGTTCAAATTGTTTACACCAATCAGAACTATTTTCAGCGGAAACTTAAAGTTTCACAAATTGAAATCAAGCAAGCAAGTGCCGAGCAAGAACAAAAAAGTAGTGCATCTAAAATTGCCATTCCCGGATGCAATTGCGATGAAAAAAATCAAATTTTACGGCTGTTGTATAATGATCTTCCGCAAAAAGGTCAATTATTATTGCCAAATTACAGAAAGTTGGTCTTTTCGATATTTTTGTATGTTGTAATTCCTACCTTAATATATGGCGCAATAATTTTTTTGATAGCACCGCAGTTATTGGCTTATAGAAATTATGCATTTGCTTTTATTATTGTTATGCCCATTCTGCAATTCATAAAATATAAAAACTATCAACTTTTCATACATGAAAAATATATTATCAAACAAAGTGGGCTTTGGGATATTACGACGGAAATAATGATGCCACAGAAAATTCAGGCTATTAAAACATCGCAACTATTTTGGCACAAACATCTTAATATTGGTTCAATAATTATTTTTACCGCAGGCGGAAAATTGACCTTCGATTTGGGAAATTATGATATTCTAAAACAAAAAATAAATTGGTGGCTTTATAATATTGAAAAGACAAACAATCAGATTTTATAAAAATTAAATTGAAATGAAACATTATATACAAGCGATGCGACTGCGCACATTGCCACTTTCGGTTTCGGGAATTATTGTTGGGAGCATGTACGCGTTGGCAAATCCGACACGTACAGAACTCACGCCAACACTGAATTTCAATTGGTTGCTATTTGGTTTCGCCATCTTGACCACTTTGGGTTTACAAATACTATCTAATTTTGCAAACGACTATGGTGATGGCATAAAAGGAACCGACAATGCAGATAGGGTAGGGCCACAACGTGCCATTCAATCGGGAGTAATTTCACCGTCGGCAATGAAAAAGGCAATTATCATTACTTCCGTATTAACCTTAATTTCTGCAATTTTACTAATTTATTTTGCTTTTGGACAAGAATATATTTGGTTTTCAATACTATTTCTTGTTCTCGGAATTTTAGCAATTGCATCTGCCATTCGATATACAGTTGGTAGTTCGGCTTATGGATATCAAGGTTATGGAGACGTTTTTGTGTTTATATTTTTTGGATTGGTCAGCACCGTTGGCGTCAATTTTTTATACTCAAAACAGTTGGATTGGTTGCTTTTTTTGCCTGCAACGGCAATAGGTTTGCTGAGTGTTGGCGTATTAAATTTAAATAATATGCGCGACGAAGTTTCCGACAGAAAAGCAGGAAAAAACACGATGGTGGTGAAAATGGGAAGCGAAAAAGCCGAACAATATCACTATTTTTTAATTATTACGGCAATGGTTTTACTGATTGTTTTCGCCATTTATTTTGATATGCATAAAGATGTGCAACCCAATAAATTTAATTTTGATATATACTTTTTTATTGTGGCATTTGTTCCACTTTTTCTTCATTTAAAAACGGTTAAAAACAATACGATTCCGAGAAATTTAGATCCAGAATTAAAAAAATTGGCATTGGCAACTTTTGCAATTGCCATTTTTTTATCGCTTTCGATGATTTATTTTCTGTCGGATATTTTTGTGAACAATTAGAAAGTAGGAGGCTTTAGGTAATAGGCAGTAGGCATCAAATACATAAAACTAAAAGCTACATTTACTTTCATATGGTGACGTTAAACAACAAATTTCTCAAATTAGCACTAATTTAAATTTCAATTGAATCATACAAATCGTAAACGCCGTAGAGGTTGGTGAAATTCTATTTAATTTTTTTTTTACTTTTAATTCGTGAAACAATACTTGCATATTAATGGCATATGTAAGCCAACAATTACACAAATTTAAATTATACAAAAATTTAAATTATATTACTTTACAAAATCCGTAGAAACAGAGTGCGATTTAGACCAAATCCAAACTTATGAAAAAATTATATTTATTTTTATTTATATCTCAATTTTGCTTCGCGCAAGCAGATGGATATTGGGACAAAGACCGCATTACAAACCAACAAATTGTGGTTGGCGCAGGCGAAAGAATTACCGTAAAATCAGAAGATTTTCCTGTTGGAACGACAGAAATTTTATATCGGATAACGCTTTTGAATGAAAATCAAGAAATGTCCAATAGCTTGGTTTCATTGCTTAAATCCATTCCTGATCCAAGCGGAATCAGTCAAGGAAGCGCAGGAGCGGTGTTTTTATTGTCAAAAATTGCAGGTAACGATAAGTGCAAATATGCGATTTTCACAACTGAAAAAGATGTGCTAAAATATAGAGAAAATGGTGATGTCGCGAAAGCTTGTTTGGTGCAATCGCAAGTCATAAGCAAAGATGCAAAACTACTTTCTGTCAATAAATCGCTTTGTTTGACGGAGCAAACACAGTTTGTTTGGTTTGGATTTGAGAGTAAAAATTGGATTTTAAATCAAAAAATAATTCTCGAAATTGTTCCGTGGGTTAGCAACAAAAAAGCACGCGGTTGGAACGAATTTAACAAAAAATCAACAATCCAAACCATCAGTAAAGTGGATATGGATTTGAAATTGCAAAGAAATAAATTATTTCTGATTTCGATTTTAGAAAAGATTGAAAAAAATTACAGTTTTGTAGATTTTACAGAATTGCAAAACACAGAAAAATCTAAAATTATTTCGGATTTGTCTGTTGAAATATTTAAGGAAGTTAGTAACAATAGTAAACTTTTTAATCAAATTCGAAAAGATGCCCTACAACTTTTCAAAGAACAAAAATTTGACCAAGCCATTGATTTATTGGAGAGTACAATTATAAGTTATAATGCGCCAAAAGCTTCTGATTTGAATATGCTTGGGTATTTTTATATGTTTTCCAATCAAAATTTAAAAGCCTTGCAATATTTGGAAAAAGCCGAAAAATTGGACAATGCAAATCTTGGTGTTCAGTTGAATTTAGCGCATGTATATTTATTATCAAATCAATATGCAAAGGCAAAAGCAATCTACAAAAAACACAAAAATCAAAATATTGACGCCAAAACAAGTTTCAAATCAAAGGCGATTCAAGATTTTGAAGATTTAGAAAAATCAGGAATATTTTCGGATGATTTTAAAAAAGTCATCGAAAAATTAAACGATAAATAGTTGTGATAAACGCTTCTTACCAACGATATGATTTAATTTTTAAAACCCCATCGGGCACATCTCGTGGTGTTTTGACAACAAAGGAAACTTGGTTTATTGTTTTAAAAGAGAACCAAAAAGTTGGAGTAGGAGAGTGCGGATTGCTTCGTGGATTGAGTGTTGATGATCGACCAAACTATGAAGAAAAATTGGCGTGGACGTGCCAAAATATTCAACTTGGAAAAGACGCATTGTGGGAAGCATTATTGGATTTTCCTTCCATACAATTTGGCGTGGAAACGGCTTTTAAATCTTTAGAAAGCGACGATAAATTCGTGCTTTTTCCATCGGATTTTACGGCTGAAAAAGATTCAATTCTTATAAATGGTTTGGTTTGGATGAGCGATAAGGCATCGATGAAATCACAAATTGAAGAGAAAATCAGAGATGGTTTTTCTTGCATAAAACTTAAGATTGGGGCCATAAATTTCGATGAAGAACTGTCGCTTTTGGCATTTATAAGGCAACATTTTTCAGAAAAAGAAATTGAAATTCGTGTTGATGCAAACGGTGCATTTAATTCAAATGATGCTTTATATAAATTAAATCAACTTAATCATTATCAGATACATAGCATTGAACAACCAATTGCTAAAAACAATACTGACACAATGGCAGAATTGTGTAAAATAGCACCTTTTCCTATTGCATTGGACGAAGAGTTGATTGGTGTTTTTACTATTGATGAAAAAGAAAAATTATTACAAAAAATCAAGCCACAATACATTATTTTGAAACCAAGTTTTATTGGTGGTTTTCGTGGCACGCAAGAATGGATTGACATTGCCGAAAAACTGAAAATTGGTTGGTGGATAACCTCAGCATTAGAAAGCAATATTGGATTAAACGCCATCGCGCAATGGACATATCTGCAACACAGCAAAATGCCTCAAGGACTCGGTACGGGTGCTTTGTACACAAACAATTTTGATTGTCCACTGACGGTAAAACAGGGCAGTCTTTGGTATGAAAAAGACAAAGGTTGGGATGAAATTGATTTTTTAGAAAGGTTTTTATGAAGTAAAGACTTTTTGATAAATATGGTGGTTCGCGTGAGGGATCAGCCTTCGGCGGACCAGTTGAAATGGAAAACCTTTTGTCCGCTCAACAGATTGCTTCGTACCTCGCAATGACTTTAAAGGACAAAAGTTTGGGAATGGAAAGCCCGACGTTTTTTTTGAGAGGCGTTGCAAAGCAAAAGGCCTTTCAAAAAAAACGGCACGCTCAAATTATACTGACACTATTGGCATGAAGCAACGCTAAGAATTGGTATAAATTATTCGATAATCAGTGTTTGCAACTGACTATAATTGCTTAATTTTGCATTGTAAAATATCAAAACTATAAAATTTTATGAATACTTTCGATGTTGTTATTATAGGTTCGGGACCCGGCGGATATGTTTCTGCAATTCGTTGTGCGCAATTGGGTTTTAAAACTGCTATAATTGAAAAATATAATTCTCTTGGTGGCACGTGTTTGAATGTGGGTTGCATTCCATCGAAGGCCATGTTGTCATCATCGCATCATTATGCTGAAATTAAGCATTTTGAGGATAACGGAATTGAGATTTCAGGAGAGGTAAAAGTGAATCTCGAAAAAATGATTGCAAGAAAGCAAGCTGTTGTGGATCAGACCGTTGGAGGCATTAATTATTTGATGGATAAAAATAAAATCACAGTTTTTAATGGCATTGGTTCTTTTGTTGATGCGAACAATATTGCGGTTACCAAAGCAGACGGAAGTTCTGAAACCGTGACAGCAAAAAATATTATTATTGCAACGGGTTCAAAGCCTTCGAATTTGCCATTTATTACTTTGGATAAAGAAAGAATCATCACCTCAACCGAAGCATTAAAATTACCCGAAATTCCGAAACATCTTGTTATTATTGGCGGTGGCGTGATCGGTATCGAACTCGGACAAGTTTATTTGCGACTTGGCGCACAAGTTTCTGTTGTGGAATATTTAGACAGAATTATTCCAGGAATGGACGGTTCATTGTCAAAAGAATTGACAAAAGTATTGAAAAAACAAGGCATGAAATTTTATGTGTCTCACAAAGTGCAATCAGTTACACGAAATGGCGATTCCGTAACAGTTGAAGCTTTGAATGCGAAAGGCGAAGTAGTGAAATTTGATGGTGATTATGCGCTTGTTTCTGTGGGAAGACGCCCATTTACCGCTGGTTTAAATGCCGAAAATGCTGGTGTAAAACTAACCGATAAAGGTCAAATTGAAGTGAACAGTCATTTGCAGACAAACATTCCTAATATATATGCTATTGGCGATGTGGTGCGTGGCGCAATGCTGGCGCACAAAGCTGAAGAAGAAGGCGTTATGGTTGCCGAAATTTTGGCGGGACAAAAACCACATATAGACTATAATCTGATTCCAGGCGTGGTGTATACTTGGCCAGAAGTGGCTGCAGTTGGACAGACCGAAGAACAATTAGTTGCAAGTGGCATCGCTTTTAAATCAGGAAGTTTTCCGTTTAAAGCTTTGGGAAGAGCACGTGCATCTGGAGATTTGGATGGATTTGTGAAAATTTTAGCCGATGCAAAAACTGACGAAGTTCTTGGAATTCACATGATTGGCGCACGTTGTGCGGATTTGATTGCAGCTGCTGTTTACGCCATGGAATATCGCGCATCAGCAGAAGACATTTCACGAATGAGCCATGCGCACCCAACTTTTGCGGAAGCTTTGAAAGAAGCCGCTTTGGCAGCTACTGAAAATCGGGCAATTCATGTTTAGATTTTTAGATTGTTAGACTTTTAGATTATTAGATTTTTACTTTGTTAGAAAGTTAAAGTTTTAGGTACTGGGATTATTTGAAAATAGAATTATTACTTTGGTTAGTCTATTAGATCATAGTTAAACAGTAACAAGATTTTATTCAATTGATATTGAAGCTTTTATTCTCAATGTAATTTTATTGCAAAAAAAATGAAAATTTCATTGTTATTAAGGTCTTGAAAACATATATTTGCAATCGCTTTGAAAAGCAATTATTATTTTTGAAAGCATTGGAGAGTTGCCTGAGAGGCCGAAAGGACATGTTTGCTAAACATGCGTATGGGTAACTGTACCAAGGGTTCGAATCCCTTACTCTCCGCCATAAA
>JAYWGW010000102.1:0-3069 GCA_043778045.1 Bacteroidota bacterium | reverse complement strand
GGAAGCGTCGATGACTGGGAATTGGTGTACACCGAAAAATATGCATCTAAGCAAGAAGCCCAAGATAGAGAGCTACAAATTAAATCTTGGAAAAGTAGTATAAAAATTAAATCTTTAATTGCCAATATAGATTAGTTCAGCTGGTAAGAGCATCCCGATTTTTTATCGGGAGGGTCGGGGGTTCGAACCTCCCGATGCACTCGGGACAAGCTATTCCCGACTGCATCGGGACACGCAATCGCCCACAAAACTTCAACAGAAATGTTGGAGTTTTTTTTATTTTACGAAATTATAAACTTCACAGTTTATATTTTTTTTTATGCTTTACATAAATGATTCTACATCGGATTTAATGCTGATATTGTTTTAACACTTATTAGTCATAAGCAGAAAAGTATAGGTTTTATTGACAATATTGTTGATTGAGAACTTGTTTATGCCGAAAAATATGACACCAAACATGAAGCCTAAAACAGAGAATTGTAAATTATATCATGGAAAAGTCGAATTGAAATTCAGTTATTAATTGCCAATAAAAATTAATTTGTATTTTTCAGAACATCTAAATAAAAAATAACTCACTACTCGGTTGGTAGTTTAATAAAATGGATTGGATATATTTCAAAAAAAAATCCCAAATCTTACATCATCGTATTTGGGATGTTTTTTTGAAATATGAATTTATTTTCTAATGCCTTTCAAAGACATTTGCGCATAATAAGGATGATCGGGATGAAGTTCTAATTCTTGTCTACGCGGGTTTATAACGACATCTAAATCCTCCATGGGAATGGCACCAAGCAAAGCCTCGTTACTTCCTGGTAGTACCATCGCATAGCAAATTGTCTTTCGGTTTTTGAATTTTACTTGCACAGGACCAACAAAATCATATTCTTCTATACTTCCGTTTGCCAGTTGACCTTTACGCTTTTCAACAAATGGTAAATCAAGTTGTTCTTGAATTGATTCGTTGATGCATAAATTATAAGCACCTGAATCCACAAGCATGTTCACGGTCATTTGCTTGATTTCTTCTTCGCCAATTACATGTCTCCGTGCCATTTCAATATCACCAGCATTTACCAGTTCAATATCTGCATATACTAATCCCATAATTTCAATTTTTGATCAATCAAATGTATAAAATATATTTCAAAAAAAATCCCAAATTCTATAATTAGAATTTGGGATTTGACAATTCCTCTTTTGGAGGGATTAACAAGGCTTTAAATTTTAAACCTTTTTCTATCAGTTTCTGTCAAATATATTTTTCTTAAACGAATAGATTTTGGTGTAACTTCCACATATTCATCTTTTTGAATGTATTCCAATGCTTCTTCTAATGAGAAAATAATTGGCGGAATGATTCTTGCTTTTTCGTCATTTCCAGACGAACGAACGTTGGATTGTTTTTTCTCTTTCGTTACGTTTACACACATATCGTCCCCACGAGAGTTTTCTCCAATCACCTGACCTTCATAGATTTCGGCATTTGGCTCTACAAAAAACTTACCGCGATCTTGCAATTTATCAATTGAATAAGGAATAGCTTTTCCTTTTTCCATTGAAATTAGAGAACCTTTATTACGTCCAGAAATTTCGCCTTTGTAAGGCTCATATCCTATAAAACGGTGTGCCATTATAGCTTCACCAGCAGTTGCAGTTAGCAATTGATTACGCAATCCGATGATTCCACGAGATGGAATATTGAATTTTACAATCATGCGTTCTCCTTTAGTTTCCATGCTCAGCATTTCTCCTTTTCGCAAAGTAACAAACTCTACTGCTCTTCCTGAAAGCGATTCTGGTAAATCGATAGTCAATTCTTCAATTGGCTCACATTTTTTACCATCAATTTCTTTTATAATAACCTGCGGTTGACCAATTTGCATCTCATAACCTTCACGTCTCATAGTTTCAATAAGTACTGATAAGTGTAGAACACCTCGGCCAAAAACCATAAATTTATCAGCAGAATCGGTTTCACCCAATTTCATTGCAAGGTTTTTTTCAAGTTCTTTTGTCAAACGGTCACGAATGTGGCGCGAAGTAACAAATTTTCCTTCTTTACCAAAAAATGGTGAATCGTTGATAGTGAACAACATACTCATCGTAGGCTCATCGATTGCGATAGTTTTTAAAGCTTCTGGATTTTCAAAATCAGCAATTGTATCGCCAATTTCAAAACCTTCTACACCCACAATTGCACAAATATCACCTGCAATAACTTCTTGAACTTTCTTGCGACCAAGTCCTTCGAATGTATGTAATTCTTTAATTCTTGACTTTACAATTACGCCATCTCTTTTGCAAAGAGAAATTGGCATTCCTTCTTTCAACACGCCTCTTTCTAATCTTCCAATTGCAATTCGACCTGTAAAAGCAGAAAAATCTAAAGAGGTAATTAGCATTTGTGGTGTACCTTCAGAAACTTTTGGTGCAGGAACATTTTCTATAACCATATCTAACAAAGCTTCGATATTGTCAGTAATATTTTCCCAATGATCTGACATCCAATTGTTTTTGGCAGAACCATAAACTGTTGGAAAATCCAGTTGCCACTCTTCGGCACCCAATTCAAACATCAAATCGAATACTTTTTCATGAACTTCCTCTGGCGTACAGTTTTCTTTATCTACTTTGTTGATAACCACACATGGTTTCAAACCCAAATCAATTGCTTTTTGCAACACAAAACGTGTTTGTGGCATTGGACCTTCAAAAGCATCCACCAAAAGACAAACGCCATCGGCCATATTTAAGACGCGCTCCACTTCTCCACCAAAATCGGCGTGACCAGGAGTGTCAATTATATTAATTTTTGTACCTTTATATTGTACGGAAACATTTTTGGAAGTAATCGTAATCCCACGTTCACGTTCTAAATCATTGTTGTCCAAAATAAGATCTCCAGTATTTTCGTTGTCACGAAAAAGTTGACAATGATACATAATTTTGTCCACCAAAGTAGTTTTTCCGTGATCGACGTGAGCAATAATTGCAATATTTCTTATAGATTCCATATACTTTTTTTGAAGTTGCAAAGGTACACTTTATTTCGATATAAAA
>JAYWGW010000101.1:0-12483 GCA_043778045.1 Bacteroidota bacterium | reverse complement strand
GATATTGGGTGTTTAGCGACTACAAGATACTGAATTTCAGTATCTTGTCCCAATATTTATACACTTTTATTTAAAAAAATAATTGCACCCAACGGGTTCGATGAATATAATTGTTATATAAACTAATCGAGCAATCAAATTTATTCGTTGACAAACTAACTTACATCCACAAGAAATCTTTGAATTTTCAATCTTTCAATTTTTAAATTTTCTAATATCCACAAGAAATCTTTGAATATTTCAATCTTCAAATTTTTAAATTTTCTAAAATCCACCTCAAATCTTTAAATTTTTCAATCCTTCAATTTTTAAATTTTCTAACATCCACCTCAAATCTTTAAATCTTTAAATCTTTAAATCTTTAAATTTTCTCCCATGAAAATAGTTTTTGCCTCAAACAATCCCAATAAAATTGTAGAAATTCAATCCATGTTACCAAACAATATTGAAATTTTGAGTTTAGAATCTATCGGTTGTTTTGAAGAAATTCCTGAAACTTCAAGTACAATTGAAGGGAACGCTATTCAAAAAGCAAACTACGTTTCTGAAAAATACGGCTACAATTGCTTTGCAGACGACACAGGCTTAGAAGTAGACGCGCTCAATAATGAACCTGGAGTTTTCTCCGCGCGATATGCAGGTTTGCAACGAAATTCCAACGACAATATGGATAAATTGCTCACAAATTTATCCGATAATCCCAATAGAAAAGCAAGATTCAAAACTATAATTTGCTTGAATATCAATAATGAACAATATTTATTCGAGGGAATTGTAAATGGACAGATCACCACAGAAAAAATTGGTACAGGCGGTTTTGGCTACGATCCCATTTTTCAGCCAAGTGGTTACACGGAAACTTTTGCTGAACTGTCCTTAGAAACAAAAAACATCATCAGCCATCGAGGAATTGCGACTAAAAAATTACTTGATTTTTTGAATAAATTAAATGATAAATGCTGAATGTTGAATGTTGAAAACTAAAAAAACCTAAACGAAAGTTTAGGTTTTTTTAGTACTATATTTTAAATTGATTATCAACTACGACAAAGCCGCTTGAACCTGATCTGCAGCTTCTTGAAACTGAACGGCTGACAAAATTGGCATTCCTGAATTGTCGATCAATTCTTTTGCAATTTCCGCGTTTGTTCCTTGAAGTCGAACTATAATTGGAACTGTGATGGCATCTCCCATGTTTTTGTATGCGTCAACAACACCTTGAGCAACACGATCGCAACGCACAATTCCACCAAAAATATTGATAAGAATTGCCTTCACGTTTGGGTCTTTCAAAATGATTCTAAACGCAAGTTCTACACGTTTTGCGTCAGCTGTTCCACCAACGTCCAAAAAATTTGCAGGCTCAAAACCAGCATATTTTATCAAATCCATGGTTGCCATTGCAAGTCCAGCACCGTTCACCATGCAACCGACTGTTCCGTCCAAATCAACATAATTCAAACCAGCCGCTTTTGCTTCAACTTCAATGGCGCGTTCCTCACGAATATCCCTGTATTCTGCCAAAGCAGGATGGCGATACAGTGCATTATCATCTAAATTTACTTTTGCATCAACTGCAATGATCTTATTATCAGACGTTTTTAATACTGGATTAATCTCAAACATAGTTGCATCTGCACCAACATAAGCTGCATAAAGAGCTGTGACAAACTGCACCATTTCCTTAAAAGCGTTTCCAGATAATCCTAAATTAAATGCAATTCTACGAGACTGAAAAGCTTGTAGTCCAATTGTTGGGTCAATTTCTTCAGTGAAAATAAGGTGTGGCGTGTGTTCCGCAACTTCCTCAATGTCCATTCCACCTTCCGTAGAATACATAATCATGTTGCAAGCCTTGCCTCTGTTGAGCAAAACCGACATATAAAACTCAGAAGTTTCACTTTCGCCAGGATAATAAACGTCCTCAGCGACCAAAACTTTATGCACTTTTTTACCTTCGGGTGGCGTTTGAGGCGTAATCAATTGCATACCAATAATTTGCTCAGCCAATTCTTCAACTTGTTGCAAATTTTTCGCCAATTTCACACCACCACCTTTTCCACGACCACCCGCATGAACTTGTGCCTTAATTACGTGCCATCCCGTACCAGTTTCAGCAGTCAATTGTTTTGCCGCAGCAACCGCCTCCAAAGCATTGTTTGCCACATAACCACGTTGCACTTTAACGCCATAGCTGGCCAAAATCTCTTTTCCTTGGTATTCGTGAATGTCCATAATCAGAAGTTTTATATTTTAATTGCGACAAAAATAGCAAAAAACATTCACACTTTCAGAACTATTATAAATTTTATTTGGAGCAGTCATTGCGAATTTTGAAGCAATCTCCCGCTTTCTGTTCCAATCTTTTAATCCAATAAAACCATTTCTAAAAATCAAAAACTACTTCATTTGCATCGAAAGGATTTCCACGTCAACCTGCCTGCCGCAGGCACGGTCGGGGCTATGGCAATTTCTTACAAAGCGACAATTTCTAATTAAGTAAAAAATAAATTATCAAACAAAACTCCTTCAAAAAGCTATAAATTTCAGCAAATTATCATATAATGTGATAAAACAAATTTTCTTTGCAAAGTCGAATAAACTTCGATATTTTTGCAAAAAATAAATTAAAATGCAATCTAAAGATTTACTGCAACTTGCCCAAGAATTTGATAGTCCTTTATATGTATATGATGCCGAAAAAATTGAAGCACAATACAATCGACTATGCAAAGCTTTTTCAAAGGTAAAAAATTTACGAATTAATTATGCTGCAAAAGCGTTGTCTAACCTTTCGATTTTACAATTGCTAAAAAACATTGGATCCAATCTTGACACAGTTTCGGTGCAAGAAGTGCAATTGGGATTGCATGCAGGATTTCGTCCAGAACAAATTATTTATACGCCAAATGGCGTTTCGTTCGAGGAATTGGAGCAAGTGATTGGATATGGAAACATTCAAATCAATATCGACAATTTGTCAATTCTTGAGCAATTTGGCGCAAAATATCCGCAAATTCCAGTTTGCATTCGCCTAAATCCACACGTAATGGCAGGAGGAAATGCTAATATTTCCGTGGGTCACATTGATTCTAAATTTGGAATTTCAATCCACCAAATGCCACACATTCTTCGCATTGTGCAAAATACAAAAATGCATATTAATGGTGTTCACATGCACACAGGTTCAGACATTCTTGATATTGAAGTTTTTTTATATGCCGCAGAAATTTTATTTGAAGCTGCCAAAAATTTCAAAGATTTAGACTTTCTCGATTTCGGAAGCGGATTTAAAGTACCATATTATAAAGGCGATATCGAAACAAACATCGAAGAATTAGGCAGAAAACTTTCCAAACGTTTCAACGAATTTGAAAAAGAATACGGAAAAGAATTAATTTTAGCCTTTGAACCAGGTAAATTTTTAGTTAGCGAAGCAGGATTTTTTCTGGCAACTGTTAACGTTGTGAAACAAACCACTTCAACCGTTTTTGCTGGCATCGATTCAGGATTTAATCATCTAATTCGCCCAATGCTCTATGGCTCTCAGCATTTTATCGAAAATATTTCAAACCCAAAAGGAAAAGAGCGTTTTTATACTGTGGTTGGGTATATTTGCGAGACTGACACTTTTGCCAACAACCGTCGCATTGCTGAAATAAACGAAGGCGATATTTTAAGTTTTAGAAATGCCGGTGGCTACTGCTTTTCAATGGCTTCCAACTATAACTCAAGATACAAACCTGCAGAAGTTTTGTGGAAAGATGGAAAAGGAATTCTTATTAGGAGCAGAGAAACCATTGAAGATATTTTGCGAAATCAGATCATGATTGCTTGAAAATTATAAATGTTTAAAAATTTACTAGCATTTGCACTAAATTTGTAAAAAAAACTAAAATGATTACAAATATCAATCAATTAGACCTGCAGAAAACATATTCGTATGCGGATTATCTGACATGGAAATTTGACGAACAAATTGAATTGTTTTTAGGAAAAATACAACGCATGAGTCCAGCGCCACGAACGGATCATCAGCGAATTTCTCGCAAACTTACGGGCGTAATGATTCGATGTTTTAATAATAATACTTGCGAATTTTTTATTGCGCCATTTGATGTTCGTTTATTAGACAAAAATAAATCAACATCAGATGCCGAAGTTTTTACAGTAGTTCAACCAGATTTATGTGTAATTTGCGATCCCAGACAAATTGATGATAAAGGTGCATTTGGCGCACCAAATTTAGTTGTTGAAATTTTATCACCAGGAAACTCAAAAAAAGAAATGAAAATTAAATTTGACTTGTATCAACAAGCAGGTGTGACAGAATATTGGATTATTAATCCCGAAAACAAAAGCGTTCTGATTTATTTGTTGAAAGATTTAATTTATGTTGGACAGCATCCACTTGTTGAAGATGATGCAATTCAAAGTTTTCAATTCCCAACATTAAAATTTAATCTTGACGAGATTTTTTAGAATTTCAAAAATATATAGTTTCTAAAAAAAATATTTAACATTTTATTACCTTTACAAAAAAATACTCCAAACTAATGGATAGAAGAAAATTTTTTAAAAACGGTTCGCTTTTTACAATTGGAACCGCTGTTTTAAATCCATTTGATAGTGTTGCTAACACCATTGAAGCAAAAGAAATTTTTAGAAATAAAAAAGCCAAAAATATTATATTTATGGTCTCTGACGGCATGAGCCAAGGAACTTTAAGTATGGCAGACGTTTTTAAATACAGAAAAACAGGGCAACATACGCATTGGATTCAAGGATATAAAGACAATAAACTTGTCCGAGGTTTGATGGACACGGAGTCTGCAAACTCACTTGTAACAGATTCTGCCGCTGGCGGATCAGCCTGGGGAAGCGGGTTTCGGGTAAATAATGGATCCATTAACGTAGGCACAAAAGGCGAAGCATATTTACCGATATTCCAAAAATTTAAACAAAAAGGCAAAAAAGTGGGATGCGTCACGTCGGTTCCTATAACGCATGCCACGCCGTCAAGTTTTTGTGTCAATAGCAAAAGTCGTGGCAGTCAAGATGGCATTGCAGAAAGCTACCTTGAAATTAATTTTGACGTGATGATGGGCGGCGGAAATGACTTTTTCAGTGCCGAAAAACGCAAAGACAAAAAAGATTTAGCGGCAGATTTCGCTATGAAAGGATATCAAATTGTTCGCAATAAAACAGATTTGGCAACGCTAAAACCAAACGTTCCAGTTTTGGGACTATTCGGAGATAATGGAATGGAGTACGATATCGACCGCCAAACAGACGAAGATTTGTTTAAAATTATTCCGACATTAGCACAAATGACCGCATCTGCAATAAAACAACTCGACAATGAAAACGGTTTTGTGATGCAAGTCGAAGGCGGAAAAGTTGACTGGGCAGCACACGCCAATGATATTGCAGGCGTTATTCACGACCAACTTGCATTTGACGATGCTTTGAAAATTGCACTCGATTTTGCCGAAAAAGACAAAAACACATTAGTAGTCGTTACAACCGATCACGGCAATGCAAATCCAGGTACGATGTATGGTAAGGATGTAAATAAAAGATTTGATAGCCTTCAGAATTATAAAAAAACAAATGAATGGCTGTTGAACAAAATTACTAAAGAAACCACCCCTTCACAATTGCAAGAATTGGTTGATTATGCGAACGGTTTCAAACTTACAGACGAGGAAAACACAAAAATTTTAAGTTACTATAATGGTCTTGCCAAACCAGAGGAAGGACTATATAATTACAAAAACGTTCCTTTGGGATACTATTCTGAAATACAGAAAAAGCACAACGCTGTTGGTTGGATTAGCACTGAACACACTGGCGACTATGTTGAATTGGCGGCATATGGTCCTGGAAGTGAACTTGTAAAGCCATTTTGCAAAAACACCGATTTACATTACTTGATGCTTCAGGCTGCCGAAATTGAAAATAAGTTTTAACATTTGGGCGACCCGTTAAATATAAAAAAAGAGCCAATCAATAAACCGTTAATTTGCCTTTTCTTTATATTTGACGTCAGGCTTTCGCGATTCGCAACGGCGGACAACCTCTATCCTGCTCACAAAATACCGCATCACAGCAAACCATACAAACACATGAAGAAACTTATACTATTATTCCTTTTTACACAAACAATTTTTGCACAAAAACCGTGTGTACTTTCCGAAAATTTTACAGATTCTATAGGAACATATAAATCAACAAACGAATTTTTGGTTCATGAGCGCATATTTGGTGGTAAAGAGGCGTTTATCTTTTTATCGTTGTTAAACAATAATGGCACACCCGCTTTAAATCTTAAAACCATTCAAAAAAGTGACGATTTTATAAAAGCTAATTGTATGAACGCCACCACAAAACTTTTTTTTCAGTTGGCAAACGGAAAAATAATTACAATGATTCACAATAATGAAGACAGTTGTGGAACATTTCACCAAAATCCCGATGATAAAAAAAACACACGATTTACATCTGGACTTTTTCTGTTCTTAAAAGGTACAATCGAGGATTTAAAAACGTCACCAATTCAATTAATGCGAATTCAATACCCGTCTGAAACGAAAGACTACGTTATGGTTCGCGAGTTTATGTCGGAATTAACACAAAAAATCAACAATCCAGAGAATTTTTTTATCGATAATTTACATTGCGTGGAATAGTAATAAGTTTAAAAGTTGGAAAGTTGGAAAGTTAAAAAGTCAAATTAGGTCGTCTATTTTAATAACAATAATTTATAAAATTAAACCTTAATACTTCAAAATTGAACCTTAAAACGTTACTCACATTCCCATTTGAAATTTGAAATTTTGTCTTTATCGGCGTTATTTAGATTATAATGCCACCATTCAGAATTGAAAATTTTAAAATTGTTTTCAATCATTATGTTTTTGAGAAGCATTCTATTTCGTAATACTTTTCTTGGTAAATTGATATAATTATGACCCGCTTCTTTGCCAAAAAAGTCGAAAGCTGTTCCCATATCTAATTCTTTTCCGCGATTGTCAACAAGAGAAATGTCAACTGCGCCACCCCGATTGTGGATAGAACCTTTAGCTGGATTGGCAACATATTCAGGATTTGCAACAATTGCCCACATTCGTTTTTGAATATCTAACGGTCTGTAACAATCATACAATTTAATGCGAAAACCTTTTTTAAGAAATGCATTGTTGGCTTGTACCAAAGCTTTAACCGTCTTAAGTCTTAGGTAGCATTCCGCACAATCATAAACTTTAGCTTTCAGAAAATTGTCGGTTGTGGCGTATCGCATATCGTAAATAAAATCAGTACTATAATTTTTAAGATTTACAAATATTGTATCGTTGATTATATTTATAGCCTCCACAGCTTGTTTTCCTGTTTTATCTTCAATACTATGATCTAGTTTATTATGCACGCCGTATTGTAGCATTTTTTTTTGATTTGCACATCCAATTAATAAAAAAAGTATGGTTAACGGTAAAATATTGTTTTTCATCGATGAATAATAAATTATTAAACAAATGTAATTGATCAAGTTAAAATTTTTATTAATTTTAAACTTTAATTTAACTAAAAAATCCAGAACCTATGAAAAATTTATTATTAGTAGTTTTCGCCATTCTTATTTCAGGACTTTCAAATGCGCAAGAAACCGCAACTAAAAAAAGAGTAAAAAAAGATGCCGCCGAACAAGTAGCATTAAAAAAAGCCGCCAAGGCTGAAAAAGCAAATAGCGCCGCCAAAGCTGCAGAAAAAGTAGCAAAAGCTGACGAGAAAAAGGCAAAAGCAGCTGAAAAAAAAGCACTTGCCATAGAGAAAAAAACTAAAACTGCTGAAGAAAAAGCTATAAAAACATCAAAGAAAGCATTAGCTGAAGAAAAGAAAGCATCAGCAGCTGAAAAAAATGCAACGGCTGTCGAAAAAACTGCAAAAGCTGCTGAAAAGAAAGCAACTGCCGCACAAAATAAAGCCAAAAGGGACGCATCGAAAGAAATAAAAATTGCAGACGAAGCTAAAAAAAGTACAGATGATGCTAAGAAATTGACAAAAGACACAAAGAAGAAAGGCAAAATTGAAGCTAAACTTGCAAAAGAAGAAACTAAGAGAGCTGAAAATGAAATAGAAGTAAAAGAAGCTAAAAAAGTGACAACAGCAAAAGTGGCATCCAAAAAAGTTGCTAAAGAAGTGAAAGCTAATAAACCAACTGCAGATCAAGTTTCAGGTGAATACAATGGCAAAAAAGTTTACACCGGACCAAGAGGCGGACGATATTATATTAATTCAAATGGAAATAAAACATATATTTCAGACGATAAATAAAATATAAAAAGCCAACTTTCGAGTTGGTTTTTTTTTTAGTACTTCTATCTAAACCACTTTTTCTTTTTAAAATATACGACCATCGCAACTACAAGTAAAAACATAAATAGCAAAACTTCATAATATCCATATTTCCAGCGCAGTTCTGGCATTACGTCGAAATTCATTCCGTAAATCCCAACAATGAAAGTCAAAGGCATAAAAATAACGGAAACGCCTGTTAAAATTCGCATTACTTCATTCATTTTATGCGTTTGCGACGAAAAATAGAAATTTGATGCACTATCGAGCGTGTTCGTATCGTAGTCAATTTGCTCTATAATTTCTAAACTTTTTTGATGCAAGCGAGCAAAAAAACTATAATTTGTTTGATCAATTCCGTTAAAGTCATTGTCGTCGTGAATGCTTTTAAGATTGAAAAGTGCATCCCGAAAAGGAACAATTGACTTTTTTATGAAATTCAAAATATCTCGATTTTTTTCTATCCTAACCAAAATTTCTGCGCTATCACTTGTCTTTGCCTCATTAATTAGTATTTCAATTTTATCTTCAAAATGTTCGATAGTTACATAAAAATTCTCAATTATAGCTTCTAAAAGCAAATGCAACAAATAGTCATTCTTCTTTTTTCGAACGATACCGCTATGCGTTTTTATGCGTTCACGAATATGATCAAAATATTCGCACTTTTTCTCTTGAAAAGAAATCAATAAATTACCTTTTAAAACAAAACTTATTTGTGCTACATCAAGATTTTCAAAATTATCGCTTGGCAAAATAGATTTAATGCTAAAAAAAAGAATTTCGTCCAATTCTTCCATTTTGCTTCGTCGCGTTGTATTTAAAATATCACTGATAATAAATTGATCCAAACCTAAAACTTTGCCTAAATCTTTTACTTTATTAGTGTTATGAAGTCCATGTAAATTTAACCAAAGTACGTCATCTTTTTGGTTTTCGTCGGCAATTTCAGCAGCAACTCGCTCCAAAGACACTTTTTTATATTGCTCATAACCCTCATCATCATAGACAAAAAGTTGCATATCCATTGGTTCGTTGCTATAAATACCGGTGTACTCATAGTAATCAGGTTGAACCTTGCGGGTCTTTTTATATTTAATTCTGCGCACTATTAATATTTTTTTGTTAAAGATACATTTTTTTAAAATTCCATTTTATATTTACAAAAAAATAAACGGTGACAACAATCTTAATAAATATCAGACAACTACTTCAAGTTCGTAGTAATTCGATTAAAAAAGTTGCGGGTGAGGAAATGAAATATTTGCCAATAATTGAAAATGCATTTCTGATATTAAACAATGATGTCATTTTTGATTTTGGACCTATGAACGAATGTCCAGCAATGGTTTTTGATATAGCAATCGATTGTTATGGGAAAATTGTTTTGCCATGTTGGTGCGACAGCCACACACACTTGGTTTTTGCGACGCATCGAGAGCAGGAATTTGTTGACAGAATTAACGGAATGACTTATGAACAGGTTGCAATACGCGGTGGTGGAATTCTTAATTCTGCAAAAAAAGTAAACAAAACCTCTGCGAAAATGTTATATGCAAATGCTGCTGAACGACTTCAGAAACTGATAGCATTAGGCACGGGAGCTATCGAAATAAAGTCAGGATATGGTCTTTGTGTCACTGGCGAATTGAAAATGTTGCGTGTGATAAAACGTTTAAAAGAAAATTTTAACATTCCAATAAAAGCCACTTTCCTTGGCGCACATGCCATTCCATTGAAATATGAAAGCAGTCGAAATGAATATATAAAACTAATTATTGACGAAATGCTTCCAATAATCGCTACAGATCAACTGGCAGATTTTATTGATGTTTTCTGTGAAACCAACTATTTTTCTGTTGAAGAATCTGAACAAATCATTTTAGCTGGTCAAAAATTTGGCTTGCAGGCAAAGATTCATGTCAATCAATTTAGGTCAATTGATGGAATTGCTATGGCTACAAAAAATAAGGCGCTGACTGTTGATCATTTGGAAATTGTTTTTGACGACGATATTCTTGCATTACAACAATCTGAAACAATGGCAGTGGCGTTGCCAACATGCTCGTTTTTTATCGCTATTCCTTATGCGCCCGCAAGAAAACTAATTGACGGTGGGCTTGCCTTAGCAATTGCATCGGACTATAATCCTGGAACTTCGCCATCTGGAAACATGAATTTTGTTGTGTCAATGGCTTGTATAAAACTAAAAATGACTCCCGAAGAAGCCATAAATGCCGCAACAATCAACGGTGCTTTTGCAATGAATTTATCCGATGTTTGTGGATCAATTACTATTGGAAAAAAAGCAAATCTTATCATTACAAAACCATTATATCACTACAAAGAAATCCCTTATTTGTTTGGTGAAAACCTCATTGAAGCGGTTTTTATAAATGGAAATCTAATTAAATAATCTGGCTGTAATTAAAGTAATGTATTTGCAATCAAATAGAAATACAGAAAAAAAGGCGTTTTGCGCGATTTAAGGAAACATTAGTTATCTGCGTTCAAATAAAATGACTACAAAATTCTAATGCATTTTAGGTTTAACGCTGAATTTCTATGTGGATTTAATTAAATACGATTATAGACCAAAGCCAATAATTTTAAAAAAAACAATATTATTTACTTCTTTTTCAAGATCTTATATTCTTCATAGCAACCTGAAATCGCGTCAAGAATTTGCAAATCATTAGCTGTTTTTCCGAAAGTTTCAGAATAATTGCAACGTTGCAGTATGTCGGCAATTTCTTTTTTGTCGATCCCTAAAAGCGTGGTAATCATTTCTCTATCATATTTAGTTTCCAAAAGATTTCGTAGCACATCATCCTTTTTCATTTCTTTTAAACGCTTCAGCTCACGAGGTTTTTTACCGAAAAATTTATATAATGCATCAGCTGGATTAAAAACGGAAGCAACAACTCTGCTAAAAGCATTTGGCGAATATTGTCCTGCTTCATATCCAAATTCTGAACCACCAATTCCATATCGCAAATTTTCTTTAGTCGGAATAAGTTTTACATCTATATCTAAAAAACCCGTCAATATATAAGGTCTAATAACAACTTCTTCAAGCGCATACGCTCTCTCGGTAAGTTGAATTTCGGAAGTTTTGTTTTTTATCCAGTCATTAGTAACCCGCACATTTATAGATTTATATCCTAAAAATGAAATGTGCAAAGTATCATTTACACGAGCAGCAATTTCAAAAATTCCTTTATCATTTGAAGTAGAACCTTTCATCATATTTATATTTATGATGTTGGCATTTCCAATTGGTTTTTCAGTTGTTTCACTTTTGATCGTACCCGAAATAATTTGAACCAAAGACGTTTCTTGTGAAAAAGTAGTCGTAACAAAAAGCAATAAAATTAAATATATAAAATATTTCATAGTTTTTTATAAAGGTATAAATATAATAAATTAAGTGATGTACACTATAGAACAATCAATTATTATAAGAAAATTAACAAATTGAAATGTAAACTATAATTGAAAAATAAAGAAATTAAAATTGCAAAAATAGTACTTCATCTGTGGAGGTTTAAAATTTAAACTTGACATATTATAAAATAAAAAAAGAGGCTTTTATACCTCTTTTAATATTCAATTCATAAAAATTTATTAGTCTTTACGGGGTCTTCTCGGTCTTGGACTATCCCCAAAACTTTCTGAACGACGTGGTGCTCTCTCGCTTGTGTTGGCTGAAAAACCGCCTTCTCTGCGTGGTGCGCTATTTCGGAAACCACCTTCGCGTGGCGCTCCAGATCTGTCTCCACCAAAACCGACTTCGCGACGTGGTGCAAAACTGCCTTCACGGCGTGGTGCGCTATTGCTGCGTGCGCCACCAAAACTTCCGCCTGAACTTCTACCATTATGATCTCTGCGTCCGCCACCATCATTTTTAGAAATCTCTACATTGATTCTACGGCCTTCGAGTGTTGCGTTATTCAGAATTTCCATTACTTTGTCAGTGTATTCAGGATCAGTATTGAAAAAAGAAAAACCTTCTTTCACATCTACTTTGTAAACATCATCACGACCAAGATCTAAAGTTTCTTTTAAATAATCTTTTAAAGTCATCCAATCAAAATTGTCACGCGAACCAATATTTACAAAATATCT
>JAYWGW010000100.1:0-118870 GCA_043778045.1 Bacteroidota bacterium | reverse complement strand
TACATCTCTAACATTAATACAATACATGAATAAATTTATCTTTGGCAGACCAATAAATAATATTAAAATTCAAATCACTTAATTGCACCCAACGGGTTGAATTATACAAAATATAACCGCCAAATATATTCGTGAAATTCAACTTAAATTTATATTTCCTTAAAATTCTTGAAACAATATTTACATATCTATGACATAAGTAAGCCAATAATTAGCAGATTTTTATTTTACGATATTTTAATCTGTCATTCAAAAATAAATTTGGAAATTCAACTCTGTAAATCATAACCTTATAAACGAATAAATTTTCTTAATCATAGTTTTACGCAAACGTTAAATAAACCTTAAATTCCAAACACTCCAACTTTATATTTGATATAAAATCTATTTTTGTGTTACGCTGAATTTGTATGTACATCAACTCATACAAAAACGCTTTTATCCATAATTATGACTCACAAAATCAATATTTTTGCACACCTAAAATCTGACTTTGCCTCTGGACTTGTTGTTTTCTTAGTCGCATTACCACTTTGTCTCGGTATAGCTCTGGCTTCTGGCGCACCTTTGTTTTCTGGAATCATTGCGGGTGTGATTGGAGGCATTGTCGTTGGTGTTATTAGTCAATCGCAACTTTCTGTTTCTGGACCAGCAGCAGGTTTGACGGCAATTGTGCTTAGTGCAATAACAGATTTGGGAGCATTCAACATTTTTCTGTTGGCAGTTTTTCTTGCTGGAATTATGCAACTTATTTTGGGTTTTTTAAAAGCAGGATCCATTTCAAACTATTTTCCAAACAACGTCATAGAAGGAATGTTGGCTGGAATTGGCGTAATCATCATTTTAAAACAAATTCCACACGCTTTCGGATATGACAAAGATTTTGAAGGCGACGAAGCCTTTTTACAAACCGATGGCGAAAACACTTTTACAGAAATATTGTCCGTTTTTGGTCATGTCCAACTTGGCGCGGTGATCATTTGCTTGGTTTCCCTATTGATTATCATTCTTTGGGGAAAAATTTCATTTCTCAAAAAAATTAAATTAGTTCCGCCAGCACTCGTTGCCGTTATCGTCGGAATTCTTTTAAACGAATTTTTTATATGTTCTGGAAACAATTTGGCAATTTTAGAAGAACATTTGGTACGACTACCCGTTCCAAAATCAATTGAAGAATTCACATCTATTTTTATGATGCCTGATTTCACAGCAATTACAAATCCAAAAGTATGGTTTGTGGCAGGAACAATTGCTGTTGTCGCATCAATCGAAACACTTTTATGCATTGAAGCATCAGACAGAATGGATGCACAAAAACGATATACAAACACAAATGTTGAACTAAAAGCCCAAGGAATTGGAAATATTTTGAGTGCCATGTTAGGTGGATTACCAATGACCTCCGTAGTTGTGCGCACTTCTGCAAACAATGCCGCTGGCGCAAAAACAAAAATGTCAGCCATAATTCATGGTGTTTTATTGCTGGTCAGTGTTTTGGCAGTTCCGACAATTTTGAATAAAATTCCACTGGCAACATTGGCTGCTGTTTTATTGTTAGTCGGATATAAATTAGCCAATCCAAAGACTATTAAACACTTTTGGGAGAAAGATAAAATTTATCAATTTATTCCATTTATTATCACTTTTTTGACTGTTGTTTTTATAGATTTGCTCTGGGGCGTTGGCATTGGCATGGTTATTAACGTGTTTTTCATTTTAGCTGGAAATTCAAAAAGAGCATACAAATTTAGAAACGAAGATTTAAAAGATGGTGATATCATCCGTATTGATTTGGCGCAAGAAGTTTCATTTCTGAATAAAGCGGCAATCAAAGAAACTTTAAACCAAATTCCAGACAATTCAAAAGTTATCATAAACGCATCCGAAACACTTTATATTGCCCACGATGTTTTAGATTTGATCAACGAATTTGAGCAAACACGATCTAAGGACGCAAACATAAAAGTAAAACTGGTTGGTTTTAAAGATGCATACAATCTCGAAAATAGTAAGGATTTTAATAATCAGGTAACTTTTGAACATGTTTATGACGTTAACAAACGAGCAATAATCAAAAAAGAGATTGAAGATAAATTTTAAAACCTATATATAAAATGAGTGATTTTTATAAAAAAATATTAGAAAACAACAAAATCTGGGTAGAACAATCGTTAGAAAAAGACCCAGAATATTTTAAAGATTTAGCAAAAGGACAATCGCCACCATTGCTTTGGATTGGTTGTTCTGACAGTCGCGTCCCAGCAAACGAAATCATTGGTGCGAAACCAGGCGAAGTTTTTGTTCACAGAAACATTGCAAACATGGTTGTTCACACTGACATGAACATGCTAAGCGTCCTGGATTATGCTGTTAATGTTCTGAAAGTTAAACACGTTATTGTGTGCGGACACTACGGTTGTGGTGGTGTCAAAGCTGCATTGGGAAACACCTCAATTGGGATTATTGACAATTGGATTCGACATATAAAAGCCGTTTATAGATTGCACAGCACCTATTTAGATTCTATAATTGACGAGGACGTAAAATTTAACACATTTGTTGAAATCAATGTAAAAGAACAAGTTTACGATTTAGCAAAAACCTCTATCGTGCAAGGCGCGTGGCGCAACGGACAAGATTTGACAGTTCACGGTTGGGTTTACGGCTTGAATTCTGGGTTTGTGACTGATTTAAAAGTAAATATCAGCAGTAACAGGGAATTAGATGATGTGTATCAGCTGAAATTTTAAAAAGAAAAGTCTCTACATGGGGCTTTTTTTGTATAAAATACGATGTAAAATCTTTAATCTGTTTCCATATTTTCGTTAAACACCGAGGGCAACATTTTAGGAATAAATTTCACCAATATTGGCAAAAGTAATGTGCCACCAGGCAGTAAAAAAACTGCCAATGATGGAACAGATTTACAAATTTCTAACAGTTGTTTTTTAACTTTCTTTTTTTCGTTGCCATCTAATCCTTTTGTCGCAGATTTTGTTAGAAGCAAAACCAATTCAGTATTATTTTGAAGTTCTTTCAATAATCTGCTTCGGTTTCGAGTAATAAGAACCTTAACATATTCGCTGGTGTGGTCATAAAAATGCTTCACAGGATTGGAATAATTAAAATATGAAATTTGAGATTTATGAGTGTTTAAAAAAACATTTGTTTCGTAGATGCTATCTTCTACAAAATCTTTTGTAATGTTCAGTTTTTTAGCAATTTCAAACAAAAAATGCTTTTCAAAATCTGCAAGTTTCCCGTCATTCCAAACCGCAAGAACTGCCAAATCAATGATATAATATTTTTCTAAATTGCTACTGATTTTTTCTAATTGCAACGTTTCTATATTCTTTATGTCAACCTTTGAAAATTTGGTGTAACGCACCGACGATTCAAAAAGTTTGATAAGCAAATCGTCATAATCTGATTTTTTATTTTTGCTTGAAAGTCCAAGCGAAACAACACTTACAATGGTTTCTTCAAGTTTCTTAAGGTAGTTGTTGTCAATTTCACCCGAAACTAAAAAATGCTGGTATGCCAAAACATCCTCAAAAAGCAACGCATTGGTTAAAATATGTGAAAAATTTCGTGCCAGCAAGCTTTCGTTTGTCTGCACCCGCTCATCAATGATTTTTTCTAAAGTGTGATAAACCGTGGCTTGTGGTAATATTTTGCTTAAAAAATTCAAGCCTTCCGTGTTCATTTTTTTGTAAAATAAAACAACATTGCTTACAAAAATTTCATAACGTTTCTCTTTAGTTTGAAATTCATACACATTATATAGACATGAGAGTAGTGCAACTTTTGTAAATTCTTCAGATGTCCATTTTGCGGTATCGAAATCAGCAATGTTTTCAAACGAAATTGGGTATCCGTATATCAAACCTGTGGATCGAATTTTCTTAAAAAAAGACAATTCATCATCATCGAATGCAATTCGCTGCACCTTTTGATCGGCAAAAAATTTGTCTATCCAACCAATCGATGATGGGTTTATCATTGCATTTAAATTGAGTGTAAATTTAAAATTTAAAAATGCAAATTTACCCTTTTCAAATCAATAATTTATCAACGGTTTTTATTCATATTTCGTTTACGAATTTGATTGAGCATTTTTTTCTTAAATTCTTCTTCCGCTTGACGAAGGATTAATATTTTTTTTGTAGGAATTACGCCTTGTAAATTTTTTACAAAACGGCGTCTGTTATTTTGTATTTCCGCATCTAAATTTTCTGAATCTGCTAAGATTTGATTATAGTCTTTATCCGCGACTGCGTTTTCACTATTCAGTTTTAATTTTTGGTTAAGTTGTTTTCTTTGCTTTCTAATTTCGGTTTGCTTGGTTTCAAACTCATTAAATATTGGCCAAAATTTTTGAGCTTCTTCTGCTGTCAGCGCCAATTTATTTGAAATGAATGCAATTCGTAATGTTTTAATTCGTTCCATTTTTGGATTTTCCTGAGCAAATGAGAATGCAAAAATTAATGATAATACAAAAGTTGTTACTTTTTTCATGATTTTTATTATTAGTATCGTTGTTAAATTTTTCCGTTTATAAATATTCAGTCTGTAATGTCTTTTGTAAGGATACAATATCCTTTTCCGTCAACTGTTCGGCAATTTCTTCAATAGTCAAGCTTTCTTCAAATGCAATGGTTTCTGCTGTTTGGTCAGCTGCAATCATGTTATTATTGATGGTCAAAATAGAAAACCCAATTACAAAAAATGATGCAACCGCTGAAATCCACAAAATTGGTTGGAGATAAAACGGAATTACTTTCGGCTTTGCATTTATTTTGTAGTTAACATTATCGAATAAATTGTCAAAATAATCCGCAGGAATAACAAATCCAGTTTCTAACTTTTCGTTATTGTCTATTTTAATATTGTTCATGATGTTTTGACTGTTTTGAAAGAAAAAGGTTTAATTTTTTAAAACAAACGCTTCGATTTTTTTCACTGCATGAAAATACGATGCTTTAAGTGCGCCAACGGTAGTTCCTGTTACTTCAGAAATTTCTTCGTATTTCAATTCTTGAAAATATTTCATTCTGAAAACGAGTTGTTGTTTTGCTGGTAAAATATTGATTGCTTTTTGCAATTTAAGTTGAATCTCGTTTCCGTCAAAATAGACATCCGAAACTAAATTTTCTATTTGCTTGGTTTGATAGGCTTCTGGTGTATTGCCATTTCGTTTGGCTTTCGTATTTATATGTGTTATAGCCTCATTTGTGGCAATCCGATACATCCACGAGAAAAGTTTGCTTTCACCTTTAAAATTTTTTAGATTTTGATAGACTTTTACAAATGTATTTTGCAACACATCGTTTGTGTCGTCGTGATTTAGAACAATATTTCTGATTTGCGTGTACAAAGGTTTTTGATATTCGACCACTAATTTTCTAAACGCTTCATTTTGCGTTTTTAGATTCAATAAATCATTAATAAACTGTTCTTCGGTTTGCAATTTGTATCTTTCTTGTACCTTTGAGTGTAATATTACAAAATGGTTTAAAGCAATTTTAGAATTATACAAAATAAAAAGATATCAAGTTGAAATACATCAATTTACATACACACCAATTCACAAACAATGCAAACGCTATCGAAATTGTAAATCAGTATCCGACTACGTTTAATGATGATCCACATTATTTTTCTGTTGGAATTCATCCTTGGCACATTATCGAAAAAAATGTAGAAGCTGAACTGAAATTTATAACTCAAAAACTTCAAGACCAAAAATGTTTGGCAATTGGTGAATGCGGATTGGATAAAAGAATTGACGTACCGTTTTATTTGCAATTAAAAGTTTTTGAGGCGCAGTTGCAAATAGCAACATTACATAAAAAACCAGTGATTATACATTGTGTAGCTGCTTTCAATGAATTGATTGCTGTGAAGAAACGTATGAATTTGAGCATTCCAATGGTTGTTCACGGGTTTTCTAAAAATGAAACGGTTGCCAAAGACCTTATTGAAAATGGATTTTATATCTCTTTTGGAAAATATTTGATGATAAACCCCAAATTAGATAGCGTTTTTTTGTCTATTCCTAACGATAGATTATTTTTAGAAACAGATTCTTCGGATTTTAAAATTGAAGACGTCTATAAAAAAGCATCGCAAATCAAAAATATTTCGATTGAGAAACTTCAATTACAAGTTCAAAATAATTTTGATTATGTTTTTATGAAAAGTAATAATAAATTTGTTTTGCACGAAAGAAGGAAGGACCGAAGAATTAACGATTTTTGATTTCTGATTTCTGAGTCCTAAATGCTGATTTTTTATTTAGTGAAACTGCGTGAGGGATAGAAACGGTATCCTTTTTTATTTTTTGTCCCTCGACTGCGCTCGGGATGACAAAAAATAAAAAAGATATAGTGGATAGCCCGCCTGTCAATCTAAAAAACCGCACTCGACGGGGTTGCTTCGTACCTCGCAATGGCCTGTGCGGTTTTTTAGATTGGCAGGCACGCTCAAATATTAGTTATGGTAGGAATGCGAAGTACTTTATAAACTCAATTTTCTTCTAAAATTTTTTTCAATCGCCAAAATCATTTCCCCTGCAATGTCTTTGTTTGTTGCGCCTTCGATGCCTTCGAGTCCAGGTGATGAATTTACTTCCAAAAGTAAGGGACCTTTTGCGGATCGAATGATGTCTACGCCTGCCACTTTCAAATCCATTGCTTTTGCAGCTTTTATGGCAATCCGTTTTTCTTCGGCCGTGACTTTGATGATAGACGCCGTGCCACCAAGATGAATATTGGCTCTGAATTCGCCAGGCAAAGCTTCGCGCTGGATGGCGGCAACCACTTTTCCGTCAATAACGAAACATCGAATGTCTTTTCCATTGGCCTCTTTTATGAATTCTTGCACTAATATATTGGCATTCAAGCTTTTAAAAGCATTAATTACGCTTTCGGCTGCTTTTTTTGTTTCTGCTAAAACAACACCTTTGCCTTGTGTGCCTTCTAAAAGTTTTACAATCAACGGCGGACCGCCAACCATTTGAATGAGGTCGTTTGTGTCTAAAGGTGAGTTGGCAAAGCCTGTTGTTGGAATTTCAATTTCGTGATTTAGAAGCAATTGTAAAGAAAACAACTTATCTCGAGATTGTGTTATGGCTGCTGCAGAATTAAGACAAAACACTTTCAAGGATTCAAATTGTCGCGTTAGAGCGCACCCATAGAACGTAATGCTCGGACGAATTCTCGGAATGATGGCATCAAAATTGTCTAAAACGCGTCCGCCTCTGTAATGAATTTCGGGTGTAGTTGCGTCAAGTTTCATGTAGCATTCTTTAATGTTCAAAAAGTGCATTTCATGTCCGCGGATTTCACCAGCTTCCATGATGCGTTTGTTGCTATATAGTTCTGGGTTGCTTGCCAAAACACCAATTCGTAGTCCCGTTTTGGCTTGTTCTGTGGATTTATATAGTTCTTTTAGATTTTCGGATGTTGGTTGTCCGAGCAAATATTTTTGTTCTGGATCTACCAAAACTCGTCCGCTCATGGCTTCACGCCCAAGAAGCATACGAAAACCCATTGAATCTCGGTTGGTGAGTGTGATTTCTACAGGCCAATGCTGTCCACCAATTTCCAGTTCTACTCCAATAACATAGCGCTGTTCGCGGAAACCGCTACTACTTTTGACAATTCTTTTATCTAATAATTTTGACTCGCAATGAATGACGGTTTTTGAATTGTTTTGAATTGGATTGATGTCAAAACGCACCCAATTTTCTTCATCTTTTATAAACGGTGCAATATTTATAGCGTGCAATGCCGATGTTTTTGCACCAGAATCTACGCGCGCTTTGATTGTCGGAATGCCCAACGCAGGAAAAGAACACCACTCTTCGGAGCCAACAATTACTTTTTCTTGAAGCGTCATTTGCGAAAATATTAGGAGCCGAAAATAATACTTTTTTTTTAAGGTTTAATTTAAAATTGTTACAATATAATAATATTTAACAATTTCAGAACATGACATTGCTATGCCTTTCAATTTCAATTTATTGCCGTTTTTTTGAAAACATTTTTTGAATAATTATGACGTGCGGAAAAGTGATTGAGATTATAAACGAGAAAAATAAAGTGTAAACAAGTTGTTTGTTTTTAAAAAGAACAAAAATTATTGCGATAGCAATCATTGAAATTAACCAAAAAAAGACACCTGTTTTGATGTATTTAAAAAAAGTATGTTTGTTTGTTTGGCCATGTATAAATTCTACTTGCGAAATAATTGAAGGGATACTATGCCATAAGATAAAGTATAGTGCAAATCCCCAAATGAGCGTTGTCGATTTAAAGATAACTGCGAAGACTACGATATAAAAAATTTCAATAAGAATTTTTGAATGAAATGTTGCTGATTTTACACCTATATATATACCGTTTAAAATTAGCAAAACGGCAATCAAAAATAGCGCGTAAAAAAACACCGACTCTTTGACTGTTGACAAAGTCATTTCCCTAATGATGGCAATAACTTCCGCAGTGTTGCAATAAAATAGAAGTAACAGAACAAATAATCCATATAAAAGTTGAAAACTTTTTATAGCGATATCATCAGTAATTTTTTCTACATATTCAAAATGTTGCTCTCCAAAATGATAGGCACTGAAACCTATAAAAAATATTAAGGTTACTAATGGCATAAACTTAAACGATAGAACTGTCAACAATATAACAAATATATATTTGACAAAAATACCAGCATATGTTTCAGTTTGGTTTTCATTAATTTTGGATAATAGAAGTAAATCGTTTGTACCATGTATAATTCCGAAGGTAAATATTAAAAAAAATCCAAGATAAGACTGATACTCAGCAGAAAACATTGAACCAATAAAAAGTCCGAAAAAGCTTAATATTATTGATGATTTGTAAACATTTTGCATAGAAAAAAAATAATGATGTAAAAATAATTATAAATTGCTTAATATAATGAAAAAATAATTTAAAAAAAATTTTTTTGTTTGTTTAGTGTTATATATATTTGTTTCAACAAAAACCACTTAATTTTTATTTTATGACAAATTTTAATTTATTTGCAGGATTAGTTTCTAAAATGGCTTCTGACGATTACGTTGGATTCACGTTTTTTGTAGGTTGTATGGCAATGATGGCAGCATCGGCCTTTTTCTTTTTATCCCTTAACCAGTTTGACAAAAAATGGAGAACTTCTGTTTTAATTTCTGGGCTAATTACATTTATTGCAGCAGTTCACTATTTCTACATGAAAGAGTATTGGGCTGAAGTTGGAGAATCGCCAACATTTTTCCGTTACGTAGACTGGATTTTAACTGTGCCTTTGATGTGTGTTGAGTTTTACTTGATACTAAAAGTTGCTGGTGCAAAAACAGATTTACTTTGGAAAATGATTGCGTATTCACTTGGTATGCTTGTAACAGGTTATTTGGGCGAAACACTTTTATCTGATTCAGCAGCACTTTGGGGAGGAATTTCTGGTGCATTTTATTTCTTAATTGTATATGAAATATGGTTGGGTTCAGCATCAAAACTTGCAGCAGCAGCTGGCGGAAACGTATTAGCAGCGCACAAAATCTTATGTTGGTTCGTACTTGTTGGTTGGGCTATCTATCCATTAGGATATATGATGGGAACAACTGGATGGTACAACGGCATCATTCCAGGTGGAAACATTGATGTAGCATACAACATTGCAGACGCTATCAACAAAATCGGATTTGGCTTGGTAATTTATACCCTTGCAGTTAAATCTCAAGAAGCATAAAAAATCCCCATTATTACCTAAATAGTCGAATCGAAAGATTCGACTATTTTTGTTTTGATAAATCTCGAATTGCAGTTTTTGTATCGATTGTTTTTTTATCAGGCGAAAAAGCATCAAATACAGTTAGCTTGTTTGACGCAGTAAACATTCCAATTTGACTATCAAAATTACTTCGTATTCCTACAATTTTAAAACGAACATCAGCAATTTCATGGTTTTTTAATTGCTGTAAATCTTTGACATTTAGACTAAAATATGTTGACGCAACACCATCGGTAAAAACTCGCATACCTTTATCTACTGAATAAATAACATAATTATTTTTGAGATTAATAAAAATGCGTTCTCCAATATATAAATTTTCATTGCTAACTTTTGCAGAAACTTTCATCAACCCACCAGTTTCAGTTTTTACAATTTGAATTTTTGGGATATTATCATAAACATACGAGTTTGAAACAAATTCCCAAACTTGTGTTGCAGGATACTGTTTTCCATTTTTTAAAGTTATGATGTTTTGAGAAAAACTACTGACACCAAAAAATAAACTAAATCCAAGTACTAATTTCTTCATTTATAGCATATTAAAAAGTATTGATAAACTAATCGACCAACAAATCTGGTCTTCTATTTCGTGTGTGTTCCAATGCCATGTTTTCGCGCCACTGTTCAATTTTTGCAAAATTTCCGCTCGTTAAAATTTCAGGCACTTTCCATCCTTTGTATTCCGCAGGGCGCGTATAAATTGGTGGAGACAATAAATTATCTTGGAAACTATCCGTCAGCGCCGAAGTTTCATCACTTAAAACGCCCGGAATCAAACGTATAAGTGCATCACATAGCACAAGTGCGCCCAATTCACCACCACTCAAAACATAGTCACCAATAGAAATTTCTTTTGTAATAAAATGATCTCGCACGCGCTGGTCAACGCCTTTGTAATGCCCGCAAAGCACAATAATATTTCCTAACATTGACATCGTATTGGCCATTTTCTGATTCAAAGTTTCCCCATCAGGCGTCATATAAATTACCTCGTCGTACGATCGTTCAGACTTCAAAAATGTTATACAAGCGTCAATAGGCTGCACATTCATTACCATTCCTGCCCCACCGCCATACGGATAATCATCAACAGATTTTTGCCGATTTGTGGTATAATCTCTCAAATTATGAAAATAAATTTCTACTAAACCCTTGTCAATAGCGCGTTTCATAATCGAACCTTCAAACGGACTACGCAACAAATCAGGTAAAAGCGTAACAATATCAATTCGCATTTTTATCTTTTATATGCAACAAATATACCATTATTATTTTGAAGCTATTCCAGCCATCCGCTTCAAGTCCTCGGTTTGATGCCAACATTTTTTGGCACATCGCAAGAGCTTCCGCTGGTCGCTTTGCCATGCACCAAAAATGTAAGCCACCAAACCTGCGGGCTTTTCGCTCCTGTCTGGGCTAAGTAGATTGTTAGATTGTTAGATTATTAGAATTTTAGATTAATAGATTATTGAATTATTAGATTGTTAGACTGCTGGATTATTAGATTGTTGGATTATTGGATTACAAGATTGTTGGATTGTTAAATTATTACACTGATAGATAGTTATAATGTTGAAGACTATCGCAATATTTTATAAATTTCCCAACAACATACTTTGTGCCTTTGCATCTTTGTACAGAAATAACTAAATTTGTAAAAATTAAATTTAAAAAAATGGAAAACGGAATATATGCCAAATTTAATACTACAAAAGGTAGCATTACTGTAAAACTCGAACACGAATTAACACCCGGAACGGTAGGAAACTTTGTGGCTTTGGCAGAAGGAAATCTCGAAAACAAAATTAAACCACAAGGAACACCATATTACGATGGACTTACATTTCACCGTGTAATTCCAGATTTTATGATTCAAGGCGGTTGTCCACAAGGCACGGGAACTGGCGCACCAGGATATAAATTCGATGATGAATTTCATCCAACATTGAAACATGACAAGCCTGGCATTTTGGCAATGGCAAATTCTGGTCCTGGCACAAATGGTTCTCAATTTTATATCACACACGTTCCAACAAGCTGGTTGGACGGAAAGCATACCGTTTTTGGACACGTGATTGATGGACAAGACGTTGTTGACGCAATTGCTCAAGCAGATATTCTTGAAACATTAGAAATCATTCGTGTTGGTGACAATGCAAAAAATTGGAATGCCGTCGAAGCATTTCGTACTTTTGAAGGATCACGTGCCAAACGGGAAAATGCAGAAAAAGCAGATGCAGAGGCAAAAATGGAAAAACTTGCTGCAGGTTTTGAAAAAACAGAAAGCGGTTTGAGATATCAATATATTCAACGTGGATCAGGCAAACAAGCAGAAAGTGGCAAAACTGTTGCTGTACATTATGAAGGTTCTTTAGAAAACGGAAAAGTTTTTGACAGTTCATATCCGCGCAAAAAGCCAATTGAATTTCGACTTGGACAAGGACAGGTGATTGAAGGTTGGGACGAAGGAATTGCCCTTTTGAAAGTGGGAGACAAAGCCCGTTTTGTGATTCCATCACATTTGGGATATGGTTCTCAAGGTGCTGGTGGCGCAATTCCGCCAAATGCAACACTAATTTTTGATGTGGAATTGATGGAGGTTAAATAATAAAAAAATGCATTTTATAAAAAGATCTCAATGGCAATGCTATTGAGATTTTTTGTATTTTTAATGTTTAATTTATCAAATTCAAATTCTTAAAAATATGAAAAATTTTAAGTTATTAAGTTTATTGTCGTTGGTTTGCGTTGCAACAAAAGTTTCTTCACAAGATTTTAATGCTAACCAAAAAATCAAATCTGAACATTACAAAATTTCTACAAATGACAAAAAGCAACCGCTTTATTTTATTAATGGCGTTGAATTTCCAAATGGCGCACAAATTTTAGAAGATTTAAAACCAAGTGATATCAAAAGTATGACTGTTTATAATGGCCAGGATGCTACAACAAAATATGGTGCGAATGCAATTCATGGCGTAATAGCAGTTGAAATTAATGATCTTTTTGAAAATAAAGTTAAAACTAATTTAGATAAATCTGAACAAGTCAAAAATGATGGAAATATCAAAAAACAACCATTATACGTTGTTAATGGAATCAAAATTTCAAAAAATTCAAACCCAGAAAATAATGTACAATTTTTAAACGAAATAAATCCCAACGACATACAAAGCGTCAAAGTTCTGAAAGATCAAGAAGCATTTGCGAAATATGGTGAAGATGGTATTAACGGCGTTATTTTAATTACCACTAAAAACATTTCTAAAAGGGAGTTACGAAAAAGAGCTGCACGTGCAACATATCATCCAAAAAAAGCATTTTTTGTGTCGGGGCTAATTGTTGACTGTGAAAACGTTTCCGTTAAAAGCGCAAAAATTGAAAGTCTGTCTGCAAGTAATATTTCAGAGATATCAGATTTTGATGGGAAATTTAAAATCTCAGCAAGCGTTGGCAATAGAATTAAAATTTCAGCTGACGGATTTGTCTCGCAGATTAAAACTATCGAAAACCGAAATGATTTACAAATACAATTAAAAGCATCAATCAAAATAGGTTCACAAATAATGGTGAAAAAACCAGTAATTTATTTATATCCAAGTGAAAAAACCGACGTAACAATTGCCATAAATTTCAAAGGTAAATTGCTTACAACTTTTCCGAAATTAAATGAAAAGTGGAATTTAACAGCATATCCAGATGGTAAAATTTTCGATAAAAGTACCAAGCGATTCTACAATTCGTTGTTTTGGGACGGATGTTTAACGTTTTCGCGGGAAAATAAAATTTTTAAAAATGGATTTGTTGTGTCGAAAGAAAATCTTACAGATTTTCTAATAGAAAAATTAGAAAGTTTTGGACTAAACACTTCTGAAACGAATGATTTTATTCAGTATTGGTTGCCGTTATTGGAGCAAAATGAAACAAATTGTATCAGGTTTTTAGTAAACTCTGATTATGATGCAATATCTACTAATATTATTAGTCCAAAACCTGATACGAATATTAGGGTTTTTATGGAATTTTATAACGTTGAAAAAAATGCCGTTTTACCAGCGCAAACATTTGGTAAAGTTGAAAGAAAAGGATTTGTTTTGGTTGAATGGGGCGGTGCCGATGTTTCTAAAAACGTAAATAATGCGATAAATTAAACATTTTAAAAACGAAAATTCATAACTAAAATACACTATTTAAAATTTGTTAAATTTTATAACAATCCTGAACAATTTTTAAATGATGATTGGTATGAATTTCCAGAAATAAAATGGACTGTTTCAAATTTAAAACACCAAAAAATGGATGTTTAAAATTTGCATTTTTATCTAATTTGCGCAATATTTCGAGAGAATTTCGACAATCTTCAAACTGAGCATTAAGTTCATTCAAAGAAATTGCTTGCACTGCTTGAACGGCCATTGGCGCATTTGCTTTTCCGCGAGGCATTGCCTTAATAAAAAAAATTAAACTTCGTTTCCAGTTCATATTTTTTTTATAGTCTACTGCATTTGATTTGCTCAATACAGAAACTACACTATTTATTACTTTTAACGAATGGTCAATCTGCCAACCAACCGTACTCTTTGTTACAACAGGATTTGTATGGAGGTGATCTTCGATATATGTTTCTAATGAAGTAAGGTGCTTTTCTAAATGGTTCACGAATTACAATTATAAAAGATTATACAAAATAAAGACTATTTTTTTGCATTTTTGCCATTGCTAAATCTCACTTTTTCAACAATTTGAACTTTTGCCGCAGGTTTTTTGTCGCGAGATTTCGCATTTGATGCTGGCTTCTTTTTAAATGGAGCTTTTGGTGCAGGTTTAAATTCTGGTCTTGGCTTTTCTGAACTCCTTGCGGGAATTTCAGCTTTATGTTTCGCCAAAACATCGTTTGGATTTTTAGGATTTTCTTTCGTTCCTCGCAAATGAATAATCAATGCATTAAGAAAATTTCTCAATACCTGATCGCCACATTCCATATAGTTTTCGTGTTTTTCATCGCGAAAGAAAGCACTTAATTCCGTTTTTGTAATTCGGAAATCTACCAATTCTAAAATTTCTACTATTTGATCATCGCGAAGCATAAGCGCTACTCGAAGTTTTTTGAAAATATCGTTATTATTCATCTATGTGTTTTTTTCAAAGATAGTATAGTTTTCAATTAGTTTTATAATCCGTTACAGTTTTGGTTATATTTGCACCATAATTTATACAAAAAAATTAAAAAATGACTCGAATTGAAGTTTTAAATTCCATTATTGCAGATAAAAATGTCACTAACTATCTTGAAATTGGCGTAAATCGCGGAAAATGTCTTTTCAATATAAAAGGTGGAACAAACAGATATGCAGTAGATCCGTTTTTTAATTTCAATCTTTGGAAAAAATTTAGAGCAATTATTAGAAATTCTGATAATTTAAAAAACAAATATTTTGAATCAACGAGCGACTCATTTTTTTTGCATTTTGAAAGGATGTTGGTCAAAAATCCAATTGATTTAGCATTTATAGACGGTTTGCATACATACGAGCAATCGCTTAAAGACACTTTAAACACTTTGAAATTTTTGGATCAAAATGGTATTGTTGTGCTTCACGACTGCAATCCCTTGGACGAATTGGCTGCATATCCAGCAAATTCAATTGACGATGCTCGAAAAGATTTGCAAAACAATCCAAATTGGAAAAACATTTGGAACGGCGATGTTTGGAAAACTATAGTGCACATACGAAAACATCATCCAGAACTTACTGCTTTTGTGCTTGACACAGACCACGGATTGGGGTTTGTTTATAAAAAAGAACGAGGCGCACTTCCCGCGTTTTTTGATGTAATTGGAAATATTGATGAATTGGGTTACGAATTTTTTGAAAAAAACAGAATAGAACTAATTGGTCTCAAGCCTGTCGCGTATTTTAAAGATTTTATAAAAAATATTTAATTTACAAAAATTTATCTTTTAATGCAGCAGTAGGAATTAAACATTGGTCTTTTTTTCCGTACCATTTATATCTGTTTTTAGCAATATATTCATAAATAGGATCGCGCAGAAAACGTGGAATAATTTTAAAATATTGTCCAAACGAAAAAAAAATTCCGAGCGCGTTTGCAATTTCTATTGCTGCGTTAGATTTTAAATAGTAGGCAACACCCGGAACGTAGAGAACAATACTATCAAAATTTTTATTAGAAATGCCGATGTGTTTCAGAATCGATTGTCCAATTTCTGACTGCAAAGCCACGAAACGAAAAACATCATTCTTATCGTGTTTTATAATAAATTGGACAGATTTGTCGCACAAGTTGCAAACACCATCGAACAAAATTATTTTTTTATCTTTTGCAAAAGTCATTGTTTAATTCGTTGTCAGCATTTAATGTATATTTCACAGCATAATTTGCCATATTAACAAAGGAGCAAACTAATCATATCCCAAAAAATTAGAAATTTATTATTAGTAACCCAATATTTAAAATGTTGCTTTAATTTTATACTTAATACTCAATAATTAATACTTAATACTCAATACTTCATACTTCATCCTTAAATTTTCACCGTCCATCCAAATGTATCTTCTGCCAGTTTATATTGAATATTAGTAATGATTTCTTTAAGCTGTAATGCGAAAGAATTTTCTTGTTTTGGCAATTCATAATAAACATTTTGATAAGAAAATCCAGCAATTGGATTCACAACTGCTGCCGTTCCTGCTCCAAAAATCTCTTTTAAAGTTCCATCTTTTGCCGCTTCCACAAGCTCGCTGACTAAAACCGACCGCACGTCAACTGCAATATTTTCGCGTTTCGCAATATCCAATAAACTCTTACGAGTGACGCCATCTAAAATTCTTTCTGATGTTGGTGCGGTATATAAAGTATCATTAATTCTAAAGAAAACATTCATTGTTCCTGCTTCCTCAAGCTTTGTATGTGTAGCATCGTCAGTCCAAATAATTTGTTGAAAGCCTTTTTCATTAGCCAATTTTGTTGGATAAAATTGCGAAGAATAGTTTCCGGCTGCCTTTGCGGCTCCAATTCCACCATTTGCGGCGCGACTGTAATGCTCCGCAATAATCACTTTCACTTCGCCTGAATAGTAAGATTTTGCTGGTGATAAAATAATCATAAATCTATATTGCGTTGATGGTGCAGCAATAACGCCAGTTCCTGTTGCAATCATAAAAGGTCTAATATACAATGTGTTACCCAATCCTTTTTTGACCCAATTTCTCTCAATATTGAGCAACTGATGCAATCCTCCCATAAAAATATTTTCGTCAACTTCGGGCATTGCCATCCGTTTAGCAGACTTGTTGAAACGCTCAAAATTTTGATCGGGCCGAAAAAGCCAAACCTCATCCGACTGATCTTTGTAAGCTTTCATTCCTTCAAAGATCGCTTGACCATAGTGAAAAACTTTTGCCGATGGATCTAATAAAAATGGCGCATATGGTACAATTTGCGGTTTTTGCCACGAGCCACCTTTATAGTCGCAAAAAAACATGTGATCTGTGAATGTGGCACCAAAAGATAAATTGTCAAAATCGACTTCCATGATTTTAGAATGAGAAACGGTAACTATATCGATTTCGTTAGCAAAAGCTGTATTCATAAGTTATAAATAATTTTGTTGTATAAATTTGTATTTAATTGACTTATAAGGTTATACATTAATTACGTAAACTATGTCAATATTCTAAATCTGTTTTGCTAAATTAACAAAAAACAATCATTCAATTATGAAATGGTAAAATATTTTATTATTATTCTTATTTCAATTATAAATTACTTAAATTTTTGTTGAATTCTTAAATTAATTATAAAAACGATTCATTTTGATAGTTGATTAGGTAAAACAGTTTATTTTTGTATTAAAACATATTTTTTGAAAAGGGAAATCATAATTACGGAAGACGGCTCAACATCAATTCATTTGCCCGACTGGAATGAAAATTATCATTCTAAGCATGGTGCGATTCAAGAAGCAAGGCATGTTTTCATCAAAAATGGACTCGCATTGTTTGATAATCAACCGGTATCAATTTTAGAAATTGGATTTGGCACAGGATTAAATGCGATCATTACCTATTTAGAATCAGAAAAAAACCATCAAAAAATTGACTATTTTGGCGTGGAAGCATTTCCAGTTTCAAGTGAAGAAATTGAAATGATGAACTATATGCAACAATTAAATGCTTCGAATTCTCAAGAAACATTTGAAAAAATGCACCAATCAGTTTGGGAAGAAAAAGTTGAACTGTCGGCACATTTTTCTATCACCAAAAGAAAGCAGTTTTTTAATGATATTATTGATCAAAATTGTATTGATTTAATTTATTTCGATGCGTTTGGTTACAGAGTGCAACCCGAACTATGGTCAACCGAAATTTTCCATAAGATGTTTGATGCCTTAAAACCAAATGGAATTTTGGTGACTTATGCCGCACGTGGCGTTGTAAAAAGAAGCATGATTGAAGTTGGTTTTACAGTCGAAAAACTTGCTGGACCACCAGGGAAAAGGGAAATGTTTCGCGCAAGAAAAAAGTTTGATTTTTGATTGTTTTGCGATGCATATTTAATTTTTTCATCTTAATGGCTAAACGCTGATTGCTTAGTGCCTATTGCCTAAAGCCTGCTGCCCAAAAAACAATTAACAAAACATATAGTTTTATTTAACTATCACGATATAGTTGTGAAAATTTTTTTCGTGTATTTTTGACGAACAAACTTAATACAACAATTTAGCATGAAAAAAACAATGATTAACTACACCAAATCAATACTCGAAAGAGTGAGTTTTGAACCTACCTTATTCTGCAAAGAAGTTGAAAAAGCAATGCGTTTTTTGTTGCCATACGAGATTGAACAACTTACTGTGTGGATTCTTGCATTCATAAAAGAGAAACCAGAATTGCAACTTTGCCAGGCCTATTTAATTCGATAAAAAAATAAAGAGACTTAGACAGTCTCTTTTTTATTTTTTGGATATTGGGCTGATAATTTGCACGTTTTGGAAAACAATTGCACCTTTCACAACACCCGCAATTGTGGTTCGCAGTGCATCTATAATATGACTTTTTAAAGCCGTTTTAGGAAAAATTAAACTTACTTCGCGTGCAGGTTTTGGCTCTTTGAACTGTCGTAATTTTTCTTTGTCTTTTTCTTTTAAATCCAACGTATGAAGATAAGGCAAAAGTGTTGTTCCCAATCCTTCGTTGGCTAATTTTATAAGCGTTTCAAAACTGCCACTTTGAATGGCAAAATGTTCATCTTTTTTAAGATTTTTGTTCTTGCAAAGGTTTAAAATTCCATCGCGAAAGCAATGACCGTCTTGCAAAAGTAAAATTTCATCAATGTTTAAATCGGAAATTTCGATTTCTTTTTTATCTGCAATAGCATGACCGTTAGGAATATATGCGACAAATGGCTCGAAATATAAAACAATTTCTTTTATTTTTTCATCTTGCAAGGGCGTTACGGCAATTGCGGCGTCAAGGTGTCCGTTTTTGAGTTTAAAAATAATATCATCCGTGTTTAATTCCTCAATAATTACCCGAAGTTTTGGATATTTTTTTATAAAATTGCTCAAAAACATGGGTAAAAGTGTTGGCATTACCGTCGGAATAATTCCCAAACGAAATTCGCCACCAATAAAACCTTTTTGTTGGTCGACAATGTCTTTCATTCGGTCGGCTTCGTTGACAATATTCTGCGCTTGCGCGACAATTTTTTGCCCAATTTCGGTAATTTGAATGGGTTTTTTGGTACGGTCAAAAAGTTGCACTTTCAGCTCCTCCTCCACTTTTTGGATTTGCATACTCAGCGTTGGTTGCGTTACGAAGCATTTTTCTGCCGCCAAAGTAAAATTTTTGTGCTCGGCAACGGCCAAAACATATTGAAGTTGGGTGATTGTCATTAAAGAATTATTTATGTACAAAGATAAAAAAAAGTACATGTCATTGTTGTGGTTGAACAATAAACATTACTCAAAAAAAAAACGGTACGAGGTCGGGAGACTTCGTACAGCATAAAAAATTTTAAGAATGTATATAATTTAAAAAACACTTTGGAGAGCGGAATAAGTTTACATTATCGGGAATACCAATTTTAATTATACCTCCAATGAAAAATCAAATTAGAAGAAAAATTGTTATTGATTTTATTGATACTATAATTCGCATTTATACCCATTCCAAATTTTTTATTAAAATAAAATTTAGAATTTATTTTTAATGGAAACGATATTGAATTCCCGTCATTAATATATCGATCTACACTGTTTTGATTATAAAATCCTATGCCTGCAAATGCCTCGAAAGCAAACCAGCGAATTAATTTTAGATCCCGACCATAAAGCAAACTAAATTCATTAAAACCATAATTTGATTTCCCAACGATGCCGATTTCAGACCCTGTTAAAAGAGACGCCATAAATAGATTATTGTTATATGATGTCGTCAAATCTACTAACAGCATCGCTCCACCCCCTTCTATGATTGCATTTTTAATAGAAAACCCACCAAAACCAGTGTTTACGGATTGAAGTTGGAACTTTTGATCTTGGGCATGCACGGCAACATAATTCAAAATTAAAATTATTACGATTATTGACTTTTTCATTTTTTCAAATTTTTGTTTATTTTAAACAAATTATACTTAATTCCAAAATTCAAATGCGCATTATTTGGACCATTTGGCAAAAACTCCATCCAATCTGAATCGTCACGATCGTTTCCAAGGTTATAACCTTCATAGTTCACATAAACAATCCATTTTGAATTCACCAAATAATTTAAACCTAAACCAATATTCAAATTTAAATATGTTCTTGAAAAATCAGTGTTTTCATCAGTTGGATAGAAATAATTACTTTTTAATTCTCTGTTTATCGACACGCCCAAGCCAACATCAAAATATAAAGGTTTATATATTTTAAAATAGCGTTTCAAATTTAAGGGCACTGCAATAACTGAACCTAAAAAAACTCCATTTTGAGAACCGTATTTATTAAAAACTCCAGTTTCAAAATATTTGATTCGACCAGTAAAACTCCAATTTCGTGTGAAAAAATATTCGACCAAGATTCCGCCCTGAATGGAGTTTTCAAATTCGGGTCCCATCGAAGTAATTTGGTTTAGTCCAACTTCTGCACCAAAAAACCATTTGCCATCACCATTAATTCCTATTTTCTGACCGTTTGCAACAGATAAATATAATAAACAACACAAAATTGATATTTTCATTTGAATAAATTTTGAAATTATAATCAAAACTAAACACATTCTTATAAAAAAAGCCCTAAATCATACTTGCGGTATAATATAGGACATATTTTAACAATAACGACGAAACTCTAAACGGACTGTTTTACTCCACCTTTTTATCAACCACCAACCTTTTTTCTGCATTGGCAACTTCCCATGCAATGGCGAATGCCAATTTTGTTCGTTTTGTTAAGGCATCGAATTCAATTTTAGAAACTTCATCGGTTTTTTGGTGGTAATCTTCGTGAACGCCATTAAAGAGAAAAACAGATGGAATTCCAAAACGAGCAAAATTATAATGATCCGAACGGTAGTAAAATCGGTTTGGATCGGTTTTGTTGTTAAATTTATAATCCAAAAACGTGTTGACATATTTTTTGTTCGCCGATTCGCAAGCATTGTATAAATCCGTAGAAAGAAAATCTGAACCTATCAAATACACATAATCACTGTTGGTATGAAACTCGTCTCTGCGCCCAATCATGTCGATATTAATGTTGGCAACCGTGTTTGCAATCGGAAAAAGCGGGTTGTCAGAATAGAATCGCGAGCCATGCAAGCCGTGCTCTTCGCCCGTTACGTGCAAAATCAGAATGGAACGCTTTGATCCGCGCCCTTCGTTTTTGGCTTTTTGAAACGCTTTCGCAATTTCGACCAATGCCACGGTTCCTGAACCATCATCGTCGGCACCGTTGAAAATTTCGCCATTTTCAATGCCAATATGATCGTAATGCGCAGAAATTACAATCACTTCATCGGGCTTTTCTGAACCTTCGATATACGCCCAAATGTTTTCTGAATCGCCATATTTATGGTCATATTTACTTTTCAGATAGTCAGCCGGAACGGTTTGATAATAATCTTTTGCGCCTTTCGGAAAAGATACATTGTTCATTCTATATTGAGAAGTAAGATATTCCCCAGCTTTTTTTTGACCAGACGAGCCTGTGTCCCGGCCTTCCATGTCATCGCTTGCAATGATGGTCAAGTTTGTAGTCAGACTTTCTTGTGTGATGCTATTCACATAAGGCGTTGCATCGTTGTTTTTGACAATTTTCTGCGAAATGGCGCATCCAAAACATAAAGAAACTGAAAGTATGGAAAGAATTTTTTTCATTTTAATGGATATTAATTATGGTATAAACGAAGAAAAAAGTAAGTAAAAATATAATAAAAAACATGTTTATAAAAAACAAAATGAAGCTTTTAATAAACGATATAGTTCGCGTTTCGCCATAAAACCTATGATGAGCAGGAAAAAAATAATAAAACGACCATATAAAACCAACTGTATTAACAACAACTTTTAAGGTTTTTACCGTCCAATGTTCAATCAATAAATTTAAACAACTTTGTAAAACGACAACAACCAAAAACATCAATAAAAGAAAAGAAAAATAATGTAGCGTAAAAATGCCGTGATCAAAATAATACCAACGTTTTTTACTATGAAAAAGCCACAGAAAAAAAGCGAAAAAAGGCATATAAACAATCAGCACTTTTGGAATGTTTTTTTTAGCTGAAGCCATTCCTTTTTCTAGCATTTCTCTGTCAGTATTGTTCTCTTTAACAATTAAAAGTTTCTTCGTCAACCAATATTTGATTCTACCGATTTTTTTATCGGTTGGACCATATTTCTGCAAAGAATCCAATTGTTTAACAGACTTGTAGCCATTTACATTGATGCTATCTCGATATTGTTTCTTGCTGTCTGTATTTTTATGAAGTACTTGTCCTGTTTTTTTTTGTTCTACTTCAGAATTTTCATTCGTATTGATAGTTATTGCAAAATCTGAATTTGAAGTTGAATCATTCTTCATTTCATAATTTGTGTCACCCGAATTTTTGACTTTTACGAGTGTTGAAGGCAAAAACGACAAGATAAAAAAAGTGACAAAACTGATAAAAATATAAAGCCGAACAGGTGCAAGATAAGATAGCCTTTTCCCCGATAAATATTCTTTTGTTAAGGAAGCAGGCTTTAACAACAGGTTTTTTATCGTGCGCCAAAACGCATTTTCATAGTGCGTTAAATCTTCAAAAAAATGCACAAACAAATGGTGAAAAGTTTTGCGAACATCAGTGTTTTCTTGTCCACAATTTGGACAAAATTTTTGTGCCACAACATGTCTGCAATTCAAGCACGTTTTATCTTTGCGGTAGTTTTTTTTATGGGACATTGTTTTAAGAAAAATATTAAAATTATGTGGTAAATATATAAAAATTGTGATGTAAAAAATGGCTCGGCATACTACAAAAACATTTTCTTAACTTCCAAAACTGGTCTGTCGGAATTAATAATTTCCAATACCACTTTTTCCAATATTTTATCATCTACAAAATGGCGCGTCCAAGACTTATGTTCAATTAAATTTCTGATTTTTCTAATGGCTTTTGTGGTTTCTGTTGAAGTTCTTAACACGGCCAAACAATTTGGTTTTTTGTTATTCTTATGATTAAAAAAAACCAATTGATTATCAAAATCAACTTCTATAAAGTATAATTTTTCGTGCAAATTATCTTTGTGAAAATCTGTAAAATTTGCAAATCCAAGTCGAACTTTCCGCACTTCATTATTCCTTGGCGTCAATCGCCATTTGGAATTTGCCGCTCGTCCCCAGTGATCCGCTAATCTGTAAACACCATCGTTTAAGTAAAAGTATTGGCTGCCCGAAGTACTTGTAAAATCAGGTATTTGATTTTTAATTTCTTGCAGATCGACTTCGGTCCAAATGCAAAAACTATTTCTCATTGTAGATTTATTAATCATGTGGCTGCATTTAATATATTTCAGTCAGATATCGGCGCAAAAATACATCAAAAGCAATATATTTGTAAAAAATAATTCAAATGACAAAATCAGAAGAAAATAAAATATTAAGCAAAGGAATTTTTACAGGAAATATAGAAAAGGACGCCGATGGAAATTATTTTTGCGGTGAAATTTTGCTGGACTACAAAATGGTTTCGATGAATTTTAACCTTGGCGATTTGGTAACCATAAAAACCGTTATCACCAATCCAAGTGACATTTCGTTTGCAAAATATGCACAAAAATCTAAAAATTTTGCGATTGCAAATTTAAAATCTGAAAATTAAGTAAGTCGAAAGTTTAAAAGTCGTAAAGTTAGAAAGGTTTGTAATTGTGTATAATTATTACAATCAGCTACTTATATAATTTTTAAAAATAAAAAATATGCGCCATTTAACAATCAATAAATTTTAAATTGTTTCTCGATAATAATTCAAAATAATTAATTGATATCGTATTAAATTGCTATAAAATATCTCAAAAATTAAAACTAAGCATTTTTAACACCACCAAAACTTTCGACTTTAAAAACTTTCAAACTTTCGACTAACGTGAACAAACTTAAAATCCTGAACGATCCGATTTATGGATTTATAAACATTCCATCCGATTTGATTTATGATTTGATGGAACATCCATATTTTCAGCGTTTGCGACGCATTTCGCAAATGGGATTGTCATATTTGGTGTATCCTGGCGCGCATCACACGCGGTTTCATCATGCGTTGGGTTGTATGTTTCTGATGCAAAAAGCAGTGTCGGTTTTAAGATTTAAAGGCACAAAAGTTTCTGTTGATGAAGAAAATGCACTCTATGTAGCCATTCTTCTGCATGATATCGGACACGGCCCATTTTCGCACGCCATGGAACACAGCATTGTGGAAAGCGTGAGCCACGAAAAAATTTCTTTGCTTTTTATGGAAAATTTAAACAAAGTATTTGACGGTAAACTTTCTTTAGCAATTCAAATTTTCAAAGGAGAATATCATCGGAAATTTATGTTACAACTCATTTCAAGTCAGTTGGATATGGACAGATTGGACTATCTGAAAAGAGATAGTTTTTATTCAGGTGTAGAAGAAGGAAAAATCAATTCTGACCGCTTGATTCAAATGATGAATGTTATTGATGATCAATTGGTTATTGAAGAAAAAGGCATATATTCTGTCGAGAAGTTTTTGATGGCAAGACGACTGATGTATTGGCAAGTATATTTTCATAAAACAAGTTTAGTGGCCGAACAAATGCTGACCAAAGCACTAAAACGAGCCAAAGAAATCTCTCAAAAAGGGCAGTTAATTTCTGCGAGTGCGCCGTTGCAATTTTTTATTCACAATAAAATCGATGACAATAATTTTGATGATTCGACTCTAAACTTATTCGCACAACTTGATGATTATGATGTAATTAGTGCATTAAAAGAATGGCAACATCATCCTGATTTTGTACTTAGTGAATTGTCCAAAATGATTTTAAATCGAGATTTATTGAAAATCAATATTTCCAAAAAAAGATTTCCAACTTCTGAATTGAAAAACTTGAAAACCACTTTTTCAAACGATAAAAACCTCACACAAACAGAAGCAAGCTATTTTATATTTGATGGAAAAATTGAAAATAAAGCATACGATGATGATAAAGAACAGATTTTTATACTGAAAAAAAACAAAACAACAGAAGATATTGCGCAAGCATCAGACCAATTGAATTTAAAGGCATTGTCTCGAACCGTGACTAAATTTTATGCTTGTTTTCCAAAAAGCTTGCTTAAAAACTAAAAGTTTCGCTATTTTTTCTATTTTTGTAAATATAAAAAATTTATTTTTATTAAAATATTGCGATTTAATTGCGCACCAAAAAATTAAAATGAAGTTTACAGCCGAACAAATTGCACAAATCCTTGACGGCGAAGTTGTTGGAAATCCGACCGTGGAAGTGTTTAAACTTTCCAAAATTGAAGAGGGCACAAATGGGTCGTTAACTTTTTTGAGTAATCCAAAATATAACCACTTTATATACAAAACAAAAGCAAGCATCACGATAGTAAATCATAGTTTCGTTCTTGAAAATGCAACCGAGACAACCTTGATTAAAGTAGAAGATGCGTATGGTGCATTTACAAAAATTCTGAATTTTTACAACCAAGTAAAACACAACAAAAGTGGTTTAGAGCAACCTTGTTTTTTGGGTGAGAATGTGAAATATGGTGATAATTTTTATCTCGGAAGTTTTTCATACGTCAGTGATAACGTTCAAATCGGGAACAATGTCAAAATATATCCAAACAGTTTTATTGGCGAAAACGTTGAAATTGGTAATAATGTGATTATTTTTGCTGGTGCGAAAGTCTATTCTGAAAGTTTGATTGGCAACAATTGCACCATTCATTCTGGAGCCATTGTTGGTGCAGATGGATTTGGTTTTGCGCCAAACGCAGACGGAAGCTTTGATAAAATTCCTCAAATTGGCAACGTAATTATTGAAGATAACGTTGATGTTGGCGCGTCAACAACAATTGACCGAGCAACAATGGGTTCGACCATTATTAGAAAAGGTGTGAAATTGGACAATCAAATTCAGGTTGCTCACAATGTAGAAATTGGAGAAAACACGGTTATTGCAGCGCAAACTGGCATTGCAGGTTCAACAAAAATTGGAAAAAATTGCTACATTGGCGGACAAGTTGGCATTGCAGGACATTTGACCATTGGAAACAACGTTCGGATTCAGGCGCAATCTGGTATTGGGAAAAATTTACAAGATAATGAAAAAGTGCAAGGTTCGCCCGCATTTGGATATAATGACTATTTTAAATCTTATGTACATTTCAAAAATTTGCCAAAAATAGTGACAGAAATTCAGGACATAAAAAATAAAATAAACAACCAGTAATAATCTAACAAATACAAAAAATAATGGTCTATCAAAAAACCATAAAAAACGAAATTTCGCTTACAGGCGTTGGATTGCATACCGGAAAAGAAGTTACAATGACTTTCAAACCTGCCGCAATAAACAACGGTTTTTCGTTTGTGCGTATTGATTTAGAAGGTCAACCCATCATTGAGGCAGACGCAAATTATGTGGTAAACACCGATCGAGGTACAAATTTAGAAAAATTGGGTGTGAAAATTCAAACACCCGAACACGTTCTGGCTGCACTTGTTGGTTGCGATTTAGATAATGTCATCATTGAGTTGGATGCATCTGAATTACCGATTATGGATGGCTCATCTAAATATTTTGTTGAAGCCATCGCGAAAGCAGAAACCATTGAACAGGAAGCTGTTAGAAAATATTATGTTGTAAAAGAAGTCATTTCTTACGTTGATGAAAATACGGGAAGTGAGATTATTGTGATGCCATGCGATGATTATCAAGTGACAACAATGGTCGATTTTGGCACCAAAGTTTTGGGAACGCAAAATGCAACACTCAAAAATATTGCTGATTTTAACACTGAAATTGCCTCGGCAAGAACCTTTAGTTTTCTTCACGAATTGGAAGCATTGCTCGAAAATGGACTTATAAAAGGTGGCGATCTGAACAATGCAATTGTTTACGTTGATAAAGAAATTTCAGATGCTACGATGGAAAATCTGAAAACAGCTTTTGGAAAAGATAAAATCACAATCAAACCAAATGGAATTTTAGACAATTTGACATTACATTATCCAAACGAAGCCGCAAGGCACAAACTTTTGGATGTTATTGGAGACTTGTCACTGATTGGAATGCGCATAAAAGGAAAGGTAATTGCCAATAAACCTGGTCATTTTGTAAACACACAATTTGCAAAAAAACTGTCAAAGATGATAAAAATTGAGCAGAGAAATTATGTTCCTGTTTTTGATTTAAATCTCGAACCACTGATGGATATTCATAAAATTATGAGTATTTTGCCTCACCGTCCTCCGTTTTTGTTCATTGATAGAATCATTGAAATGTCAACAAACCATATTGTTGGGATGAAAAACGTAACGATGAACGAAAGTTTTTTTATCGGACATTTTCCTGATGCGCCGGTGATGCCAGGCGTTATTATTGTGGAAGCAATGGCGCAAACAGGTGGCGTTTTGGTTTTGAGTACAGTTCCCGACCCAGAAAATTATTTGACATTTTTCATGAAAATGGACAATGTGAAATTTAAGCAAAAAGTTTTGCCAGGAGACACATTGATTTTTAAATGTGAACTCATAACACCCATACGCAGAGGCATTTGTCACATGCAAGCCAACGCATATGCGAACGGAAGATTGGTTGCCGAAGCAGAATTAATGGCACAAATTGCGAGAAAACAATAAATGATTTCATTTGCAAAACTTGAAACTTCAAACCTGAAACAAAGATTTTTATGAATCAACCCTTAGCTTACGTTCATCCGGGTGCGAAAATCGCCAAGAATGTTGTTATAGAACCATTTACGACCATTCATAACAATGTGATTATTGGAGATGGAACATGGATAGGTTCCAATGTTACCATTATGGAAGGAGCTCGAATTGGAAAAAATTGCAATATCTTTCCGGGTGCCGTAATTTCTGCCGTTCCTCAAGATTTGAAATTTGGCGGCGAAGATTCCCTCGCTATTATTGGCGACAACTGCACAATCCGAGAATGCGTAACCATCAACCGAGGCACAATTGCATCGGGGCAAACCACTTTGGGAAACAATGTTTTGATAATGGCAACCGCACACATCGCGCATGATTGTCATATTGGCGACAATGCAATTATCGTAAATGGCGTGGCACTTGCCGGACATGTTATTGTTGGCAAATATGCCGTTATTGGTGGTTTGGCGGCAATTCATCAATTTATTCATATTGGAGATCATGCCATGATTTCAGGCGGATCGCTGGTGCGCAAAGATGTTCCACCCTTCACAAAAGCTGCAAAAGAACCACTGTCCTATGTTGGTATAAATTCTGTTGGATTGCGTCGGCGCGGATTTACAACTGAAAAAATTAAAGAAATTCAGGATATCTACAGGATTTTATATCAAAAAAACTATAATACCACCCAAGCCATGGGCATCATCGAAGCCGAAATGGAAGCAACCACAGAGCGCGATGAAATTTTAGATTTCATAAGAAATTCTTCTCGTGGCGTTATGAAAGGATATACAGGGAACTACTAATTTTTGAATTATGAATGTTCAATTACGAATGTTCAATTACGAATGTTCAATTACGAATTACGAATTTTGAATGATAACATTTATTACTAAATCCTGACTACTATATTTTAAATGCTGAAAGCTAAATGCTAAATGCTGGCGGCTAAAATTTAAAACTTGATACTTAATACTTAAATCTTAATACTTTATACCTAAAACTTAATACTTAAAAATGGCATCTACATCAGACATTAAAAACGGACTTTGCATCAAACACAACCACGATATCTATAAAATCATTGAATTTCTTCATGTAAAACCTGGTAAAGGACCAGCATTTGTGCGTACAAAACTTCGTTCGTTAACAAACGGAAAAGTTTTAGACAACACCTTTTCAGCTGGACACAAAATTGAAACCGTACGCGTGGAAACGCAAACATTTCAGTTTTTATATGCCGAAGGCGAGCAATTTCATTTCATGAATACGGAGTCTTTTGAACAAATTACTTTGGAGAAAAAGATTTTAGACGCTCCAGAATTGCTTAAAGAAGGAACCGTTGTGATGCTACAGATTAACACAGAAACCGATTTGCCACTTTCTGTTGACATGCCACCAAATATTGTTTTGGAGGTAACTTATTCAGAGCCAGGCGTAAAAGGAAACACCTCAACCAACGCAACTAAGTCTGCAACTGTAGAAACTGGAGCGACAATCAACGTGCCTCTTTTTATAAACGAAGGAGATAAAATCAAAATTGACACTGCAACGGGTGCATATATGGAGCGCGTTAAAGAGTAAAGCCCCCCAGCCCCCTAAGGAGAGTAAGCTACACGACGAATTTATATGAAATTTAATAAACCACATACTTTAAAACAAATAGCCAATTTGCTCAACTGCAAATATGTTGGTGATGTCGATTTTGAGGTTTTGGGAATGAATGAAATTCATGTGGTTACGGCTGGCGATATTGTTTTTGTTGACCATCCAAAATATTACCAAAAAGCACTTGATTCTGCTGCGACAATTATATTAATAAACAAAGAAGTAGATTGTCCGATCGGAAAAGCATTATTAATTTCTGATGATCCGTTCAGAGATTTTAATGTTTTGACAAGGCATTTTAAACCATTTCAATTTTCGAATGTTTCCATTTCAGAAAGTGCAAAAATCGGTGAAGGAACCATAATTCAACCTAACTGTTTTATAGGAAACCACGTTATCATTGGCAAAAATTGTCTGATTCACTCCAATGTTTCCATTTATGATCATACCATAATTGGCAACAATGTGATCATTCATGCAGGAACAATTCTTGGCGCAGATGCTTTTTACTATAAAAAACGATCCGATGGTTACGATCAATTGCTTTCTGGAGGACGCGTAGTCATTGAAAATAATGTGGGAATTGGCGCACTTTGCACCATCGACAAAGGCGTTACAGGCGATACCACAATTGGCGAAGGCACAAAAATTGACAATCAAGTTCATGTTGGACACGATACAAAAATTGGAAAAAATTGCTTAATTGCCTCCCAAACGGGCATCGCAGGTTGCGTAATAATCGAAGATGAAGTTACACTTTGGGGACAAGTTGGCACCACAAGTGGCATCACAATTGGCTCAAAGGCAATTGTGATGGGACAAACTGGCGTTACAAAATCCATTGAAGGTGGAAAATCATACTTTGGAACGCCTATCCAAGAATCTCGCGAAATGCTGAAACAAATGGCAAACGTTAAAAAAATTCCAGAAATTATTGAAAAATTAAAACAATCATGAGTGCAAAAAAAGTAGTTCAAGATTTTTATAAATCCGATGCGTTTATAAATCCAGTAACAATGGATCAATTTCTGCACAAAAATCTAAAAATTGAATGGAATAGCACAAAAGGATTTTTGACATTAGACAAAATTTCAGCTTTAGAACTTACCACGCAGATGGCTATCGCCTATATCCATTCCAAAATCAAAATATCACATATTTTTCAAAAAGCTGATATGGTTTCTGTCCGATATAGTCATTATGTAAAATCCATTGAAAACCCAACGGAAGAAATGTTGTTGGCGAATTTTATGGCCATTTGGGAAGTGAAAGGTAAAAAGCTTTTCAGGGGGTTTCAGATGAGCCAGCTTTCATGATTGCGATATACTGAAAAATTGCATACTAAATATAGAAAACGTAAAATAATATGTCTGAAAATACCGTACATAAAATAATAAATGGTGACAGTCGTGATATGAAGCTAATTGCCGATAAGAGTGTCCAACTTATTGTAACTTCACCACCATATTGGCAACTAAAAGACTATGGCACAGAAAATCAAATCGGTTTTCATGACACATACGAGACTTATATCAATAATCTAAATTTAACTTGGAGTGAATGCAATAGAGTTTTAGACGATGGTTGTAGGTTATGTATAAATATTGGCGATCAATTTGCCAGATCAACCTATTATGGACGTTATAAAATAATCCCAATACATTCAGAAATAATTAGATTTTGCGAAACGATTGGTTTAGACTTCATGGGATCAATCATTTGGCAAAAAGCAACAACAATGAATACATCGGGCGGCGCGAGCATCATGGGAAGCTACCCGCATCCGAGAAACGGGATTGTTAAATTAGATTTTGAATATATTTTACTGTTTAAAAAGCTTGGCAATGCGCCTAAACCAACTTTAGAACAAAAACAAAATGCTATGATGACAAACGAAGAGTGGAATACTTATTTCAACGGTCATTGGTATTTTTCAGGAGCGAAACAAGATAAACATTTAGCCATGTTTCCCGAGGAACTTCCAAAAAGACTGATTAAAATGTTTTCATTTCCTGGTGAAACAATTTTAGATCCATTTATGGGGAGCGGTACAACTGCATATGTTGCTAAAATATTAAACAGGAATTCCATCGGCTATGAAATAAATCCAAATTTTATTCCTATTATTAAAAATAGAATTGGAGGTAATGATGCATTTGCTAAATCAGATATAAAACTATTAGAAGATTATTCTTCTAATCAAAATTTTGATGATAAATTGATAGCGTTACCATATCTATTTGTAGATACACATAAGTTAAATAAAAAAATTGATGTTAAAAAAATTCAATACGGATCAAAATTAGATACAGATAGCACTGGAAAAAGAGAAGAATACTTTACGGTTAAAGAAATTATTAGTGCCGAGCTTTTAAAATTAAGCAACAATCTTGTAGTTCGTTTAATAGGAGTAAAAATTAATCCGAGAATAAATGGACAAGCGAATGAATTTTTAAAAAACAAACTCGCAGGAAAAAAGATTTATCTTAAATATGATGAACAAAAACATGATTCAAATAATAACTTATTAGTTTACATGTATTTAGAAAATAAAACTTTCATAAATGCGCATTTAATAAAAGAAAAATTGGTTTCGGTTGACGAAGAGTTAAATTTCAAATATAAAAGAAAATTTATTAACTTTTTAGAACAGTAAGCAAATGAAAAAAATAAAAATTACGTCAAAAAATATCACTTCTTTGATAGCTGAGCAATCGGCAGATTTTCCGAAATACGCAACTCAAATTATAAATTTAGCAAATCAAAATGCTGGGGGCACACGTCCCAAAATGGTTGGGCAAATGAGTGATTTAATTCAAGAATTTGATGGAACGGAATTTAAAAAATGGGAGGAATGGTACTTAAAAAAACATCCCGATGCCATTGCAAATGCAACAAAGAAAGTTGTGGAAATGGTAGAAAATTTAAAATTAGTGATTACAAAAATTGATGAAAAAATGGTTGAGGCTTGGGTTCGAGACCTTGTAATTGTTAAAACATTTGTGGGTCTTAAGTTTCAAGAAGCAATTTTTAAAGAAGTTGCTCTTTATTCAAATAAAACTTACAGATTAGCTACACCAAAAGAAGAAAGTATAGGAATTGATGGTTTTATAGATACAATTGCACTAAGTATCAAACCAAAAAGCTATCAACAAAAGAGTGCTTTACAGGAAAAAATTGAAGTTCCAATAATTTTCTATGAAAAAATGAAAGATGGAATCAACATTTATTTCGATGAAAATCTTTTTATCTAATCTATAAATGCCAGTAAATTTAGAACACGATATTTTTCCAATATTATACCATAAATCCAACCATAAAATCCTATTTTTGCCCAACAAAATTAATAAACTTTTAAATATACCAACATGAGTGTTTTAGTAAACAAAGATTCTAAAATAATTGTTCAAGGATTTACGGGTAGCGAAGGAACTTTCCACGCCTCTCAAATGATAAAATATGGCACTAATGTTGTTGGTGGCGTGACACCTGGAAAAGGCGGGACAACACATTTGGATAGACCAGTTTTTAACACCGTGAAAGATGCTGTAGATCAGGCTGGAGCAGACACAACCATCATTTTTGTACCACCAGCTTTTGCTGCAGATGCTATTATGGAAGCTGCAGATGCTGGTATAAAAGTTATAATCGCCATCACAGAAGGAATTCCGGTTGCAGATATGATCAAAGCATATCAATATATAAAAAATAAAGACTGCAGATTAATCGGGCCAAATTGCCCAGGAATCATCACGCCAGGAGAAGCGAAAGTTGGCATCATGCCAGGTTTTGTTTTCAAAAAAGGTACAGTTGGAATTGTTTCTAAATCAGGAACATTAACCTACGAAGCTGCTGACCAAGTGGTGAAACAAGGTCTTGGAATCACAACTGCTATTGGAATTGGCGGCGATCCAATCATCGGAACTACTACAAAAGAAGCTGTTGAATTGTTGATGAATGATCCAGAAACAAAATGTATTGTTATGATTGGCGAAATTGGCGGTCAATTAGAAGCCGACGCTGCAAAGTGGGTAAAAGCTGATGGAAATCGCAAACCAGTTGTTGGTTTCATTGCAGGCGTTACGGCTCCAAAAGGCAGAACAATGGGACATGCCGGCGCAATCGTTGGTGGAGAAGACGACACTGCAGAAGCAAAAAAACGAATCATGAGAGAATGTGGCATTCACGTTGTGGATTCACCAGCAGAAATTGGAAAAAAAGTAAAAGAAGTTTTAGGATAAGTATTAAAATATTAATAAACAAAAAGTCTCAACAAACGTTGAGGCTTTTTGCTATTAAAGAAAATAAATAAATTTTATATTTATCACAAGTGTAATTCTTATGGCAAAAAATTTAGCTAAGGAATAAATAATGGATATAAATTCTTGTTGTTTTGCCACAGATTTGAAAGATTTTGAGGATTTATTAACTTTTAGTATAAAAAATCTGTGCAAATTTGTATAATCTATGGCTACAAAACACTATGTATTCATCAGACAAAAATCTATAATTTTTAAAAACAACACTTTGAGCCATCATGGCATCGTAATTAAACTAATAAAACTATGTATAAGGAATTAAAAAAAATAAAAATATCAGGTAGCTTTCTATACAACGCAGACGATCAGTTAGAAACCGCTTGCAATGCACCCAACAATGCCTCAGGAATATTCATGGTGTACGAAATTAAAGACGAAACAAAAACTTTAATAATGGTTGGTTCCACAGGCACTATTCAAAATGATGGGTCGTTGAAAATTAAAAGTGGTGGACTTTATGACAAAATTGTCGAAGGGCATCAATTTGCAAAAACAGGACGAAAATATACGTGGCCAACTCAAATGCAAAAAGAAAATATCGAACAGTTAGAAGTAGTTTGGTACGATACGTTTAACGCTAAAAACAAAGTTATTCCAACCTTTTTGGAAGCACAAATGCTACAAAATTTTTTAGATGAAAACGGAACGCTACCTCGTTGGAATGTTGCTTTTTAACAAATAAATGTTTTTGTACATGTAAGTCATATAAGTATTACAGTAATACTGATATGACTTATATTCTTATTAAAAATCATAATATTTAAATCAAAACAATATATTTGTAAAATAAAATATATAATTTTAAGAAATGAAACTACTCGAAGGGAAAACCGCAATTATTACAGGAGCGAGTCGTGGAATCGGCAGTGGAATAGCTAAAATTTTTGCACAAAATGGCGCAAATGTGGCTTTTTCTTACAGCTCATCCGTAGAATCTGCAACTGCACTTGAAACTGAATTGCAACAATTTGGCGTACAAGCAAAAGGCTATCAAAGCAATGCAGCCAACTTCGCAGAGGCACAACTTTTTGCGGAAAATGTCATTAAAGATTTTGGTACAATCGATATTTTAATCAACAATGCAGGCGTCACCAAAGACAACCTTTTGATGCGAATGTCTGAAGAAGATTTTGACAAAGTGATCGAAATCAACCTCAAATCGGTTTTCAACATGACCAAAGCCGTGCAAAAAACCATGCTGAAAAATCGGAAAGGAAGCATTATTAACATGAGTAGCGTTGTTGGCGTAAAAGGAAATGCAGGTCAAGCAAACTATGCGGCATCAAAGGCAGGAATGATTGGTTTCACAAAATCAGTTGCCCTTGAACTTGGTTCACGAAACATCCGTTGCAATGCCATTGCACCTGGTTTTATCGAAACTGAAATGACCGCAAAACTCAACGAAGACGTCGTAAAAGGATGGCGCGATGGCATACCTTTAAAGCGCGGTGGCACCCCAGCAGACGTTGCCAACGTGTGCGTATTCTTGGCGAGCGACATGAGCGCCTACGTTACCGGACAAGTAATTAATGTATGCGGAGGAATGCTAACATAAAATTTTTTTGGAGCCAATCCAGCATTTCGTTTCAAACAACGTTCAGCGAACTCCTCTGAAAATATAAAAGTTAGTGAGATAATCTTATGTTCAAAAACTTTTTTTTGTTGGCTTTTAAAAGAGCTTTTCGCCGACGCGAATCGCTTTTTAAAAACCACAAAAAATAAGTTTTTTTTCAAAATGATTTTCACTTCAATCTGGGCTAATGCCAATAATCATAAATAAAAAATTGTGAAAAACAAACACCTTATTGCGTTATTTCTGCTATCAACAATTTTAATTATAATAGGTGCATTTTTTAAAATTATGCATTTTGAAGTTGGTTTCATCACTGGAAATATATTGTTAACGATAGGTTTGATGTGCGAAGCAATTGTCATTGCGCTATTTATTATAAAAACCATCACCAACAAAAATAATAGTTTTCTCAATAAATAAGAGATATAATAATGACGATAATTCTCGTAATTCTTTCCATACTTTTTGCGGTGGCTTTGTCATTTTATCAATATTTATATAAAAATAAAAACCGCACACAAACAACATATATTCTTTCCCTACTCCGATTTATTTCTATTTTCGGAATTCTATTTTTGCTAATAAATCCCATATTTACAAGCAATAGTTTTGAAGTTCAGAAAACGCCATTAGCTATAGTTATCGACAATTCAGCATCAATTCTTGATCTGAAAGCTAACGAAAAAGCTCTTGAAATTTTTAATAAAATTAAAGAAAATTCAGAACTCAAAAACAAATTTGACCTTCAAACCTATCAATTTGATGCAGAATTTCAACTTGCTGATACCATAAATTTTAAAGGAAAACAATCAAACATTAATAAGGTTGCAGAAAACCTTAAAAGTATCAATAAAAACAGAAGTTATCCGACGGTAATCTTAACCGACGGCAACCAAACGTCGGGTGCCGATTTTGTGTACAGTTTTGAAAATACAAACAAAGTTTATCCAATCGTTGTGGGCGATACCACCACTTTTTTAGACCTCAAAATTGGTCAACTGAACGCAAATAAATATGCGTTCCAAAAAAATAAATTCCCTGTTGAGGTGTTTCTGCAATACACTGGTTCAAAACCAATAAATGCAAATTTCTCAATTTCTCAAGGTTCGAATATTGTTTCAAAGCAAACAGTAAGTTTTTCTCCAAGCAAAAAATCGGTGGTTGTCAACGTATTGTTACCAGCAACTTCAATTGGTTTAAAGGTTTTCAAAGCGAGCATAAGCACATCTGCAACTGAAAAAAACACATATAACAATACCAAAAATTTTGCCGTTGAAATTATCGACGAAAAATCTAATATTGCAATTGTTTCCAGCATCAGCCATCCAGACATCGGCGCCATAAAACGATCTATCGAAACCAATGTGCAACGAAAAGTAACGTTGCTAAAACCAAGCGAAACATCAGATCTCAACAATTATAATGTTGTTATTTTGTATCAACCAAATGCGGATTTCAAAAATGTATATCAAAGTTTGCTGACATTGGGCACAAACACTTTTACGATAACAGGAACAAATACAGATTTCAATTTTTTAAATCAAAATCAAACCTATTTTTCACTTAAAATGAGTGGTCAAAAAGAGGACTATGTAGCGAAATTTGAATCAAATTTTAATCTTTTTGCATTAGAAAACATTGGTTTTGAACAACTTCCACCGCTTCAAAATACGTATGGAACAATAACGGCGTCGCAAAACACAACAGTTTTATTGACTTCTGCAATCCGAAACATCGAAACCAAGCAACCACTGCTGGCATTTGCAGAAAATCAAGGCAAACGGCACGCGTTTTTGTTTGGCGAAAACAGTTGGAAATGGCGTTTGCAATCGCATGTTGAAAACAAAAGTTTTGAAAAATATGATATATTTATTGATAAAATAATTCAATTTTTATCGACCAATAACAGCAGAAAATCTTTGGTAGTCAATCATGAAAATTTTTATAATTCAGGTGATGCCATCGAAATTTCGGCACAATTTTTCAACAAAAATTTTGAATTTGACGAGAAAGCAAGATTGACAATTTCCGTAATTAATAAAAAAAAAAAGCAATCAAAAAACTTTGATTTGCTGAAAAGCAACAACGATTTTAAAGCAAATCTTGATGGACTGCCGTCGGGGCAATATACATTTGTGGTCAAAGTGCTAAATTCAAACACAACGTACAACGGTTACTTTGAAGTTTTAGAATTTGATATTGAAAAACAATTTGTAAATCCTAATCTGCAAAAACTAAAGCAATTGGCAACATTGACAAATGGACAAGTTTTTATGCCAAATCAAAGCGATGCCCTTATCAAAATACTACTTGAAAATACAGAATATACGGCCATTGAAAAAGCTGTTTCTAAAAAAACACCATTGATTGACTGGTATTGGCTATTAATTGTGGTTGCTTTGAGTCTTGCGACTGAATGGTTTTTACGAAAGTATAATGGGATGGTTTAGTAAAGCTTTAGGTCTTACACTATATGCAGAAGGATGTAAATAGTGTAATTTAAATTTATTATAACCAACAAATAAAGGTTTATTTTTACATCTTACTTTTCTCACTTTTTACATAATAAAAAATGAACTTCAAAACAAACATATCGTACCGTAAAAAAACTTTGAAAAAGCTTTTACAAAATATAATACTTTATGAAAATGAAGTGATAGCAGCATTGTATAAAGATTTTAAAAAACCTGAATTTGAGGCAGTTTTGACAGAAACCAACTATGTGATTTCGGATTTGAAAAACACCATCAAAAACATTGAAAATTGGGCACGACCAAAAAGCGTTTTACCTTCGTTGTTAAATTTTCCGTCTCGCGATTATATTTACAAAGAACCTTACGGAAACGTTTTAGTGATTTCGCCATGGAACTATCCTTTTCAGCTGGCTTTTTGTCCTCTGATTGCAGCAGTTGCAGCAGGAAATTCCGTTACTTTGAAACCTTCTGAAATGGCGTATAACACGGCAGCAATTGTTGCGAAAATTATCAGAGAAACTTTTGAAACCACACATGTTGTGGCGATTTTGGGAGATGCCAAACTTTCAGAAAAATTGCTATCGCAACGTTGGGACTACATTTTTTTTACGGGCAGCGTGCGCATTGGAAAATTAGTTGCTTTAGCGGCGGCTAAAAATTTAACACCTGTAACGCTGGAACTTGGCGGTAAAAATCCTTGTATTGTTGACGCAACTGCCAATTTGCAGTTAGCAGCAAAACGAATTGTTTGGGGGAAATTTATCAATGCTGGACAGACTTGCATTGCGTCGGACTATATTTTAGTAGAAGAATCAGTTAAAATTGAATTTCAAAATTTAGTTATTGCAGAAATTGAAAAAGCATACGGAACTGATACATCTAAATCTCCAGACTATCCACGCATTGTCAACACACAACATTGGCAAAGACTATTTGCGTGCCTTGAAAATCAGAAAATAATATACGGCGGACACTCAAACGAAAATGACAATTACATTTCACCCACTCTTTTGGAATCTCCAGATTTGGAAAGTACTGTGATGCGTGATGAAATTTTTGGACCAATCCTTCCCATATTTGGGTACAAAACACCACAAGATTTAGATCAAATCATTTTAAAATACGAGAAGCCATTAGGACTTTACGTTTTTAGTACAAACAAAAATTTCACTGACAAAATTATTACCAACTATAGTTTTGGCGGTGGTTGCGTGAATGATACCGTAGTGCAAGTTGCCAACAATCGGCTTCCTTTTGGTGGCGTTGGACATTCAGGCATTGGAGCTTATCATGGAAAACGGAGCTTTGATGTTTTTATCCATCAAAAATCTATTGTTCATAAAGCAAATTGGCTTGATGTTCCTTTGCGATATGCGCCCTACGGCAATAAAATCAAATGGATTCAAAAGGTTTTGAAATGGATTTAAAATACACCAAACATGTATTTTATCCAAAAGTAATTGATTGTAACATTTGCATTTATTTGATAAGCAAAATTTGTAGTTTTACATCATTATGAATATTATAAAAAATTCAATAAACAGACACTAATAAATTATTTTTATGAAAGAAACATTACAGAAAATTGAAAACATCAAAGAAAATGGATATTATCTTGGTTTTGGTGAAGTTGTGGAACAAACAATCAATAACTTTAAAAAAACTGCTTTGATTCAAGGCGTTGTGCTTTTGGTGGTTCTTATAATTTTCACTATCGTAGCGGGAAGCGTTGCAGGATTGGCATATGGTTTGGGATCAATTACAGAATATTTTACAGATATTGCTGTAAATGAAGTTTCTACAGTTGCTTTACTTGTGCAATTTGGAGTTAGTGTGATTGCTGCCGGAATTGCTGCACCTTTTACAGCTGGTTTGCTAAAAATGGCTCACAATGCAGAAGAAAATCGGCAAGTAGAATTTTCAACCGTGTTTGACTATTATAAATCAACATACATCAAAGATTTATTTCTTACGGGCATCTTAATTAGTTTGTTTTTATCTGGATTAGGAACTGTTATAAATCTTGTTATTCAATCGTATCCCAGTGGTCCGTTATTTATCTTCCTAATTATTTTCTCTTTTCTACTAAATGTTTTAGTTCCCATTTTAACTATTTTTGCAATTCCATTGGTTGTTTTTGGAAATCTATCGGCAACCGAAGCCATTAAAGGAAGTATTGTCGTTACAAAACAAAAATTTTGGACTATTCTTGCATTATCTTTGGTTTTAGGAATATGCGCACTTCTTGGCTTTTTTGGATTTTGCATAGGCATATTTTTTACTATTCCATTACTTTACTCAGCAATTTATATTATGTATCGCACAGCAATTGGCATTGAAGAAAAAACTGACTTGGATGAAATTGGAATCACAACCGCGTAAACAGTTGAAATAAATTTTTTGAGTTCATACCAATAAACAAATTTTATTTTAGTTTTTCAGATTTTTATGTGCCAAAAAGTTGAACAGTCTTTTGCAATATCTTTGAACAACATAAAATATAGAACCGTAGCGTATTGCAAAATTTATGTTTGAAAAAAAATCTTGAAATCAATTGATATAAATGACTATTTTTTTACTATCAGAATACAATGTTACAGCAAATGATGCTTATCACAATCAATGGTGGTTTATAATTTTGTTGATATCAATTTTAGCAATTACTTTTTTAATACTTTTCACAAATATATCACGCTACGACGAAGAATTATCATCCAGACATTACGAGGAAAAAATTACCGTAAAACAATTTAAAATTTATCTTTTATTTTTTGGTTTGGCGCTTCCGATTGCAGAAGTACTATTAGAAATTTATAGCATACGTCCTCAAAAGCAACTATTTGTTTTAACGATGATTTGCGTCACTTGCCTCGTACTCTTCTTTTTTGGCAATAAAATAACATTTGTTAAAAAGTATTTCAAGCAGTTTTTTGTTGGGTTATATTTTGTAATTATTGCGTTCACTTGGTTCAAATTTTATCAAAATAGCGACAGCTTATTGGCTTTTGCAGAATTGTTGCTGGTTTTTGTGTTTGGATCTAATGTTTTTTTAAAAATCAAACATTATTGGCTATTTGTCTTTTTAAGTGTTGTAGGTTTTTTAGGGTATTATAGTATTGGTATTGTGGATATTAGCCAATTTATTATTGTTATCTACGTGATTGTTATGCTTGTCATTATTCATTATATAAAGCACGTGGCTACAATGAACACGCAACAAAAATATTTGTTTGCCAATGAAATTGTAAATCACGGAAGTTCCCTTGTTATTGCTGCCAACAGAAAAGGAGAACTAAAATTTTGTTCTGAAAACGTAATTGATATTCTCGGATATTCAAACAAACAAGTTTTAGGTTTAGAGTTCTATAAACTAACAAACGATTTACAGTTCGCTGGCGAAAAATATCACGACAACTACACAGATTTGCAGGTTTACATTAGAAAACTACAATGTGCAAACGGCACTTTAAAAATAATTCAGTGGAAGGACAAAAAATATGCTAACGACTTGTATATTAGTATAGGACAGGACATTACGTCAGAATATGATATTACAAATCAATATCGAAACTTAGTTGAAAATGCGAAAGATATTATTTTTGAATTGGATCACAACGGATATTTCACCTTTGTTAATGATTTCACTACCAACCTATTTGGATACAAACCTGAATATTTTTTGGAAATTAATCACACAAGACTTGTACGCAAAGACTTCATACCAACGATAATTGAATTTTATAAAAACGAAGCAGAAGAAATTAACCAGTTTCCGGTCTTTGAATTTCCAGTAGTCACAAAAGACGGAAATGAATGCTGGATTTCACAAAAAGTGTTTCTACGAAAAAATAACAACAATCAAATTGTTGGATTCTCTGGCATAGGTCGTGATATAACCGAAATAAAAAAAACAACTTTACAAAAAGAAATATTACAAGAAAAAAACAACAGTTATGGAAAAACGTTAAATCAATTATACACAACGAATTTTGAAAAATTTGAAAGTCAAAATCAAATAATCGAAGAAATACTAAAAAAAGCTTCGCAAGTACTTAGTGTGAATAAAATTAGTTTTTGGCGTTTTTATCCAAAAGTCTTACAATGCGAAACCATTTTTTTAGGAAATGAACTTTTTGAAGAGATTGAAAAAACGACGCTTATTTTAGAAAACTATCCAATTTATATTTCCGCATTAAAAAACAATCCTTATTTAAAAGCCGACAATGTTGCAAATGATATAAATCTACAAGAATTTATACCTAACTATTTTGAAAAATATAAGATAATATCAGTTTTAGACGTTCCCATTTTTTTTGGTGGGCAACTGGTAGGAATATTATGTGCAGAATCTATGGATATTTGTAAAACTTGGGATTCAGAGGACATCAATTTCACAAAAACTGTTGCTGATATTATTGCGCTATCTATCAATTCAAAAATTCGATACGATACTGAAAAAAAACTCGAATATAAAACAAATCTACTTTCGGCAATTGCACTTTGCACCGAGAAATTTTTGTTAGGAAAAAATTTGAATGAAATTTTTGAAGAATCCTTTAAAATAATTGGTACTGCTATTGCTTGTGATCACATTTTTTATCATGAATATGATATAAAAAATCATAATATTCGGCAAAAATTTAAATGGGGAAGAGATGGTATTGCATTGCAAGTAAAAGAAGTCCAAGATTTTAATCCACTTCATATGCAAGAGATAATTGCACAAGTGCTGGAAAAAAAACATTTTTCTGCAATAACTTCCACAATTGATTCCAGTCATTTTCGAAATGCTTTGGAATGGAGCGAAATTAAGTCGGTTTTATTGTTTCCACTCTATATTGAAAACGAGCTTTTAGGCTTTTTAGGTTTTGATGATTGCACAACCGAAAAACTATGGAGCCACGATGAAATCACAATACTTAAAACCTATGCAAACAATATTTCATTTGCATTAGAACGTCGAAATAAAGAAAATGAAATATTTGAAAGCGAAGAAAAATTTAAATTACTTTCAAACAACATACCTGGTACCGTTTATTTAGCAAATCATGATGCCCTCTGGACAAAAGTATTTTTAAACGACCAAATTGAAAATCTAACAGGATATTCAAAGGCAGATTTTATGGAAAAACGTTTGCATTTTATAGATTTGATTCATCCTGATGATCTTGAAAATGTCAAAAATAATTTCAGTATTGCCATTGCAAATAAAAAATCATTTAATTACAGGTATCGTATTTTTAATAAAAATAAAGAAATAATATGGGTTGAAGAATATGGTGATGCAATTTATAAAGATGATAAAATAATTTACATTGAAGGTATTTTTATAGACATTACCAAAACAATTGGCATCGAAAAAGCGATCAAAGAAAAAGAAATAGCACAAGCATCAAATAAAGCAAAATCGGAATTTTTAGCTAATATGACCCACGAAATTCGAACACCATTGAATGGTATTTTGGGTTTTACTGATCTTTTAATAAAAACCGATCTTAACGATGTTCAAAGCAGACACATGCAAACAATCAACCAATCTGCACATTCGCTAATGGACATTGTGAACGATATTTTAGATTTTTCAAAAATAGAAGCCTCAAAATTAAAACTCCATATTGAGCAACACAACGTCGTTGAAATGCTAAATCAGATTATTGATCTAATTATGTATGAAGCAAACCAAAAAAATATTGAATTAAAATTATTCTTAGATAATGATGTGCCTTCCTTCATTTGGGTAGACAATTTAAGACTAAAACAGGTTTTAATTAATTTGCTCGGTAACGCAATAAAATTTACAGCTGAGGGAAGTGTTTCGGTCGAAATTAAAGTATTGAAGCAAATTGACAACAAAAATTGTATTTTAAGATTTGCGGTCATAGACACAGGAATAGGAATAAAAGCTGAAAATCAGACAAAAATTTTTAAAGCATTTTCACAAGAAGATAGTTCCACAACACGAAGATTTGGTGGCACAGGACTTGGGCTAACGATTTCAAACAAACTATTAGCACTGATGACAAGCGAACTGAGAATAAAAAGCATTGAAAACTTGGGTAGTACCTTTTATTTTGATGTTGCAGTACAATATACAAATGATGCAATAGTTGAAAATATAAAACCAGACGAAATTTCAGAAAATATTAGCAACGCAGAAAATAGTTTTGTGTCTAAAATAATGATTGTAGAAGACAACAAAATAAATACATTATTACTAAAAACTATAATTGAAAATCAATTTCCCGCAATAGAAATAGTTACTGCCAACGATGGCTTTGAGGCAGTTTCGCTTTTTGAAAAAACAAATCCTGAACTTATTTTCATGGACATTCAAATGCCAAATATGAATGGATATGAAGCAACCGAAAGCATACGAAAACTTAAGAATGCTAACAAAACTATCATTATTGCAGTTTCAGCTGGCGTCTTAAACGATGAAAAGCAATATTGTTTAAATGCTGGTATGAACGATTTTTTTACGAAACCTATTTCAAAAAGCACTATTTGCAACATTATCAGGTCAGCAAAAAAATATAATGAATCGGTGTGAATAAATAAATATATAGGAATTATCTCATAAATTTTCATTTTAAAAATGTTAAGATAATTAAATAAAAATTTTATACTTTCGCTATATAAATTAAAACTAATAGATATGAAATGGATTGGAAGACGTCAAAGCGACAATGTTGAGGATCGTCGCGGCATGTCTGGCGGCGGAAAAGTTGTAGCTGGTGGTGGCGTGTTGGCAGTTGTGATTTTTTTATTGAATGCTTTTGGTGGAGAAAATGCACAAATGCTAACTCCGATTTTAGAGCAGTTTAACCAGCAACAAACTACATCTCAACCAAATAATTCTGAATTAACAGCTGAACAAATTGAGGTTGGCAATTTCGCAAAAACAGTTTTTGCGGATACCGAAGATATTTTCAATAAAATTTTTCAAGAAAATGGCAGTCAATATATAGAACCAAAAATGGTGCTTTTTAGTGGCCAAGTTGAAACCGCTTGTGGTGGCGCTTCTGCGCAATCTGGTCCATTTTATTGCCCCGGCGACCAAAAAGTTTACATGGATTTAGGCTTTTTTGAAGAACTACAAAACAAATTTGGTGCAAAAGGTGGCGATTTTGCAATTGCATACGTGATTGCGCACGAAGTCGGACATCACATTCAAACAATCATTGGAACATCTGGAAAGGTGCGCCAACAACAACAAAATCTTTCGCAAGCCGAAGCCAACAAACTGTCAGTTGCCTTGGAACTGCAAGCTGATTTTTATGCTGGAGTTTGGACAAAATATAACCAACAAAATCTTGACGCGAACGACATTGATGAAGCACTTTCTGCAGCACAAGCAGTTGGAGATGATGCCATTCAAAAAAGAATGCAGGGCGTTGTTGTCCCTGAATCTTTTACACACGGAACGTCAGAGCAGCGCAAATATTGGTTTATGCAAGGCTATAAAACAGGTGACATCAATCAAGGTGATACGTTTTCAAGATTGTAAATTGTAAATTGTAGATTTTTGATTTTTGATTTTTGAATGCTAATGCTGAAAGCATTTTTTGATTAACGATTAACGATTTTTTAGATTAACGATTAACGAATGTTGATTTTTGAATTCTAAATGCTGAAAGCTTTTTTTGATTAACGATTAACGATTGTTTTGCAGTACATATCCATATGTTGACTTTTAAAAAAAGTTCACGCTTGGTGTGCTTTGTATTTGTTATTTCGACAATGGATATCCAAGCTCTAATTAAGAGCTTATAAATCTGAGATCAACAATCTAAAATCTAAAATCTCTACCCCAGCCATCCATCTCGATCCAAGCTTCGGTATTGAATAGCTTCCGCAATATGCTGTGCCACAATGTTTTGCGAGGCGTCAAGGTCGGCAATTGTTCGCGAAACTTTCAAAATTCTGTCATAGGCACGAGCGGAAAGATTGAGTCTTTCCATTGCGGTTTTCAACAATAGTAAGGAAGTTTCATCAAGTTTACAAAATTCTCTAATCGATTTCGAACTCATTTGGGCGTTATAATTGACGGTGTCCATGGCCTCAAAGCGTAAGGTTTGAATTTCTCTGGCCGCCGTTACTCTCTTGCGGATTTCTGCACTACTTTCGGCTTTGCGCTCTTCGGATAATTTTTCAAATGGAACGGGTGTTACTTCAATGTGGATGTCAATTCTATCTAAAAGCGGACCAGAAATTTTGCTTAAATACCGGTTCATTTCATGTGGCGAGGATGTTGATGGCGAATCTGGATCATTAAAAAATCCACTCGGGCTTGGATTCATACTTGCCACCAACATAAAAGATGATGGATAGGTCACGGTAAACTTTGCACGTGAAATTGTAACCTCGCGATCTTCCAGTGGTTGACGCATCACTTCCAAAACATCGCGTTTAAATTCTGGTAATTCATCCAAAAACAAAACGCCATTGTGCGCCATTGAAATTTCACCTGGTTGTGGATAGCTTCCTCCGCCCACAAGTGCCACGTTTGAAATGGTATGGTGCGGACTACGAAACGGACGTTGATTCATCAGTCCGACCTCTTTTAATTTACCTGCTACCGAATGAATTTTGGTTGTTTCCAAAGCTTCACGAAGCGTCATTGGTGGCAAAATGCTCGGCAATCGTTTCGCAAGCATTGTTTTTCCCGCACCTGGCGGGCCAATCAAAATAATATTATGTCCGCCTGCTGCTGCAATCTCCATGCAACGTTTGATACCTTCTTGGCCTTTGACATCCGAAAAGTCGTGTTCTGGAAAATCTAAATCTTTATAAAACTCAGCTCTGGTGTCAATAACTGTTGGTTCCAAAGTGCCTTTTCCATTGAAAAAATCAATCACTTGTTGCACATTTTCAACACCATAAACATCTAAATCAGAAACAATTGCTGCTTCTTTTACATTTTGAATCGGCAGAAAAAATCCTTTAAAACCTTCTTCCTTCGCTTTGATTGCAATTGGCAATGCACCTTTTATGGGTTGCAGTCCACCATCCAAAGACAATTCGCCCATGATGATATATTTGTCTACGTCGGTTGCTGTAATCTGTCCCGATCCCGCTAAAATTCCAATTGCAAGTGTCAAATCATACGCCGAACCTTCTTTTCGCAAATCTGCAGGCGCCATGTTTATGGTGATTTTTTTGCCTGGCATTTTGAAACTATTGTTTTTGAGCGCAGCCGCGATTCTATAGCTACTTTCTTTGATGGCATTGTCTGGCAGTCCGACCAAATGATAGCCAACGCCAGTATCCATATTGACCTCAACCGTAATTGTGGTGGCTTCCACACCAAAAACAGCACTTCCAAAAACTTTTATTAGCATTTTTTATGTAATTTTTTTGACAATTATTTTGCTTGTTTGATGTAAACTTCTGTTGCTCCCAATCCATATTTTTGATAATTTCCATCCTGAAAAGCAATATTTTCATACCTGCCAAGCAAGAAATCGAGCTCGGCTTTCAGTACGCCCTCACCTACTCCATGAATAAAAACAATTTTCGGAATTCGATTGTAAATTGCAAATTCAATGTGGCGTTTGGCAGTGTCAGTTTGCATTGTCAAAATATCATAGTTGTTCATGTGTCTGAAACTCTTGACTAATTTTTCAATATGCAAATCAAATTCTGGAATACCGTGTTCACGCGTCTTTTTTTCCTTAATGAAAGTGCGTGGTTTTGGTATTTCTTTTTGCTTAATTATTTCCTGAATGCTTTGGTTTGGAATGCCAAAATTCAAATTCTCTGCGCCGATTTTGATTAATTCTTTTGGAGAAAAAGAAAGTTCAAATCCATCGGTTGTTTCTATAAGTATCGAATTTCCTGTCACTGACAAAACTACACCATCAATAGCATCATCCAAAACCGTAATTTTATCGCCTTTGCTAAACATCATTATCTTTATCTTTTGAGGGAATTTTACTGCTCAAACGCATCATACAAAACATAAAAACAGCCAACGCAAGGCATGTAACATACAAATTTTGAACTTCTAAGCTTTGCTGATATAAAACTGTAAAAACTGAAAGTAACAAAATAGGCAGAAGGAATTTTTTCATTAAAATATATTGAATTTCAAAAGTAGCAATCTTTATTGAAAACATCATGGCAATTGAAAATATTTTGTATTATTGCGTAAAAAACTCTGGTGGATTTAGAAAAATATATGCTTCCTTGTATAAGCAAAATGCTTTTTGGTCTCGATTGTCCCGGGTGTGGCTTGCAAAGGGCTGTGGTTTTAGTATTTACTGGTAATTTTAAAGAAGCCTTTGAATTGTACCCAGCTGTGTTTACTACCTTAGTTTTTTTTATGTTTGTTGGTTTGCATTTTGTTGACAAGAAAAGAAATTATCATCAATTCATAATTTTTTCTGCTATTATAAATGCTTCGATAATGATTTTTGCTTATTTTTATAAAATATTTAACCTAAACTTTTAAACAAACTTTTTTATCATGGAAAAACAAAAATTACCTAATTCGTTGGCTGTTCTAATTCTTGGAATCTTATCTATTGTTGGCTGCTGCTTTTATTTTATTGGATTAGTATTTGGTATAATAGGTTTAGTCCTTGCTAAAAAGGATATGGCATTATATCATACTAATCCAGATGGTTATGATGGTTTTGACAATTTAAAAACTGGAAGGATTTTATCAATTATTGGAATTGTTTTGAATGTTATTGGGCTAATATTAATAGTTGTAATGTTTGTTGCTGTTGGAGCTGTAATTTTCAGTGGCGATCAGCAAGCCATTCAAGAGGCTATTCAAGGCGCGATGGGTCAATAGTCTAAAAATTTTTTTTTCTAAATTCCACTCTAATTTTTTTAGAGTGGAATTTTTTTATGTGTAACAATCAATTTTGGAAAGCAGCAATTGACTTATATTTGCAAAATGAATGCTACCCAAATACTTCAAAATCTTGGAATTTCAAACTTAAATGAAATGCAAGTCGCTGCAAATGATGCCATTATCAACGATTCAAATGTGCTACTGCTTTCGCCAACAGGTTCGGGCAAAACTTTAGCTTTTTTATTGCCAATCTTCGAACTCATGCAACCAGAAATTCTGTCGGTGCAATGCTTGATTTTGGTTCCGTCGAGAGAATTGGGTTTGCAAATTGAACAAGTTTGGAAAAAAATGTCAACTGGTTTTAAAGTTAACAATTGCTATGGTGGCCATTCCATTGATGTTGAAATAAAAAATCTTTCAAATCCACCAGCCCTACTTATTGGGACACCAGGAAGAATTGCAGACCATATTGACAGAAATAGTTTTAGAACAGACAAAATTCAAACGCTTGTTCTTGACGAATTTGACAAATCTTTGCAACTTGGTTTTCACGAGCAAATGTCTTTTATTATTGGACATTTGTCTAAAATCAATAAACGGATTTTGGTTTCTGCCACCTCAAATATTGACATCCCTAAATATACAAAAGTTACCAACCCAACCATTTTAGATTTCATAGACAACGAAACTATAACTGAAAACCTTGACTATAAAATTGTCATATCAAAAGAAAAAGACAAAATAAACAGTTTATTTTCTTTGCTTTGCGCAATAAAATCAGAAGCTGCAATTGTGTTTTGCAACCATCGCGATGCAGCAGAACGCATTTGTGAAACTTTGATAGAAAAAGGCCTATTCGCCACGCACTATCACGGTGGAATGGATCAGGACGAACGCGAGCGCGCTTTGATTATGTTTAGAAACGGAAGCATAAACTATTTGATAACAACAGATTTGGCAGCGCGTGGACTTGATATTCCTGACATGAAGCACGTAATTCATTATCATTTGCCATCAAAAAAAGAAGAATTTACGCATCGCAACGGACGCACAGCGCGAATGGAAGCGAAAGGAACTGCCTACATTCTAACGCATGAAAGCGAAAAGCAAATGGACTATTTGGATTTAAAAATCCCTAATTTCCAACTTCCCGAAAGAAATGCATTGCCAATGCCACCAAGTTTCCAAACGATTTATATAAGCGGTGGCAAAAAATCCAAACTCAACAAAATTGATATTGTTGGGTTTATGCTTCAAAAGGGAAATTTAGAAAAAGCCGATTTAGGATTGATTGAAGTAAAAGATTTTGTGTCGTTTGTTGCCGTCAAATACGCAAAGACCTCAGCCTTATTGCAAAATATAAAAGATCAGAAAATCAAAGGCAAAAAATATAAAATTGAGGTGGCACGCGCTGTACAAAAAACTGTTATTGAAGTTGAAAAAGAGAAGAAAATTTATAAATAGTTAGTATTTCAAATTTTATAATGACCAAAATTTCGCGTGATTTAAATTATACACGAAAATAAAAATATGGAAAATTCTTTACCTTTTTAAAGTAAAATGATCTTTGATCACCAGACCATTTTCAAGTGTAATTACATACCAATAATCATCCGCTGGCATAGGCTGATTGTTAAATGTGCCGTCCCAACCTCTATAATCTTTTGGTGCAATTTCTTTTAATAATTTCCCGTATTTGTCAAATATTGAGACTTTTGTGTTTCTATTGAATGTGCTGTTTTGTCCGTCTACACTCCAAATATCGTTATAGCTGTCTCCGTTGGGCGTAAAGAAGTCTGGAAAACCTAAAATTGCTATTTTCTGTGAGATATTGCCACAACCTTTGGTATCGGATACGTAAATGGTATGAAAACCAGCAGATACATTAGTAAAAACGTTGCTATTTTGAAATGGTCCATCCTCATCGTCTAAACTGTATACAAACATATTTGTAGATGGCGTTAAGTTAACAATTACAGTATTATTATTTATGGTCAATTCAGTAATTTTTATGTCTGAAATTACGGCTATGCCAGATTCTACAACAGTAATTGTTCTTGTTTTAAAACAATTAAACACATTGTAAACCTCAACTGAATAGGTTCCGCCAACATTTATATTGATACTGTAGGTTGTAGGCGAAATCAAAATTCCGTTTAAAAACCATTTATAGGAATAATCAGTTTGGACACCAGCTTGTATTGCGGCATCAATGGTAATAAATTCAAATGGTTTATTTGTGCAAACCACATAATTCTGGGTGCTTGTTACTTCAATTGCTGGTAATTTATTAACTACCAATTCAACCTTTGTAATTCCCGAACATTGGTTATTTGTCTCAATTCGTACAAAGAATTGATCATTATACGCTACTAAATTCGTGTAAGATGCCACGTTTACAATTGGATTTATTTCTAAAAGCGCGTTATCTAAAGTGCAATAATAAGTCGCAATTTGAGTTGGTGTAATAATAATTGGTGCAGTAGTCAAATTAAAAGTTGCAAATCCATTTTCTTGATTCAGAAGATCGCAAGCTTGTAAAGGCGCTATAGTTTGGCTAACTACAAGATTAACAATAAGTTGTAACGTTGAGAAAGAAGAACATCCAGTCGTTAAATTTGTAATTTTAGAAATTAAAATCTGTGGGTTATTCACATTTGTATAAATATTATTTAAAGGTGAATTTATTGCAACGGCAGCATTATTCAAATAATAGGTTACCAAGACGTTGGAGGTTGAAACAGAAATTGCATTGTCTGCTTCTGACAAATTAAAAGTTGCAAATCCATCAGGATTTAAAACCGTGTCGCATTGCGTTAAAATGTAATTTGCTTTGTTTGGCAAAGGATTGACTTTCAAAATAATTGACTTTGTGCCTTTGCACCCATTAGAGTTTTTTACGACTACAATCACATTTTGTAAATTTGCGATTACATTATAATAATTTTGTGGCAATGGATTTTGTTCCGCATTGGCATCTGCAAGATTTAAATAATATGCAAAAGTTAATTCTGCTATGGAAACTGTTCCAAATAAATCCTGCGAAACTGTTGACAAATTAAACGTTGCTCTACCATTTGCATCATTTCCATCCGTTGCGTCATCGCAAATGGCACTTTCGTTGTTTGGAATATCAATGTTGCTATTTACAAAAATTTGGAATGGAACCGTTGCAAAGCAGTCCGTATTGCTTGTTAATCTTCCGTAAACTTGTTGTGGATTGGTAGTATTTGCAAACGCAGTTGGATTCAAAATTGGATTAATGCCTAATGTTGCATCGTTTGTTGACATGTGATAAGTTACCACGACATTGGCTTGCGAATTGATAATTACGGCATCATTAGTGCTCAGATTAAAAGGTGTTTTATCATCTAAAATTCCATCATTGTCGCATGCCGTGAGATCAAATGCTGTTGCAGTTAGAGGTGGTATATTTGGTGGTGATATGAACGTTGCGGTTCCGTTCCATACGATTGAAAAGTCACTATTTCCAATTGGCCTATCGATAACCAAAAAATAAGTTTCTCCTGCAATGACGTCTAATTGTTTTACGAAACTGTTTCCAAGTGGTCCGGGTCCTTCGGAAGTGTCGGTCGAAGTCGCATTCATTCCTGTAGTATTATCACCTTGTCCAGCGGCTTGCGGATTTGTAGTAGAACAGCGAATTGATTGACCCAATGCATTGCACGTTGCATTTGGCCCAAATATAAAAAAGTCAAAATCTTCAATTATATTAGGATTGGTTGGCGTAAGTGTAAAACCCAAAGTTCCTGTTGTGGCAATCGGCAATCGAAGCCAAATGGAATTGTTTTCTGAACTGCTGCAACTGTTGCTGTTAGTCAATTCCTGACTTCCTATACCGACTGCTGTCAATCCAACAAAGCCTGTATTGCCGCAAACTGTTATGGCATCTATGCAATCATTTTGAGATTGAAATGTGTTTGATATTAAAAAAAGCAACAATACAATAAACGTTTTTATATTTTGCATTTTATTTTATTTACTGTTCATGTTTTGTGAAAATAGCCCAGACCGTGCCTCCGGCAGGCAGGTTGTTGCGAAAAACCCGAAGTTAAAATTAACAATTTTTCTTGGCAAAAAACAACGACCAACCCGTCGCGCCGCGCAAGCAGGAAGTTCGTTTTTTGATTAGAAAAATGATGATTTTAACGAGGATTTGAAGCAAAAAGCTGGAAATAGCTTCAAAAAATTCAATATTAAATCTACCGTTTCAAAGTAAAATGTCCTTTCAAAGTTCGACCATCGGATAATACAAGTGAATACCAATAGTCATCCGCTGGCATGGCTTCTCCGTTGAATGTGCCGTCCCAACCTTTGTTTTCACCATTTGGAATTTGCTTCAACAATTTTCCATATCTGTCATAAATAAAAACCTCTGATTTTTTGTTGTATGTGCTCGTTACACCATTTATTTTCCATAAATCATTGAAACTATCTCCGTTTGGTGTGAAAAAAGGCATGACGCCAACAACTGCAATTTCTCTTGATTCTTGTTCGCAACCGTTTTTATCATTTACATAAATAATGTGAATTCCCGAATTTATATTGGTGAAAATTCCAGTCGGTTGAAACGGCCCTTGCGGTTCGTCAATACTATATTCATAGTTTCCAGCTCCACTTACTGTTACAATCACGGTGTTGTTTGCCTCATAAAGATCAGTGATGCTAATGTTTGTGATGGTTGCTTTTTGAGAAAATATGATTTTGTGTTTTCGAGTAACCGAACAACCTGTTAGTTTGTTTGTAACTGTTGCGGTATAAATGCCACTGATTGACACATCGTAGGTATAATTTGTTTCACCGGGCAAAAGTGCTCCATCTTTAAACCATTGATAATCAAAATCGGCTTGACTTCCTGCTATTAATCCCGCATCAATGGTTTTGGTGTCATTTGTTCCATCACAAAAATAATCTTCAGTATCGCTATCAACATACGGTCTTTCGTTTACGGTAAACTGAATGAAAGTTTGCGCAGGACAACTCGGGTTTAAGGGATTTGTTAGCACTGCTCTGACGGTTTGCGTGGCAGTCAAAAAAGAAATTGGCAACGGACTTGGCAATGGACTTCCGTCTTGCGCAAAATAGGTTATATTGAAATCTGAAGCATTTTGTGAACCAAGTAATGTTGCATTTATTGTAGTAGTATTAAACTCATAATCTATTGGCAAATCGCCTAAAAGTCTGTCGCATTCAGGTGCAATAACAACTGCATTTGCAACAGGTTTTTTATCGACTGTAAACTGAATAAGCGTTTCGTCAAAACATCTGCCGCTTGGGTCGCTTCCATTATTGTTTGTAACACGTACACGAACCAACTGCGTTTTTGTTGTAAACGGGTTTGGCAATGGACTTGACAAAGCAACATTATTTCCATCGAAATAAGTGACATTTACGTTGGCCAAAGTTTGTCCATTCAAAACTGAATTTTGAATATTTGCGGTATTAAAAGCCGATTCGATATTGGCATCTAATGGATTGTCGTCGCACTGACGAGTGATGGAAACAGAATTTGCAATAGGCAGTTTTTCAACAATCAGAAATATTTTTCCATCTCCAAAGCATGAATTTGTTAATGTACTTTCAACCCGAATAAAAATTGTTTGCGTGTTTGCGTATCCTATATTTCTATAATTATGAATACTGATTGGATCAGCAATATTTTTAGAAATAGGATTTGACTCGGAATTGAAATCGGCTATATTTCTGTAATAACTAATTGAAAACCCGGTTGTTGTTGGCAAAGCTGCTAAAACATCATTTTCTATTAAACTAAAATCAAATTTTGAAATACCATCATAATCATTGTTTGCCGTGTCAATAAAATCATCACATCGCGACAGCGTTCTGATAAAATTTGGCCGAAGTTGCGTTGCAGAAATCACCAAATTTATCCTTGAAAAATTGAAACAGCCATTAGCATTCACAACTCTTGTCCAAACGGTGTTTCCATTAGGACTATTATATGCGGTTGGATTTGCAATTTTAACAGATGCATCATCCGCAATTGCACCAGCTTGAGTGGTAAAATATGTGAAAGTCTGCGATGATGCTTGCGCAGAAATAACATCATTTTTTTGCGTGAGGTTAAAATCTGCAATCAAATCAACATCCGTATCGCATTGAACAATTGTTACTTGCGAAGCCACTGCAGGTCTCGGCAAAACGGTAAAAGTCGCCACGGCGGAAGTTAAATTGCAAGCGTTTCCAGCTTTTGTCAGAAATACTTGATACTTATATCCATTCATCGATGTGGATACATTACTAATTAGCAAACTTGCAGTTGTTGCACCAGAATAAGGCGCACTATTTGAAATATTGTTAAAAACCGTTCCACCATCAGTGCTTAGTTGCCATTGGTGTGTGGAAACGCCATTTGTTGCTACGGAAAAAGTCGTATTTCCAGCCTCGCAACCATCAGTGTTTATGGGTTGTGTAGTGATGATGATTGGTGCAGCTGTGCTATAATTTCCAATTTGTAAAGCTGTTAAATTTGTATATCCAGTAGCAGACGTGACCAATCCATTTGCGTCAACCGTTGCGGGCGCATTCCCTACAAGTCCGTCAGCATTTTGGTCTAAATAACCAACTTCAAAAACATCGTTGCAACCATCGTTTTCTGAATCTATATCTATGAAATTCTGAAAAGCATCTGTGTCGCCATTCGCAACCATGTAGTTGAAAATATTAGAATCTGGAGCAGTTTCTAAACCATTGAAAATTCCGTTTGTGCCAAACGCTGTCGGACTTCCGTCAATAATTCCATTGTTGTTGGCGTCTGCTGCGTTACTGCCAGATTCAATCAAATCAAAAATTCCATCATTGTCTGTATCTAAATCCAAGAAATTCAGAACGCCGTCGGTGTCAGAATCCAATGGAACAAGTGTCGCATAGGCATCATTTAATCCGTCTTTATTAACATCTACAAAAGGAAGTACTGCATAATTTTGACCTAAGTTTTCAATAATATCTGCAATTCCATCATTGTCGGAATCTCTGTCGTCTTGATCTGAAACGCCATCGCCATCCGTATCTTTTGGAATGCATGTTGCTAAAACCAAAAATGTTGCGCGATTGCTTGCCGTTTCAGACAAGTTTTTGTGTGTGTACGTAATAGACGATACTAAATTCGTTACAAATTTGAATGTTCCTGTGCCACTTGCCAATGGAACGCCACCATTATTGAGTCTAAACCTGACTTGGAACGACGAAAAATTTCTTACGCCACTTTCATAAATCCCATCATAGTTTGTGTCTATCAAAAGCTGATTATTGGGATCTAAGACTGTAATTGTTTTGTTGACAGGGACTTCTAACATATATTCTCCAAATGAATCTAAACCATCACCTGTGGCATTTGTAGTTGGATATTGCACCGATAGCGAAATTGGCGATGTAAAATTTACCATTTGGGTAACCGCGCTTGTTTTTCCACTTGCAACTTCTGAGACAAAACTGCCATCAGTTGCACCAACAAAAGGAGTTGCTGTTGTTGTTCCAGTAGAAGAAACGGCAGTTGTATAAGCATTATTATAACTTCCAATAGCAATTATTGCGTTTGGCGCAGTGAAATTTATAGGTTGATTTCCAAGTGATTCAGCGCAGTTTGTAAGTCCATCATTGTCATTATCTATGTCAACATTGCCGTTGACTCCATCATTGTCATTATCTGATGCACAAGCACTTACAGGGATTTTATCTGATAAAAAAGTAGTGCCACATTCCGTTATTTTTGCTTCGATGCTATAAAATCCTGGGGCAGTTGGCGTAAATTGATTTGTGTTTGCGCCAGGAATCAAAACGCTATCTTTAAACCATTGAAACGCATCAAAGGAATTTAAAGAATTTACTGCTAATATGACATTTGGGATGCAATTATTAGCAGAATTTACAATAGGCGCATTTGAAATTTCTGGTTTGAATGTAAAACCAGAATAAAAACCACCGTAGGTTTTTGCGTCATTTGTACCAAAGTACGATACATACACCTGTTTGGTAGAAATCACGGATACATTGCCCGTCAATCCATTTACACGATATGTTTTATAGTTTGTGGTACCGGACACATCACTTGGTCCAGTTATTGTCACGCCAGCTGGCAATGCCGTCGTGGTGTAATTCACGCCGTTTATTATAAAATTTAAAATGGCTCCATTACCAGTTACAATCATAACACTTCCTATAAATTCTGGATTACCAGAAACTTCATTAATAAGTGGAATGTTATTTACTGTTTTTGGAGTTTCACAAGATATTGGCGGTACAAAATGTAAATTTTGATTGGCTTGGTCTGCTGCCAAACCAGAATTTCTGCCACCAATTGCCTGATATACAAATACGTTTTTTGTGGCTGTAATATATAAATTTCGATTGGCAGTAAAATCGGTTCCTAAAAGCCTCAAATATTCACCAGCCTGTAAAGTGGCTGTTGGCGTTGCACTTCCATTAATAAAGACTTCAGTATTGTTTTCGTGAGCGATAATAAGAGGACTTTCTATATCAGGAAAAAAATCGCCATCGCCTTTTACTAAAATATATTCTTTGCCTGTTCTTTCTGCTGATACAATTTGATCTAATCCAAAATCCAAATTACCACTTAAACTATTGCTACCTGCAACCGAACCACAATTTACAGCTACTGGTTTATCAGAACTGATCAAAGCACCAATTAGTGCATCGCGATTCACTGGCGTAGGCCCTTGAACAGCAATAACGTAGCTTTGTCCACTATTTAAAACTATTGACGCAGGTGCACTACCAGCTGTTGCATTATTTACCAAAATTGCACCCGTGTTTATATCGCTAAAAGATATTGTTGTGTTATTTTCTGTGGCTAAAATTGATGCGAAAGTTAAATGATTGGCGGTATAACTTGATGTTACTACATTTAAAAAACCTCCAATCCTAAACTTTGTTCCCAAAGCAGCCAAACCTTTTGAAACTATGCTACCCGCGTGATTTGTAGCAGCAAAACGAACGGTTGCATAAACCATATCGTTAGCTTCGATGATGTAGCCTTTGTCGCTAATAACGGAGCTTACTGAACTTTGATTTATAATCATTTGCGAATTAGCGTCGCCGGTTATATTTAAAACGTAAGGCAAATCGCGCGAAACTACACCACTAATTGTACTGCCACCTAATACTTTAATACGAAAGTTTACGGGCGTTACACTCGGACATGAAATATATAAACTTTGCGCCATAGGAAACTGAGAACCTCCATTTGCTGCAGAAATCGGCGGAATGTAATGTGTTTTGCTAAATTGCGCGAAAGAAAATGTTGCGAAAAGACAACAAAAATATATAAAGTTTTTTTTCATTGGTAGATTTAGTATAAAACCCAAAGATATACTTTTTTATTTTCAACAAATAGAAAATACAAATTTTAAGATTTACAAATCCCTTCTTTTTAGTAGTTTGTATGATGCTACTATAAATATAACTGTCCAACACATAACAATTAAAATATTGCTAAAATGCACATCATAATCCTTTTCAAATCCTGCTCCCATTTGCTTGGTAGTTTCGGTGATTACTTGCAAACGAGAAAAGGGTTCGACTATCAAATTTGACATGGATTCCAACGGAAAAAATGCAAATACGGCATCAACTTTTTCACTTCTGTTGAAGATTTCAAACTTTAAAACACCATAAGCTATCTTTTCAATAAAAAACCACAAAATCACAAAGCCAATCGCAAATGCAGAACGTTTGATAAGAATGCCAACAAACAAACAGAAAGAAAAATAGGCAACAAGTTTAACAAAATATGCCAACAGATATTCCATGTCCATCACAACAACATCAAACGATGTGAAATCTGAAAAGCTGTATCCCAAAATTAAACTCATTATAAAAACGAAAATTACCGACGCCAAAGAAAACAAACCAACCGTTAGAAATTTGGATGCAATAAATTCTTTTTTGCTCATGCCATCAATCAAATTTTGTTTCAGCGTGCCATAACTATATTCATTTGCCATCATTGAAACGATAATAATCGCTAAGAAAAATTTCATTCCGTCGGCAATATACGTGTTGAAATGCCAAATATATGGGAAATTGAAAATGCCATTTTCTTTTAAATCAATATGAATTGGACCAAAATCGAATTTGATTGAAGCCAAAACCGCAATAAGTGAAAGTAAACCAAAATAGGCAATTGTTAGCACGCGACTCGATTTGTTGAGCCAAATTTTTTGAAGTTCTATGGATAATAATCTTTTCATTTTCTTTGATTTTTTTGCCTTTAGTCTAATTAGAATATTTGTTTTAACTTTTTTTACCAATGATTATAGGATTAAAAAAGATTTTACTTCGTTTGATGTTAAAAAAACTATGAAAATCTGCGTAACCTGCCGGCGGCAGGCACGGTCTGTGGCCTACGGAATTACACATATTTAGTAGACCGTATCCTTTTTTTTAAACTATAATAAAATTTAATTGCTTGCGGTTAGTTCCAAAAATTGCTCTTCAAGGCTGTGTTTTCTTTTTACTAAATGATTTAGAAAAATGTTTTTTGATGATAAAAATCGATTTAAATCTGAAGCCGACAAATTATCGATTACATCACAAAACAACTTACCTTCGTTTATTTCGATTTTGCCAATTGAAGGATTTGTTTGTAGAACAGATTTAAGGATTTGATTGTCATCGGATTGCAATTCAAAAAAATCGTTTTTGTTGCTCATTCCGTGCACTAATCCCGAATATAATATTTCACCTTTGCGAAGTACCAAAACATGGCTACACACTTTTTCTACCTCATCCAGCAAGTGCGATGCCAACAAAATAGTGGTTCCCTGCGATGCAATAAGTCTAATAATATCACGGATTTGATGAATGCCTTGTGGGTCAAGTCCATTTGTTGGCTCGTCAAGAATCAAAATTTCTGGGTCGTTCAAAAGTGCCGATGCAATGGCAAGTCGCTGTTTCATCCCGAGTGAAAATGTACTGAATTTGCTGCTTTTTCTATCAATTAATCCAACTAAATGTAGCTTTTCATCAACTTTTTCAGGCTTAATATTTTTGATTTTACAAACCAATTCTAAGTTTTGTTGCGCCGTCATGTAGGGATAGAAATTTGGCCTTTCAATGATAGCTCCAACTTTTTTCAATGCTTCGTGCGTTTGTAGTTGGCCACCAAACCAACTGTAATTTCCAGATGTTTTATTAACAACGCTCAAAACAATACCTAAAGTAGTTGATTTTCCAGAACCATTTGGTCCCAAAATTCCATATACATTTCCTTTTTGAATGTCAAGCGATACGTTTTTTACAGCTTGAATATAGCCATATTTTTTATTCAGATTTTCAATGGTAAGAATCGAATCTAACATAAATTTGATTTTAGTTTTATGTATGACGAACGTTTGTAAAAATTGTTACTTTTAATTTAAAGATTTAAAAATTGAAGGATTGAAAGATTAAAAAAATTACGAATTGCGAATTACGAATTGCGAATTTAAAACAGCAAGTTAAATGATACAAAAGGAGATTAAAAGACAAAAGAATAAAAGTAAGAAGAATTTACAGATTAAAAATTATGGAAATTTAAAATATAGTACAAAAAAATGCCCAACTAAAATTGGGCATTTTTGCATTTTACTTTTTACATTTTAACTTTTAAACTTTTTAACGTTATAACATTTAAATAACAATTCCCTTAAAAACCAAAACTGTTGGAGTTTCTGATGCGCTGGTGGTAACGGTTACAGTTTTTGAAAATGCACCTTTTGATGCTGCATTAAATGTTGCAGTAACTGTTCCTGATTGTCCAGATGCAATAGTGGTTTTCGTGTAGTTCGTAGCCGTGCAACCGCATGAACCTTGCACATTTGTAATTAAAACATCGGCAGAACCGGTGTTCTTAAACTCAAAATCCATTGATTTTGTTGTGCTTTGCGCAATATTTCCAAGCTCAATAACTTCCGTTTTCCACGTAATTTGCGTTTTTGTAATTTCAGTTTTTGAGTAAATTCCTTTTGTTGGAATAGCTGTAAATGACATCAATCCAAATGCAAATGTGAAGGCAACGATTCTGATAACTTTTTTCATAATAAAATAAGATTAATTGGTTTATAAAATATTTTTAACAAATATAAATAGAAGATTTATTGCAATTTGTTAAGCATTTTCAAACGTTTGTTAACGAGTTGTTAACGGTCAATTTATGTTCTAAAAAATAGTAGATTTGCTTTTTAACTTTTGCTACTACTTAAGAAAATTAGGTTATTTCCGAAATATGAATTTAAAAATAAACAAACTTAACCTTGCAATTGGCTTGGGACTTATCGCTATTATTGGCATTTTAATAGCACAATTGCTATGGACAAAACAAGCGTTTTCGATTGAAGATAAAAAATTTAGTCAAAAAGTTCATATTGCATTGTTGGAAGTGACGAAAAATTTATACGAAGGCATAAACCATGAACTACCCGCTGAAAACCCAGTAAAAAAAATCGCAAATGACTATTATATTGTAAATATCGATAATGATTTTCAACCCGAGATTTTAGAATTTTATCTTAAAACAGAATTTGCAAAAGCAAACATTACCACCGATTTTGAATATGCTGTTTACAATTGTTTTAGCGACGAAATGATGTATGGAAATTATGTTTCAAATAATAAAAAAAGTATCGAAAAATCTAAAGTATATTTCCCCAAGCACAAAAATTTGGTTTACTATTTTGCGATAAGATTTCCAAATCAAACAAACTATTTAATGCAGTCATTATCATTTTGGATGATATTATCGGCGGTTCTAATTTTGATTTTGTTGCTTTACTGCTATTCGATTTTTATGCTTTTGCAACAAAAAAAATATTCAGAATTGCAACGAGATTTTATAAACAATATGACACATGAATTTAAAACGCCACTATCGTCAATATTGATTGCTTCGCGATATTTAAAAAATCAAAAATCAATTTATAGCGATGAAAAACTGTTAAAATATAACAATATTGTGATTTCGCAAAGTGAAAAATTGAACAGTCATGTTGAGAGAATTCTGTCAATGTCCAAAACTGAATTAGAACCATTTAAGTTGGATTTACAATCAGTTGATGTTCTGAAAATTGTAGAAGAAAATATAACAAACATAACTTTAAAATATATTGATGCTTCGATTACAATAATAAATAAAACAACTTCTGAAGAAATTTTCATTCAAACAGACGTTTTTCATTTTTCTAATTTGGTTTATAATTTACTCGAAAATGCCATAAAATATTGCGAGAATATGCCTACTGTAAATATTATTATTTTTTCAGATAATGAAATATTGACCATATTATTTTCTGATAATGGAATTGGAATTCCAGTAGACAAAAGAGAGATTATATTTGATAAATTCGTTCGTTTGCAAACCGAAAAATCTAAAGTCAACAATGGTTTTGGATTGGGATTATATTATGTAAAAAAAATATGCAAATTGCAACAATGGAACATTTCCGTATCCGAAAATGAAATAAATGGTAGTGTTTTTAAACTTCAAATTCCGATCAAATAATGACTAAACCTAAAATTATATATGCCGAAGATGACGAAACTTTGGCTTTTTTAACAAAAGATAGTTTAGAAAATTATGGCTTTAACGTTTATCATTGCGCCAACGGAAAAAGTTGCATAGAAATGTTTGATGAAGAAAAATTTGATATTTGTATTTTGGATATTATGATGCCAATTTTGGATGGTTTTGAAGTTGCCACCCATATCCGCAGTAAAGATTCTAATATTCCTATAATTTTTCTATCGGCAAAAACACTGAAAGAAGACCGCATTAAAGGATTGAAATTGGGTGCAGATGATTTTTTGATCAAACCTTTTTCAATGGAAGAGTTGATATTGAAAATTGAAATTTTTCGGCAACGTTCCCAAAAAAACGACAGCAATTCGAGTAAGTATCTGTCACTCGGAATTTTTCAGTTGGATTGTCAAAATTATGTTTTAAAAGCCACTAACATCAAAATAAACCTTACGCAACGAGAATCAGAATTACTCCGCTTTTTCATCGAAAATAAAAATATTGTTTTAAAACGAGAACATATTCTTAAACAACTTTGGGGCGACGACGACTATTTTATGGGACGTAGTTTGGATGTTTTTATTTCAAGATTGCGAAAAATTTTAATATCAGATAAAAACATATCCATCGAAAATTTGCATGGAATAGGCTTTCGATTGAATTTAAATTAATCTATTCCTATCGTTTTAGCGAAAAATGTCCTGATGTGGTTCGCCCATCTTCTAACGTCAGCGTAAACCAATAGTCATCTGCTGGCAACGGTTCGCCATTGAAAGTTCCATCCCACCCGATACTTGCACCCGACGGAATTTCTGAAAGCAAACGCCCAAATCTATCAAAAATTTGGACTTTTGATTTGCTATTTGAAGTTGCATTTACACCCCTAATTTGCCAAAAATCATTGAAACTATCGCCGTTTGGCGTGAAATATGGCATAGCACCAACGATTGCAAATAGTTTGCTTGTCGTTTCGCATCCTTTTTTATCATTAACATATAAGGTGTGAAATCCTGGTGCAATATTACTAAAAAATCCAGATTGTTGAAACGGTCCCATCGGTTCGTCAATACTAAATTGGTACGAACCATTGCCTGAAACCGTAACCTTTAAAGTATTGTTTTCTATTAAATCACTGATTATTAGCGATGTAATTGTAGCCTTTTCTGAAAAAACGACTTTCGTAGTACTGCTCGTTGAACAACCTGATTGAATATTGGTCACTTGGCAAACGTAAGTTCCCTCGTTATTTGCAGCAAGTGTTTCATTTGCTTCGCCTGCAATTTCAATATTATTTCTAAACCATTTAAATGAAAAATCTGCAATATTAGCCGTATTTAAACCAGAAGATATCGTAATGCTATTTGTTGCACCAGAACATATAAAATTTTCAGTTGACGAAGTAACTTCTGGGCTTGGATTTACTTTCAGATTAATAAAAATACTTGCTGTGCAAGCTGTATTTAATGGATTTTCTACAACAGCCTTTATAGTTTCTGTAGGCGACAAATATGGATTTGGAATCGGGTTTAATAATTGATTGTTATTATCAAAATATTTTACAATAAATCCTGTTTGTGTACCCAAAATGCTACTAGTAAAAGTAGCGGTATCAAAACCAAAAACATTGGTACCGTTCGTGTGAACTATTGAACAAGCTGTTGGGACAATAATGGCATTGGCAATTGGTTGTTGATCGACTATTAGTTGCATAAAAGTTTCGTTCCAACATGTTCCGCTTACGTCTGCTCCGTTTTTATTGGTCACTCGAATTCGTATTTTTTGCGTTTTTGAAAGAAACGGATTTGGCAGCGGACTCGACAACACCTGATTGCTTTCATCAAAATATGTGACTACATAATCTGTTGGAATTTGATTTCCAAGTACAATATTTTGGATATTGGACGTATTAAAACTATGTTCAAGAATGGCATCATTTGGATTGTCATCGCAACCTCGAATATCCGAAACTGGATAAGCAATTGGCTTTTTTTCAACAATCAAAAACAGTTTGCCAAACCCAAAACAAGAACTATCCAAATTGCTTTGCACTTTTATCCAAATGGTTTGGTTGTTCAAAAATCCAATGTTTCTATAATTTTGAATGTTTTGAATAGACAAATTTTTGCCTTGTGCGTCAGTTTCGGCATTAAAATCAGCCTCGGTTTTATAATATTTAATTTGATAGTTATTCGGATTTGGTATAATTGCCGACAAATTTGCCGAAACAGAAGTGAAATCGAACAGTGAAACACCATCTCTATCATTGTTTGCAATGTCAACAAAATCATCACATTTAGAAAGTGTTTGGCTGTAGTTTAAAGGCAATTGCGTTGCAGAAATTGTTAAACTAATTTTAATAACAACCACACAGCCGTAACTGTTTTGAACCCGAACCCAAACTTCGTTTCCATTTTGATTATTGTATAAATTTGGATTTGCAATTAAAAAACTACCATTTTGCGCGTTTGCCGCTGTTTCATTCTGATAATATTTAAATGTACAATCGGCAAAATTAGAAACAATTTCAGGTTCAATTTGACGTAAATTAACGTTTGTTATTAAATCTAAATCCGTATCACATTGTTTGATGGTCTTGGGCGTTAAACTGAAAGCTGGCGCAAATTGCAGTTCAACCTGGCTTTCGGCAACGCATGTAGATCCTGTTACTGTAATTTCTACCTTATATGTACCTGTTTCTGTTGCAGTAAAAATAGGTTGTGTTGCAGTAGGTATTAGCAGACCATTTTTATACCATTTGTATGTATTTATCCCAGGTATTGTTGCGTTTAAAACAATATTTTGATTGCCACAAACAGGATTGCCACCAAGTACTGTTCGACTTGGCCCAAGATTTGCACTAATGTTAAAACTTCCACCTTCAATAAAAATTGCAGAATCAAATTTTTCATCAGTTTGATCCGCTATCACTAATTTTATATGATATTTCACGCCAGGAGTTACATCTGCTTTTGCGGTCATCACAACAGTTTGACCATTATAGTTTATTGCCGAACCTGAAGTATTATATCCCGCAAAAAAAAGCGGATTGTTTGCTCCACAACTGATTTCGGGTAGTGCCACAGTAATTTGTGGTCGAATGCTTGTTGATGATACTGGAATTGTTGTGTTAGGAATAACAGCAAGATTTTGATAAGGCTGATTACCTAAAACCGGTTTTAATAGAAATGCAAAACCATCTGAATATAAGCAAGGGTAGTTTTCCGCATATTCCTCTGATGCAAAAATATAATTAAAAGAAAAATTTGAGTTAAAAGGTACAAAATCAAATTCAATAACGGTGGCATTGTACGTATTTGATCTGCCGATAGCAGTTTGCAAATCTGCGTCACCTGACCATGAAACTGTTCCTTCTGAAAGTTCAGAGTTGTTTGGCCCAACAGACCTAATGGCACGAGATGAAGTCAGCAAAATGCCATTTTGAAAGGGAAAATTGCTTGTTCCTTTTTCAAAATAACCAAAACTCTTGTTTGCTGAACCAACAAATGTTCCGCCTTTTGATGTGAAATTATCTACATTTGCGCATGGGCTGTTGATCAGTTTTGTAGTCACCAAGGATGTTTCAGAAAACGAATCATCAACGGTTATAAATTGTGCTAATGAAACACCATTTGAAAACAATAATATTAACAATAGTAAACTTTGAAATATTTTCATAAAACAAATTTAATAAAAAATCATTTGCGATAAAAATAGAACAGGCATATTTTTTGTGAACCTATATTAAATGCAATATTTTTTGCTTATATTCATTTGTAAAATATATTAGTTAAGATTAAAAAATATTATTTAATTTTACATCAAATTTCAATATTATGAAAAACCTATTTTTACTTTTTGCAATAATTTTTGTTGCTTCTGCAAGCGCCCAAATGGGAATGGGCAATGGAATGAATGGTGGGATGGGCGGTGGCATGAACGGCATGGGTGGTGGCATGGGACAAGGCCGAGGTATGGGAATGGGCAATCAACAACAGATTCCACAAAGTGAAAGCAAGCCAGAAAAAATTGATTATATAAAGATTTCAACAGACAAACTTGAAAAAGATTTGGGATTAGACACGTTGCAAAAAGCCATTATCAAACAAGCATTTGAAGATGGGCAATTTAGAATGCAAAGTGTTTTAGATTCAAAAATTTCCGATGAAATGAAAGAGCTTCAAGTCATAGAAATCAGAGAAAATACAGACAAGCGCATTTTGAAAGTACTCAGCAAAACACAAACCGAAAAATATAATAAGCTAAAGGATAAAGCTAAGAAAAAATAGATTTACAAAACTAAAAGTCCATTTTTTCTTAAAATATTGATTGGTTTTGAATACCAAAAAAGCTCAAAATCTTCAAATTGAGTTTCAAAATCAGTTTTTAATGTTGCAAAAGTTAATGTTTTGCTATTCTGAACAGAAATTTTGTTGATAATTTCCACGAGCCACTCGCCGTATTGAATGTCAAGCTGAATCGTTGAACTTTGTTTTTTATCATGGAAAGTCAAAGAAAGCATTTGCCATATATTTCCTTTTTTAGTTTTTGTAATCGTCTCCGTTGTCGGAAAATTTCCTATCCACACAATTTTAGCTGTTGGTTTTATGATTATGAATTCTTCGTTTGTAAGCGCATCATAAATGAAATTTGGATTTATTTTTGTTTTTGGAATTTTAAAATCAAACCATTCCTGCAAACTGAAATCTAAACCAATGCCATGCATATAATTATAGAGCGATTTTTTTAGACCGAAACTAAATTGGTTGTGATCAATTCCTGTGTTGTCAGTAAAATCAACATCGTTGTTTGCAAATATTTTTCCATCGATTAACAATGCTGGATTTATTTTTGGAACAACACTAAATTTTTCTGGATACATTCCAACTGGACTGTGCGCCGTCATTGCAAATTGATGCCAAAAGCCGGATTGCAATACGTCTAACTCAAAAAGTTGTCGCACCATTTCCAAACTATCAATTGTTTCTTGCACGGTTTGCGTTGGATATCCATACATCAAATAAGCATGAACCATGATGCCTGCTTGTGTGAAATTATCAGTAACAACGGCAACTTGAGCCACCGTTACGCCTTTGTCAATCAGTTGCAACAACCTGTCCGATGCCACTTCCAACCCGCCCGAAACCGCAATGCAACCCGAAGCTTTTAGCAATTGACACAAATCTGACGTAAAACTTTTTTCAAAGCGAATGTTTGTCCACCAAGTTACCACCAATTGTCTCCTCAAAATTTCTAATGCCACCTCGCGCATAAGTGCAGGAGGCGCAGCTTCATCTACAAAATGAAATCCAGATTGACCTGTTTTTTCGCATAATTCCTGCATTCTATCGACGATAATTCGTGCAGAAACAGGTTCATATAAGCCAATATAATCCAAAGATATATCACAGAAAGTACATTTTCCCCAGTAGCAACCGTGCGCCATCGTGAGTTTATTCCAACGACCATCGGACCACATACGGTGCATCGGATTCACAATTTCTATGACAGAAATATATTTGTCTAAATGCAAATCTGAATAGTCGGGCGTGCCGACGTCTGCTTGTTTGTAGTCTTTTTGTGTGGCGTTATTTTTATAAACAACTTTTGCGTTTTCTAAAATAAAAGTTCGTTTATATTGATATTCAGTATTTTCAGATATTTTTTTTTCGATTGTATGTTGAATCAAAAGCTCTAAAGGCAGTTCGCCATCATCTAAACATATAAAGTCAAAAAACTCAAAAACACGTGCATCGCTTAGCGAACGCAATTCTGTGTTCGGAAAACCGCCACCCATTTCGATTTTTATAAGAGGAAAATTTGATTTAATATATTGCGCACAACGAAAGGCACTATATAAATTTCCAGGAAACGGTACTGAAAAACATACTAATTTCGGATTTGTTTGGATGATTTTTTGATGCAAAAATTGCAACGTTATTTCATCGATATAAGTTGGTTTTTGAAGTAACGCACAATATAAATTATCAAAAGAATTTGCCGACCTACCCAATCTTTCTGCATATCGACTAAAACCAAAATTGCAGTCGACCATCTCTACAATAAAATCTGAAATATCTTCAAGATATAATGTGGCAAGATGCTTGGCTTTGTCTTGCGTTCCCATGCTTCCAAAAACATCAAACAAATCTTCGGAGTTTGTGAAACGACTGGCTTCGGGAAGAAAATTATCTTGGCATATTTGCAATGCCAACGTCGGATTTTTTCCTTGCAGAAATAGAATAACGGAATCAACCGTTCTGATATAATCATTTTGAATTGCAAAAATTCTTTTAGAATTAATAGAAATATTTGCATTGTTTTCTTGAAATTCAATTTTTGCAATTTCGAATAAGTTTATCAACCCTTGCTTAGAAAAAAGCGCTAAAATCACCTCAATACCTAAATCCAGTTGTGTTGATGCAAAGTTTTTAGTATTCAAAAATCCCTTTAAATACGCTGTGCCTGGATAAGGCGTATTTAGTTGCGTAAACGGTGGCGTGATGAGAAGGATTTGAGACAAAAGATTTTTTTTTACAAAAGTAATTTAAATTTAATTAGAATTTTGAATGTGGATATTTTGCACTTATTAATTTTGGAGTGAATCTTAAGTAGAAGTTTGCAGACAAGCAATTGAGGGGCATGCCCAAAAACATACGGGCACCTCTAAAAACTCAGTTGCAAATAAATTTAAATCTTTTTAATTAAATTTGTAGTATTTTACCATTAAGTTTATTAATAAAATTAGGCAAGCAACAACTTAATGGTCTTAATTTTCTTAATGGTTAACTGTACAGTTAAAGCTTGATTTAATTTTTAGAGGTTCCCATAAAATTATTTGTCTATTTTTACAAAAAAATAAACCATGCCAACCGACTGCGTTTCCTATCAAAATTCAGGATTTTTTTCGGATTTAATAGTTGATTATTTAAATCAAAAAGATGGTTTAAAACATTTATACAATCGATTTCCTACCATAGATAATTTCGAAGCGCAATTTGAAGAAAAATTATCGAATTTTGATAATGCAAAACGTTTAGTATTAGTTGCGAGTATTAAAAATCAGTATCAAAATTTTGATATTTCTGAAAAAACGGAAAATAATATTGCGCTATTGTCCGACCAAAATACTTTTACAATCACAACTGGCCACCAATTAAATTTATTTACAGGACCACTCTATTTTCTCTATAAAATTGTGTCGGTAATTAATTTGTGTAACGAACTACAATCGAAATTTCCGTCTAAAAATTTTATTCCAATATATTGGATGGCGACCGAAGACCATGATTTTGAAGAAATAAATTATTTTAATTTCAATGATAAAAAAATTGTTTGGAACAGCAATCAAACTGGAGCAGTTGGCAGATTTTCAACCGATGATTTAGACCAAGTTTTGAAAGTTTTTGAAACTGAATTGGGCATCGGAAAAAACGCTGATTATCTGAAAAATCTTTTTATAAATTCCTATTTGGAACACGAAAATTTAGCTAAAGCCACACGGTTTCTGGCAAATGAATTATTTGGAACGTACGGATTGGTGATCGTTGACGGTGATGACAAAGATTTAAAGCGAGAGTTTATACCTTATATAAATGATGAACTTATAAAGCAATCATCTAACGCCAAAGTTCAAGAATCAATAGCGATTTTAGAGGGCTACAAAATTCAAGTAAACCCCAGAGAAATTAACTTGTTTTTTGTTGAAAATGAGTCGCGTGAACGCATCGTTTTTGAAGATGAGAAATATAAAATTAACAATACTTCCACTATTTTCACCGCTGATGAAATTTTAGCAGCATTGCAAACTTCACCTGAAAAATTCAGCCCAAACGTAATTCTTCGACCATTATATCAAGAAGTGATTTTGCCAAATTTGTGCTATGTTGGTGGCGGTGGCGAAATTGCCTATTGGCTGGAATTGAAGGCAATGTTTGACTACCATCAAGTTGCTTTTCCGATACTTTTGGTTAGAAACTCAGCGGTTATTGTAAGTAAAAAACAACTTGAAAAAGCTGCTTCTCTGCAACTATCTTGGCAAGACTTATTTAAAAAATCGCAATATTTGATCAACGATAAAATTAAAGAAATATCTCAAATTCCTATAGATTTAGAAATTCAAAAAACGGCTTTGCGCAGGCAGTTTACAGATTTATATGAGCTTGCCAGCCAAACAGACAAATCTTTTTTAGGAGCTGTGAAAGCACAAGAAACAAAGCAAATTAAAGGTTTAGAAAATCTTGAAAAACGATTGTTGAAAGCTCAAAAAAGAAAATATTCTGACCATATAGAAACAATTTTAAAATTAAAAAAGGAACTTTTTCCAAACGATGGTTTGCAAGAGAGAATTGCAAATTTTTCTGCGTTTTACAGTCATGATTTGATTGATAATTTGATATTAAACCTAAAGCCGTTGCAGGCAGATTTTACGATAATTAAACAGTGAAATATTGGTTTTCAAATAGTCATTAAAAAACCTGTGAGATTTTCTTTGTTCACTAAATTTAATTTTTTGCGCAATCTGTACCGTGCCAATTCAACGCCTGCCGAAGAAATATTTAGTGCTTCAGCAATTTCCTTAGTTGACATATTCAACAACAAATATGTTGCCAAATCCATTTCTCTGGGCGATACATTTGGATATTTTTCTTTTAATCGTCTAATAAAATCGTAGTGAACATTTTTGATATGATGTTCTAAATTCTTCCAACTTTTGTCTTGATTTACCTCCTTGGAAATATTTTTATTCAGTTTGGCAAATTTCAATTTTGTTGATTCTTCCAATTTATCAGTTTCAATTTCTTTTAAACCTTCTAAAATGCCATTCAATATTTTATTCTTTTTAACAGATTGTAATGAATTGTTTACTAACTCTTTATCTTTCAATAAAATTTCAGATTGTAGTTTTGCACTTTTCAACCGCTCAATTTCTTTTTCTAATTCAAGTTGTTCTTGCCTAATTTTAAATTCTTTTTCACTGTAAATTCTTCGCTGTTCAATTGTTTCATAGTATTTGTTTTGTCTGATTTTCCGTTTTACAAAAATTTGAAGATAATAAACTGCAAAACAAATAGTTATAAAATATATTAATAATGCCAAAGCATTTCGATACCACGGAGGGCTTATTTTAAATTGGCAACTACTGCTTCGTGAAATATTGCCAGAGCCTTGGTTTGTTCTAACGATCATTGTATAATTTCCTTCTCGCAAATTTGTATATTCTTTGAAGGTCGATTTGGTCCAAGAACTCCATTCTGAATCGAAGCCAACCAACTTAAAAGAAAAAGTTGTGTTTGAAATTGATTCATAATTTGGCGCCGAAAACATAAATGTAAGGTTGTTGTCATTATATGAAATAGTTTTTTTTATTTTAAAATTTTCGTAACTATTTACTATTCTATGATTACCAAACAAAACATTTTTTATGAAAACTTTCGGCTTATCAGTACTTTTAGCAACATTGTCAATATTAAAATAAACCAACCCATCATTGGTTCCGATAAGAAAATTTGAATCGCTTAACGCATTAATATTGGTGTAGTTTGCAACTAAATTGCCTTTTAGCTTGTGAAATTTTTTATCAATGGTTTCATATTTTCTTTCGTTTATTTTCCGTTTTACACTGATAGATTCATTAGAAATGTACCAAATATTGCCAAACGAATCTGCTTGGCAACTGCTCACATTACCGACATTTTGAAACATTTTTGATAAAATTTTTTGCCTTCTAAAACTATTTGAAGATTTGTCGTAGTAATAAAAAACATTGTCGCAAATTATGATAATTTCATTATTAATTGAAAGCACTTCCGACAATGCCGCTTTACTATTAGTTGCAATCCGATAATTCTCTTTCTTTGCGATGTTGTCATAATCAGCAGTTAGGTAGAGGCGTTGAATGACGTTGTTTTTTATAAACCACAATGACTTATCACTAAACTCAAAATTATTGACAGAACCCGAATGACCAGCAATCTGTGCACCTTTTTGCCAATTGCCATTTATTTTTTTAAATAATGCAAATCCATTATAATTTGAAGATATTGCATGGTTCGCATCGTCTTTAGAATTTTTAAAGTTCCATGTCCCAGTTGGTTGCAAAATAGAACGCACAGTATTGTTTTTAATCAACATTGCGCCTCTATTGTGTCCGCAAAACAACTGGTCGTCAATAATGTTAACAGACCAAACCTGACCGGTTGTGCCTGCAACAAGTTGAAAACTTTCGTCAGTCGCTAAGTTTTTCAAGTATTTAAAAAATAATCCCTGATTTGTTGCCACATACAATTTATCTTGAAATTTTATGCTTCCATAAACAGTTGTTAAGTTATAGTCGGTACCAAATAAACTAAATGGATTTTCATTATTAACAAAAGAAATTCCGTTGTCGAGTCCCAACCAAATATTCTGCTTTTTATCTATAAAAGAATGTAGCACGGTGTTGTTTTGTAAACTGTTTTTACGGCAGATTTTATTAATAATTTTTCCGTTTTCGTTTGCGATTATTAAACCATCAAGTACTGTATTATAAGCAATGTTTTTGTTTGCCAGCATAGTCATTCCCAAACAACTACTTTGCTTAACTACTTTGTAAATATCACTAAACCATTTGGTAGTTTTGATGCCATCAAAAACCCATAATCCGTTGTCTAATGTAGCAATCAGAAAGTTTTTATTTGGTAATTCAAGCATACCCCAGATTTCTGTGTTGTTGAAAATTTCTGACGTTATAAGTTTTTGAAAAGCATTATTTTCAAATTTTATAATGCCAACCTGTTGGTCTTGAACATATAAATTGTTAGCAACAACAAACGAAAACTGAAATTTTGATGTTGCTTTATGAATTGTTAATTTTTTATTTTTATAAACATACAATTTCGAAAACGATTGGTAAATAACGGTATTATTAATGATATGTATTTTCCAAATAAAGTCTGTTTCTTTATCATCAATACGCAAATGATCTGATAGAGAATTGTAAACATAAACTCCAGAATTGTTCTTATTAAAGTATCCAAATTCTTTATATCCGCCCACGAAAATATTGTCACTTTTGTCAATCGCTACGGCGCGCACTGATTCAGAATTTGGAATGTGCATGATATTCCAAGATACACCGTCATATTCAAGCAATCCGTTGTTATTAGCAAAATATAAATAATCGGTTTTGTTACTTTGTGCGATATCCCAATTCTGTGCGCCACCAGCATATTCTGTGCGTTTAAAATTTTGAATACCAGATAGTGCCAGCAAGCTGTTTTGAGCTATTGCTGCATGACTTGAAAATAATATTATTATTGAAAATTTATAAACAAAAGGCTTTAAGAAAAAAAAAATGATATTTTTATAATAAATCTTCATAAAAAAGTTCTTTGTAGTGTTTTTGATTGATATCTTAAAATATAGCGTAAACCTAAATTATTGATTTTCAATTTACTAAAATAAATTTTATTTGTTAATAAAATCATTTGATGTGTTTTTGTAATAAAATTTATGTACAAATGAACGAATTATTTTAATATATTTGGCAAAATTAATTATTAAATTCACAAATAAAGCAGGATGAAATTACATACATCGAAATTATTATCTTTATTTTTTTTACTATTCGCTATTTGCGTCTCGGCACAAAACCAAACTGTTAAAGGCATCGTAACCGACCAATCTGGTACAAAACTGTTTGGCGTGACGATAACTAACGCCTCCAAAAAATCTGTTCAATCTGATTTTGATGGCAGTTTCACGATCAATGCAAATAAAGATGAAAGCCTTATTGTTTCATATATAGGTTATGACAAAAAAACCATCAAGGTCACCGATGAAATTTTTTACACTATAAAAATTTCTCAAAATGTTGAAAACCTAAATGAAGTTATTGTTGTAGGTTACGGAACGCAAAAAAAGAGGGTAATTACTGGTGCAATTTCAAGAGTAAGAGCCAAAGACATTGAAAATTTGCCAGTAACACGTTTAGAGCAATCTTTGCAAGGGCGAATATCTGGTATAAGTGTCGCCTCTACGGGTGGGCAACCTGGTGCGTCAGCCAATATCAGGATTCGTGGAATTACAACTTTTGGCAATAATAATCCATTGTATGTTGTCGATGGCGTTGTATTTGACAATGATGGCATTGGTATTATTAATCAAGCAGATATTGAATCTATCGAAGTTTTAAAAGATGGTTCTGCAGCTATATATGGAACTCGTGGCGCAACAGGCGTAATTCTGATAACAACTAAAAAAGGTAAAGCTGGAAAAATAAGCGTTAGCTACAATGGATTTACAGGAATTTCAGCACCAAACAGAAAACTTAATTTGCTAAATGCTACGCAGTATGCAACTTTAACAAATGAAGCCTTCGTGGCTGCAAACAAGCCGCTTCCTTTTGCGAATCCAAATGCACTTGGCGCAGGAACAGATTGGCAAAGCACTATTTTTAACAATTCAGCGCAACGCTTTAGCCACGAATTGAGTATTAGTGGTGGTAGTGAAAATTCAAATTTCTTTTTGTCAGCCGGTTTGCTTGATCAACAAGGGATTGTCGCTACTGATATTTCAAATTATACCCGAAAAAATATTCGAATAAATTCCAATCACAACCTTTCAAAATTCGTTCGAGTTGGACAGACACTTGCATATTCAAATGAAAAAAATGTAGGCCTTGGCACCAACAATAGCGAATTTAGTGGCCCATTGGCATCAGCAATAAATCTTGATCCAACTACTGCAATAACGATCACAGATCCAATTTTGGCGGCGCAAGCACCATACACTTTTGCAGGCATACAAAGAGACGATAATGGCAATCCTTATGGAATTTCAACATTGGTTTTGCAAGAATTAGTAAATCCATTGGCATATATCAGAACTCGATTAGGTAATTTTGGTGAGGCAGAAAATTTTGTCGGAAACGCTTTTTTAGAAATTGAACCTGTTAAAAATTTAAAATTTCGTTCTTCTGTTGGAACAAAACTTGCTTATTTTGGAGGATTAAGTTACACACCTGCATCTTTTTTAAATGCTTCAACAGTAGTTTCGCAAAACAATATTTCTAAAAGCATCAATAAAACTTTTTTGTGGAATAATGAAAACACCGTTACTTATAACCGCACCTTTCGAAAGCATAATGTAACGGCTTTAGGCGGATATGGGGTTTATGTGGATAATATTGGAAGTGGTTCTAATGTAACTTATTTTAAAATTCCTGTTACAAATTATCAAGATGCTGCCTTTTTTCCTGACTATCCAAATGATCTTATAGACAGTGATTCTTATCAAAACCAAGTAACAAAAACCACCTCGTTGTTCTCAAGATTGAACTATGAATTTGATGATAAATACCTTGTAACAGGAATAATTCGTCGTGATGGTTCCACACAGTTTGGAGCAAACAACCGATATGGTATTTTTCACTCTGTTTCATTGGGTTATGTTTTGTCGAAAGAAAATTTCTTGAAAAATAATAAATTTATAAACTTTCTAAAAATTAGAGGTGGCACTGGAGTTTTGGGTAATGATAAAATCGAAAGCAATGGATTCCGTTCCCTAATCGGAACGGGCGGCAACTATTCTTTCGGAAATGACGGAGAAATTATTGTAGGTAGCAGTCCAGAAAGACCATCAAATCCAGATTTAAAATGGGAAGAAACAAGGCAAGACAATATAGGTTTTGAGGCCACTTTACTTCAAAATTTTAGATTAGAAGTTGATTTTTACAAGAAAAGTACAACAGGGATTTTACAAGAATTCATAATTCCAGGATTTGTAGGAGCAACCAGAAATCCATTAGCTAACATTTCCTCAATTGAAAACAAGGGCGTTGATGTTGAAGTTGGATATAAAAAATCGTTCAATAAACTACGATTTGGTATAAACGGCAATGTAAGTTATTTAGAAAATAAAGTAACCGCTATCGGTCAAGGACTTTTGTTTATAGATGGACCTCGTGTGCAGTCAGGTGCTTATCCTGTTGCAAGATCAGCGGTTGGTCAGCAAGTTAACGCATTTTATGGGTTTCAAACACAAGGTATTTTTCAGAACCAAGCAGAAGTAGATGCTTATCGCAATGCAGCAAATCAGTTGATCCAGCCGTTAGCGCGCCCAGGTGATTTTAAATGGAAAGACAACAATGGCGATGGCGCAATCACTGCCGATGACCGCGTATTTCTTGGAAACCCAATCCCGAAATTTTCTTTTGGATTTACACTTAATTTAGAATATGAAAATTTCGATTTTATGACGTTTTTTCAAGGCGTTGCAGGTAACAAAATTTACCAAGCCACACGCCGATTGGATGTTGCAAACGCAAATTATCAAACTAATGCACTCGGTCGATGGACTGGCGAGGGAACAAGCAACACATTTCCAAGACTTACCGTCGAAGATACTAATTTCAATTTTGGTAACCCATCAGATTTTCACCTTCAAGACGGTGATTATTTACGCATGAAATTAGTACAAATTGGATATTCCATACCAAACAGAATCGTGAGTAAAGTAGGTATTCAAAAAACAAGGCTTTATGTATCAGGCGAAAATTTATTTACCTTTACGAAATATACTGGTTTTGATCCAGAAATTGCAAGTGGTATAGATCGTGGGTTCTATCCACAACCAAAATCATTTATGTTCGGTGTAAATCTTTCTCTATAAAAAAATTAAAAAATAAATAATATGAAATTACAAATTACAAAACTATTTTTAAGCCTATTTGCAGTTTTTACGGCAGTAGGTTGTAGCAAAGAATTTTTAGAAGTAAAACCAGTTGGAACGTTTTTAGAAGACAATTTTTATCGTACTGAAGACGAAGCATTTTCGGGATTGGTCTCAATTTACGATATTTTAAGCAAACAATCAGGCGGTTTTGAAAATATGATAACTATGATGAACGCTGGATCAGACGATCACTTTGCGGGCGGTGGTAGTCAAACAGATGGAATAGGGATTCAATCATTTTCTAACTACTCTATAAACCAAGTAACAGTTCCTGGAAGTTTTTGGAGCAACAACTACCAAGGAATTTTTCGTGCAAATACGCTACTTATCAAATTGCCAGCAGTTCCGATGAGCAACGAAAAAAAGATTCGTTTTGCGGCTGAATGCAAATTTTTGCGTGCTTTTTTCTATTTTGATTTAGTTCGATTGTTTAAAAATGTACCATTATTTACAGCGCCAGTATCTCCAAACGATATTTCAAATGTAACGCAAGCAACACCACAAGCAGTTTATGCTCAAATCGAAGCAGACCTTCGTGCCGCCTTCGCAGATTTACCAACTACAATTACATTAAACGAGAAAGGAAGAATTTCTAAAGGAATGGCACAAGCACTGTTAGGAAAGGTTCTATTATACCAAGGTAAGAATTCACAAGCCGCAACAGAGTTAGCTGTTGTGAACGGAAACCCCGGTGGCACAAGCATTTATGGTTACAGATTATTAGGTAATTTTGCAGATTTATGGGTTCCTGCAAATAAGTTTAATTCTGAATCAATTATCGAAATAGCGCATTCTTCAAAATCTAATGCAACATTTAACAATTGGGGCGGCGGAGCAGCAGAAGGAAATATTGTAAACATTATGGTAGCACCACGTGGGTATTCGCGTTCAACTAACTCTCCCGCACCAGATTATGTATCTGGTTGGAGCTTCAATCCAATTACACAAGATTTGTATAATGCCCTGCAAACTGACCCACGTTTTAATGCCACAATTGCAGATGTAAAGAGATTGAAACAATTAAACCAAGCGGATTATGCGCCAGGATTTCAAGATACGGGATATTTTCTACGAAAGTTTATGCCAAGAACGACCGATGTAAGCACTGGAGGCGGTGAAGCTGCTCTAAACTACAGACAAAACACTTATGCACTACGATTGGCAGATTCATACCTTTTAGAAGCCGAAGCATTAGGTGGAACTGGCGCACGAGCACAAGCATTGTTGAACGCCGTGCGCGCAAGAGTTGGATTAGCAACTGTAACAGTGTCAATAGCAGCAATCCAAGCTGAAAGACGTTTGGAACTTGCGGGCGAAGGACACCGTTGGTTCGATATTGTTCGGACGAACAGAGCCGCAACATTACTTTCAAATAGAGGATTTGTTGCTGGCAAAAACGAAATTTTGCCAATTCCTTTTAATGAATTGCAAAACACCAAACTTGTTCAAAACCCATTGTATAATTAATCATTTTATAAAAATAATTATGAAAAACTTTAAAAATTTTACCGCCGCATTATTATTTGCATTTACATTATGCTTTTTAATATCGTGCCAACCAGAAGACAATCCAAAAGATAACGGAGACACTGCATTGACGGTTGATGCAAGTTTTACAATAACACCAGTATCTGGAGCTACTAACAGATATTTGTTAACAGCTGCAACCAAGGATGTTATCGGTTCGAGATGGAATTTGGGAGACGGAACACCAGATTATACTGGCAGAATGACTGAAACCATTTTTCTACCAGATGCTGGAACATACACTATTACGCACACAGCAATTGGTCGCGGTGGTGCTACTAATACAGCAACAAAACTAATATCAATAGCAACCTCAGATCCAGTCGCTGGAAATTTGGTTCGTGGTGGCAAATTTTCAAATGCAGCCGATCACGCGCAATGGACACGTCTAAGCATAGGATCAGGAAACGCCACAAGCTGGGTTTTCAATTCAGGTAGTGCCTCTGTTTTTGGCGGAAGCTGGAACCAACAAGGCTTGTATCAAATCATAAACGTAGTTGCCGGTAGAAAATACAAAATAGATTTAGTAGTCTCGGGCGGTGGATCTCAAAACACATGGTTTGAAGTGTATGCAAATGCCGCAACACCAGTTCAAGGTGTAGATTACACGGCAGGCGGTCGCCGAATGGGTTTAAGTACTTGGGACGGTTGCGCAAACACCAGTTTTGCAGGTCTTTTGTCAGCAAAAGGATGTGTGGGTTCAGGTGGAGAAATCACATTCACGCAAAGTGGACCGATTACATTTCTAATAAAATGTGGTGGAGAAAACATTGGCGCATCAGGAATCACTATGACAAACGTTGAAATGCGGGGAATGTAAATTAAATTTTTACCTATAATTAAACGATTTTATATTTGGGCATGTTCGCCGCGGCGAATCGTGTCTTCCGCTCCCGCTTTGTCTTTGCGAGGCACAAAGCAATCCTTAGACAGATTGCTTCGTACCTGGCAAAGATAAGAGCTTCACTTCAACCACTCACGCAAATAAATAACAATAGTTTCTTAAAGTTCAAGTAAATTAGTAATTAACAAAAAATCAATGTTTAAAGTAAAATTCTGTCTGATAGCAATTTTAATTTTTACTACGTTTGTTCAAGCGCAGAAACAACCTGCGCAAAAAAATGTAAATAAAGATCGAATTGTAGCAACAATCTACACAACTGCCGAAAACACTGATTTAAAACTGAGCATCGAAAAAGATTTAGCCTTTGAAACAGCTAAACAACCTGTTGAAAATGAAATTAGTGTCTTTGTCAATGACAAGAAAAAATTTCAAAAATTCTTGGGAATCGGTGGGGCAATAACGGATGCCTCAGCAGAAGTTTTTGCAAAATTATCTGCCAAAAACCAACAAAAATTGTTGGAAGCGTACTATTCAAAATCAGAAGGCATCGGATATTCAATCTTAAGAACAAATATCGGAAGTTGCGATTTTAGTAGCAGTAGTTATACCTATATTACAGAAGGAGATGCCGATTTAAAATCTTTTAATATCGCACCCGACCTGAAATTTAAGATTCCGATGATAAAAAAAGCATTGGCAACTGCAAAAGATTTGACTATTTACGTTAGCCCATGGAGTCCTCCAGCTTTTATGAAAACCAATAAAAACGTGTTGCAAGGCGGAAGTTTACTACCAGAATTTTATCAAAGTTATGCAAACTATTATGTAAGGTTTATTCAAGAATACGAAAAAATCGGCATTCCAATTTGGGGACTTACCATCCAAAATGAACCAATGGCAACACAACGTTGGGAATCTTGCATTTACACGGCAGAACAAGAAAGAGATTTTTTGAAAAACAATTTAGGTCCAACCTTGGCTAAAAACAAATTGGGCGACAAAAAAATTGTTGTTTGGGATCATAACCGAGATTTAATATCGCAACGCGCAGACGTCATTTTTTCTGATCCCGTAGCAAGCAAATACGCTTGGGGCATTGGTTTTCATTGGTATGAAACGTGGGCAGGCGGACAACCAATGTATGAAAATCTTCAAAACGTAAATGAATCTTATCCCAGCAAAAATATTTTATTCACTGAAGGTTGCGCAGAAAAATTTGACGCAAATAAATATTATTTTTGGGCAAATGCAGAACGATACGGCAGTTCAATGATAAACGATTTTAATAATGGAACGGTAGGTTGGACAGATTGGAACATTCTTTTAGACCAAAATGGTGGACCAAACCATGTTGGAAATTTTTGCTTCGCGCCCGTTCATGCAGATGTTTCCAAAGACGAATTAATTTTTACGCCTTCCTATTATTACATTGGACACTTTTCTAAATTTATTGCAAAAAATGCGCTTCGAATTAGCACAGCAACAAGCAGAAGTGACATTATTGCAACAACTTTTCAAAATCCTGATGGAAAATTAGTTACCATTGTTATGAACAGTGGCGCAAAACTTGTAGTTTATAATTTATATATTGGGAATAAAAAAACTACCACAACAATTCCAAAACACGGCATACAAACAATTTTGTATTAACTGGAAATTAGAACAATCATGAAAAAACAAATCATATATACTACTTCGTTCTTAACTGCAATATTATTTGCATTTTGCAGTTCCTCAAAAGATGAACCAGCGCAACCAACTCCGCCACCAACACCACCAGTTGTTGTTGCAAATGAAGTAGATTTTTGGCTAACAAAAGGAAACCAGTCAGTGAAATTCGAAAAGCAAGCTGGCATTTTGGCATTTGCAACCGCTCCAAATGTTTATGCAAATATTGATGTATCGGAAACGCAAACATTTCAAACCATTGATGGCTTCGGATATACGCTTACGGGCGGAAGCGCAGAGGTTATCAACACTTTGACAGCATCAAAAAAAGCAGAACTTTTGCAGGAAGTCTTTTCGCAAACTACTGGCATTGGCGTAAGCTACATAAGACTAAGCATCGGTGCCTCTGATCTAAACAGTTCCGTTTTTTCATATAACGATTTGCCAACAGGTCAGACAGATACAGCACTTGCAAACTTTAGTGTTGCTATGGACATGGGCGTTATTAATCTTATGAAAGAAATTTTAGTAATCAACCCAAACATAAAAATTGTTGCTACACCTTGGTCTCCACCAGTTTGGATGAAAACAATCAACAGCACAATTGGTGGAAGTTTACAAACACAATATTATGGAGTTTATGCACAATATTTTGTCAAATACATTCAAAAAATGCAAAGCGAAGGCATCAAAATAGATGCGATTACGCCTCAAAACGAACCTGAAAATCCACTAAACAATCCAAGCATGTCTATGACGGCAACGGAGCAAACAAATTTCATCAAAAACAACCTTGGACCTGCATTTCAAACTGCGGGCTTAGCAACCAAAATTATCACTTTTGATCACAATGTTGACAACAATGGCATTTACCCAATCACAATTTTGAATGATGCAGCCGCACGCCCATTTATAGATGGATCGGCTTTTCATTTATATGCGGGAGATATCAGTACAATGTCTACTGTGCGAAATGCATATCCTTTAAAAAACGTATATTTTACGGAGCAATATACAGCGTCAACAGGTAATTTTGCTGGCGATTTAAAATGGCATTTAAAGAATGTGATAATAGGGTCGATGCGAAACTGGAGTAAAAATGCGCTCGAATGGAATTTGGCAAACAATGCAAGTATAGGACCTTACACGCCTGGCGGTTGCACAACTTGCTTAGGTGCAATAACCGTATCAAGTTCAGGCAGTTACCAAAAAAATGTTGGGTTTTATATAATAGGACACGCGTCCAAATTTGTTCCCGCGGGTTCTGTTCGAATTGGCAGTAATATAGCTGGCAATTTGCATAATGTCGCATTTAAAACGCCTGCTGGAAAAAAAGTGCTTATCGTTGTAAATGACAGCAATATTGGCGAACTTTTTAATATAAAATTTAACGGCAAATGGATTACATCTTCTTTAGATGGTGGCGAAGTTGGAACTTATGTGTGGTAAATTGACAATTGTAAATATGTATAAATTTAGAAAAGTTGCGACAATGTGCTTTGCGATGATAATAATTTGTTGCACTTCAATTTATTCGCAAACTAAAAAAGACACTGTTTATGTTTTTTATTTAGGCGGACAAAGTAATATGCAAGGCTACGGCAAAAATGTTGATTTACCAAAAGATTTACAAAAACCATTCAAAGATGTAATGATTTTTCAAGGTGATTCTCAAAAAGACGACCATCCGAACGGCGGAAACGGTAACTGGGATGTTTTGCAAGCAGGACATGGCTCAGGTTTTTCATTTAGTGGAATCAGCAATAAATTGTCTGACAGGTTTGGAATTGAAATATCATTTGCAAAAAAAATTCGTGAAACCTATCCAACAAAAAAAATTGCAATCATAAAATATACGCGAAACGGATCTTCTCTTGATAGCATTGGCACAAATAATTTCGGGTCGTGGGAACCTGATTATAAATCCAAAACTGGAAAAAATCAATATGACTATTTTCTGCGAACTGTCTCAAAAGCAATGTCAGTAAAAGATATCAATAATGATGGTGTTGAAGATATTTTGATTCCAACAGCAATTTTGTGGATGCAAGGCGAAAGCGATGCCGACAAAACAGAACAAATTGCCAATGATTATTATGCAAATCAAAAAAGATTAATGGATTTAATCCGAGCTGCATTCCATAACAATGATTTGCCGATTGTAATTGGAAAAATATCCGATTCTGAACAAGACACGGATGGAAAGGTTTGGGACTATTGTGAAATTGTTCAGTACGCACAAGAAAAGTTTGTTCGAAATACTAAAAATGCATCGATTGTTAGAAGTGCCAAAAACTATAAATATTCGGACAAATGGCACTATGACAGCAAGGGATATATAGATTTAGGTGTAGAATTCGCAAAAAATATCAAATTCGCAAATAAATAACATTTAATCCACTATAAGTATAAAAATCAATTCCACAAAAAAATGTAAAAAAAATTGTTCAATATACTTTTTTAAATACATTTTTTATTATCTTTACGTAAAATTAATTAAATATTAAATTATTATGAAAACAAAATTACTTTTATTAAATGTCGCATTTTTCTTATGCTCCTTTTATGGTTTTAGCCAATTTGACGTTATTTCATTAACAGGCGATGGTGTTGGGGGTTGGACAAACAATCCAGCAACAACAAATTTTTTAACCACAACAGATGGTATAACATACACCAAACAAAATTTTCAAATTACTGGGAGTGGAAGTACTGCCGCATTAAAATTTATTAAAGTTGTAAGTCCACCATCGTGGGACAGTACTTACGGACCATCTTCTGCTGCGGGTACACCAAACTGGCCAAGTGGCTCTGCGACAACAACTGATAATATAGCAGGTGTTGCAGGTTTTTGGAATGTCACATTTAATTTAACCACCAAAGCTTACACATTTACTGCTGGTGTTAATCCAAATCCAACTATTAATATAACGAATTCAGGAGCAGCTATCGCAATGACAACTACTGACGGAATTAACTACACTGCACCAAGCAGAACAATAGCTGCAGGAAATTTTACTTTTGCACAAGCTGGTAGCCCAAATGTTTGGGGAAATCCAGCTTTTCCAGCGGGTACAGCCACTGCGGGTGGATCACCAGTTGTAGCTCCAAATGGTACATATAATATTTCTTTTAACAGAAATACTGGGGTTTACAATTTTGCAACTACCTCGGTAGGTATGATTGGAGTAGGCTCACCATCTGGAAATTGGGATAATGATGCAGTGATGACAACTACAAATGCTGTTAATTACACAATTAATAATGCGACAATTGTAAGCGGAAACATGAAAATTAGAGACAATGGAAGTTGGACTTTTCAATTCGGTGCAAACGGTCCGGCAGCAACGAATACTTTTCCAATGGCTACAATGGTTGCAAATGGTACCGATTTTGCTACAACTGCTGGAACATACAATATATCATTTAATAGAACAACAGGCGCAATTAATTTTGCACCAGCGGCAACAGCAAGCAATAACTTATTTATCCAAGAGAATTTCAACATCATGCCAAATCCATCATCAAGCAAATGGAATATTTCATCAAAAAATAATGAAATTACTTCAATTCAAATATTTGATATTATTGGAAAACAAGTATTTAGCAAAAACATGAATGCACTTGACTATTCGGTTGACGCAAGTAACCTTAATAAAGGAGTTTATGTTGCAAAAATCTCAACTATTGAAGGTTCAGGTTCAGTTAAATTAGTGAAAAACTAAGAAATAATTTACAATTTAAAAATCTCCTATTTTCATAGGAGATTTTTTTTGCTATAATTTAAAGTAAAAACAATGCCCAATATTGAAATACGAATAACTTTGCCTACTTTTGCAAAAAATTTAAATAATTATAAAAATGGCTTCAAATAGAACCTTCACAATGATTAAGCCCGATGCTGTGGCAAACGGACATATCGGAAACATTTTGGCAATGATCACAAACGGTGGATTTAAAATTGTATCGTTGAAACTTACGCAATTGACTGTAGCAGACGCTAAAGCATTTTATGCTGTTCACGCAGCACGCCCATTTTATGGCGAGTTGGTGGAATTTATGTCTCGTGGTCCAATTGTTGCAGCGATTCTTGAAAAAGAAAATGCAGTCGATGATTTTAGAACATTGATTGGCGCAACAAATCCTGCCGACGCTGCAGAAGGAACAATCCGCAAGGCATATGCAACGTCAATTGGAGAAAATGCTGTTCACGGTTCGGATTCAGACGAAAATGCAGGAATAGAAAGTGCCTTTCATTTCGCAGGAAGAGAGCAATTTTAATGAAGTTTGAGGCTTTAGGTATTAGGCTTTAGGCAATAAACATTACTAATTATAAAATCCATCTGAACAAGATGGATTTTTTTATGATAAATATAATTTGGCTGTAAACAGGCAATTTTTAAGGTTTTTAGATGTCACATTTTACCTTGTAACATCCGCTTTTAATTTTTACTTCTAACTTATAATATTTATTCCTCAATTCGTAATTCTCAACTCTCAATTCGTAATTTTCAATTCGTAATTCGTAATTCTCAATTCGTAATTCTCAATTCGTAATTCGTAATTCGTAATTCTTACTAACTCACCTCAAAACAACATTAACTACCACTTCCCTATTCAAATCTTCGTTTATCAGTTTAATGATTTTTGCTTTACCAAAACTTAACTCTTCACGCAGAACAGACGAAGTCAATTCCACATATAGCACGCCATTCTTTAAAATGACATTTCTTGTATAGCAGTTTACGCCGTTTCCCATCAAGTTTTTCCACGCTTCTTTGACATTTACTTCATCAATCCCTGATTGTAAATTATTAGATTTTATAATTTGTTGCAAAACCGATGCAATGCCACTTTCGTTGCTACTTCTTTTCATAATCTTTGGTAAAGTCTATTGCTTCAGTTTTTTTATATTGGTATTCCACATCTTGCTTGTTTTTTAAAACCATTTTTTCGGCAGAAATCTCGATCAATTCCTCTTTCATGGTAGAAAATTCAGTTTTAAATTCTAAGAATACTTTATCATCTTTAAATAATACTTTTACGTTTTCAAAAGCATCGTTTACCAAAAAAGTACCATTCAATTGTGGCATCACTTTTTTGCGGAAACCAACATTATTTTTAATCTCAAAATAGTCATAGGTTTCGTTCATGCGATATTCTTTATGGTCAGCATCAGGCAAGTCTACGCGTTCGATTTCCCAATATCCGTTGATTTTTGTAATATCTGCTGGTACAATTTTCTGTTTGCAACTAAATAAAAATAAAGATAAAAACATTAAAATAAAAATTCTTTTCATGTTTCAAATTTAAACATTATAAAAATAAAAACTAAAAATCAACCAACTTTTATAGTTAAAAAAATATCGTACAATTTTTTCGGGCGAATCTCGCCGAAAGTGCGGGCTGTGCTATTCGTTCATACTGTCATTGCGAGGCACGAAGCAATCTATAACCTGTCCGCCGTAGGCTGATCACTTTCGCAAAACTACAATGCGACAATAAAATGTTTTATTATTCAAAATGGCTTTAGTCTATAAGGACATTTCTAAAAACTACAGTAAAGTTTAACTTCAAAATAAACCATTAAGAAGATTAAGTTCATTAAGCCGTTGCATACTTAATTTTCTTAACATACTTAATGGTAATTTACTAAAAATTTATTTAAAAAAATTTAAATTTATTTGCAACTGACCTTTTAGAGGCGCCCATAATTTATACTTAATCTAAACCAGATAGAATCTCGTTGTCGAATTAAAATAAGTAAAAATTTGATAGGCATTTCATTTAAACAAAAAAATGTAGTGTTTACTATTGTTGAGCAAAGCGTATTTTTATGTATGATTCTATGTAATTATAAATATACTAAGTCAACTATATCCTTCAAAATTCAATTGCTGCGGCAAAAGATAATTTCCCGTTTTTTTCAATAGTAAACTGATGATTTTTTTCTGACTTACTTTCATAAATTACAACTTCATCATCTAAAAGTAATTCTGCCATAAAATTCATTTCAATGGCTTTGATGCGATTTTTTAGTAACACTTCTGTTGGCAAACAATCCAAACACCACTGCAAATATTGAATATGATTCACATGATTGACCATATCCAAATCTGAAAATACTACTTTTCTATGTTGAATAGCATTACTGTTTTCAATTGGTTTATATGATTCGATACGCTTACTATTTACAAATGAATTTTCAAATTTTTCAAAATGCAAATGTGGCAATGCCAAGGATTCTGGTCTGCGTTTATGCGTATTCAAAACCACCCAAAACGTTTCGCAGGTTGCAATCGCAACATCATTTACCGAAATTTTTAAGGCACGTAGCGATCGCGAATTTTCTAATGAAACAATCCAAGTTTCCACCGTAACAATGTCTTTCCATTTTGGAAATTTATCTATTTCCAAGCGCATTTTGCTTAACACCCAGGCTTGGTTATGGATTTGCATGTCAACAAAACTGATGCCACCAAGTTCAGAATGTTCGGCAGCTGTAAGTTGCAAAAAATTAAGTAATTCAGCAATTTTCAAAAAACCATTTGGCATGATTTGCGCAAAATTAATCTCGAATTGTTTGGAATGAATTGAATTAAAATCAGATGATATTGGCATTATATCGTTTTGTCTTTTATAATTTGAATAATATTTTCAAAATCGGTTTCAAAATCAAACCAAGAAGCATTTTCGTAGCGTTTGAACCATGTCAACTGTCTTTTAGCATATCGACGTGTGTTTTTTTTGATTTCTGCAATAGCAAAATTTAAAGTAATTTCATTGTTAAAGTATTGAAACAATTCTTTGTAACCAACAGTTTGCAACGCATTCAATTGTTGGTATTGTTGCAAACTTTTCACTTCGTCTAAAAGTCCGTTTTCCATCATCGTGTCAACGCGTTGTTCGATTCTGTTGTAAATTATTTTTCGGTCGGCTTCCAAACCTATTAAAATTGGGTTAAAATTTCGGACTGTTTTATGTTTATTTAAAAAACTTGAATATGGTTTTCCGCTTCCTACGCACACTTCCAAAAAACGTAACATTCGTTGTGGATTTTGAAGTGTTTGCGGATTTTCAAAGCTTAGTTTTTGATAAAAATCAATGTCCATTTCTTGAAGCAACTTTTGCAAATATTCAATCCCATTTGTTTCAAAATCTTGAGTCAATTGTTGTCGAATTTCTGTGTCAATGTCGGGAAATGAATCTAAACCGTTTAGTAATGCATCTACATACAGACCCGAACCGCCAACAACAACTGCATAATCATTGTTTATCAGCAAATTGTCAATTTTTTTAGTAGCTTCGCGTTCAAAGTCACCAACAGTAAATGTTTCGTGTATCGATTTGTTTTGAATAAAATCGTGCGGCGCGACTTTTAACTCGTCCTTGGAAGGAACGGCGGTTCCGATGGTCATTTCTTTATAGAATTGTCGGCTGTCGCAGGAAATGATTTCGCATTTGAAATGTTGCGCGATTTTGATACTAAGCGCGGTTTTTCCGATTGCGGTTGGCCCGACAATAAATATGAGATTTTTCAAAAATTTTTCATTAATATAAGGTACAAAAGTATAATGAATTTTGTGAAAAAATAAGAAAGACCTGCGATAAGTTGAAGAATTTTTTTGCCATTATTGCACAAAGAAGCAAAGATTTTATTTTAAAAATAGTAATGAATTGTAAATTGCCGATATACAATTTGCAATTTATCTTTTTAGAAGGTACTTGCGTTAGGGATCAGCCTTCGGCGGACACGTTGCAATGTAAAGCCCACAGCCTGACGAAGGAAGTGCGAGGACTTGTAATGGAAAGCCCGCCACCGTCATTGCGAGGTGTTGCGAGGCACGTGGCAAAGCAATCACGGGGAACGCCCAAATAATCTGAAACACTATGTTACTTTTCAGTTTGAATTCTAACTACATTCGATATTGGAAGTTCGTCAATGGCCTTGAAATAATCAATCAGCGCGTTCCTAAGTTTATAATTTATGTCGAATGTTGCATTTGCTTTTTTGAAAAAATCCATTTTGTCGCCACCAGTTGAAAGATAATCCGCAGTTAATACCCAATATATTTTATCTAATTCTAATGATTTTTCTTGTACGAGAATATTTTTTGCCAATCCATTTTTGCCAACTGTGAAAGACATTCCGGCAAGCGGATGTGGTTTTTTTTCTTTAATTATAAAATTTGCCATTTCTCGAATAACTTCGCCTTTTAGTGAAACAACAACGGCGGTATTTTCAAAAGGCATCACTTCAAAAGCGGTACGAACAGACACGTCGCCCTTATTTATGTTGGATCTTATACCTCCATGATTAAGCAGACAAATATCAATATTTTTATTTTCTCTTTTAAAAAATATAGGACTGGCTTGTTGCAAAACTGCATCGGCAAATAAATTTCCCATCGGTGTTTGCCATTCGCCAGACTTGTCAAAAGTTTTTGTGGCAGTGGCCAAAACGGCGTTCATGTCTTTATCAACATTATCTCGATATGGCTTTATAAATGCTTCAATTGCAGGTGTTTCTGCAGTTTTTTCATTAATTTTTAATTGCGATGCTTGAACTTTTTTGATATACAGCGCACTTGAACCACAGCTTGAGAGCATTAAAATTGTTAAGAATATAACAAAATGTTTAAAAAATACGTGTTTCTTTTCTAATTTTACCATCTGTATTGCTTCTATTATGATTAGTTTTGTGGGGTAAAAGTAACTTATATTACGCTGTTTTTTCAAAATAAAATGGTTGCTTTGTGTTAAAAAAACGTTACGTATTCGTAAATTCTAAATTATTATTCAAAAATGAAAAAGTTCATTGGTACAGGCATTGCCTTAGTTACCCCTTTTAAAGCAGACCTAAGTGTTGATACTGATTCACTTATAAAATTAGTGCATTTTGTAATTGACAATAAAGTAGACTATTTGGTTCTTTTGGGTACAACGGGCGAACCTGCAACGCTGTCTTCGGACGAATATCAGATTGTTATAGACACCGTTGTTTTAGCCAACAATGGCAGACTACCATTAGTTTTGGGTGTTGGTGGAAACAATACAAGTGTAGTTGTAGAGGAATTAAAAACAAAAGATTTATCGCAGTTTGATGCCATTTTATCAGTATCTCCTTATTACAATAAACCAACGCAAGAAGGAATTTATCAACATTTTCGGGCAGTATCAAATGCATCGCCAATACCAATCATATTATATAATGTGCCGAGCAGAACGGGCGTCAACGTGCAACCAAAAACTATTGCAAGATTGGCGCAAGAATTTGATAATATAATAGGTGTGAAAGAGGCGGCTGGTGACATGATTCAAGCCATGCAATTAGTTAAACTTTGTCCCAAGGATTTTCTCGTAATTTCTGGGGATGACATGGTTGCTTTGCCGATGGTTTTGGCGGGCGGAGCAGGTGTAATTTCAGTGATCGGGCAGGGATTTCCAAAAGAATTCTCAGAAATGATTCAGTTGGGATTGGAAAGTAAAGCAGTTGAAGCCTTTAACATTCATTATCAAATGATGGATTGCATCGACATGATTTTTGAGCAAGGCAATCCAGCTGGAATAAAACAGATTTTAAAGATTAAAGGTATTATGGAAAATTTTGTCCGCCTTCCTTTGGTTTCAGCAGATGACGATTTGAGCATAAGAATGGCAAAGTTTGTAGCGCAATTTTAAACATAAAAATATATTTTGAATTGAACAATTATTAACTAACTTTGCCGTTGGTTTTATTGTGAAATATTCACTTCGAATCGATTAAAATATTTTAAAATTTATAATGAAGAAAATAGTTTCGACATTGTTGCTTGTGCTTGCTTTTTCAGCTTGTAGTGAGTATCAAAAAGCATTAAAAAATGAAGATGTTGCCGTAAAATTTGACTTGGCAACGAAATTATACGATGCTGGAAAATACAGTAAAGCCATAAGACTTTTTGAGCAAATTGCGCCCGCTTACAGAGGAAAACCGCAGGCAGAAAAAATGTACTATATGTATGCGCAAGCTTTTTATAAGACAAAGCAATATTACATTTCTGCAGGTCGCTTTGAAAGTTTTGTTGCAAGCTATCCAAAGAGTGAAAAAGTAGAAGAAGCTTCATTTTTGGAAGCAGTAAGTTATTCAAAATCATCGCCCGTCTACAGTTTAGATCAAACAGAAACCAATAAAGGTATTGAACGGATGCAAGCCTTTATAGATGAATTTCCAAATTCTACTTATTTAACGGAAGCAAATGTAATTGCAAAAGCATTGAGAGAAAAACTCGAGAAAAAGTCTTTTGAAATTGCTTATGAATATTATAAAATTTCTGATCACAAATCCGCAATGATAGCATTAGACAACTTCATTGTTGATTATCCTGGAACGCAATATAAAGAAAAAGCTCTGTTCTATAAATTGAATTCAAGTTTTATTGTGGCTGAAAATAGTTTCATAAATAAAATGGAAACACGTTTAACAGATGCAAAATTGGCTTACAACGCCTTGATAAAATTTAACCCGAATACGACCTATAAAAATAAAGCTGATGACATGTTGGCTCAGATAGAAAAAGATTTAAAACAATTCTCAAAATAAAAATTGCAATGGACTTAAAGAAAACGAATGCACCCGTAAACACAATCACATACAACAAAACAACGATTGAAGCGCCAACTGGAAATGTTTACGAAGCAATTACGATTATGGCAAAAAGAGCCAATCAAATCAATTCTGAAATTAAGAAAGAATTGACTGAAAAGCTTGAAGAATTTGCAACTTACAACGATAGTTTAGAAGAAGTTTTCGAAAATAAAGAACAAATCGAAGTGTCTAAATTCTACGAAAAATTGCCAAAGCCGCACGCTCTTGCTGTGCAAGAATGGTTAGACGATAAAATTTATCACCAAGAAAGCAATATATAATTTTCATGTCAGTTTTAAGCGGTAAAAAAATAATTCTCGGTATTTCTGGAGGAATTGCCGCATATAAAACCGCCAATTTAGTGCGTCTTTTTATTAAGTCTGGAGCTGATGTTAAAGTTGTTATGACACCATCGGCAAAAGATTTTGTAACGCCACTAACACTTTCTACGTTATCCAAAAATGAAGTCCACAGTACATTTTACGATCAAAATGACGAAAATGCACTGTGGACTAATCATGTGGAGTTGGGATTGTGGGCAGATTTTATGGTTATAGCGCCTGCGACAGCAAATACGTTGTCTAAAATGACAAATGGTAATTGCGATAATTTATTGCTGGCAGTCTATTTGTCTGCAAAATGTCCTGTATATTTTGCGCCTGCAATGGACTTGGATATGTATAAACATCAATCAACTTTAGATAGTTTTTCAAAATTAAAATCATTCGGAAATATTTTAATTCCCGCAGAAATTGGTGAACTTGCAAGCGGACTTTCAGGTGAAGGAAGAATGGCTGAACCCGAAAATATTGTTGCGTTTATTGAAAATGATATTGCAAATAAACTGCCTTTGCGAGGTAAAAAAATTCTTGTTACTGCAGGTCCAACCTACGAAGCAATTGATCCCGTGCGATTTATCGGCAATCATTCTTCGGGCAAAATGGGCTTTGACATAGCAAATTGCGCAACAGAAAATGGTGCGGAAGTTATTTTGATAACTGGTCCATCGCATTGTAAGACAAAATATAAAAATATAAAAATTGTTTCGGTAGTTTCGGCGCAAGAAATGTACGATGCATGTCATCAATTCTACGAAAATGTTGACGTTGCTATTGCGGCCGCAGCTGTTGCAGATTACACTCCTACAACGGTTTCAAATCAAAAAATCAAAAAATCGGAAAGTTCTTTAAATATTTCTTTAAAAAAGACCAAAGATATTTTGGCGTCAATGGGAGAATTGAAAAAAAATCAATTTTTGATTGGTTTTGCACTTGAAACCGAAAATGAAATTGAGAATGCAAAGCTGAAAATACAAAAAAAAAACTTAGATTTGATTGTTCTAAATTCCCTACGAGATGAAGGCTCTGGATTTGGAAAACCTACAAACAAAATCACTTTTATAGACAAATATTTTGTTATTGAATCGCAGGATTTAAAATCAAAAGAGAATGTTGCAGTTGATATTATTAACAAAATAATCGAACATTATGCGTAAGATAGTTTTTCTGTTGTTATTGATTTCAAATTTTTCTTTGGTTGCGCAAGAATTAAATGCAACAGTAAAAATCAATGTTGACCAATTGACTAATAATAATTTGTCTATTTTCAAGACATTAGAAAAAACACTAAGTGAATTGGTGAACAAAACAAGGTGGACAACATTAAACTTTAAAAACAGAGAAAAAATTGATTGCTCGTTTAATATCAATATCCTCACATCAAATGGAGACCAATTTGGTGGAAGCATACAAATTGAATCAACAAGACCCGTATATAATTCGACATTTTCGACACCAATTTTTAATCATAATGATAAAGATTTTGGTTTCCGATATATAGAATTTGAGCCGTTAATCTACAATCCAAATAGTTTTGACAATAATTTAGTTTCTATAGTTGCGTTTTACGCAAACATCATCATAGGAATGGATGCTGACAGTTTTGCGCCAATGGGAGGGACAGACTTTTATGGCAATGCCAAAGAAATCGTGGCAGTTGCACAGCAAAGTAGCTTGGCAGGTTGGAATCAAACATCAGGAACTCAAAATCGATTTTTGTTGGCAAACGATATTTTGCAACCTATTTTTGTACCATTTCGAGAAACGCTTTACGATTATCATTACAACGGAATGGACAAAATGCCTGACGATTTATTAAAAAGCAAAGAAGTAATTAAGGTTGCGATTTTAAATCTAAATAAAATTCAAGAACCAAGACCAAATTCGTTTTTGATTAGATTATTTTTTAATGCAAAATCAGATGAAGTGCAAACGATTTTCTCAGGCGGACCAAAAACTGATATCACTGCAATGGTTGAAAATTTAAACCGCTTTTCGCCACAATTTTCGAGTAAGTGGGCAATGATTAAATTTTAATTATCAAATAATTATTTCTTAAAATATAAATGCTAAGTTCACTTTCCATACAGAATTTTGCCTTAATCGAAAAACTATCCATAGATTTCTCTACTGGATTTTCGACTATTACGGGTGAAACAGGTGCAGGGAAATCAATACTTTTAGGTGCTTTAGGACTGGTTTTGGGAAAACGAGCCGACTTAACGTCACTAAAGCAAAAAGATTTAAAATGCATTATTGAAGCACGTTTTGATATTGCAAACTATAATTTAAAAGATTTTTTTGAATCAAACGACTTAGATTTTGAGAATGAAACAATCATTCGCAGGGAAATTTTACCAACAGGAAAATCTCGCGCTTTTGTAAACGATAGTCCAATAAACTTATCGGCGCTTGAAGAATTAGGGAAATATCTGATTGACATTCATTCGCAAAATCAAACGCACGAATTGTCCGAGGAATCAATGCAATTTAAAATTATTGATGCCATTGCAAACAATGATATAGTGATTTTTGAATACAAAAACGATTTGGATTCATATAAAAAAGAAAAAAAATTACTGTCCGAACTAACTTTAGCTTTTGAAAATTCTAAAAAAGAACAAGATTACAATACGTTTGTTTTAGAAGAATTACTTAGCGCAAAATTAATTTCGGGTGAACAAGAGATTTTAGAAAGTAGTCTGTCGGCGTTGACAAATGTGGGATTAATTGGTGAAAACCTTGAGAAAATTATTGCATTAGCAAATGATGAACAATTTGGTATTTCAAATTTATTGAAAGATGCGAAGCAGTCCATTCAAAAAATTGCATCTTTTTCTGATAATTATCAATATATTTCGGAACGCATCAACAGTGTCCTGATTGAGTTTGACGATATTGTTTCAGAAACAACTGCAAACTTGGAAACGATTCAAAATGATCCTGAGCAATTGGCATTGACGACTCAAAAATTGCAAAACATTTATAACTTGCAACAAAAACACCAAGTAAAAACAGTTGATGCTTTGCTCGAAATTCAAGACAATTTGGATGGAAAATTGCAAACTGCTGGAAATTTAGAATCAGAAATTGCAGGTTTAGAAATAAAAATATTAAAATTAGTAGAGAATTTAGATAGTAAAGCAAACATTATTTCAAACAATCGAGAAAAAGCAATTCCAATTTTATCACAAAAATTAATACAGATTTTAGAACTTTTAGGAATGCCGAATGCACAGTTTAATATTGTTTTAAATCTTGAGGATCAATACTTTGATAATGGGAAAAATAAACTTCAATTTTTGTTTTCGGCTAACAAAGGTTCAGATTTTGGGTTGCTGAAAAAAATAGCATCTGGTGGAGAAATGTCGCGAATTATGTTAGCAACAAAAGCCATTTTATCAGGATTTTCGAACCTTCCGACTATTATTTTTGACGAAATAGACACTGGCGTTTCAGGCGAAATTGCTAATAAAATGGCACTTATAATGAAAAAAATGAGTCAGAAAATGCAAGTTTTTTCTATTACGCATTTACCTCAAATTGCCTCGAAAGGCGAGGTTCAATTTAAGGTGTATAAAACCACAATCGACAATCAAACACAAACAGAACTTAAATTACTGACTTCGGAAGAGAGAGTTATAGAAATCGCAGAAATGCTCTCGGGCGCGAATCCAACGGAATCGGCAATAACGCATGCGAAAGCACTGTTGCAAGTTTAAAAAATCAAAGAAATTGGAATTTGGTTTATATTAAATTTGTTAGCGTTTTTGCCATAGATTCGAAAGATTAAAAAGATTTAGAACATATAATATTAAAAAGTCTGTGATAATCTGTGTAATCTATGGCTAAAAAAAGTTATATGAAAATGAGTTTAAAGCCAAAAATTGAAGTTGCGAAAATTATAAATATAAAATACATGAGCATAAAAATTCGCGAGGCATTATCATCAGAAATTGCAATATTATTAGATTTTGAAGCAGGTATAATTGAAGCAGAACGACCATTTGATTGTACTTTAAAAACTGGCGAAATTCACTATTATGATTTGTTGGAGATGATACAATCCGAAAAAGCAACAGTAATTGTCGCAGAATTTGATCATGAGATTGTAGGTTCAGGCTACGCAAAAATTTTGAAAGGCAAAGATTATCAGAAATTTGGTCAATATGCGTATTTGGGATTTATGTTTGTAAAACCCACATTTCGAGGACAAGGAATCAATGCAAAAATTATCGATCACTTGATTGAATGGTCAAAATCTAAAAATATTTCTGAAGTACGATTAGAAGTCTATGATGAAAACACAATTGCCAAGAACTCGTATTTAAAAATTGGCTTTAAACCAATTATGCTGGAGATGAGAATGGAAATATAAAAAAAATATTACTCAAATATAAATATAAAATAAAGACATAAAAATATGAAAATTGAACCAAGAATGCGCGGATTCATTTGCACAACAGCCCATCCAACAGGTTGTGCGCAAAATGTAAAAAATCAAATTGATTATGTGAAATCAAAAGGCATTATTGACGGTGCAAAGCGTGTTTTGGTAATTGGCGCTTCAACAGGTTTTGGATTGGCATCAAGAATTACGTCGGCTTTTGGGTCAAACGCAAGCACAATTGGTGTGTTTTTTGAAAAACCACCATCAGAAGGGAAAACGGCTTCGCCTGGCTGGTACAATTCCGCAGCATTTGAAAATGAAGCTAAAAATGCGGGACTATATGCCAAAAGTATCAATGGCGACGCGTTTTCTGATGAAATAAAACAACAAACTATTGATTTGATTAAAGCAGATTTGGGTCAGATTGATTTGGTGATCTATAGTTTAGCATCGCCCGTTCGGATGCATCCAAAAACTGGCGTTTTACATCGTTCTGTTTTGAAACCCATTGGTCAAAATTTCACAAACAACACGGTTGATTTCCATACGGGCAAAGTTTCTCAGATTTCAATTTCGCCTGCCGAAGGTGACGATATCGAAAATACCGTGATCGTAATGGGTGGCGAAGATTGGAGCATGTGGATTGAAGCTTTGAAAAAAAATAATCTTTTGGCAGAAGGTGCCACAACTGTTGCTTATTCCTATATCGGATCGTCGCTAACCGAAGCAGTTTACAGAAACGGAACCATTGGAATGGCAAAAAACGACTTGGAGAATACGGCTTTTGACATTACAGAAAGTTTGAGTGATATTCGCGGAAAGGCTTACGTATCGGTTAATAAAGCACTTGTGACGCAAGCAAGTTCGGCAATTCCTGTGATTCCATTATATATTTCACTTCTGTATAAAACCATGAAAGCCATGGGAAATCATGAAGGTTGTATTGAACAAATTCAAAGGCTATTTGCAGATAGATTATATTCAAAAGATGGAATATTGTTGGATGATAAAGGTAGAATTCGCATCGATGATTGGGAAATGAGCGATGAAGTCCAAGTTATTATAGCAGATTTATGGACAAAAGCAACTACCGAAAACTTATCTGAAATTGGCGATTTAGAAGGCTACCGCACAGATTTTCATAACCTTTTCGGATTTGGCGTGGCAGGAATTGATTATGAAAAAGACACAAATGAAATGGTTGCTATCCCGAGTATATTGTAGTAAGTAAGTCGAAAGTTTAAATGTCGTAAAGTCTAAAGTCCCAATATTGCGTAAAACATTTGAAAGTTAGATAGTTATGGGATTTTTTCTATATTTCAAAACACGACATTATTAATTTACAACTACTTAATCATAGATATAATTTAAAACCCATCTGATTCATTTTTAGTGATTTAGATGGGTTTTCTATTTTGAATATTGTCGAACTAATAATATGATGTTTACAATTTTACTGCCGTAGTTATGTGATTCCTCCTTTTTCGTACCCGAGCCTTAAAGTGCGAACTGGCGAAGCAATGACAAAAACTTGGAGTATTTTTCAGCCTAAAAAGTCTAACAATCTACAAGTCCAACAATCTAAAAATCCAATAATCTAATAATCTAAAGATCTAACCATCTAAAAATTTAATTATGCTGTACCATAAACGCTTCCAATAAAACGCGTGGAGCAATAATTCGAGCAGGGCAATTTTTCATTAGTTTCAAAATTTTATTCATTGCCACGGGATTCAATCCCATCGAAATGCCAATTTCGTGTAGAGAAGTATCTTCTTTTTCGTGCAAAACACCATCGCTGTGCATCAAAAGTGCCAAACGATAGAATTGTTGGATGCGATCAAATTCCGATTTGAATTGTAACGGTTTAATTTCTTCTTGAAAAAGAGAATCCAAAAACGGTTTGTCGACACGCAGTTCGAGAGCGATAAGCAATATGAAATTATATTCTCTTTCGTGCAATTTTCCATCGATAACCGAAAAAGAAATCATTTCAGATAATAAACTCAATTTTTCTTCTAAAGTTGACATCAAATTATTTATTTTTGGTAAAAATATATTTTTTCATAATATTTTCCAAAAAAAATTGACAATATGGAAATCATTCTTCGGGCATTTGAATTACCTCTAAAGCATACTTTTACTATTTCTCGCGAATCAATTGACGTACAACCATCATTAATTGTTGAATTGCGAGACAACGGTTTTTCAGGATTTGGCGAGGCGACATCAAACCCATATTACAATATTACGGTGCCAATGATGATCACGGATTTAGAAAATTTAAAATCGGTTATTGAAAGTACAACTAATGAAACACCCGAGGTTTTTTGGGCAAAAATACAACCACGTTTGCAAGATAATATGTTTGCTTTGTGCGCTTTAGACATTGCTTATAATGATTTGTATGCTAAACGAAAAGGCAAAAAGCTTTATGAACTTTGGAATTATAGTACTGAAAAAAATCCATTGACTGACTACACAATAGGCATCGCATCAATAGAAAAAATGGTTGAAAAAATGCAAGAACTTCCATGGCCAATTTACAAAATTAAGCTTGGCACAAAAGAAGATATTAACATAGTTACGGAACTTCGCAAACATACAAATGCTATTTTTAGAATCGATGCAAATTGCGGTTGGGGCGTTGAAGAAACCATAAATAATGCCATTGTACTTAAAAAATTGGGCGTAGAATTTTTAGAACAACCGCTGAAGGCAGACAATTGGGATGGACATAAAGAGGTTTTAAAACATAGTGTATTACCCATAATTGCCGACGAAAGTTGCATTGTGGAAAGCGATGTATTGCGTTGCAACTATCATTTTCATGGTGTGAACGTCAAACTTGTGAAATGTGGTGGCCTCACTCCTGCTCGACGTATGTTGCAAGAAGCAAAATCGCTCGGGTTGAAAACAATGGTTGGTTGCATGACAGAATCGACAGTTGGCATTTCCGCGATTGCACAACTTTTGCCATTGTTAAATTATGTGGATATGGACGGCGCATTACTTTTGGGCAAGGACATCGCGTCTGGCGTAACAATTACAGACGGCATTATTCACTATTCACATCTGAATGGAACCGGCGTTTCGCTATTGCAAAATTAAATGAACTTAGAATCAAGCCCAAATAATAAAATACAAATCGACGGAAAAGAATATTTGTATTTCGGAGGAACCGCGTATTTAGGATTGCCAAATGATGCTGATTTTCAAGATATTATTATAAAAAATATTAAAAAATGGGGAACATCTTATGGCAGTTCTCGCATGGCAAATATCAGTTTAAATTGCTATGAAAATGCCGAAAGATACTTGTCAAAATTTATTGGTTCAGAGTCGGCAGTAACTGTTTCCTCTGGTATGTTGGCAGGGAAAATTGCGATTGATATTCTTAAGAAAAGTACAGATGTTTTTTATCATTTTGATGGCAATCATGAAGCCATTCAAGTGGAAAATAGTTTGCCTTTTTATGATGATAAACAACTTAACAATAGACTTTTAGACAATAATATAGAAAATATCACAATCCTTACTGATGGTGTTATTTCTGGTCAGGTAACCGCTTATTGCAACAAAATTTTAAATGATATTTCACACGCGAAAACCATTACATTGTTGATAGATGAATCGCACTCGTTTGGAATATTAGGTACTAATGGCAATGGCATTTTTTCAACAATTCTACATCCAAAAATAACAAGGAAAATTTTAGTTTCGTCGCTTGGAAAAGCCTTTGGAACCACAGGTGGCATAATAGCAAGCGATAAATATTTTATTGATGAAGTTAAAATTAATGCAATTTTTGGATCAAGTGCAGGCATGAATCCTGGATTTGCGCAAAGCATTTGCGAAGCTGAAAGCATTTTTTTTTATAAATTAGAAAAATTAAAAAATAACCTTTCCTACATTGACAAGCATCTTAACAAAAATGTAAATATCATTTTTGATAAAAACTATCCGCTAATATATCCAAATATCGATGGGATTTATAAGATGTTTTTAGAAAATAACATCATAATAACAAACTTTAAATATCCAAATTCAGATAAAAACCTTAGCAGAATTGTGGTTACAGCCAATCATACAATTGAAGATTTAGACAAAATGATTGCAGTTTTAAACAACTAAAATTAATCAAATGTCTTAAAGCAAAAAAGTCTGAAGGTTTCTAAAAATAATTGTAAAATTATTTATTTACAAAATTATTTATTTATATGATAAAAGTTTTAAATATTAGGATTTGGTATAAATTGTGACTACATTTTATTTAATTTATAAATTGAAATAATGTTGTAAAATAAAAATCTGCGTAAATTTTGGCCTGATTATTATACCCGTGTGAAAATAGTATTTCACGAATATGCCAGGCGTTGATGATTTGTGTAATTCAATTAAAATATAAATTTGTGTCAATTTGTGGAATTTGTGGTTTAAACCTATCAAATATTAATGGATTATAGCAAACAATAACTTATAATTTAAAACATGTTACGATATATTTTACTTTTTCTACTTCTTATTTGCATTTGCATTGATTTATATTCGCAAGAACATTCTTTTTCCAAACAAGTTTCGACTTTCGAAATTGACGCGCCACAACTCAACGGCAAAAAGAAAATTTGGATGTATTTGCCAAAAGGCTATGAGGAATCAACCCGCAACTATCCTGTGATTTATATGCACGACGCGCAAAATCTATTCGACAAAAAATCTTCGTACGCAGGCGAATGGGCAGTTGACGAGACTTTGGACAGCATCAACGCGCAAATAATAGTTGTTGGAATTGAACACGGGAACGACAAAAGATTAGAGGAATTAACACCATTCGCTCATCCAAAACACGGTGGCGGAAAAGCAGATTTGTATTTAGATTTTATCGTAAAAACACTAAAACCGCATATTGATAAAAATTACAGAACCAAAAAGTCTGCTAAAAATACCTGCATTTTTGGCAGTTCACTGAGCGGTTTGGTGTCGATGTATGCGGTTTTAAAATATCCTACAACTTTTGGTAAAGCTGGCATTTTTTCGCCCTCGTTTTGGTATTCCGAAAAAATATACGACATGTTAAAAATTGTACCAAAATCCAAAGCAAAAATTTACATGATGTGTGGCGACAACGAAGACGCGGAAATGGTGCCTGACTTGGAAAGAATGTATAGCTTACTTGACAGAAATCGATGTTATTGTTTGAATTTATCCAAGAAAAAAATCGTAAAAGGCGGACAACATAATGAAAAATTATGGCGAGATAACTTTGCTGAAGCAATTCAGTGGCTATTCTAAAATTTTGGATAGAGTTAGATTAACAATCGTTGCATAAAAAAAAATAAATACCTAATTTTACACACTGAAAATAAAAAAATGAAATACGATATTATAGTTTTAGGGTCTGGCCCAGGCGGATATGTAACGGCAATTAGAGCGTCGCAACTTGGTTTTAAAGTCGCAGTTATTGAGAAGGAAAGTCTTGGTGGTGTGTGCCTAAATTGGGGTTGTATTCCAACAAAAGCTTTATTAAAATCGGCTCAAGTATTCGATTATTTAAAACACGCATCTGACTACGGACTCACCATAAAAGAATTTGATAAAGATTTTTCTGCCGTTGTCACGCGTTCGCGTAACGTAGCTGGTGACATGAGCAAAGGCGTAAATTTTTTAATGAAAAAAAACAAAATTGATGTTATTATTGGTTTTGGAAAACTTAAAACTGGCAAGAAAATAGACGTCACCGATGCTGAAAATAAAGTTACAGAATACAGCGCCGATCATATCATTATTGCAACGGGTGCGCGCTCTCGCATACTACCAAATCTACCACAAGATGGCGTAAAAGTTATCGGATATCGCGAAGCAATGACCTTGCCAACGCAACCAAAATCAATGATTATTGTTGGCTCAGGTGCCATTGGCGTTGAGTTTGCGCATTTTTATAATGCCATGGGAACCGATGTGACCATCGTTGAATTTATGCCGAACATTGTTCCTGTCGAAGACGAAGATATTTCAAAACAGATGGAACGCTCAATGAAAAAAGCAGGTGTAAAAATCATGACTTCGTCGTCTGTAGAAAAAATTGACAGTTCAGGAAATGGCGTGAAAGCCTTTGTGAAAACTGCAAAAGGAGAAGAAATTTTAGTCGCCGACATCGTTCTTTCGGCGGTCGGAATCAAAACAAATATCGAAAATATTGGTCTTGAGGAAGTAGGTATCGTGGTCGATAAAGATAAAATTATTGTAAACGCCTACAATCAAACCAACATTCCTGGCTACTACGCCATTGGCGATGTCACGCCTGGACAGGCTTTGGCGCATGTTGCCTCTGCGGAAGGCATCAATTGTGTCGAAAAAATTGCTGGTTTTCACGTTGACCCCATTGACTATGGAAATGTTCCTGGTTGCACGTATGCGACGCCCGAAATTGCATCAGTTGGCATGACCGAAAAGCAAGCCCGCGAAAAAGGATATGATATTAAGGTAGGGAAATTCCCGTTTTCGGCATCTGGAAAAGCAAAAGCCTCTGGCACACCTGATGGTTTTGTGAAAGTAATTTTCGATGCAAAATACGGCGAATGGCTTGGTTGCCACATGATTGGCGCTGGCGTAACCGACATGATTGCCGAAGCAATTGTGGCTCGAAAATTAGAAACTACTGGGCACGAAATTCTGAAAACAATCCATCCGCATCCCACCATGAGCGAAGCTGTAATGGAAGCAGTCGCCGATGCGTACGGTGAGGTAATTCATTTGTAAATCAATTTGTTATAAAAAAAGTCGATGTTCTTTACATCGACTTTTTTTCTTTATTTAAGGTCTTTGCGAGGTACGACTTGTCCGCAGTGGTGGAAGCAATCTCCCGCTATTCGTTTCAATCTTTTTTGGTACAAAATCCACCAAAATTTAAAATTTTTTTAGCCAAAAAAGGATTTCCACTACTATCGGGGCTATGGCACTGTATTATTTAAAGAAATAAATATCTTTAAAAACTTTTTAACTTTTAAACATTCAAACCTTCAAACTTACTCAAATAGTGCAAAACATTATTTTCAATCCGATTTTCAATGTTTGCCAAATCTACTTTTACAAACGGCTCGCCCAAAATCTGTTCATACAATTCAACGTATCGGTCAGAAACAGATCGAACATATTCATCGGACATTTCAGGAATCACTTGCCCTTCTAATCCTTGAAATCCATTGGCAATCAGCCAACGGCGAACAAATTCTTTAGACAATTGTTTTTGCTCTTCGCCATTTTTTTGACGTTGTTCATAACCATCAGCATAAAAATATCGTGATGAATCTGGCGTATGAATTTCGTCAATAAGCACAATTTGTCCTTCTTTGGTTTTGCCAAATTCATATTTCGTATCGACTAAAATCAGTCCACGGCTTTTGGCAATTTCCGTTCCGCGTTGATATAAATTTCTTGTATATTTTTCAAGAATTAAATAATCGGCTTCCGACACAATGCCTTTCTGTAAAATATCTTCTCGAGAAATATCGGCATCGTGTTCGCCATTATCGGCTTTTGTGGTTGGTGTGATTATTGGTGTAGGAAATTTATCATTTTCTTCCAACCCTTCTGCCATTGCAACGCCACAAATAAATCTTTGTCCCAAAGCATATTCGCGCGAAGCATGTCCCGACAAATAACCACGAATCACCATTTCAACTTTGAAAGGCTCACATAAGTGTCCGACAGCCACATTTGGATCGGGCGTTGCAATCAACCAATTTGGGACAATATCGCTGGTTAGTTCCATAAATTTTGTAGCAATTTGATTCAAAATTTGACCTTTATATGGAATGCCTTTTGGCAATACCACATCAAAAGCTGAAAGTCTATCGGTGGCGACCATCACCAAAAGCGAATCTTTGATGTTATAAACTTCTCGAACCTTACCTTTATAAACAGATTTTTGGCTTGGAAAATTATAATTTGTGGTAGTTATGGTGTTCATTTGAGTAAGTTTAAAATGCAAAAATAAGTAAATTTATAAATGCAAATTTTTGAAAATAAAAGTTTTTGTTAGAATTTAAAATATCTCACAAAAACAAGTCACATATCTCTCAGAAAATTAATTTTTACTTTCGAGCAATGGCACAAACTTAAAGTCGCCAAACTCATGTTTTTCAAATTGCGTTTCGTTGATGCGAATAAATAGTGTCATGATTTGGTTTGTTTCGCCTATTGGAATAACCAATCTTCCACCAATTTTAAGTTGCGCCATCAGCGGTTTTGGTACAAATGGTGCGCCTGCCGTTACAATAATTCTATCAAAAGGTGCGTGTTGTTCCAAGCCTTTATAACCATCTCCAAACGATAAATGTTTGGGTCGAATGCCGAGTTTTGGAAGTAGATTTGAAGTTTGTTTAAATAGTTCGTTTTGTCTTTCAATACTATAAACCTTTGCACCCAGTGCGCACAAAACAGCAGTCTGATAGCCTGAACCTGTTCCTATTTCTAAGATTTTAAGATCTTTTTCGACTTGAAGTAATTCGCTTTGAAAGGCCACCGTGTATGGATGTGAAATGGTTTGTCCCGCTCCAATTGGAAAAGGTTTGTCTTGATAGGCATAATCTTCAAAACTTGAATTTAAAAATAAGTGACGCGGAATTTTTCTGATCGAATCAAGTACATTTTTGTCCACAATTCCTTTTGATTCCAAAAGCGTTACAAGTTGATTGCGAAGTCCTTGATGTTTGGCGGTATCTTTCAAAATTGATTGGGTTGGTTTTGGTAAAAATACCAATAAAAAAGAAAGTTACAAGTGAATTTGAAAATTTAAAAAACGAATTTTATAAATTAAATTTGTTTATTTTTGTATAAAAACCACACAATGTTAAAAATTGGCGTTCTTGGTGCTGGTCACCTCGGAAAAATTCATTTGAAACTTCTCAAGCAATCAGAAAAATTTGAGTTGGTTGGTTTTTATGATGAAAATCACGAGAATGGCGCGAAAATTGAAGCCGAATTTGGATACAAACAATTTGACACTATCGCCAAATTGATTCACGCTGTGGATGTTATAGATATTGTTACGCCCACGCTGTCGCACTATAAATGCGCGAAAGTTTCGATAAAATCAGGCAAACATGTGTTTATAGAAAAACCCATTTCAAACACCGTTTCCGAAGCCGAAGAAATTATTTTGTTGGCAAAAGAATACAACGTACAAGGTCAAGTTGGGCACGTTGAAAGGTTTAATCCAGCATTTATTGCGACCAAAAATCTGATAGAAAATCCGATGTTTATCGAAACACATCGATTGGCAGAATTCAATCCCCGTGGCACCGATGTTCCCGTGGTTTTGGATTTGATGATTCATGATATTGATGCCATTTTGAGTGTCGTTAAGTCAAAAGTAAGTGCCATTCACGCAAGTGGTGTGGCAGTAATTTCTGATTCACCCGACATTGCCAATGCACGTATAGAATTTGAAAATGGATGTGTTGCAAACCTAACAGCAAGTAGAATTTCGCTGAAAAATATGCGGAAATCAAGATTTTTTCAGAAAGATGCTTATATTTCTGTAGATTTCTTAGAAAAAAAATGTGAAGTCGTAAAAATGAAAGAAGCCCCACAAACACCTGGTGATTTTGATATGATTTTGCAAAATGCGGAAGGCATTAAGAAGCAAATTTATTTTGAAAATCCAGCCATTCATAATAACAATGCCATTCTTGACGAACTGGAAAGTTTTGCAGATGCAATAAACAATAATGTTGCGCCAACAGTTACGCTCGAAGATGGCACGAACGCTTTGCGCGTGGCATATCAAATTATTAGCGCCATGAAATTTTAAATATGGAAATTGATACTTCTTTACTTTTAGACATAAAAAATCTTATTTTCAATGCAAAAGAAGGTGCGGTTCGGTCGGTCGATCATTTTAGAACCGTAATGTATTGGCACATCGGCGAACGCATTTTCAATGAAGAGCAGCAAGGAAAAGACCGAGCAGATTATGGGAATTATTTAATAAAATTTTTGTCCGCACAATTGCAACCTGAATTTGGTAGTGGATTTTCGGCAAGGCAGCTCGAAAGGTACAGGCAGTTTTACAGAATGTTTCCAATTGCGTCCTCACTGCGGACGCAATTGAGTTGGACACATTATAGATTATTATTAAGTGTTGATAATCAAGATAAAAGAGCATATTACATTGCTGAAACTGCGAAAAACAATTGGTCTGTTCGTCAGATGGAACGCCAAATTAATAGTTCGCTATTTGAACGCTTATTACTCAGCAACGACAAAGAAAGTGTATTGGCGGTAGCGCATAATGAAGCTATTCCAACCAGCGCACATGAAATTATTAAAGACCCAATGTTTTTAGAATTTTTAGGATTGAAAAGGGAAAGTTCCTATTATGAACGAGATATTGAACAAGCAATCATCACAAATTTACAAGATTTCATACTTGAATTAGGGAATGGCTTTTCATTTGTAGCTCGCCAAAAAAGAATTCATCTTGACGGTGATGAATTTTATGTTGATTTGGTTTTTTACAATCGACTGCTCCACTGTTTTGTTATATTTGAAATCAAGACACACAAATTAACGCATCAAGACATTGGAAAATTGCAAATGTATGTGAATTATTATGACCGCGTTGAAAAATTAGAACACGAAAAACCTACGATTGGTGTATTGTTATGTTCTGACAAAAATGATAGTATGGTAAAATTTACATTACCCGAAAAAAGCAATACCATATTAACAAGTCAATACAATTTATACCTGCCAACTGAACAACAGTTAATTGACCAAATTACAAAAGTTGAAACACAAACACAAAACAAAACTTTAGAATGAAAACAATAGCAGTTATAGGCGCTGGCACCATGGGAAACGGAATCGCCCACACTTTTGCGCAAGCTGGATTTACCGTAAAATTAATTGATGTTTCCGAGAAATCGTTGGATAATGGCATGGCAACGATTGCCTCAAACCTTGATAGAATGATCGCCAAAGGCACAAGCACGGAAGCAGATAAAGCGAAAACAATTACAAATATTATCACTTACACTGACATTTCAGATGGCGTTGTGGGTTGCGATTTGGTGGTGGAAGCAGCAACAGAAAACGTTGACTTAAAACTAAAAATTTTCAAACAACTTAGCGAAATTTGTGACCACAATACCATTTTGGCAACCAATACTTCTTCCATTTCTATTACGCAAATTGGTGCCGTTGTGGTTAATCCTGAGCGCGTGATTGGTATGCATTTTATGAATCCTGTGCCGATTATGAAATTGGTGGAAATCATTCGTGGCTACAATACTTCTGCCGAAGTGACAAAAATTGTAATGAACCTTGCGGAAAAATTAGGAAAAACACCTGTTGAAGTAAACGATTATCCTGGTTTTGTTGCCAATCGAATTTTGATGCCAATGATAAACGAAGCAATTGAAACGCTATTCAATAAAGTGGCGGGTGTGTATGAAATTGATACCGTAATGAAACTTGGTATGGGGCAACCGATGGGGCCACTGCAACTGGCTGATTTTATAGGCCTTGACGTATGTTTGGCCATTTTAAATGTAATGTATGATGGTTTTAAAAACCCAAAATATGCACCGTGTCCGCTATTGGTCAATATGGTTCGAGCTGGAAAATTGGGCGTCAAAACGGGCGAAGGATTTTATGATTATTCCACATCTAAAAAAGCAGAAACCGTGTCAAAACAATTTATAACAACGTAAATATAAATGTCAATATCTCAAAAAATTATTGATTTAAAAGCAGAATTGCCTTCGGTAGTTACACTTGTGGCTGTTTCAAAAACCAAGCCCATTTCAGATTTGATGCAAGCATACGATGCTGGTCAACTGGTTTTCGGCGAAAACAAAATTCAAGAAATGACCGAAAAATGGGAAGCCATGCCAAAAGATATTCAGTGGCACATGATTGGACATGTTCAAACCAATAAAGTAAAATTTATGGCACCGTATGTTTCGCTCATCCACGGTGTGGAAAGTTTGAAACTATTGGTAGAAATTGACAAACAAGCCAAAAAAAACAATCGAATTATTGATTGCTTATTGCAGTTTTTTATAGCTGATGAAGAAACAAAATTTGGTTTGGATAAAAATGAATTTATAGAAATTATCAATTCTGAAACGTTCAAAAATCTAAAAAACATTACAGTTGTTGGGTTGATGGGAATGGCATCATTTTCAGATAATAATGTACAAATATCAGAAGAATTTAAATCTTTAAAATCAATTTTTGACCAATACAAATTGACTATAACAGATAATTTTGAATTAAAAATACTCTCGATGGGCATGTCTGGTGACTATAAAATCGCGATTGAACATGGTAGCAATATGATTCGGGTTGGCAGTAGTATTTTTGGTGGAAGATGAGAGGTATTCGAAAGTTTTAATGACTAATCGCTAAATCGAGTACTGCAAGGCAAAATATTACAAAAAAAGTAGTTGAACAAACATATTTAAGCCTGACATTTATCTGATATTTTAGCCACAGATTACACAGATTTGCATAGATTTTTTAATATTATAAGTTTTAAATTTTTTAAATCTTTTAAATCTGTGGCAAAAAATTAAAAATATAGTTACATCTATTAAATCAATTACAAAACTATTAAAAACAAAAAGTTTGTACGCAATTTTAGACATTGAAACCACAGGCGGACAATATAATGAAGAAGGCATTACCGAGATTGCCATCTACAAATTTGATGGACACGAAATTGTAGATCAATTTATAAGCCTTGTAAATCCTGAAAAACCAATTCAGCCATTTGTTGTCAAGCTAACGGGCATTAATAATGCGATGCTCGTCAATGCACCAAAATTTCATGAAGTGGCGAAACGAATTGTTGAAATCACTTCGGGATGCATTGTTGTGGCGCACAATGCGGTTTTTGACTATCGAATTTTACGCACAGAATTTCGACGACTGGGATACGATTTTAATGCAAAAAACTTGTGCACCGTTGAACTTTCCCAAAAATTATTGCCTGAACAACCGTCGCATAGTTTGGGAAAATTGGTTCGCGCACTCGGAATTCCAATGGCTGACAGGCACAGAGCGAGTGGCGATGCGATGGCGACTGTAAAACTTTTCAAAATTTTATTAGAAAAAGACGTTGAGAAAATCATCGTGCAAGAAATGATAAAAACCGAAGTTGAGAAAGGCATTGTTCCAAAACTTCGTGATATTATGGAATCGTTGCCAACAAAAACCGGTGTTTATTATATTCATTCCGAAGGTGGCAAACTAATTTATATTGGAAAAAGCCTAAATATTCGGAAAAGAATCAACCAACATTTCACGGGAACAGACGCGAAAAGCATTAAAATTCAAGCGAGCGCACACACAGTTACTTTTGCTGAAACAGGTTCAGAACTGATTGCGCTTTTGAAGGAATCGGAAGAAATAAAAATTAACAAACCAGTTTTTAATAGGGCACAACAAAAAACATCTTTCAATATTGGTTTATATGCCGAGAAAGATGAAAATGGCTATTTAAACCTAAAAATTCAAAAAATTGATGGTCGAAAAAGTGAAATCACTACTTTTACAACTATTGCAGATGCAAAAACTGCTCTGTACAAAATTGTCGACCAATACCAATTATGTCAAAAATTAACCTCGTTGTGCAGTTCGACTGAAGCATGTTTTCAATTTACAATAAAAAAATGTGATGGCGCTTGCGTAAATTTCATTTCGCCTGAAATATATAATGAGCGAGTGAACGCGTTTATAGAAAAAAATAATTTTGATAAAACGATTATTATTGTTGATAAAGGCAGGACAATCGGCGAACGAAGCGCAATTTTAGTCGAAAATGGTATTTACCGTGGATATTGTTTTTATGATTTGAATCATCAAATTTATAATTTAGAAATTATTAAAAATTTGATTGTGCCTATGCAAAATAATAAAGATGTGAAAAATATTATCAAGGCTTGCATCCGCAGAGAAAAATTTTATAAAATTATTGAATTATAATTTAGTCCAACGTTTAGAAGTCGAAAGTTGAAAAGTCTTATTCTTAACAACATTTTGTAGATTATTTCGATTAAGCAGAAGTAAGATGTGAAGAAAACATTAAGTTTATCAAGATTCAAAAAATAAAAATAAGTTTTAAAATTTAAATATCTACATTTGAAAGGATTGTTTTTTCACCAATTAAAACAACTTTCGTAATTTATAAAATCATGAATAGACGACATTTTATACAAAAAACATCGGCAACTACTGCCCTACTGACTTTGCCAACGCTTCCTTTGATGAGCTTTTCTGCCGAAACTGTAAAGAAAATAACAATTTTACATACAAATGATGTGCACAGTCACATTGATCCATTTCCAGCAACAGATGCGCGAAATCCAAATATGGCAGGTGTCGCTCGTCGCGCAACAATTATTAAGCAAATCCGCGCCGAAACGGGTAATGTTTTGCTTTTGGATGCAGGCGATGTCTTTCAAGGGACGCCATATTTTAATTATTATGGTGGTGAATTGGAATTTAAATTGATGTCAATGATGAAATATGATTTGTGCACGCTTGGAAATCATGATTTTGACAATGGAATGGACGGATTTTTGAGTCAAAAACATCATGCAGATTTTGATTTTGTAAGTGCAAATTATGATTTTAAAAATACGATACTTGATGGTGCCATCAAACCGTATAAAATTTTTAATAAAAACGGAATAAAAGTTGGTGTGTTCGGCTTGGGAGTAGAACTTGCTGGTTTGGTTGATAAACGTCTTTACAAAGAGACTATATATAACAATCCGATTGAGATTTCTCAGCAAATGACCACAATTTTAAAAGCTAAAAAGTGTGATTTGATTATATGTTTGTCTCATCTTGGCTATCAATATAAAAATGATCCTGACAAAATTTCAGATATTAAATTAGCTTCTGCAACAAAAGATATTGACCTTATTATTGGCGGGCACACGCACACTTTTCTTGATAAACCAACAGTTATTAAAAATTTAGATGGCAAAGATGTTTTGGTCAATCAAGTAGGATGTTACGGAATAAACGTTGGTAGAATTGATTTTACTTTTGATGATGATAAGGCAAAAGCAACTGAAACGAGGAGTATTGTGGTGTAGTAAAAAGCGCATCTAAAAAATTTCATTAAAATTAGATTTATTAAAGACATTAAGAAATTAAGATTATTAAGCCGTTCAAACTTAATTTTCTTAATTTCCAAATGGTAAAATTCTTAAATACGAAACTTTAAAATATTTTACATAAAATATTTTGCGTTTGAAGTGGTTATCTTAATTAATTTGAATCATCGCTGAAAACTGATCTTCACTCAAAATTTTAATTCCTAATTTGGTCGCTTTTTCAAGTTTTGCTGGTCCCATATTATCGCCTGCAACCACAAAATCCGTTTTCGCAGAAATGGCACTAACATTTTTACCGCCATTGTCTTCAATGGCTTTTTTAAGTTCATCACGCGAGAAATTTTGAAAAACACCCGATACAACAAATAATTTTCCATCGAGAATGTTGGTTGAATTTTCATTTAATTTTTCAATAATTTCAAATTGAACGCCATTTGAACGAAGTTTTTCAATTATGCGATGATTTTCTTGGTTGTCAAAAAATGTAATGATGCTTTTTGCGATGCGTTCACCAATTTCGTCCACTAAAATGAGTTCATCGAAAGTTGCAGTTGACAACGCTGAAATAGACTTAAAATATTTTGCTAATTTTTTTGCAACCGTTTCGCCAACAAATCTTATTCCAAGCGCAAACAAAACGCTTTCAAACGGAATTTTTGTAGAATCTTGGACGCCTTTTACAAGATTTTCGGCAGATTTTTGCGCCATTCTTTCCAATGGTAAAATTTGTGCTACCGATAAATCGTATAAATCGGCATAGTTTTTCACCAATCCATTTTGGTATAATAATGCTACGGTTTCGCTACCCAATCCAATAATGTCCATTGCTTTCCGTGAAATATAATGTTGAATTCTGCCAATAATTTGCGGTGGACATCCATAAAAATTTGGACAATAATGATTGGCTTCGCCTTCTTGTCTTTCCAAAATTGTTTGACATTCGGGACAATTAGAAATATATACGGTTTTTTGTGAATTGGCGGGACGATATTCTAAATCTACCGCAATGATTTTGGGAATAATTTCGCCACCTTTCTCAACAAAAACGGTATCGCCAACGCGAATATCCAACTTTTCGATTTGGTCTGCATTATGCAAAGACGCACGTTTTACAATCGTTCCCGCCAATTGAACTGGTTCTAAATTTGCAACCGGCGTTATCGAACCTGTTCGACCCACTTGGTAAGAAATTGATTTCAAAACCGTTGAAACTTGTTCCGATTTAAACTTATAAGCCATTGCCCAACGAGGCGATTTGGCAGTAAAGCCAAATTCTTCCTGATAATGAATATTATTTATTTTTACGACAACACCATCGGTTTCATAGGGCAGTTCATGTCTTTTTTTATCCCAAACGTCAATGAAATCAAAAACATCATTTATATTTTTTGCCAATATGGAATTTATTGGTACTTTAAATCCCCAATTTCTTGCCTGTTCTAATCCTTCAAATTGCGTTTTAAAATTTACATTAGAACCTATTATGGAATACAACAAACAATCCAACGGACGCTTAGCAACTTCTGCACTATTTTGCAATTTCAAACTTCCTGATGCGGTATTTCTTGGATTGGAATACGGCGTATCGCCAATTTCGATAAGGTCTTGGTTCATTTTTTCAAAACCTGCAAAAGGCAAAATGATCTCGCCACGAATGTCAAATTTTTCGGGATAATTGCCTTTTAAAACAATTGGAATCGACTTTATGGTTTTGATATTATTAGTAACATCATCACCTTGAAATCCATCGCCTCGGGTGACAGCACGAACTAACTTTCCATTTTCGTACGTTATTGAAATGGAAGCACCGTCATATTTAAGTTCACAAGTATATTCAATTGAAACATCTCCCAAGACTTTCTTAATACGATTTTCCCAATCCAATAAATCATCTTTTGAATACGAATTATCCAAAGAATACATTCTAAAATCGTGTTTAACGGTTTTGAAATTTTTAGTAATAGTTCCACCAACTCGCTTTGTAGGTGAATTTTCGCCAGCAAATTCAGGATATTGAGCTTCTAAATCTTGTAATTGTTTTAGTTTTTGATCAAAATTAAAATCAGAAATCATAGGATTATCCAACACATAATAGTTATGATTGTGTTGGTTTAGTTCTACTTGTAATTGATTGATTTGATTGCCTATATCCATACTAATAATTATTACTCGTTAGAATTTAAAATACCACTAATTTGCTCGTATAATTTTCCATCGCTTAAAATTGCGCCTTGTTGAATTAAACTAAAAATATCTGAATTTCGGTCAGCAGAAAATAGTTTTGTGCCAAGTCTCATTTCGATATTATCTGTAAAAAGATTGTCACTAAACCATTGCAAGCCATCTTTGGACAAAAAATCTTGTTCGGGCACAGTCGATTTTAAAACAATCGATTTAATTTCTTTTTCAAAACATTCAAATAAAAATATATGATTTTTTGAGAAATGTTCTAAAAATTTTGCACGACCTAAAACACCTTCCCAAATTAAATCTGAAAAAACATCCAATTCTTGTTCGGCAACCTCAGGTTTATTTGCTTTGATATTGTCCCATTCTGCTTTATCAATGGTTTGTGTGGCAAGAAAATTTACAAATTCTTGCTTTAATTCTTCAAATTGTTCTTTGGTTAATCTTGCGTATTTCATCTTTGTAGACTGCGTTAAAAAAAAGGTCTCTGCAAATTTAATTGCAGAGACCAAATTTACGTAAAATATTATTTATATTTAGAAGATGTAACGCACTCCGAACTGCGCTTGCCATCTTGAAGCTAAACTCGGATCGATTACAAAAGTTTCTTTTTGTTGTCCTGTAAAAGTGTAAGTGGGAACATTTCCAGCAAGACTAACGCCGATTGGTTGCACTGAAATTGGCGCTTGAACAAGTCCCCAATTTGAATTTAATAAATTACCAAAATTCAAAATATCTAAACTTAATTGAATCGTATTTTTCTTTTTTGAAGTAATATTAAAATTATAATCTTGGGTAAATTTTACATCTAATTTTCCTCTCCAAGGCGATAGAGCACCATATCTTTCAGCATATTGACCTCTACGACCTTTCAAATATTCGTCTTGCTCAATAAAAGCATTATAGGCATCTCTTTGTGGTTGACCTCCCGTGAAATTCATTGCTTGAAGTTGTGTTGTTGTTGGAATAAATATTAAATCATTCACACCAGATCCGTCGTTGTTAGAATCTCCACCATAAGTATAACTATATCGTCCACCTCGTGCATATTCAAAAAATGCGCCAATGTTAGTAGCCCATTTTCCGCTCTCAGACTTAAAGTTTTTATTAGCAATCCCAATAAATCGATTGTTATCGCCATATCTTGAATTGGTTACTTTGGCTTCGTTCACATTTCCTATTGCAGGATTAAACGCAAAAGCATCTCCAGTAATTTCTGCTTCGATAGAATTGACGTCTTTTGCATCTAAATAGTTGTATGCCAAACTTAAAAACAAGCCATTATTAAATGTTTTTTGAGCTTTAAAAGTAGAATTAAATGCATACCCTCCATTAGCGTTAGTCATAACGAATGCTGCGTTTGACATTTTATCGGTTGCTTGATAAAAGGCTCTGTTGTCTGGTCCTGATAATATTCCTGTTGGATTTTTCAATCCCCAGTTTTGAACATGCACACCATTTATATCTCTGTTATATGATAAATCGACTGTCACCACAATATTGTTTTCAAATTTTTTATCAAGTCCTAAACTTGCTCTATATACTTGTGGCCATTTGAAATTTGGATCCATGATTTGCATAAAACCATCATCAGCTCCAGTTACTTGGTTACCTAACCATACAAACGGAAACTTACCCGTAAAAACACCCGTTCCCCCACGAACTTGCAAAGTTTTGTCTTCATTTGCATCCCAGTTAAAACCCATTCTTGGCGACAATAACAAAACATCAGATGGCATTTGTGTAGAAATCAATTTTTGGGTAGCACTCTTTGTTTGAGGATTGTAATAGTTGATGTTTTCATTTCTTGTAGTTCCAGCAGTTTTAATAAAATTAGTAACTAAGTCAGGCGTATCAAAATATAATGGTTTGTCACCTCGTAAACCCAACGTCAATTTAAAATTATCAGTAAAATCAATTTCGTCTTGTGCATAAAAGGCCACTTGACCCACATTTATTTCTGCCAAATTCCAACCACCTAAAACACCAACACCTTTGGCATTTTTTGTATTAAATTGGTTTTGTGTGTATACTAAATTTTGTTTGATTATGCTAGTTGCAAATGGTTTTGCAGCATCTAATAAAAAATCATTTACTGTGAAATATGGTGAGAAAAATATTCCGGCATATCCATTTGCATTGCCAAAATTCTCATAAGCCGTTAGGTTAAAGGAATTTTTGAATGAATATTTTTCATACGATACACCAAATGTAAAAGCATGTATTCCTGAATTATAAGTTAAATTATTAGTAAACTGAAAGACTTTCTGATCTAATGTATTATTAATAGAAAATGGCTCATGTCCAGCAATGATATAGTTTTGACCTGCACCATCTTTAATATTTATGATCGGTGCTGGTGTTGAAAAAGGATTTCTAAAATCATCAAAAGTAGTATAGCCAATTTGAAATTTATTTGATAAAGAGTTTGTAAATTTCGAATTCCATTCTGCTAAAAACGAACTTAAATTATTGTTTATTTGATATCCAGACTTTTCAAACTGCATAATTGATGCATTTGGACCTCTATTTCCAAGTGCAGTTGGATGCGCTGGCTTATCTTTGGAAGCATTTAAAAAATTATAAATGATGTTAACTTTGTTATTATCATTTATATTCCAATCTAATCTAATAATTCCTTTTTTTGAATTAGAATTATGGATAAATCCTTCAAAAGCTCCAGGATTGTATCCTAAACCTTTCAAAGCAGTTGAAACAGCATTCAAATCTGATGCTAAAACTCGCGATTCATTGATCCCCGTTACACCATCACCATTGTTTGCAATAAAATTTTGACCTAAATCACTTCTTTGATCTATTTCAAAATTTGCAAAAAAGAATAATTTATCTTTAATTATTTTTCCACCTACACTAAAACCAGATTGCGTTTGTTGCAAAGACGGAACAAATATTTTTTCACCTTTTAATTTGCTACCAGTTAAGTCCTGGTCCCTATAATATGTATAAGCAGTTCCAAAGAAATTATTTGCACCAGATTTAGTTACTGCGTTCACTGACGCACCTGTAAATCCAGACAAAGTAATATCATAAGGAGCCGTTGCAATTTGTATTTGATCAATTGCGTCTAAAGATATTGGCTGCGCGTTGGTTTGACCACCTGGTGTTGCCGCGTCTAATCCAAATGGATTGTTAAATACTGTTCCATTTAAAGAATAGTTATTGTATTTATTGTTTCGTCCTCCAAAAGAACCATTACTTGAAGCCGTTGGTTCTAATCTCGTAAAATCGTCAGCTGAACGCGAAATTGTTGGCAACGTTGTCAATTCTCTTCTTCCAACAGTTGTTTCAGCACCTGTTCTTCCGCTTCCGAAAATTTTTCCTTTGGCATTTACAATTTTTACCTCGTCTAATTTTTGATTATCAGAAGCTAAAAAAGCATTTAATTCGTAAACTTTCCCAAGCTCCAAATAAATGTCAGAAAATTCTTCGTTTTGATAACCAATGAAAGACACAACCACTGTGTATGGTCCACCGACTCTTGCATTCAAAATGCTAAATCTTCCATCGGCATTTGTTACTGTTGCATACTTTGTTCCAGTCGGTCTGTGCACTGCCAAAACATTAGCGCCAGCAAGATTGTTTGCCTCTGAATTTTTTACTGTTCCTTTGATACTTGAAGTCGTTGTTTGTCCAAACGTTGTTGTTAAACATAAACAAGACATCATTGCAATAAAAACATTTTTAAACTGTTTCATGATTTATTGTGTTAAATTTTTGGCAAAAATACATAAAAAAAACCACTCAAAAGAGCGGTTTAATAAATATTTATTAACAATTAGTTAACAATTGACTATGCTTTTTCTGCAGCAATTTCGTACGGTAATTCGATAATAACATCTCTATGAAGTCTCACAGTCGCAGTATATTTACCCAATCGCTTGATAATACCAGAAGTTATGAATTTTCTGTCTATCGACTGTCCACCTTTTTGCAATGCCTCTGCAATATCAATGTTAGTTATAGAACCAAACAATTTTTCGCCACCAGCTTTCGCATAAATTTTAATTTCGATGGCTTTCAAAACTTCTGCAAGTTCTTTTGCATCATTAACAACTTTTGCTTCTTTGTGTGCTCTTTGTTTTAAATTCTCTGCCAATACTTTTTTAGCAGATGGCGTTGCCATGTGCGCATGTCCTTGCGGGATCAAAAAATTTCGACCATAACCTGCTTTCACAGATACCAAATCGTCTTTAAAGCCCAAATTTTGTACGTCTTTCTTTAATATAAGTTCCATAAATTTGCTTCTTTATTATTTTAGTAAATCAGCCACATATGGCATTAATGCTAAATGCCTTGCTCTTTTCACAGCAACAGACACTTTTCTTTGATACTTCAACGAAGTTCCTGTTAAACGGCGTGGTAAAATCTTACCTTGTTCGTTCACAAACTTCAATAAAAAATCTGCATCTTTATAATCGATATATTTGATGCCTGATTTTTTAAAACGACAATATTTTTTTGCCTTATTTGTATCTATATTTAACGGAGTTAAATATCTGATATCACCTTCTTTTTTGCCTGAGGCAGATTGTTGTAGATTTGCCATAATGTTACGCTTTTGCTGCTTTTAATTTTGTTCTTCTTCTTTCAGCCCAAGAAATAGCGTGCTTATCAAGACTTACTGTCAAGAAACGCATCACTCTTTCGTCTCGTCTAAATTCTGTTTCAAAAGCAATAAGCACTTCGCCAGTTACTTTAAATTCAAAAAGGTGATAAAAACCACTTTTTTTGTTTTGGATTTCATAGGCCATTTTTTTCAAGCCCCAATCTTCTTTAGATACCATTTCTGCACCTCTGGATGTAAGAAATTCTTCGAATTTGCTCACTGTTTCCTTTACCTGAACATCAGATAAAACGGGATTTAAA
>JAYWGW010000099.1:0-53941 GCA_043778045.1 Bacteroidota bacterium | reverse complement strand
GCAACACCAATTGGACCAAATTGATAAGGATAACTTGGTGCAAAATAAGCTATTATTTGGGAATAGTTTTCACTATTGTACATCCTTCCGATTGCTTTTACTACTTTAATACCGTCTATTTCTTTCTGTTCATTTGTAATTTGCCAGTAATAATTATTAAGATCCGTGTATATTAAAAATTCGTTAGTTTTGTATAAAAATCCGTCGTCGTTGTGTCTAAAAGAGCGTCCTTTCTTCAAATTCGTATAAATTGGTTTTTTACCTTGCAATTTTGAAATAGCTATCTTTTCTGCAAGGGTTTTCGAGCGAATACCATCTTGAAGTTTATAAATTGATATTGTATCATTAAAAATAAGTTCAGCAGACAACTTATCCAATTCTCGGTGAGCGTCTTTTATAACTGATTTTTGTTCTAAAGGGAGTTTTGCTTCAAAATCTTCATCTTCAATTAGCGTTAGCTTATATATGGCACGGTTGAAATTTTGTGTAAAAGCGTAATTTGGCAGGCTCAAATTAAAAATTACAATGATAACTAATTTAATCAGTTCGTATTTAGACACATTTAAACATAAGAAAGGTTAATAATTTGATTTATATAATTATCGTTCGAGACAATCATAATAGAAGTCTTGTGCTAATGATATTGCATCCACAAGGGTTGCTCCATATCCTTGATAGGCACTAATTTGTTTTATTGATACGCTCATACAGACTTGAGGATCAAGTACATCGGCTTTATCCCAATTTAATTCTTGTTTTATAGAAGCACAAACCTCAACTTCCCTACTTTTCGCAAAACTTCCGGCACTAAACGCCAACATGGCTACTGCCGTAAAAATAACTTTTTTCATTTTTAAATAGTTTTAAATTGTTAATAAAAATCTACTTTAACAAAGATTTAAAAAACTAATTTTGTAAACTATTCGTAATGGAATAAAATGTATTCGTTTTGTAATAATCACAAATATATAAAAAATGTCAATAGGTTTTAAAATAAAAAAATTGCGTGAGCAGAAAAACATTTCGCAACCACGCCTTGCAGACGAACTGCAAATATCTCAAAGTGAACTCTCAAAAATAGAAAGTGGCAAAACAAAAAAAATCGATTTTGGGTTTATGTCAAAGGTTTGTGATTTCTTTGAAAAAGATTTTGAATTTTTTGCAGAAAATAATTCACAAACCAACAATATCAAAAAACTTGAAGGTTGCATTAATAATCATGGAACAATAAACATTAGCCCAGAAAATGTAATCAATGAAATTAAAAATTTATACGCTGAAAATGAACGTTTGAAACAAGAAAATTCAATATTAAAAAAATAAAAAATCGCAAACCTCTGACCGTTTGGGATTTCATTTACCTAACTTCATTATTCTGAATCAAATCAATATATAAGTTAATTTTATCTTTAAGCTCTTTTCGTGCAGTGATGAAATCTAAAAAACCATGTTCTAAAACAAATTCAGATGTTTGAAAGCCTTCGGGCAAATCTTTTCCTGTGGTGTCTTTCACGACTCTTGGACCTGCAAAACCAATCAATGCGCCTGGTTCTGCAATGTTTATGTCTCCGAGCATGGCGTAACTTGCCGTGGTTCCACCTGTTGTTGGATCGGTGCAAAGTGAAATATAGGGCAATTTTGCCTCAGCCAATTGCGCCAATTTTGCTGATGTTTTTGCCAATTGCATCAAAGAATATGCTGCTTCCATCATTCGTGCGCCACCAGATTTAGAAATCATGACAAACGGCAATTTATTTTTTATGGAATGATCAATGCCACGCGCAATTTTTTCGCCTACAACCGCGCCCATGCTTCCGCCAATAAAGGCAAAGTCCATGCAGCAAACTACCAAATCTTTTCCTTTCGATTTTCCAACGCCCGTGCGCACCGCATCTTTTAACTTGGTTTTTTCTTGCGCATCTTTTAATCGGTCGGCATATTTTTTTGTATCAACAAAACCAAGTGGGTCTTTGGATGTCATTTTTGCGTCAAGCTCAACAAACTCGTTGTTGTCAAACAAAATTTCAAAATATTCTGCACTTCCAATTCGTACATGAAATCCATCTTCTGGACTTACCCAAAGGTTTCGAGCCAGTTCGTCAGCATCAATAATTTTACCCGTTGGCGATTTATACCACAATCCTTTCGGGACGTCGCGCTTATCTTCTGTTGCGGTGGTGATTCCTTTTTCTGTTCTTTTAAACCAACTCATATTTTTAGTTTCAAGTTTTTTTAGTTTCAAGTTTTTTTAGTTTCAGGTTTCAAGTAATATAACAACTTGAAACCTGAAACCTGAAACATTTTTTACAACGTATTTACATTATTCAAATCCGCAAAAGCTTGCTCCAATCTTGTGTTGAAAGTTACTTCGCCCTCGCGAACCCACTTTCTTGGATCGTAGTGTTTTTTATTTGGACTGTCAATGCCATCTGGGCTTCCAATTTGAGTTTTCAGATAATCAATATTTTTAACCATATAGTCTCTAATGCCTTCTGTAAAAGCAAATTGCAAATCAGTGTCGATGTTCATTTTTATGACACCATAAGAAATGCCTTCTCTAATTTCTTCTAAAGTCGAACCCGAACCACCATGAAATACAAAATCTACTGGGTTGTGATCCGTGTTGAATTTATTTTGAACATAATCTTGAGAATTTTTCAGGATTTTGGGCGTCAATTTTACATTTCCTGGCTTGTAGACACCATGTACGTTTCCAAAGGCTGCAGCAATGGTAAAACGTGGTGAAATTTTCAGTAACTCTTCATAAGCGTAAGCGACTTCTTCTGGTTGTGTGTATAGTTTTGAGCTGTCCACATCGCTATTGTCAACGCCATCTTCTTCGCCGCCTGTGATGCCAAGTTCTATTTCTAAGGTCATTCCCATTTTTGACATTCGTGCCAAATAGGTTTTACAAATTTCTATGTTTTCTTCGATTGGCTCTTCCGAAAGGTCAATCATGTGCGAAGAATATAGTGGTTTTCCTGTTGTTGCAAAATGTTTTTCTGATGCATCCAAAAGTCCGTCAAGCCACGGTAATAGTTTTTTTGCACAATGATCAGTGTGTAAAATCACGGTCGCACCATAGGCTTCCGCCAAAGCATGAATGCTCAGAGCTCCAGCGATTCCGCCCGCAATTGCAGATTTTTCATCAGTGTTTTTCAGTCCTTTTCCAGCATTAAATTGTGCGCCACCGTTTGAAAACTGAATGATTACGGGTGCATTCAGTTTTGCCGCAGTTTCTAAAACGCCATTGATGGTGCTACTTCCCGTTACGTTTACTGCTGGAAGTGCAAATCCTTTTTCTTTTGCATATGCAAAAATTGCCTGAACCTCATCGCCCGTTGCTACGCCTGCTTTTATATTATGTGCCATTATATTTTATTTAGTTATGTTGCAAAAATAATGATTATAGTGTTAGAAAGGATAATTTATGCCAATATTTAAAACAGTTTTTGAAAAACTAAAATCGCTAAACCATCGGTCATTCACTATATTGGACGGATTGTAGGTTTTATAGCCTAAATCTGCGCGAAATACAAAGAAATTTAAATCATATCGAAGCCCAATTCCAGAACCAACTGCTATATTTTTTAAGGAGTTAAGATTCTCGAATATTGATGGTTTGTCTGTTACGTTGTCAAAAACATTCCAAATGTTGCCAGCATCAATAAAAAGTGCTCCTTTTAAATCGTTAACAATTTTGAAACGAAATTCTGCGCTGGTAGTGATTTTTAAATTAGCTTCATTAAAATCGTTTATGGCCCCGCTACCACCAGGACCAAGACTGTATGGCTGCCATGCTCGAATGTCGTTTGGTCCGCCTGCAAAATAACTTCGTACAAACGGAATGTTATCAGAATTTCCATAGGGAACGGCCAAACCAACAAAAGTTCGCGTTGCAAAAACCTTGTCATTTTTCAAATCCCAATGTTTGATATATTCTATCTCACCTTTAATATATTGCGAAAACTCGATTCCAAATATCTTTTTTTTATTTATGGAATTGTCAATTTCTTTTGATGCAGCCGTAAAAAGCGACAATACATTTCCTGCGGCTTCGATTTTCGATTTAATTGTATAGAAATTTGCATCGCCCCTGCCATCGCTTGTTGTTTTTGTGAATTGAAAACTGGTTGCAAAAATCAGGTTGTTTTCTGTCAATCGTCTGCGCCTTTCTTCAATACTTCTAATGCTTTTGAAAGCTTCAGTGCTCGTAGGAATTGTGCCGTTTAACACATCATTAATAAAGCCGTCTGCTCCATTTTCAGCGATAGTAAGATTCCGGGCTACATTATTATCAAAATATTCAGGTTTGGTATTGTAAATTTTTGCCAATTCATTTAAAGCCTCGTACGATGAATTATAAACATTAAAATAATTTGCAGTATTGATATTGTTTACATATTGAATATTGAACAAATCGAATCTTGCGGTGTTTTTTTGTTTTGGTGTCCAACTATAATACATCGAACCTATAAAATTTTCTCTATCCAAACCAATGTTTTCTTGCTTAGCAAAACCAAGATTCAAAACTGTGGACGGAATCATTGCTTTAGAAATGATTTTTTCGGTTTCAAATGGAAACAAAATTCGAGGAAAGTTTAGTTTTAAGTCAATACCATATTCCAAAATATTGAAAAAATTGTTTTTTGGATTGGCCAAATCTCGAGAAAATCCTGGGTTTGCCCTCGCCGTAATTTCAAATGTTTCTGCTCTATTAAATACATTTCGAACGGCAATAGACAGACCTCCAGCCAGACCAAACTGTTGAATATTTGAGTGCAAAACATCTGTGTTCCAAGTGAATCTAAATTTCGGCAATGGCTTCAAGATGATTCTTGCCACTTTTGCATGACCGTTTTCTACATTTAAATCATCAAAATAGTTGATTGATGGAAAGTTGAAAATGCGTAAATTAGTTAAATACCGTCGTGATAAATTTTCTTTTACATCCGAAAAATATCCACCTTGATTTATAAAAACCGCATCCGTGATGGCTTTTGGTCGGTACTTTATTTTTTGATAACCGTAAAGATGAAAGTTTTTATATGTGATGGAATCTGCAATTGTTTTGTTTTCGGGCGTGGGCAAGTCGGTATAAATATTGACTCGAGAAATTTTATACAAATGAAAAGGTCGCGTAATACTGCTATCGCCTGAGCGCAAAACTTGATTTTTAATTTGCAACAAAACGTTTACCTTGCCTTTAGTTCCGACAGTATCCATGACAAAAAGAACATTGCTGGATTGAAAATCATAGGCTCCACTGTTTCTAAAATGTGTGGTGATTCTGTTTTTTTCATTGTCAAAGTCAGAGGAATTATAAATTTTTCCGCTTTTTATGATTGATTGACTTTGATTGATTTTATACAACGAATCCAAAGCTGGCGACTCAATGTTGGTTCTGATAGAATCGATTGCGGAGGCATTTCCGAGACTAACAATATATCTCACGGACGCTCTTTTTGTGCCTACGCTGTCCGTTTTAGCATCAACAATATTGTTAAAATAACCTTTTTGAAAATAAAATGTTTTCAATCGCAAAACAGATTTTTCAGTTTTGAAATTATCTAAAATCACTGGTGCTTCGCCTGTTGATTTTAGAAAATTATGAATTCCGAAGTAGAAAAACGATTTGCCTTTTCGCTTAACTTGCTTTTCGGACAGTAGCCATGATTGGCGTTTCAACTTGTCGGGGCTAGCAATAAATTTAGCTTTATATATTGAATCTGGATTTAGTTTCGCGAGATTATATAAATTTAAACGAAATTTAAAACCAAGAATTTGCGAATTTGGTTTTTGAGATAGCAAAGTTTCAACAATATCATTTTTGTTATTTTTTCCATCAATTATGATTTTATTGGAAACCAACAATTGTTTGCTATTTGGAACACGCTTTACGGCATTGCAAGCAGAAATAAATATTCCTATTACGATTAAAAATGATATTTTTGTAACAACTTTTTTCAACGGTAGCAAATAATTTAGTTCAAAAGTACGCATTTTCTATGATTACAAAAAATCAAATCCAACTTATAAAAAGTTTACAAACAAATAAAGGTAGAAAAATCAATGGTTATTTTGTGGCTGAAGGAAAAAAATGTATTACAGATTTGTTGGCTTCCGATCTTGAATTGATTTACTTATTTGAAACAGAAGCTGTTTTTGAAGGCGCTAAATTTGAAGCAATAGCAAATACACTTGAACGTATTTCTGAATCTGATTTAAAAAAAATATCATCGTTGTCAATTCCCAATAATTGCTTGGCGGTGTTTGGAATTCCAGTATCAAAAAGCATAACGGATTCTGGACTTATTATAGTTTTAGATAGTATTCAAGATCCAGGAAATCTTGGAACAATAATTCGTCTTTGCGACTGGTTTAGCGTGCAGCAAATAATTTGTTCTTCGGACACAGTGGATGTCTACAATCCGAAAGTTGTGCAGGCTACGATGGGTGCAATTGTTGGTGTGTCAATAATTTACACTGATTTGGGCAACTATTTATCGCAAACGAAATTACCGATTTTTGGCACTTTTATGAAAGGTGAGAATATTTATAATTCAAAATTACCACAAAATGCCATTGTCGTTTTAGGAAACGAAGGAAATGGAATATCTGAAAATATAGAAAAAATGATTACAAACCGACTCACAATTCCAAGTTTCAACAAAAACTTACATGCCGAAAGTTTGAATGTGGCAACGGCAACGGCCGTGGTTTTGAGTGAGTTTAGAAGAAGTTAAGATTTTTGATTTTTGAATGCTGATTTTTGATTTGTGGTTTCGGAGAAAAGATTTTGATTATCGATTATGTAGATTAACGATTATCAGATTAACTATTACTATATTAACGATTATAGGATTTTTGATTGTTAATTTTTGGATGCGGATTAAGCAATTATTAGATTATCAGATTGAAGTTTATGAAATTTAATTTTAATTGCTAAAAGCTAATCGCTAACAGCTACCAACTTAGTGAAAAGTGAAATTTACAAAAACGCCTCTTGTTTGCATTGATGCTACATTGCCTGTCCACGGACTGTTGGGATCGTTGTCGCGAATAAGTTCATCGTTGATTCCGAAAACACCACGGATGGACGGCGAAAATTTGAAATATTCAAGATATAAATCTACGCCAACACCAACTTCGTAGAAATTTGTCCATTTACTTGTTTTGAAAACACCTGAACTATTGTCCTCCGGAACATTGGCATTGCTTGACAAATTTAGTGCCGTCCCCACACCAGCCAACAAATATGGACGCACATTTCCAATGCGCTGGGCAGAATATTTCAGCAACAAAGGAAAGTGAATATATGTTGATTTTACTTCACGCTCGGCTTCAAATCTTGAAACAAAACCCGGAAAACCAACGTTTCGCTCATTGAAATACAATCCTGGTTCAAAGCGCAAGTTGAAAGATTCGTTGATTCGTTTGTCAGCAACTAAACCCACGTTAAAGCCAATTGTGGTTTGCACCTGAATGTCTTTGCCAGGCGCATTATAATTTATTTTGAAATCATAGGAATTAAATCCTAAAAAATAACCAAAATGATAGCGTTGCTTATCAAAATTTTCATCGTTCCAAATGGCGCTTTTGCCAAACATTCCACGAAATTGAGCTTGAGAACTGATGGATATTAAGAGTATAACAATGACTGATTTCTTCATGTTTATTGCTTTGTGGCAGAATAAATGGTGGCGACGCCTAAAGTTTGTGGCATGGATCGTACGTCTATAAACCCAATTTTCCGCAAAATATTGTTTAATGCTTCACCAAAAGGAAAAACCGAAGCAGAATCGGACAAATATTGATAGGCAGAATTGTCTTTTGAAAACAATTTGCCAATAAGCGGCAAAATATTTCTGGAATAAAATTCATATCCTTGTTTGAAAGGGAATTTTTCGGGAACGGATGTTTCAAGAATCACAAAAATTCCGTTTGGTTTGAGCACGCGCAAAATTTCAGCAAGACCTTTCTCAAGATTTTCAAAATTACGCACACCAAACGCAACCGTAATCGCGTCGAAAGTATTATCGTCAAACGGCATGTTTTCGGAATCGGCAAGCATCATTTCTATTTTGTTAGAAAGATTTTTTTGCTGAATTTTTTGTCGACCAACCTCTAACATTCCTGCTGAAATGTCTAAACCTATGATATTTGTGGCTGTGGTTTTTGTCATCAAAATAGCCAAATCACCAGTTCCAGTAGCAATGTCGAGTATGTTTTTTGGATTGGTGTCTGAGACTAATTTCAAAACTTTTTTTCGCCATTTGATATCAATTCCAAACGAAATCACGCGATTTAAATCGTCATAATTCCCAGAAATATTATCAAACATTTGGGCAACTTGTTCTTTTTTTCCAAGATCAGAATCTTTGTATGGCGTAAAGGATGTGGGCATTAATTTTTTTGGGCAAATATAAGGAAAATTAGTCGAAAGTTTAAAAGTCGAAAAGTTGTAATGTCAGAATTCTTTGCAGGTTTAAACCTGATATTTTCACATGATGTTTAATGCGATTAACTATTTTCGCATGTAAGTTTCATACGTAAAATCTACTGCATGTTTTTCGTCTTTTGGGTGATGCTCTGATGAAATTAGATCCCACTTTGAAAAATCTATTGCAGAAAAAAATGCATCTGCGTCATAGGATTTGTGCACGCGCGTAAGTTCCAATTTGTCACAAATGGGCAATGCCAATTCATATATTTGCGCACCACCGATGATAAAAATATCTTCATTTTTTGGACAAACTGACAAAGCTTCCTCAAGGTTTTGAACTACAATGCAACCTTCAGGCTGATAATTTTTCTGTCGCGAAATTACAACATGCGTGCGGTTAGGCAACGGTTTTGGAAAGCTTTCAAAAGTTTTACGTCCCATCACAATATAGTGATTTGATGTCAGTTGTTTGAAACGCTTAAAATCATCGGGAAGGTGCCAAATAATTTGGTTGTCTTTCCCAAGTGCATTGTTTTCGGCAACGGCCACTATTAATATGATCATGATTATAAAACTTGAATTATAAAAAAATTAAACAACAATTTTTGCGCGAACCGTTCCTTGCTCATCAATAAAATCCAAATGAACAGTTTGCAACGTGTTTGCCAATTCGGGGTTCCACGGCATTTTTATTTTTACATAATTTTCTGTAAAACCATGCATGTATCCTTCCCTATTTTCAGTTTCCAGCAAAACGGTTTTTGTTGACCCGATTTGCGATTCATAAAAAGAACGTCGTTTTTTTACTGAAAGTCCGCGTAACATTTTGCTTCGTTTGGCGCGGACATTTGAGGGAACAACGCCATTCATATATGCTGCCTCCGTGTTATCGCGCTCCGAATACGTAAAAACATGCAAATAAGAAATGTCCATATCAGCCAAAAAGTGATAGGTTTCTAAAAAATGTTCGTCCGACTCGCCCGGAAAACCCACAATTACGTCCACACCAATGCATGCATTTGGCATCACTTCGCGGATTTTATGAACCCGTTCTGTGTAAACTTCTCGCAAATACCTGCGCTTCATCAACTTCAAAATATCATTGCTTCCTGATTGCAAAGGAATATGAAAATGTGGCACAAAAGTGCGACTCTTGCTCACAAATTCAATGGTTTCATTCTTCAAAAGATTGGGTTCAATAGACGAAATTCGCAAGCGTTCAATGCCCTCAACTTCATCCAAAGCCTTTACTAAATCCAGAAATGTATGTTCGTGCTTTTTGTTTCCAAATTCGCCTTTTCCATAATCTCCAATGTTCACACCTGTTAGCACAATTTCTTTTATATCTTGCGCCGAAATTTCCTTGGCGTTTTGCAACACATTTTCCAAAGCATCCGACCGCGAAATTCCTCGCGCAAGCGGAATGGTACAATACGTGCATTTATAGTCACAGCCATCTTGAACCTTCAGAAAAGCACGCGTGCGATCGCCAATACTGTAACTTCCCACATAAAAATCAGCCTCGGAAATCTCACATGAATGAATCTCGGCAACACCTCCACTGCGCTCGGGATGGCTGACTAAATCATTTAGATAATCTGTAATTTTAAATTTTTCCGTGGCACCCAAAACTAAATCTACGCCGTCAACCGATGCCAATTCTTCGGGTTTCAACTGCGCATAACAACCCACGGCAACCACAAAAGCTTTGTCGTTTAACTTCATTGCCTTGCGCACAATCTGCTTGAATTGCTTATCCGCATTCTCGGTTACAGAACAAGTGTTTATTACATAAATGTCTGCAACTTGCTCAAAATCAACTTTTTCAAAGCCTTCATCAACAAAATTTCGGGCAATAGTTGACGTTTCCGAAAAATTCAGTTTGCATCCAAGCGTATAAAAAGCAACTTTTTTTCTGTCTGTCATTATATTATTTTTTGGGCGAATCCCTGATTGCTTCGTGCCTCGCAACGGCGGGTCGGGCTTTCCGTTCCCAAACTTTTTGCCTTCTAACGTCATTGCGAGGCACGAAGCAATCTGTCGAACGGCAAAAAGGTTTTCCACTTCAAACCCTTTCGCAAAACCTCAATTCCCAAGAACAATTATTTAAAATCAGAATGCAAATTTACAAACAAAAATCGAAAACAATACAGCAATATTTTACACTTATTAAACCATTTAAAATTTACGACTCTCAAAATTTTAAAAATAATATTTCTGCTATTAAACTATTTTATTTTGAAACGATTACATTTACTTTTTTATTTTCCCAAACCTATATATTATGGTATTTAACTTTTTCCTTTTTGTCGGCATCATCATATTCCTATTTTTTTTAAAAGGCAATATAGAATCAAAATTTTATGATTTGAGTGAACAAATTAAATTGCTAACTAAAACGGTTGAATCTCTTAAAAGTTTAAATTTTACAGTTGACAAAAATAACGTTGAAAAATCAATCGTACAAAACGAAAAACCAATAGCACCAATAACGGTATTCTCAGAATTCATTCCCAAGGCGACCGAAGAACAACAAAAAATTCCGAAAATAGAAGAAGTTCAAGAAATAGAAATTCCACAATTAATTACAGAGTCTCCAAAACAAATTAAAATTGTCGAAAAACCAATCGCCGTTCCATATATTCCAAAACCAAGTCTTTGGGAAAATTTTAAAGAAAAAAATCCTGACTTAGAAAAATTTATTGGTGAAAACCTTATTTCTAAAATTGGAATTTTAATTTTAGTGTTAGGAATTAGCTACTTTGTTAAATATTCCATTGATCAAGGGTGGATTTCCGAACCAGCTCGTGTTGGAATTGGAATGTTGGCAGGCACTTTGGTTCTTGGTGTTGCGCACAAATTGCGACAAAATTTTTCGGCATTTAGTTCCGTTTTTGTGGCTGGTGCCATCGCAATTTTCTATTTTACAATTGCCATCGCTTTTCACGACTATAAACTTTTTAGTCAAGAAGTTGCTTTTGCAATTATGGTTGTTATCACAGGTTTTGCATCGCTTATTACTATATCGTACAACCGTCTCGAACTGGGAATTCTAACGCTTATTGGTGGATTTGCCGTTCCGTTTATGGTCAGCACAGGCGCAGGAAACTATGTTGTTTTGTTCACTTATATAATATTACTCGACATTGGAATATTATGCATTGCGTATTTTAAAAAATGGCAAGTATTGAATTTATTAGCATTTATTTTCACTGTTATATTATACGGAAGTTGGCTTTTTACAGATTTAAATTACGCAAAACCGCATTATGCTGGTGCCTTATTGTTTGGCTTTTTGTTTTACATTCTATTTTGCATCATCAATATTATCAATAATTTCAAGACAAAAAGTGAATTTTCGATGTTGCAGATGGGTGTCATTTCAGCAAATACATTTCTGTTTTATGGCGTCGGAATTTCAATTTTGAATTTATGGCATCCTGAACTAAAAGGACTGTTTACAGCTTCGATTGCTGTATTTAATTTAGCATATGCCTATTTTATATTTAAACAATTTGGTGCCGAAAAAAAGGTTTTATATCTATTGATTGGACTAACTTTGACCTTTATTACGCTGGCGATTCCAATACAATTTAGTGGGCATTATATTACAATGTTTTGGGGCGCAGAAGCCGTTATGCTTTTGTGGCTGTCACAAAAATCAAATGTTGCGAGCTATAAATTATGTTCTGTTATTGTACATATATTGATGCTTTTGAGTTTAATAACAGATTGGTATTATTTCAGCAATGTAACCGCCGAAATATCATTTTTTATAAATCCAATATTTATAACTGGTATGATCGCTTGTGCTTCTTATTTTATAAATATTTATCTTTTAAAATCAGAACAAATTTCAACTCTAATGTTTGGAATTACATTTGATACAGCGAAATACAGCGTGGTTCTATATATTCTTGGTTTAACAGTTGCCTATTTTGTAGGCTTATTTGAAGTTTCGCATCAGTCGTATTCTCGTCTTGCTTCTGATTATTCTGCAACAGCAGTCATCTGGCTGTACCATTTACTATTCACATCAATTTTATGTTTTGTTTTAATAAAAAAACAATATCTACATCAGTGGTTTATTTCCGCCGTTGCCATTATCAATATTTTGCTCTTTACATTTTGGATTTCCAATTTGGCTTTTGACGCGCATTCAAATTTCATTGCAACTGGAAAACCTGACCAAATTGCTTTTTATGTTCATTATTTATCATTAGCACTGACTATTTATTTTATTGTCATTATTTTCAAAATGCACAAAAGTCAACAACTAAATGTTGTTTTTTACAAGCCAATTTTCGCGTGGATCGCGATGTTTCTTGTTGTTTATATGGCAAGTACCGAATTGCTGATTCATGGATTGACCTTAAGCAACTCGTCTGTTACAATTGTAGATTTGCAAAAACATGATCCATTAGGAATTGAAAAAGGGCAAGAAATTTGGGTGCGAAGTGATTTAGCATACAGCAAAATTGAAAGTGTTAGAACTACTATTTTCAAATCGGGAATGCCTGTTTTATGGGGCGCTTTATCTTTTTTATTTCTAATTATTGGCATCCGAAGACCATCACGAATTCTTAGAATCATGGCGTTGTCATTATTAGGATTAACAATCCTAAAGCTCTTTTTATACGACATTCGAAATGCTTCGGAAACGGGCAGAATTATTGCATTTATTTTGCTTGGCGTTCTGATTTTGATAATATCATTTGTATATCAAAAACTTAAAGTATTAGTTAACGCCGACACAAATCCATCAAACACAAATCAAAATGAATAGATTTTTAATGGTTTTTATATTGGCTTCACAAGTAATGTTGGCGCAATTCGAATTGTCTGCAAAACTTGAATCTGTTTCGAAAAATGGAACGTATCAAATTATTTTACCTACCAAAATCGCATCGGCATCAAAACAAGATTTTGGTGATTTACGAATTTTTGACTCAAATCAAAATGAAGTGCCATATTATGTTGTTGACAAAATTATTGGTGAACAATCGAATAAACAAAGCTTTGAAATTATTAGTCGGTCTTCGCAAATCAATAAAAAATCGAGCCTGATTTTTAAAAATTCGAACAAAAAACTTAATTATATTGATCTTGAAATTGCAAATTACAGCGGTTCAAAAACGTTTACTATGTCAGGAAGTGAGGACAATCAGCAGTGGTTTGGCATTTTAGAACCAGCAATTTTACATGATTTATCTGGTAGCGATTTAACAGTTTCAAAAACTATAAATTTTCCAAAAACAAACTATGCGTTTATTAAAATAGAAACTATCGACAAAAATAGTTTGCCAATTAACATCATAAACGTCAAACAATATTCAATTGAATATACCCCGCAAAATTATCAGCAAATTGTTGCTAAGTCAATAAAAATAGAGCAATTTAAAACTGAAAAAATAACGAAAATATTCATTGAATTTGAAGATTTTGAACTTTTTGACAACCTGTCTTTTGACATTGAATCTCCATTAAATTACAAAAGAAACGTTCGCTTGTACGAAAATATCACACAAAAAATAAAACGAAAAACCATTAGTCAACAAATGGAATTTGCGAATTTTGAATTGTCTCCAAACAGCAATAAAAATCTTTCTGTAAGCAATAAAAAAGTCAAACAATTTGTTATAGAAATTGATAATTTAAACAATCCACCTCTTGAAATAAATACCATAAATTTCTATCAAGAGGCGATTATTGTTGCTACTACGTTGCAATCTAATGAAGAGTATACTTTAAAAACCGCTAACAACGAAGGCATATTCCCACATTATGATATCTCTGATATCCAGACCAACGATATTCAAAACCTGCCTAAAGTTAAGCTTTTAGAAATAAAACAATTAGAAATTAAAAACTCAGAAAACAAAGAAAAACAATTTTGGAATTCGCCTCTCTTTCTTTGGATTTGCATCGGAATTGCAACTGCTATTGTGTTGTTTTTTGTGGTTGCTTTATTGCGAGATTTAAATAAATCGAATTCAAATTAATTTGTTGCATTTTAGTAAAAATTCATTGAAAAATAAACATTTACAGCCAACAGAAACTTATGCTGTAAAAAATTTTAAATTTTTCCACCACCAAAATTCCAATGGAAAATCAGGATAGTTTTCTACAAACTTTTTATATTTTGATGGTTTTGTTTGTTGCTCACTAAATTTTACTTCCACCGCAAAACCTTTCATAAATTGTGTTTCCACAATAAAATCTACTTCATTTCCGTCGGCAGTTCGCCAATATTTTATTTGGTCTTGCTCATAATTTTCTATCAGAACTCTAAAACAAAAATTTTCCAAAATTAATCCTTTGTCTGATCGTTGTTCGATCGATCCAAAATAATTAATCAAAATATTGCGCAAGCCAATGTCGTTTATAAACACTTTTGGCATCTTTGTCAATTCTTTTCTGAGATTGTTGTAAAATGGTTTCACTAACGTAATGTGAAAACATTTTTGCAACACATACAAGTAATTTTCCACCGTGGCGTTTGTGATTCTGAGCGTATTAGAAATTTCGTTCACGTTCAGCATTCCGCCTGATTCACTTGCCAAAAGCATCAACATTCGATAAAACTTTGTCTGATCTGTAACGCCTGATTCCAACAAATCTCTTTTAATATACGAATCTCGAATTTCTCTTAAAAGCGCAATTTTTTCGTCGATGTCATTTTCCAAAACGACTGCGGGATAGCCACCATAGTTCATAAATTCGTCCATGTAGTTCCACAAAATAGTATCATGTACAGATTTCGATTTCTTCTTCTGTTTTAAAGCCACAATTTCATCAACCAAATCATTCCGACCTTTGAAATGTAAAAACTCTTCAAAATCAAGCGTTCCCATCTGAAAAATTTTCTTTCGCCCAACCAATGAATCTTTAAATTGCTTGTCAATATAAAAAGCTGAACTTCCTGTAGCAACAATTTTCAAACGCGTTGCATATTCATCGAATAGTAATTTCAAAAAAGTGGTTGCATCATCCAAATATTGAATTTCATCAATAAAAACCGTTATTTTTTTGTCGTTGTCGAGCGGACAAATTTTAAATAAATTTTCAGGATTGATGTTCAGTTCATCAAGAATGTCTTTGCGGTCAAGGTTTAAAAAATACGCAATGTCACCATTAGCCAACAAGTCTTCAAACATTTGTTTGAGCATTGTTGACTTGCCGATTTGTCTTGGTCCAATCAGAATTGTAAATTCTTTTTTGACAAAATGTTTGGCAATAATAAGTTGTTTTTTTCTACGTATCATACTACAAAGATATAAAAATCAACTTAATATCCGATAATTTTATAAATATTTTACAAATTATCTGATATTATATAATTACTGCATGTAAAATATCCGATAATTTACATAGTACACAATGCAAATTATCGGATAATTTTACTTTTATAAAAATTAAATACTGATAATCAATAAATTACATTTCAGTAATTTCGCCACTTTTTTGTTTCTTCAAAAACATGTTCTAAGATGCGACTTTCAACTTCGTCAAATTCAATATTGCGTCTTTGCATCACTAATTTGGCGGTGTCAAAAGCTTTTTTGGTAATATACGTTGTAAATCCTGATGCGCCACCCCAAGAAAAACTCGGTATAAAATTGCGAGGAAAGCCACTTCCAAATATATTGCTCGACACACCAATTACGGTTCCCGTATTGAACATCGTGTTGATGCCACATTTGGAATGATCGCCCATCATGAGTCCACAAAATTGCAAGCCCGTATTTTCAAATTTTTCGGTTTCGTAGCTCCAAAGTTTCACATCTTCATAGTTGTTTTTTAGATTTGAATTGTTGCTATCGGCGCCAATATTGCACCATTCTCCAAGCACGGCATTGCCCAAAAATCCGTCGTGCCCTTTGTTGGAATAGCCAAACAACACACAATTATTGATCTCGCCACCAACTACTGAATATGGCCCAATTGTGGTTGCGCCATAAATTTTGGCAGACATTTTGGTTCGCGCATTATTGCAAATTGCAAATGGTCCACGAATCAGCGTCCCTTCCATCAAAAGTGCGTCTTTTCCAATATAAATAGGTCCCGCGGAAGCGTTCAAAGTGACAAAATTTAGAACTGCACCTTCTTCAATAAAAATGTTTTCGGGCGCAATAACATTAACGTTTTTTGGAATAGGTTGTGATGTTCTGTCTTCGGTTAACAATGTGAAATCTGCTTGAATGGCTTGCGCGTTTTTAGAAAAAATATCCCATGTGTGTTGCAATCGCATCACGGTTGGATTGCATTCTAAAATTTCATAATCGTCAAAATTCACTTCCTCTTGATTGTCTGTTGTGAAAAAAGCAACTACTTCATCATCTAAAAAAATGGCTTGATTTTCTTTTAAGTTCGTGATCATTTCAACCAAAAATTCATTTGGCAAAAACGATGCGTTGATCATCACATTTTCTTCCATTTCAACCATCGGAAACTTTTCCTGCAGATATTCTTCGGTAACGGTTGTCGTAGTCGAACCCAAATAATGTTCCCATTTTTCGCGAATGGTCAAAATTCCCATACGAATGTCAGCAACAGGACGCGTGAATGTGAATGGTAATAGCGCATCGCGCACGGTTCCGTCAAAAAGGATATAATTCATTGGATTTAAGATTTTTGAATGTTGATTTTTGATCGTCGTTGTAAAATGCTAATTGCTAACAGCTGATTTTAAAAAAATTATTCGATAACAAAATTAATGTCAAAGTTACAAAGTTTCATTAACAAAAAAACCTTTCAAAATAATTTGAAAGGTTTTTGTTGAAAATTTGAACTGTAAATATATTATTTCGCGTGTTTAGCGTATTTCGTTTTAAATTTATCAATACGTCCTGCAGTATCAATAAGTTTAGATTTACCTGTATAAAAAGGGTGAGACGTACGCGAGATTTCCATCTTAACAACTGGATATTCTACACCTTCGTGTATGATTGTTTCTCTTGTGTCTGCTGTAGATTTGGTAATAAAAACATCTTCGTTTGACATGTCTTTAAATGCAACTAATCTGTAAGTTTCTGGGTGAATTCCTTTTTTCATGATAAATTTTATTTTTCTGTTTTGACTATAAACCGTTTTGATGCTTTCAAGAAGAAAGGTATCAACGAATTATAATTTTAATGTTATAATTTTTTTGTGAGTGCAAAAGTACGATATATTTTTACAATTCAAACACTTACAGTTGTTTTTTTATTTATGATTTTAATTCGTACAATAATTGGAATTGTTATATTTGTAAAATCAAATTTAAAAGTAAATAACAATGATCAATAGTAAAGAAGCCGATAAAATTAATACTAAAACAACCAACAAATCGTATTTGCAGTTTGGATTACTCTTTGGTGTTATTATGATACTTTCATTTGTGCTTATTTACACGATGAATATCAATATTTTTGAAGATCGGATTATTGGTACAACATCCAGTATTTTAAATTACTTAATACTTCCGTTTTTGTTTGTGTTTTTAGGATGTCAAAGTTTCAAACGCAACAACAATGGCTACATTGCTTTTGTTGAATGTCTTAAAGTTGGCGTTTCCATTGTCTTTGTTGGTACGCTGTTATTTGCAATTTTCAACGTTTTTTTCTATTATGCATTTCCTGAATATACGGATGAAATTTTGGCGCAAACTAAACAAATGATGCTAAAACAAAATCCAAATATGCGCGGAGCTGACTTGGAAATGGCAATTGGGATGTCAAGAAAATTTTCAAAACCTGCATTTTCAGTTCCAATAACATTAGCTATTTTTACATTTTTAGGTTTTCTACATTCCCTTGTTGTTGGTTTAATTGTAAAAAAAGACAATCCTGCCGGGATTTAAATCATGAATCTATCCATTATCATTCCGCTTTTAAATGAGCAAGAATCACTGCCCGAACTGCATTCATGGATTGAAAAAGTCATGCTTGAAAATAATTTTTCTTATGAAATTATTTTTATAGACGATGGCAGCACAGACGATTCTTGGAAAATTATTGAAAATTTATCTGCCAAAAATCGTTCGGTAAAAGGCATTCGATTTCTTCGAAATTATGGCAAATCGCAAGCACTTCATGCAGGTTTTGCGCAGGCGTTGGGCGATGTCGTCATTACGATGGATGCTGATTTGCAAGATTCGCCTGATGAAATTCCAAGTTTATACAACATGATATCGGTTGGAAATTTTGACTTAGTTTCGGGTTGGAAAAAGAAAAGATACGATTCTGTTTTTGCGAAAAATTTGCCCTCAAAACTTTTCAATTGGTCTGCACGAAAAACTTCGGGTGTGCAATTAAACGATTTTAATTGTGGATTGAAAGCCTATAAAAATATAGTAATAAAGAACATAGAAGTTTCTGGCGAAATGCACCGATACATTCCTGTTTTAGCGAAAAATGCAGGTTTCAATAAAATTGGCGAAAAAATTGTAAAACATCAAGCCCGAAAGTATGGCGAAACCAAATTTGGAATGGACAGGTTTATCAACGGATTTTTAGATTTAATTACCATCTGGTTTTTATCGCGATTTGGCAAACGACCTATGCATTTGTTTGGCGCGTTGGGAACCATTATGTTTATGATTGGCTTTTTATCAGCAGGTTATATTGGTATTTCAAAACTTATCAAGCTTTTTGTATTGCATCACCAAACGATTTTAGTAACAGATAATCCTTGGTTTTACATTGCATTGACAACCATGATTATCGGCACACAACTTTTTTTGGCAGGCTTTTTAGGCGAGATTATATTAAGGACAAAAAACAACGAAGAACGCTATAAAGTTTCCATGTTTACAAATCCTGAACTTTTATCAAATTAACTTGAGAACACAATTTGTGACCTCAAACAGTAAAAATTATGGAAATTGAAGTTATTCAGAATAAAATTTTTGAAATTCGAGGATGTAAAGTAATGCTCGATTTTGATTTGGCATTGTTATACGAAGTAGAAAACAAAAGGCTTAAAGCATCTGTTAGGAGAAATATCAACCGTTTTCCTGAGGATTTTATGTTTGAGCTTTCAAAATTTGAGATGTCAAACTTGAGGACGAAATTTTCGTCCTCAAGTTACGGCGGTTTAAGATACATGCCTTTCGCCTTTACCGAACAAGGAATTGCGATGCTTTCAAGCATTTTAAAATCCGAAAAAGCAATTACAATAAACATTTCGATTATTCGTGCTTTTGTTACTTTCCGACAGTTTACCTTGACTTACAACGAATTAAAGGATAAAATTACTCAAATTGAACAACAATTTCCAGAGATTTACAACACATTAAACTATTTGGTTGAAAAAGATACTATTGCAATATCGACCGCTGACCGAACAAAAATAGGATATAAAAAAGAATAAAAAATAATTCAAATTTTAAGACACTTACCTTGAAACAATACCACGATTTAGTGAACCATGTCATGCAACATGGCGTTCAAAAAGGCGACCGAACAGGAACGGGCACAAAAAGCGTTTTTGGTTATCAAATGCGTTTTAATCTCGCGGATGGTTTTCCAATGGTAACCACAAAAAAATTGCACTTGAAATCTATTGTCTACGAGTTACTATGGTTTTTGAAAGGCGATACTAATATTGCATATTTGAAAGAAAACGGCGTAAAAATTTGGGATGAATGGGCAGACGAAAATGGAAATCTTGGTCCCGTTTATGGCGCACAATGGCGCAATTGGAATTCAGACGAAATTGACCAAATTTCAGAAATTATCGACACGCTGAAAACCAATCCTAACAGCCGCCGCATGTTGGTTTCGGCATGGAATCCAGGTGTTTTGCCAGATGGATCCAAATCGTTTTCTGAAAATGTGGCGAATGGAAAAGTTGCGCTTCCGCCTTGTCATGCGTTTTTTCAATTTTATGTTGCCAACAACAAATTGTCTTGCCAATTGTACCAACGAAGTGCCGATATTTTCTTGGGCGTACCATTTAATATTGCGTCTTATGCTTTACTCACAATGATGATTGCACAGATTTGCCAATTTGAATTAGGTGAATTTATTCACACTTTTGGCGATGCGCACATTTATAATAATCATTTTGAACAATTGGAATTGCAACTTTCTCGAGACATCAGACCTTTGCCAAAAATGATTATAAATTCTGCAATTAAAAATATTTTTGACTTTACTTTTGAAGATTTTACACTCGAAGGATATGATCCGCACCCACACATAAAAGGAATCGTTGCCGTTTAATTCAACAATCTTTACAAAAAAACCACTATTTCTATTTTAAATTTTAAAATATAGTTAGATTTACATTTATGAAAAGCGCCACACTTAAGGAAATTGCACAACAACTTAACATTTCAATTACAACGGTTTCAAAAGCCTTAAAAAACTATGCCGATGTAAGTCCTGCAACAAAAAGCGCTGTTTTAGAATTGGCAAAAAAACTACATTATACACCAAATAGTTTCGCAATAAATTTACGTACGAGTGAATCACGATTAATTGGACTTATTATTCCTGAAGTGGTGCACCACTTTTTTTCAAGCATCGTAAATGGCATAGTAGCCGAGGCAGAAAAAAATGACTATTTAGTCATCATTCTTCAGTCGAACGAATCGGTAGCAATGGAAAAAAAACAAGTTGAATTGCTGATTAATAAACGTGTTGATGGCATTTTACTTTCATTGTCAAACGAGTCAAATAATGACGAACACATAAAAGAAATTTTACGTAAAGAAATACCTTTGGTTCAATTTGACAAGATTTCAAAATTAATCAACAGCTCAAAAGTAATAATAAACGACCAAAAAGCGGCCGCAGAAGCTGTACAACACCTTATTGATCAAGGTTGTACAAAAATCGCACACATTCGCGGGCCTGAAAATCCACAAAATGCTATCGACCGATTTTTAGGATATAAAAAGACATTGGAACGTAATAAAATTAAATTCGATCCCACATTAGTTTATACATGCAAAGGAGCAGGATTTGACGAAGGATTTGAATTCATGAAGCAAATAATTTCTGAACATCCCGATGTTGACGGTGTTTTTGCAGTAACGGACATGGTTGCGGTCGGAGCAATTACGTTTTTAAAAGATTGTAATATCAATGTTCCAAATCAGGTTGCTATTATTGGTTTTAGCAATTGGTTTATGTCACAAATAATTACGCCAAAACTCAGCAGTGTTGATCAGCCAAGCTATAAAATGGGCGTACAAGCTTTTCAGCTACTTTTGAAAGAAATCAAATGCAAAAAATCAGGAGCGGTATTCGTGCCAGAAACTATTGAACTAAAAACAAAGACAATAATAAGAGAATCCAGTTTAAAGCAAAAAACCAACTCTTAAATGAATTGGTTTTTTAAATTTCAAACTTATCTATATCATTTACAAAGATAAAACACTATTTTCTGCACCAGCAAACTCATTGAAAACAAATGAATCGGCCTCAGGTTCGTTCATATAAACACCATCAACAACGTATTTAAACTCATAATTTGTGTCTTTTGGCAAATCAAAAGTAGCTTTGAAAGTACCGTTTTTTAATTTAGGCAATTCGCCTTGTGTAGGATCCCAGTTATTAAAATCCCCAATAACAGCAACCGCAGTTGCTTCTTTTGCTTCGATTGAAAAGGTCACTTTACACAAAGGCTTTGTTTTAACAAATTGTTTTTTTATTGACATAACTATTTAGTTTTTAAATTATTATGCAAAGAAAACACATATAATTGGTTGCGCAATTTTTTGCAAGCACTTTTAAGACAATTGCAAAGCACAGTGTAAATAAATAAAATATATGTAATAATATTGTAATAAACTTACATAATTCATACCATGCAAACGTTTTCTTAAAAAACAATTATTGCCTTTCAAACTACATTTTTTAGCAAAAAATAATAATTTTACTTACCTTTAAACCTAAATATAACGTAATGGAAAATGACATTCACGAAAAATATGAATATGCTCGCGCAAGAATCAAACAAAAAAAATGGCTTTTATACCATTTTGTTTTTCTTCTTATGGGCGGATTGTTTTTATTTATTGCCAATCATTTTTTGCAAATGGGTGGCGAAATGCAATGGTGGACGTGGGTTGTTACGGGATGGTTTTTCCTGTTTTTGCTTCATTTTATAAAAGTTTACGTCACTGACCGTTTTATGAATAAAAGTTGGGAACGCGCGCAAATTGACCGTTTAGTTGCAAAACAAACTTCTAAAATTGAACAATTAGAAGCTACAATCGAGGCTAAAAGTATTTAGCATCACATCTAAAAGTTACTTTTAAAAAAAGAATTAATTTTAAACATTAAGAAATTAAGAATATTAAGCCGCTCAAACCGAATCATCTAAATGTCTAAATAATCAAAGGTCACTGTTTGCCATTTAAAAACTTTTGCTGTATTTATTTGTAAGTTTTTAGAGGTGCGCTTAATTCTTACAAATTATATTTCATCGAAAAAATAATATAACGCGGTTGCACGACATATTGCGATGTCCGCGTCGAAAATTGCGAAAAACTATCGTCATTAAGCGAAGTTGTGTTCAGCAAATTTGTTCCTGAAACTTTATATTCCATTTTACCATCTTTTTTCTGATAAATAATACTTGCCGACAAAAAGTCAAATTCGTTATCAACAGTTTTTGACGGATTGTAATAATGGTTATATTCATACTCTGAAACGAACGAAAAACTTTCAAAGAAAAAGTAGTCAACGCGAATGGATGGATTTTCTGTAATGAATCTATTGCCCTGATAATCATTGACATTAACGTCGAATGCCAGCTCAATATTTGGAACATTTTTGAAATTTGTTGAAGTTTTTAACGATCCACCTTTCACGAAACTTTCTACTGTTGCAAAAACATTGTTTTGGATATTGTTAAATTTAGACCAATTCAAATTAAAATCTACAGATGCTTTATAATATTTTTTAAATGAACGCCCGTAACTGCCATTTGCTGAAAGTGTTTCATCAGCAAAATTGGAATTAAATGGCGACGAACTTTGATTAATTCCATCAAAAACGGCATTGGTTTTTATGGCATTCATTCGTTTGGAATAGTTAATATTTGCAAAGATATTTTCAAAATTAAACATATTGTATTTAAAATACCGTAGTGAATGCGTTTGAGATGTGGCGTTTTCTAACGTTTTATCACCACGAAAAAGACTACTATATCCTTGTACTATATTACCTTCGGAAAGCTGATTTATATCCGTAAAATCATTTGTCAAAGCAAAATTATAGGTCAAAGTTTCAGACCTTTTCAGTTGATATAATGCAAATAAATCAGGTAAAATTCTATTGAAATTTTGAGTAAATTCAGTTCCTAACTGGGTGTTTTTTGTATTATAATGATGAATGCTAAATCCTGGCGTAAACGTAAATTTTCCTGTCAAAACCTTGTAATGCAAACCCAAAAACGCATCATTGTATTTAAAATTTACCTTATTATTATTCTGTGAATTTGTTAAAACATTTTGTTGATTATTGTCTAAAATCTGAAAAATTCCTGAGTCAAAATTCTGATTAGACATTGTGTTTCCAAACGTTATGTTGATATTAGATTTTGGCGTAAGCAGATAGTAATAATCCAATTTTGTGTCGAATTTATTGGTTTTTACAAAACGACTTTGATTCAAATTGGTTCTGTTTTGTAAAATATCATAGCCTAAAATACTTGCAAAAGGTTTTGTTTGCAAATTGGCATTAAAAAACGGATCGTCATTCTGATATTGATATTGCGATTCAAATGCAAAAATGTTTTTCTCGTTTTTTGTATAATATAAACTTAAGTTTTGTGTGATGCTTGTGGGCTCTTGGTTTTTGTTTGTTAAAATATTTTCAGTTAATGAAAAATTATTGACCACCGCCTCACGCAACAAATTGGTGTTGTCGGATTGCTTCGATAATTTCCCCAAAATATCATAGTCAAATTGCAATTTCGCATTCGGTTTGTAGCTCGAACTGAGTTTAAATAGCCCTAATTGACTATTTTGCAATGAATTTTCTTGATTATTTTGTTTGTTTCCACTGGCTAAAATGGTGCTTTGCGACTTGGTTTCTTGCTCCGTTACCGAAGATGAAAATATTCCAAAACCGCTCAAAGTCCATTTTTTTGTCACGTTGTATGAAAAATTTGTAGCACCAAAACGCGTTTCAATTTCTTTAGCACGATTGTTTCGAAGCAAACCAATTCCCAAATCATTTGACGATACGTTGAAACTGCTCCCACCCTTTCGCATCATTGACCGAAATCCACCTGTGAATTTAAAATAATCTTGAACCGTCAATGGCAGTTCCCCAATATTGTTAAAATTAGAAAGAATATTGATGCTGTATTTTGGATTGTAATAAAACAATTTAGGATTAATAATATATCGACGATCCGAATGTCCCACGCCAACTCCAGCAGACACATCACCGAACCAAAAGTTCTTTTTCCCTTTTTTGAGTTTGATGTTCATGGCAACATTTTCCTCGTTATTTTCAACGCCTTTCAACGCGCCAATGTCATTGAAATTGCGCAATACTTGCACTTTGTCAATCGCGTCCGCAGGAATGTTTTTCACGCCAAGTTTGGTATCGCCATCAAAAAAATCTTTGCCATCGACCATCAGTTTTTGCACCTTTTTGCCTTCCACTTCCACTTCGCCATCTTTGTTCACGGTAACGCCCGGCAGTTTTTTCAGCACGTCTTCCAACTTGCGTTCCGTTCCCGATGTGAAAGAATCTGCGTTATAAACAATGGTGTCGCCTTTTATGGACACTGGCATTTCTTGTACAATTTCAATTCCTTCAAGATTGATGTCGCCAGATGTGAGTTCGATTGTTTTGACGATATTTTCATTTTGCGTTACAATGGTCAAATTTTTTGATTGAAAACCAATGTAACTCACCGTTATCAAATAAGTTGAATTGGCGTTTAAATTCAATGAAAATTTCCCTTTATCGTTTGTGATTCCGTATGAATCCATGGCTTTTGTGATGGTGTTTATTGCCATCACGTTTGCCATTTCCAACGGTTTTTTGATAGAATCTTGAACAACGCCATCGAATTTTATGGATTGGGAAAAAGAAAAAGAAAAGTAAATTAAAAAAAACGTAGATATATAATTTTTCATCAAATAAATTAATGTTTGTAAGTTAAATTAGTACAAGTACAAAAATACTATTTAGAAATTGATAATTTATAGTTATATTATTTTTCAGTACGCGTTTCATGAATGATCACGCCATCTTCATTTTTCATACTGTCGAACATTTTTTTCTGCATCAAATCATATTCTTTTTGCGAAATGATTTTACCGTTTGATGGAACTTTAACCTCACTTCTATTTTTTGGATTTATAACAATTTTTGAACACAAAATTATGTTTTTCCCAGAAGCGACCTCAAGTATTAAACCAGGCAAACCCCAATATTTACCCGGCCCAAGGTTCACAGGAATGTCAGCAGTGAACCAAGCAGTAATTTCCTCGTCTTTTGGTGGTTGCGCTTTAAAGAACGCAGATGGCTTTTTTGCTTGTTTCTTCAACTGTTCCTCATAATTCGCGATTTGGTCGGCAGTAACTCTAATTGTTGCCGTGGCTTTCAAACAATTGTAGACGCCTATTTTCTTTGTTTCGCCAGAAATTTTCCAATCAAATGTGGGCAATATGTCCGAGATCAGAAATTTTTTGCCATTCATCGACTCTTGTTCTTGCAAAATTTGATTGGTTTTTGTGTTTGTATAGCGTGCTGACAAATCACCAGTTGATGTTACTGAGACTGAAAATTCGCCAACTGCTCTTGCTGGTTTTTGCAACGTTTGTTCTTGTTCGTACGTTGATTCATGCTGTTTAAAATTAAGCAAAAATGTTTTTTCATTTGCTTTTTTTATTGCATTTATAATTTCAACCTGATTTGCGTCTGGCAGATTCATGCCATCTAATTTAATGTCATTAACTATTTTTTTTGTTAAGTAAACTGCTTGTCCATGAAAAGATTGTGCAAATCCTGCAAAAGAAATAAAAACAGTTCCCACAATGGCAATACTAAAATTTTTCATATTTTTATATTATTATGATTATTAAGCAAAGTAAAGACATAGTTTATGATCTTAAAGTTAATGACTGTTAACGATTGTTAACGCATCGAAATAATTTTTTTTTCTTAGTAATTTTGAAAAATGAAAAGACAACGTTTTAAATGGGAACTCTTCTTTATTGCGATAAGCATCATTGCCACGCTTGGACTGCAAATTTATTGGAACATTAAAAATTTTCAAGAAGCAAAAGAGCGAATCATAAATGAAGTTCAAATCGCGCTCGACTTGAGCGTGGAGCAATATTTTGCGACTATCTCAAAGCAGAAAATAATCACTGTGTTGCGTTCTAACCACTCATCAAATAATGACTCCATTCTTGTAAATAATAAAATTTTAGACTCTATAACTATAAAACAAAAAAGTCATAATAAAACAAAAATTACAAAAGACACTAAAATAAACACCAATATTAAAGTTCAAGTAAAATCTGTGCAAGCCACAAAATTAAACTTTAGTAGTGCCAATAATATAAGTAGTATTAAAATTTATAAAAACAAAAAACAGGCAGACACCATCACAGATTTAAAAGCATTTTCAGACCGATTGGTGATTTCAATGCGACAAGATTCTATAAAATTTAAGATACTTTCTGCCTATTTAAAAACGGAATTAAATCGTAAAAATATTGTAGTAGATTATAGCATAGAACATATTAAAGACAACCGCGTTTTTGATGGCTTCAATGAAAATAAAGATAAAAATTTAAGTTTAGAAACGTTTTCTAAATCAACATATCTTTCTCAAAATGAAAAACTTAAAATGAATTTTTCTGATCCAACAAAAATCATTTTAAAACGGATTTTTTGGACAATACTATTATCTATTTTGTTTTCATTTATAATTATTTCTTGTTTGTTTTATTTACTTAAAATTATCAATAGTCAGAAGAAAATTGACACTATAAAAAACGATTTAATCAGTAATATTACACATGAATTTAAAACTCCAATCACAACCATTTCATCTGCAATTGAAGGAATTCGAGTTTTTAACAAGCAAAATGACACAGAAAAAACTACGCGGTATTTAGATATTTCGCAACAACAACTTTCGAAATTAGAAACAATGGTCGAAAAAATTTTAGAAACTGCAACATTGCAAACCAATCAGTTGCAACTTACAAAAACTGCCGTGAACGTTGGTCAATTAATTCATGGCATCATTCAAAAATTTCAAGAAATTTCACCTGACAATTCTTTTATTTCTGATAATATACAAAGCGAAACTATAATAAATGTAGACAGTTTTCACTTTGAAAATGTGATTACAAATTTGATTGATAATGCAATAAAATATGGCGGAAATCAAATCACTATAAATGTTGAAAACTTTGATAAAACTATAGAAATATTAATAGCTGATAACGGCAAAAAAATAGAAAAAGTGCACCAAAATAAAATTTTTGATCAATTTTATCGCATACAAACCGGTAATGTTCACAACATAAAAGGTTTTGGAATTGGCTTGTATTATGCCAAACAAATTATCGAAAAACACCATGGAAAATTGACTATGGTTCCAAATCAAGCTGAAACTATCTTTAAAATTACCCTGCCAAATGAATAATAACATCGTTGTTCTTTTAGCCGAAGATGAACCATCTTTGGGATTGATTGTGAAAGAAAGTTTAGAAACAAGAAACTTTACAGTTTTGCACTGCGCTGACGGCCAAATGGCATTGCAGGTCTACGAAAAATCAAAACCTGATATATTAGTTTTAGATGTAATGATGCCAAAAATGGACGGATTTTCTTTAGCAAAATTGATTAGAATTACAGATAAGAGAACACCAATTATATTTTTAACTTCAAAATCACAAGTAGAAGATGTTGTTGAAGGATTTTCGATTGGCGGCAACGACTATTTGAAAAAACCATTTAGTATCGAGGAACTCATTGTTCGCATAAAATCCCTGTTAAACAAAGTGCAATCCATTGATTCAATGTGTCTTATTGGCAATTATACGTTTGACAAAATAAAACAAACACTGCAAATTGCCGAAACAATTCAAACGCTGACACACCGAGAAAGTCACCTTTTAGAATTGCTTTATATAAACAAAAATGAAATTTTAGAGCGAAGCAATATTTTAAACAGAATTTGGGGCAATGATGATTTTTTTAACGGTCGAAGCATGGATGTTTTTATAACCAAACTCAGAAAAAAACTTGCCAACGACCCAAAAATTCAAATATTAAACATACGTGGACACGGCTATAAATTAATATGTTGAAACTTATCTTCCCATTCTAAAACCACCGCCACCGCTTGGCGTTCCGCGACTGTTTTGAAACATTTCGCGCATTTCTTCCATTTTTTTGACAACGATGTCATCATATTTGGCTTGCGTCACCACTTCGCCTGCAGTGGACGGTTTGATTTCAATTTTATCTTTGATGTTCATGGCTACTTTGGAACTTAAAACAACGGTTTTTCCTGCCGTTACTTCCAATATTAAACCAGGCAAACCCCAGTAGCCTTCAGGACCTTGGTTTATTGGAATTTCTGGCGTGTACCATGCCGTTATGGCAATTGTTTTTGGCAAATCCATGTTGCCCAAAATGTTGGTTGACGATGATTTTTCGTCTTTTTTATCTTTGGTATCCTCTGGTTTTCCCATTCGCAAATTTCTAAAATCCGATTTGCTTGCAGGTCGTTCTGCGGTGGCTTTGAAACAAGTGTAGTTTCCGATTTTTTTGGTTTCGCTGGTCATTTTCCACTTATAATTTGTGAGCGTATCTTTGATTAAAAATTCTTTTCCCATCATTTCTTTACCCATCGTAAAGGTTTTGTCTTTGATATTTTTATACATTTTTCCGCCTGCGCCAGAGAAACTTCCCATCATTCGCATGCCTCCGCCACCGCCCGCTGTTGGAGAATCAAGCGTAACTTCTTCTTCGTAAACCGATGCGTTTTTGTCAAAATACAAGGTGAAAGTTTTTTCGGACATTTTTTTCAATCGCTCTTCAAACATTTTTTGCATTTCAGGCGTCATGTCTTTGTTGCCTTCAATGCGCATTTTCATTTCGGCTGTGCTGGTTTTTGATTCATAGACAACCATTCCCTGAAAATTTTGGGTTTGGGATAATGCAAATAATGGAATTACTGCAAACAGAAATAAAAAATTTTTCATGATATGTATTTTAAAAAGTAGGCTACGACGATAAGTTATTGAAAAAAAATTATTGAATTTGTAAAAGCAAATATTGAAAAATTCCATCAAAGAATTATAAATGTTTTGTTAAAAATTAATGAAATCTACCATCTAAAAAAGTTTAATTGTATGTTTACGTAATGAAAAATATGGTGTTATTTTGTTTTTTATTGACAGCATATTGTTTTGCTCAACCATTTGCAATTGAGAGAATTAGTGCAACGAGTGTGCCTTACGACTATTATCTTGAAACCGACGAATTTGGTTACAAATATTTTTTAAAAAACAATGTAATCATAAAACAAAAAGACGATGAAGTTTTTGAATATAAAAATATTTCACTTGGCAAACCATCCAGAATTGATTTGCATAATCCATTGAAAATTGTTTTGTTTTATGAAAATTTCAATACTATTATTACGCTTGACAATCAACTAAATGAATCTAATAATATCAATTTATCGATGTATGAAAATTCTATATTAGCAACTGCGGTTGGAATAGCATCGCAGAACAGGTTTTGGATTTATAATTCACTTTCACAAAAAATTGGATTTTATGATTTTTTAAATAATTCCTATAATGAAATAACGCCACCGCTGCAGACTTCAAAATTGGCGTATGACACGGACTTTAATACTTTTTTTTGGATAGATGCGCAGCGCAACATAAACAGTTGCGATATATTTGGAAAAATTTCAACATTGGGAATAGTCGCAGAATTTGATAAAATTCAAATTTTAGATAAGCAAACAGTACTTATTCTTAAATACAATAAATTATTTGTTAACAATCTACTAAATAACAACATCGAAAAAATTAAAATTAATGAAAAAACAATTGAAAATTTTTATTACAAAAACCAAATTTTAACTATTTTTACCAACCAAGAATTGCATACCTATAAAATCAAAATACCATAATGCACATAGCAATAGCAGGAAACATTGGAGCTGGAAAAACTTCGCTCACACGCCTTTTGGCAAAACATTTTAAATGGGAACCACATTTTGAAGACGTTGTTGACAATCCTTACTTAGATGATTTTTATCATCAAATGGAACGTTGGAGTTTCAACTTACAAATTTATTTTTTGAACAGTCGATTTCGTCAAGTTCTTCAAATTCGTGAAAGTGGCAAAAAAATCATTCAAGACCGCACCATCTATGAAGATGCAAACATTTTTGCACCTAATCTTCACGCCATGGGACTGATGACAAATCGGGATTTTGAAAATTATGCTTCATTGTTTGAACTTATGGAAAGCCTTGTGAAACCGCCAGATATGCTCATTTATTTGCGAAGCTCCATTCCGAACTTAGTGGGGCAAATTCACAAGCGCGGTCGCGAATATGAAAGCACAATTTCTATCGATTATCTGAGTCGATTAAACGAAAGATATGAAGCCTGGGTGCAATCTTATGACCGTGGCAAACTTTTGATTATTGATGTTGACACAGTTGATTTTGTGAATAGCCGCGAGGATTTAGGCAACATTATTAACCGAATCGACGCAGAATTAAACGGATTATTTTAGATTTATTTACAGTATAAAACAAAAAACACCTCCAAATTAAGAGGTGTTTTTTTATAATACTAATTGCAAAATTTTCTTAAAGCTGACCCACTAATTTTCCTTTTTTATTTTTGTATGGCAACTTAGTTTTAACCACACCTTTTGGCTGTAAATCGGCAAGGACATTGACAGCCTCTTCTATATAAGCATCTTTTGCCATGTCTTCATGCCAACGTTGGCGCTTTAGTTTTAGATCTGCATCTTTACCAAATAAAGCCAATTCGTTTGGCAATGACGAAAACAAAAGTTTGTTTTTATATTCAGAAATAACTTTATACTTTTTGATTTCTGCATTTAATTTATCTTCTTCTATTTTAAATTTATTATAGTTCAAGCTATAAACAGTTTCGTCCTTGCGAATACTTAGCAATTTTGCATTTTCGTCAATAAGTTTGAATTGTGCACTTTTCTCAATACGCGCTTTACTGCTTGCAATAGCTGTATCAAAACCGGCTGTCTTTGGAACTTGAGAAAAATTTGCTTGTTCAATTTTGTCCCACTCCATAGCATTGTCCATGTCTCGTTCGCCAACTTCGATATGCGCATATTTGTCTGGCATAACCACGTCACTGCTGACGCCTTTAAGTTGTGTTGAGCCGCCATCAATGCGATAGAATTTTTGTGTCGTTGTTTTCATAGCGCCTAAATCGCCAAGCGCACTATTGCGAACCAACTGGTTTAAATCAACAACGTTTTGCACTGTACCTTTTCCGTAGGATTGCTTACTTCCGATAACAATTCCTCTCTTATAATCTTGAATTGCAGCAGCCAAAATCTCCGAGGCAGAAGCAGAGAAATTGTTTATCATCAAAACCAATGGTCCGTCCCACTGAATTTTAGAATCGGTGTCTGACAAAACTTCTTGTTTTTTTCCAACAGTTTTCACTTGCACAACAGGCCCATCTTTGATAAAAAGTCCTGCAATATCAACCACCGTTCGGAGCGAACCGCCACCATTGTCGCGCAAGTCAATTGCAATTCCTTGCACGCCTTGTTGTTTCAATCGTTCCACTTCTAAGGCTACGTCTTTTGCTGCATCGCGGTTTTCTTTATTCTCAAAATCTATATAAAATTTCGGCAAATTGATAACCCCAAATTTTTTACCATCTTTCATCACAATAGCAGATTTTGCATACGTCTCTTCTATTTCAACCTCGTCTCTGATGATTTTTATGATTTTTACTGTTCCGTCAGTAGCTTTTTTCACGGTCAATCGAACCTCAGTTCCTTTTGGTCCTTTGATGCGTTTCACAACATCGTTGATCCGCATTCCAACCACATCTTCGGGCGCTTTTGCGCCTTGTGCGACTTTAAGGATTACGTCTCCAGCTTCCAATTCTTTAGCTTTCCAAGCTGGTCCGCCACTTATTAGTTCTGTGATTTCGGTATAATCATTTTTCTTTTGAAGTCTTGCGCCAATTCCGAAAAATTTTCCGCTCATGCTCACGTCAAATTTCTCTTTGTCGTCCGCTGCCAAATATGATGTGTGCGGATCAAATTGTTCTGCAATAGCATTTATGAATATTGAAAAATAGTCGTCTCTTTCAATGTCTTTCATAAATTTATAATAATCATCCCATCCTTTTCTACTTGATTCACGTGTTTCTATTTCAAGTTGGGCAAAACTTTTAGTTTTTGAATCCGAAGCTGAAACTTCTTTGGCAGTAAGTTTTTTCAAGGTTCCGTCCTCTGACAATTCTGGTTCTGGGATTACACCGTTTTTTTTATCTTCGGCAATTTTTTGTTTTTCTACTAACGAAGCCAGTGTAGAAAGTTTAATCTGTTTGCGCCATTTGTCTTTTACTTCGGTAATTGTGCTACTGTACGGAACATCATCGTTATTCACATTCAAATTTTCGTCAGCAAAATAGTCAAATGGTTTGGCAAGAATTGCTATATAATATGACTTGCTTTCTTCCATTCGCTGTTGCAATCGGCTGTAAGTCAAATTGAAAAACGTTAAATCTTTATTCTTAATTTGATCGTCAATTTGTGTTTCATATTTAGAAAACTCAGTAATATCAGATTGCAAAAAGAATTTTTTGTCAGCGTCAATAGTTTTGAGGTAATCTTTATAGACTGCTTTTGAAAAATTGTCGTCAATTTCTTTTGAAGAATAGTGAAATTGATTAATCACATATTGCAACAATTCAAGCAACAATTTATCTTTTTCTGGATCAACCTTTGATTTTTGATTGACGTTAAAAGCAAAAAGTGTCGCAGAAAGTGCAACAATAACTATTAGAATCTTATAGTTTCGTTTCATAAAATTAATTATAGAATGCATCAAATATATTTATGGCAAATTAAACAATAATTGTGCTAAAAGTAAAACAATATGAATAATATTTTGTTAAAGATTTGGACCTATAGATTAGACAATATATTAAATTATATTTATAAATATTAAATCTATATAAATTATGCTAACTACACGTCAAACCTTATTGCAAACACAAACTTAATGATTTACTTTTGAGCAATAAACAATCATAGAACTTTTGCAATTTATAATACCGTTTACAAAAAAAATGATAAAAATTGACAAACCTTTAATTTTAGTAACAAACGACGATGGCATCACCGCGCCAGGCATCAGAATGCTTGTTGCTGTGATGCAAGAAATTGGTGAAGTGGTGGTAGTTGCGCCCGACAAACCGCAGAGTGCGATGGGACACGCCATCACAATAAATAATGTGTTGCATTTGAATAAAATTTCTGCCGAAAATGCCGAAGTTGAAGAATATAGTTGCTCAGGAACACCCGCAGATTGTGTGAAACTTGCCGTTAATGAAGTGTTGAAACGCAAACCAGACCTTTGTGTTTCGGGCATCAATCATGGGTCAAATTCTGCAATAAATGTCATATATTCTGGTACCATGAGTGCCGCGCTCGAAGCAGGAATTGAGGGTTTGCCCGCCATAGGTTTTTCGCTTTTAGATTTGGATTGGAATGCACATTTTGAACACACAAAATCCTATGTTAAAAAAATTGCACTAATGGTTTTAGAACATGGACTTCCAAAGGGCGTTGTTTTGAACGTGAACATTCCAAAATATGGAGAAAAAGACATTGCAGGAATTAAAGTTTGCCGTCAAGCGGATGCCACTTGGGTAGAAAAATTTGACAAACGAAAAACGCCTTTTGGAAAAGAATATTTTTGGCTGGCTGGTGAATTTGTCAATAGAGATAACGGCGAAGACACCGATGAATGGGCGTTGGCGCAAGGCTATATTTCTGTAGTTCCAGTTCAATTTGACCTTACGGCGCATACTGCTATTGACAGGTTGAAAGAAATAATAAATCTTTAAGAATTAATTTTATATTATCGTTTTTTAAATTTTTTATATGAATAAAATTGATTTGATTTATGGTTTTATCATGGGATTGCTATTAGCTATTTTTGGCGTTTTTTTGTTTATTTCTTTTTTTACAAATTATAATTTTTTATATGGAATAGAAATTATGCAAGCCAACAACAGCATGGGAAAACTTATCACAATTGGTGCCATTTTAAATCTTGGTGCGTTTTTTATACTTCTAAAAAACAACAAAGAATTGATGGCAAGAGGCGTTATTTTAGCAACGATTGTTTTAGCGATTATAACAATTTTTATATAATTATGAAATATTACATCATTGCTGGCGAGGCATCTGGAGATTTGCATGGATCGAATTTGATGAAGGAATTGCAAAAGTTGGACGGTAAGGCTTCCATTAGATTTTGGGGTGGCGACCTGATGCAAGCTGTTGGTGGCACCATGGTTAAACACTACAAAACTTTGGCTTTTATGGGTTTTCTGGAAGTAGTACTTAATATAGGTACTATTTTTAGAAACATTTCGTTTTGTAAAAATGACATATTAGATTTCATGCCCGATGTGATTATTTTCATAGATTATCCTGGATTTAACATGCGAATTGCAAAATGGGCAAAACAAAAAGGCATCAAAACGCACTATTATATTTCGCCTCAAATTTGGGCTTGGAAAGAAAATAGAATCAAAGACATCAAACGCGATTTTGATGCGCTCTACGTTATTTTGCCTTTTGAAAAAGAATATTATGAGCAGAAACATCATTTTCCAGTGCAGTTTGTGGGTCATCCGCTTATAGATGCTATCGGGCAAGGCAACTATGAAAACGAAAATGATTTTAGAAAAGAAAATCAACTTTCACAGCAACCCATTATTGCTGTTTTACCAGGAAGCAGAAAACAAGAGATTGCCAAAATGCTTGCGTTAATGCTTAGTGTTGTGGATGAATTTCAGGATTATCAATTTGTTATAGCAGGCGCACCGAGTCAAGATTTTAAATTGTATGAACGTTTTTTGAACAAAGAGAATATCAAATTTATATCCAATAAAACCTACGATTTGTTAGCTAATGCCACGGGCGCACTGGTTGCTTCTGGAACGGCAACGCTTGAAACTGCATTGTTTAAAGTGCCCGAAGTGGTATGCTATAAAACCAGTTGGGCATCCTATCAGATAGCAAGACGCATTATCACTTTAAAATATATTTCACTTGTAAATTTGATAATGGACAAAAAAATTGTTGCAGAATTGATTCAAGACGATTGTAATAAAGACAATATTGCAATTGAATTGAAAAAAATATTGCACTTTGAAAACAGAACACAAATGCTACAAAACTACGCCGTTCTTGAACAAAAATTAGGTGGAAAAGGTGCAAGCGCAAAGACGGCATCGTTGATTTTTGAAGCCATTAAGTCTAATTTACAATAATTTAACATTATAAAAAATTGAAGCATTGCAAATATTTCCTATTTTAGCAATCTGAAAACCTATGAATAGTATAATATTTATACTTTATTTTGATAGTTTTATAATTTGAAGTTGAATGTAAATTAAAAATATATTTTAAATACAAAAGACGTATGCGCATCAAATCCCCACTCTTAATCTTATTTCTATTTATAATTTGCGTCAACTTTGCAACGTCCCAGATTATAACAACAAAAAAAGAAGCTGTTAACAAAGGTGTTTACCAAAAACCAATTGATATAAAAAAAATTGAAGATAAAATTATTGATAAAAATTTTCCAATAATTGCGATTGCTAAAACTAAAGAAAATAAAACAGTTGCTAAACCAAAAAAAGCGATTCTAAATATTCAAGAAGACGAAGATTTAATTCTGACACCAACGCAAAACTATTTAGCCACACAATTGATAAATAACGCGATGCAGTTTGTAGGCGTGAGATATCGCACTGGCGGAACGTCGGTTTCTGGAATGGATTGCTCAGGATTTATCACCGCAGCATTCAATATTTTTGATTTGAAACTTCCAAGAACCTCAAATGATATGTCGCATATTGGCGATAAAATTTCAAAAAGTGAAGCACAAAAAGGCGATTTGATTTTTTTTAGAACACATGGTGGCGCAATCAACCACGTTGGGATGGTTATTGAAGTGATCAATGACGAAGTGAAATTTTTGCACGCATCGGTTTCAAGAGGCGTGATGGTTTCATCTACAAAAGAAAATTACTACAAAAGAACTTTTGCACAAATTAATAAAGTGCTACAGCAATATTAGAAAAAATATATACACCTAATTATATAACCGTTTTTTTTAAAGCGGTTTTTTTATTTACACAAATTCGTAATTATGGATTTTCGCACTATTGTTCCTATTTCAAAAAACGACCATTTAATAAATTATCAATCGAAAATATTTTCGTTAGGATCATGCTTCGCAGAAAATATAGCATCAAAATTTGATTACTACAAATTTGATAACCAGTGCAATCCGTTTGGAATAATTTTCAATACGGTTGCATTAGAGAAAATCGTCGCTCGGATTGTTGACCTAAATTATTTTTCAGAACTTGATATTTTTGAGAACAATGGATTGTGGCAATGCTTTGAAGTCCATTCAAACATGAGCAATTCTGACAGATTTGAATATCTTCAACATTTGAATAGCATTTTGCTTGCTTCGCATGAATATTTGAAAACTGCAACAGATTTGATTCTAACCTTAGGAACTTCGTGGGCATACGAACTAAATGAAACAAAACAAACAGTTGCAAATTGTCATAAAATAGCGCAATCGGAGTTTACTAAAATACTCTTAAGTGCAGAACAGAATACAGTTGCGCTTCGCAAAATTATTTATGATGTTCAAAAAATTAACTCTAGTATAAAAGTAATTTTAACTATTTCGCCCGTCAGGCATCTGAAAGATGGGTTTTTTGAAAATAATGTGAGTAAATCTACATTATTTGCAGCCATTTTTAATCTAAATCCTTCTGACAATACATCGTATTTTCCTTCATATGAAATTGTAATGGATGAACTTCGCGATTATAGATTTTATCAGTCAGATTTTCTGCACCCAAGCCAAATGGCCATTGATTATATTTGGAGTAAATTCAAAGAAAGTCATATTTCAAAAGAAGCATTTATAACAATAAAAGACGTTGAAAGCATTCAAAAAATGATTTCGCATCGCCATGCTAACAAAAATTCTGTTGATTATCAGATTTTTAGTGATAAATTACATTCCAAAATCACAAAACTAAACGCAATATTTCCAAAAATATCTTTCTAAAAAATATTTGAAAAATAGGTATTTTTACGGGTAGACAACAAAAAAAACTTTCAGTTATTTGCAATAGTAATTTTTTATTTGTCAAAGATAGTTAGTTGTTAAATAGTAGTAGTTTTTTTTTTGTTACGGGTTGTTGCGTAGTTTCAGCAACCCTTTTTTTTTAAGAAAGCAAAAATTATAATCAGAATATAAAATTATAACGCTTTACGAACGCCTAAAAAAACATATACTGCCGCACTTTTACAAAATACACCCAAATTACATCATTGCAATCTTAAATAAAAGGCATAATTGATGAAAAAAATATTTACATTATTAGTAGTTGTTTTAAAATTAAGTTTTGGAATAGCACAAATACAGAATGATACTTTTCAAAATTCAATAACGTTGCATGATAAAGCAGATGAAAATACAATTTTAGCTTACGCAATAAGTCTTGAAAAAGAATTCCCAACGGATGTAAACACACTTTTTTTGCGAGGTAATTATTTCTATAAAACCGGAAATATTGTTGAGGCTGAAGAATGCTATTCAAATATATTAAAATTAGATCCAAAAAATGTGCTTTCATACATAGCGCGCGCTACTATCAATATACAAAAAAAGCAATTTGACCATGCCATTTATGATCTATCAAATGCAATAAAGTATGATCAAAAGAACATAAAAATTTATGATTTAAGGTCAAAAGTATATTTGCAAATCGGCAAAAACAACGAAGCGTTAAGAGACATTGATACCAAAATTGCACTACAACCACTGCAGATCAAACATTATTTAGAAGCTGCAAACATCTGTATGAAAATGCACGAAAATAGCAAAGGAGAAATGTATTTTACTAAAGCATTTACAACCGCTGGAATGGATATTACAATTGTGAATTTAGCATATTGTGAATATTTAATGCAATTGCAACGCTATGAAGATGCAATGTTTAGATATTTAGATGCTATAAAAATCAACGAAAAAGCATTGTCTGGCATAGATTATAACAACATTGCAGTGGCATATTTTAAATTAAATAATATTTTATCTGCTAAAAAATATGCAGAGATAGCGATAAAAAAATCTCCTTTGAACTTGGAGTATAAATGTAATTATATCACAATTTTAGTGAAAAAAAATGAATGGAAAAAAGTTGCAGAAATATCTAATAGTGTTTTGTTATTGAATAAAAATCACGCTAATGCTAAAGAATTTTTAGCAACCGCCTTAGGCAACTTGAACCAGTGAAAGCAAAACTAAAAAAAATGAAATAATGCAGATTTATAAATACAAAAATCGATTTCAGAATTTAAATTACTACTTCAATAAACTTCGTATTGCACATAAACGTCAATCTAAAAATCAAAACCAATCGAAACTTTTTTCAAGAATTTCAGCAATGTTTTAGCATTATCAAAAATCAATAGTACATAAAGCCGTCCGAAAAGATGGCTTTTTTATTAACTATCGTTTGCGATCTCAATTTTTAACATCCTTAAGATATTTTGTTATAATTATAACATTTTTGTATGTTTGTAATCAATTTATAACAACATGCGACACATACTAATCATTGGTGCGGGCAAATCTGCTTCCACTTTAATAAAATATCTTTTAGACAACTCAGAAGCTGAGCAATTGCATCTTACCATCGGAGATTTATCTTTGGAATTGGCGCAAAAAAAAACCAACCACCACAAAAATGCAACTGCGATTGCGTTGAATATTTTTGATGATGAGCAACGTAAGCTTCAAATTTCAAAATGCAACATGGTCATTTCAATGCTTCCAGCACACTTGCATATTGAAGTTGCAAAGGATTGTATTGCTTATAAAAAACACCTTGTAACAGCATCTTATGTTAGCGATGCCATGCAAGAATTAGACGCTGATGCGAAAGCAAACAATCTGATTTTCATGAATGAAATTGGCCTCGATCCTGGCATTGACCACATGAGTGCGATGCGTGTGATTGATGAAATTAAAGACAAAGGCGGAAAAATGATCTTATTTGAATCGTTCTGTGGTGGATTGGTTGCGCCAGAATCTGATAATAATTTGTGGAACTATAAATTTACATGGGCACCTCGAAATGTGGTTTTAGCGGGACAAGGCGGTGTGGCAAAATTTATTCAAGAAGGCACTTATAAATACATTCCGTATCAAAAACTATTTCGACGAACAGAGTTTATGGAAGTCGAAGGATATGGCCGATTTGAAGGATATGCCAACAGAGATTCTCTCAAATATCGGTCTGCATATGGTTTAGATGATGTGCTGACGCTCTACCGCGGAACCATACGGCGTGTTGGATTTTCAAAAGCTTGGAATATGTTCGTTCAGCTGGGAATGACCGACGACAGCTATAAAATTGATCATTCTGAAATATTATCAAACCGCGAATTTATCAATTTATTTTTGCCTTATCACCCATCAGATTCTGTGGAAATAAAAACCCGCATGGCACTTGGCATTGAGCAAGACGATGTAATGTGGGATAAACTGGTGGAACTCGATTTGTTTAATTCTGAAAAATGTGCTGGTTTAGCAAATGCCTCGCCTGCACAAATTCTTGAAAAAATACTGTCCGAAAAATGGACTTTACAACCCGAAGATAAAGACATGATTGTGATGTATCACAAATTTGGGTATGAAATCAATGGCGAGCAAAAACAAATCGATTCAAAAATGGTTTGCATCGGTGACGATCAAACCTATACTGCCATGGCAAAAACCGTGGGACTTCCTGTTGCCATTGCTTCGTTGGCTATTTTGAATAAAAAAATCGTGACTCCTGGCGTTCAAATTCCAATTTCGAAAGAAGTTTATATACCTATTTTGAATGAAATGGAAAATTATGGCATTCATTTCAAAGATTTTGAAATGCCGTATATCGGCTATAATCCTGATAGTAAAATATAGGACACCTCATAAAATTCAGTTGTAAAGAAATTTGAAATTTTTTAATTATATTTTTGTAACAAACCATTTAGTTTATTAAGAAAATTAAGCAAGTTACGACTTAATAATCTTAATCTTCTTAATGGTTTACTATAAAGTTAAAGTTTGATGTAGTTTTTAAAGATGACCTATAATTATTTTGTTGCTGTTGCAAATAACAAATCAGTTTCTGTTGCTAATTCCGTCGCAATCTGATTTTGCCGAAACAGTCGTGCTAATAAATTTCCTTTTAAAATAAAGTGATCGCCTTTCACTTCAATCCAACTGCCTTCGCGCAAGCCTAAAACAGACTCAGAATTGTAGATATGAAACTCTTTAATTCTGGTTTCTCGAGTTTCGCCGTTATGTTTTGATGTTGGATCTGGATCCAAATAATGACAATTTAGATTAAACGGAAAAATTCCTAAAGTCGCAAAACTCGGCGGATAGACAACCGGCATATCATTGGTAGTTTTCATCGATTGTCCCACAATATTGCTTCCCGCGCTTGTTCCCAAATATGGAATACCACGATTTATTGCATCTGCAATTGCTTTCATTACCTGAAAATTGTATAGTTGCGATACCAATTGAAAGGTGTTTCCACCACCAATGAAAATTCCTTCCGCTTGCAAAATGGCATCAATAGGATAGTCAAATTCATGAATTCCTTTTACCGCAATCCCTATTTTTTCAAAAACATTGCGTACTTTTTTTGTATAATCGTCATGGGAAATTCCGCTGGGACGCGCATATGGAACAAAAATTATGGTTTTGCAACCGTCGAATAATTTTTTTATTTCGGGCAAAAGATAATCTAAATATTTTCCACCAAAAAGTGTTGACGTGCTGGCAATTATAAGATTTTTTGAATTCATGAATTTACTTAAATAATTTTAACACAATTTTATATACCGATTGGCATTATATTAGGATGTAAATATAATATTTTCGTTTAAAGATTTTTATATTATGAATTTGAAAATTATCGTATACTTTTTTCTGTTTTCAATTATAATGCATTCTCAATCAGAAAAACTAATTTCTGGACAATTGATTTGTAAAGATGCCGTTTTGCAAGGCATTATTATTTTGAATTTAGTTACAGAAAAAGAAACCATTTCTGATTTTGCAGGACAGTTTTCCATTGACGCAAAACCTGACGATTTGCTTGTAGTTCAATCTAATAATTTTGAAATTGTACGTGAAAGTATAAGTAAAGACGATTATAAAAAAGGTTTGATATCGATTACATTAGTCAAAAAAATAGAACAATTAGAGGAAGTGAAAATTGTTAATTATGCCAACATAAATGCGGTTAGTTTAGGTATTTTGTCGAAACCTGCGAAAGTATATTCAACTGCGGAACGACGCATGTACACAGCGCAAACTGGCGGTGCCATTGGAAGCGTTATAAACTACTTTTCAGGTCGGACTAAAATGTTAAAACGTTATGTTGCCTTTGAAAAAATTGAAATACGAGCCACAAAATTATCTGAAATGTTCAGCGACGAATATTTTATAATAACATTAAAAATTCCTGAAAATAAAGTCAAAGCTTTTCAAAATTATTCAGCAGAAGATCCAACCATTATTGAACCATTGCGCCAAAAAAATAAATTCTTGGTGTCGTATGCATTAACGCCATTGGCACAAAAATTTTTGGAATTGCAAAAAGTTGACACTAAAATAGAATAATTAATGAAGCAAATTTATTTCTATATTTTTAGTATTTTGTCAATTGCATCATTTTCACAATCAGAAAAAATCATTGCTGGACAATTGGTTTGCAAAGATGCCATTTTGCAAGGTATAACAATATTGAATTTGGTAAATGAAAAAGAAGCAGTTTCCGACTTTACAGGTCGATTTTCAATTGCTGCAAAAGTTGATGATTTGCTTGTTATTCAATCCACCAACTTCGAATATGCACGAAAAATTATTGATGATGAAGATTTTAAAAAAGGAATAATTGCCATCAATTTAATTAAGAAAATTGAACAATTGGAGGAAGTGAAAATTGTAAACTATTCGAATATCAATACAGTAAGTTTAGGAATTCAGAAAACTACACCCAAAAGCTACACGCCTGCCGAACGAAAACTTAGAACGGCAACTGCACTTTATGCGCAAGCCAACGTTGGAAATATGGCAGGCGGAAGCGTCGGTTTAGATCCGCTGATAAATGCAATTACAGGCAGAACAAAAATGCTCAAACGAAATTTGAGTTTAGACCAAACGCGTCGACGCGCCATAAAACTTTCCGAAATGTTTTCAGATTCTTACTTTATGAATACTTTAAATATTCCTGAAATATCCGTCAAAGCATTTCAGTTTTATGCGTCAGACGATCCAAAAGTCATCAATGGATTAGCGCTTAAAAACAAATTTTTAGTGTCGTTTGCATTGATAAGTGCATCGGAAGAATTTATTAAATTGCAAGTAAAGTAAGTTTAAAGTGCATTTATTTTAAAAATCTAAGTCATTGCCACCGATCTGCGCGCCGGCAGGCGGGTTAAAAAGATTAAACGGATTCAAAACTTATAAAATTAAAAATCTGTTTTAATCCGTGCAATCTGTGGCAAAACAAAATCATTAAAAGCTAACTTCAAATCTTTTAAAATTATTTTACATATTTTTACAGCATGAAAAAAATCATATCTGTTTTTATCCTCACCTCGTTTATCTTCGGAATTTCGGCATTTAAAATTCATAAATTTTATGTCTCAATTTATCAGATTGAGCATAACATCTCCAAAAAGAGAGTCGAAATTACATCACGCATTTTCATTGACGATTTAAATAAAGTTTTGACAAAACATGCAGGTCAAAAAACACAAATTGGCGAGAAAACAGCCACTCAAAAAGACACTGACATTTTCGCAAGTTATATGTCCGAAAAACTAAAAATCAGTGTCAACGGAAAAGATAAAATAATCAAATTTAAATCAAGCGAAGTTCTTGGCGATCAATTGGTATCATATTTTATAATTGAAGACATATCAAAAATAAAAACCTTTACAATAGAAAACACGGCGCTATTTGAAATTAATGCCAAGCAACAAAACATTTTAAACACAAAGATTAACAACAAAAAGCAAAGCCTGATTACGATAGCAAATAATCCAAAAGGAATGTTAAAATTTTAAAAATCCTATCATTTTAGGTTTTAAATATTATTTTTATAGCTTAAACTACAAACTGTATGAATAAGTTATACTTTGCGCTTGCCATTTTTTTCACGCTAACCGGAATTTCCCAAGAAACAAAAGACGTTCAAAAACCTCGAGAAGGCGGGCACGTGGACACCAATAAATTTCGTCAAATGTATGATTTATTGGCAACTCCAAATATGTATCGTACCGCATCAGGCGCGCCTGGACCTGCTTACTATCAGCAACAAGCCGATTATAAAATTGACTTGGAATTGGACGATCGTAAACAAATTTTATACGGTTCTGAAACCATCACTTACACCAACAATGCCAAAGAAAGTTTGGAATATCTGTGGGTGCAGTTGGATCAAAACATACTATCGCGCACCTCAAAAACTCCGTTGGTAACGAGTGAAAAAACACAACCTTCAATGGGTGTTCAAGGCTTTTCGCGAAGCTATTTGGAACAAAAATTCGATGGTGGATTCAAGATTGATTTCGTTAAAGATGCCTCAGGAAAAATCATGAAAACGACCATAAACGAAACCATGATGCGCATTGATTTGGATAAACCATTAAAGAACGGCGAAAAAGTTGCGTTTTCTATAAAATGGAATTATAACATCAATAATTACATGCTCGATGGTGGCCGTTCGGGCTATGAACATTTTGATAAAGACGGAAATAACCTTTATGTTTTGGCACAATTCTATCCACGGATGGCGGTTTACAACGATGTGGAAGGTTGGCAAAATATGCAGTTTTGGGGTACAGGCGAATTTGCTTTGCCTTTTGGAAACTATGAAGTGAATATTACTGTTCCGGCAGACCACATTTTGGACGCGACAGGAGATTTGCAAAATCGTGCAGAAGTGTACACGGCAGTTCAGATGGAACGCTACAACAAAGCATTAAAATCATACGATAATCCTGTCGTAATCGTCACTCAAGAGGAAGCAACAGCCAAAGAATCAACTTTTTCTGACAAGAAAAAAACCTGGAAATTTAAAGCAACCAATGTCCGAGATTTTGGAATTTCAACTTCACGGAAATTTATTTTAGACATGATGGCGGTGCAAATGAACGAAAAAACGGTAATGGCAGTTTCGTTATATCCGAAAGAAGGCAATCCGCTTTGGGAACAATTTTCGACAAGAGCCGTTGCGCACACGTTGAAAAGCTACTCAAAATATACATTTGACTATCCGTATCCTAAAGCAATTTCGGTGAATGCACAAGATCAAGGAATGGAATATCCAATGATATGTTGGAATTTTGGGCGTCCCGAAGCCGACGGAAAATATTCTGATCGCGTGAAATATGGCATGCTTGGCGTGATTATTCACGAAGTTGGTCACAACTATTTTCCGATGATTGTCAATTCAGACGAGCGTCAGTGGTCGTGGATGGACGAAGGTCTGAACACTTTTATGCAATATTTGGCAGAGCAAACTTTCGACAAAAATTTCCCCTCAACACGCGGACCTGCAAAAAATATTATACCTTATATGAGTGGCGACCAAGGCAACATCGACCCGATTATGATGAACTCAGAATCCATTCGGCAATTTGGCGCCAATGCGTATGGCAAACCCGCGACGGGCCTGAATATTTTACGAGAAACCATCATGGGTCGCGATCTTTTTGATCACGCTTTTAAAACGTATGCCAACCGTTGGAAATTTAAACATCCAACGCCCGAAGACTTTTTTCGCACTATGGAAGATGCCTCGGCAGTTGATTTAGATTGGTTTTGGCGCGGTTGGTTCTATACAACAGATTACACCGATATTGGCATCAAAGAAGTGAAGCAATATTTCGTAACATCCGAAACTCCAAAAGGTTACGTGGCACCCGAGCCAAGCAGAAGACGAAGATTGGCGTCTTTAGGATCACAAGTCTATATGATTTCAAGCGATACCGAAGGTTTGGATGCCAATTCAAAAAAATCTTTTGACATGAAAGACATCAAACCACTGGACGAGTTTGTGCAAAAGAATTTCTCAGATGCCGAGAGAGCCAAACTTAGCAACCCAAAATTCTTTTATCAAATCAGTTTCAACAAGCCGGGCGGATTAGTAATGCCTATTATAATTGAGCTTACGTTTGAAGATGGAACCACAGAAACGCAAACTTTTCCTGCACAAATTTGGCGTATGAACGATGTTGAAGTATCGCGCACCATCGCAACCGAAAAAGCCATTAAAAAAATTCAATTGGATCCGAAGCTTGAAACGGCAGACGTTGACTTAACCAATAATATGTGGCCTAAAGAAGTGGTGAAAACGAAATTCGATTAAAAATTTTTTTAATAGTGAAATCAAACGGAATTGTGGTTTAATTACTTCGGATAAATGCAGAATACGTTTCACGAATTTTAAAGAAAAAGATAATTTCGATTGAATTTCACGAATATAAAGTGCGTTGTTGGTTTGTGTAATTCAATTAAAATTATCTTTTGCTCTAATTCGTGGAATTTATGGTTTTAATAAAACACATAATTGAAGACTATAGCAAAAATAATCAATAATTTTTGACTTTAAATTAGCATCTTAAATTCGATTTTATCGTCGAACTCGTTTACCTTTGTATAAAACTTAGAAAATATGTTTGGAATCGGCGGTTCAGAATTAATTTTTATTATCCTTATAGCGATTATGCTTTTTGGAGCAGACAAAATTCCCGAAATTGCACGCACGGTTGGCAAAGGCATGAACCAACTCAAAAATGCCACAGACGAAATCAAGCACGAAATATCCAAAAGTGCTGAAATATCATCCATAACTGAAGAAATTGACAAGGCAAAAGAAGGTTTTAACAAAATGATCACCGAACACGTACCCGAAAATCCTTTAAAACTCGACGCGATTTCTGACATAAAAACAGAAATTGAAATCACAAAAACAAGCATCGAAGAAATTGAAGACGGGCCAATAAAAAGACAATTATAATGGTTGAAAATTTACTACAATTCGACCGCGATGTTTTTATATTTTTGAATAATTTAGGTAGTGAACGCTTCGATCTTTTGTGGCTTTTTTTAACAAAACAAAGCAATTGGTTGCCTTTTTTTCTGTTGCTTGCCTATCTGATTCACAAAAAATCAAGTTGGAAAAATCTTGGTTTGCTCGTGCTCTTTATTGCAATTTTGCTAACAATCGGAAACGAAACAGTCGAAGCGTCAAAACTGTTTTTTGAAAGACTTCGCCCTTGCAACGACCCCGAAATCAATACGTTAATCCGCGTTGTCAAACAATCAAAATCATTCAGTTTCTTTTCCGGACACGCCACAAACTCAATGAGTGCAATGGTTTTTGTATATTTATTGCTCAGAAAGCAATATCGTTTTGCCTTCCTCGTTTTTCTATATCCGCTGATTTTCGCCTATAGTCGCATTTATCTTGGCGTACATTATCCAACAGATATTTTGGCAGGATACGCGTTTGGTGCGGTGCTCGGAACTCTATTTTTCATTGGTTATCAGAAAGTAAAAGAAAGATATTCAATTTAATTTTTGAAGCAATTCCTGCTATACGTTTCAATCTGGTTTTGCGAGGAACGAAGCAATCAATGAAAACAGTTTTTTTCTAACCCAAAAAGGAACTTCTATGGTCGCTTTTTTTCATTAAGAAAAAAGTCGACTTTCGAGCCAAAGGATTTTCACTTCTATCAGGGCTATGGCATAAACCTCAAAAAAAAGCGAGCAATTTCAATTAGAATATATTAATTTTTATAATTTTACATAAAAAATAAGATGATACAAACCATTCAAGATAACAATGGCATTGCAACGGGAGTTTTCATACCAATAGAAAATTGGAATCTTATTGTGCAACAATATCCTAATATTAAAAATACTTCAGATGAACTTCTGCCGTGGCAAAAGAAAATCATTGATGACCGCTTGTTAGATATGCATAACAACCACAAATTAAAACCAATTGCAGAATTTTATACGTTTTTAGATGCAGAATTATGAGTAACAAAATTGTCTATCATAACGATGCCGAAACGGAAATTTTAGAAGCAAAAAGGTGGTACAAAGCAAAACAAGTTGGTTTAGAAAAACGGTTTATTATTAGTGTTCGAGCAACATTAAAATATATTTTTGACAATCCATTGTTGTTTGCAATCAAATATAAAACAACTCGTGTCGCTTATCTTGATGTATTTCCATACGGTATCCATTATCATTTTAATTATGAAAATGCTACGATTACCATTTTAACAATACTTCATACCTCGAAAGAAAATAATTTTTGATTGCAAATTAGGCATTAATGTCGGTCAAATTGAAACCTATTTATGTTATGACTTTTGTATACGTTTTAAGTTATACTTCGCAACCCTACTTACCGTCAAACCATCTCGAATTGGTAACAAAACCGTTTCTAAATTTGGATGGTTTTTTAATAAAAGATTATATTCCAACAAAATTTTTGTGCTGAAATCACTCGATTGCAACGGCTCAACAACTTTGCCTGACCAGAGCACATTATCGGACAAAATAATTCCGCCAACTTTCATTTTTGGTAAAATCAAATTGAAATAATTGATGTAATTTTCTTTATCTGCGTCTATAAAAACCAAATCAAATTTAATATCCAAAGTTGGAATGATGTCAACTGCTTCGCCCAAATGTTGCGTAATTTGAGTGCCATATTCCGAAAGGTCAAAATATTTTCTTTGAAAATCTACTAACTCTTCTTTAATATCAATCGTGTGTAAATGTCCGTTTTTCTGCAAACCTTCGCACAAACAAAGTGTTGCATATCCCGTAAATGTTCCAATTTCCAATATGTTTTTTGGATTAACTAATTTTGACAACATACTTAAAACCCTGCCTTGAAAATGTCCAGAACACATTCGTGGCAACAAAACTTTTTGATAAGTTTCCTTGTTCAATTGTGCCAACAATGTAGGTTCGCTTGCCGAATGATTTTCGATGTAATCTTCAAGATCTTGGGAAAGAAAGTGCACTATTTTTGATATTTTTTGATGATTGTAAAAATACAAAATCATGCATAAAAAAATAAATTAAAGATGTAAAACTTTATCTTTGCAAAAAACTTCCAACGCTTTGAAGCCAAATTTCACCGATACACACACGCATTTATATTCATCAGAATTCGACCTTGATAGAGATGACGCCATCAAAAACGCAATAGATGCAGGTGTAAATCGTTTTTTTTTACCTGCAATTGACAGTCAATCCATTGAGAAAATGTATGATTTGGAAATAAAATACCCCAAAAATATTTTTTTGATGGCAGGTTTGCATCCATGTTATGTCAAAGCAAATTTTGAACAAGAACTTCAGCTAATTGAACAACAACTGCGCGATAGAAAATTTTGCGCAATCGGCGAAATTGGTATTGATTTATACTGGGATAAAACAACACTCCAAATTCAAAAAAAGGCTTTTCAGTATCAGATTCAATTGGCAAAAAAATATGAATTGCCTATAAACATTCATTGCAGAGAGGCATTTGATGAAATTTTTGAAGTGCTTTCCTTAGAAAAATCTGACGATCTATATGGAATTTTTCATTGCTTTTCAGGAGATTTTGAGCAAGCTTTGAAAGCAATTTCGTTTAAAATGAAACTCGGAATTGGTGGCGTTTCAACTTTCAAAAACGGCAAAATTGACCAATTTTTAAATCAAATTTCTCTCGATCAAATTGTTTTGGAAACTGATGCGCCATACCTTGCTCCTGTTCCTTTTCGTGGCAAAAGAAATGAAAGTAAATATATTCCCATAATTGCGCAAAAACTGTCAGAAATTTATGGCGTTTCTATTGATGAAGTTGCAACTGCGACAACAGCCAATGCGTTGCAAGTTTATAAAAATGTATGGTAAGGAATTTGTATGGTTTGCACCGTAAATTTTACAATGAATTCATATAAAATCACTGAAATCCATAAATAAAATCGTTAATTTGCGTTTAAAATAAAAAATAATGCAAAGATTCGACGCTATTCGTCCCTACTACGATACTGAGATAAATGATGCGATAAAAAAAACGGTCAATCATCCAATGATGAAGGCCATCATGAATTTTACATTTCCTGATGCTGAGGATTTTATTTGGAAAAATCAATTGTTGAGAACGCATTCTATTAGAGATTTTCAATGTAATTTTATTTATCAAGCTGTTCAAAAAGTTATCGAAAAATCTTCTGACGGCGTTTCGACAAGCGGTTTTGAAAATTTGGAAAAACACACACCTTATTTATTTATTTCCAATCACAGAGATATAATTTTAGACACTTCACTGCTAAACGCATGCCTTTTTGACCATGGTTTAGTGATGACCGCATCTGCGATTGGCGACAATTTGGTGAAGCGTGCGTTTATGGATATTTTGGCAAAAATGAATCGTAATTTCTTGGTTCAAAGAGGATTGACACCTCGCGAAATGTTGCAAAGCTCGAAACTGATGTCAGAATATATTGGACAATTACTCTTGCGCGAAAATCGCTCGGTTTGGATTGCACAACGCGATGGCCGAACCAAAGATGGAAACGACACGACAAATCCGGGCGTTCTTAAAATGCTTGCGATGGGAAATACGGAATCCAATGTTATCGAATATTTCAAAAGGTTAAAGATTGTGCCTGTTTCTATTTCGTATGAATATGATCCGACCGATGCTTTAAAAATGCCACAACTTTTGGCAGAAGCCAACAACGAAGTATACGTAAAAACCAAAAATGAAGATTTCAACACGCTAATTAGTGGCGTGATGGGTCAGAAAAAGCACATACACATCCACACTGGAAAAGTTTTAGATATAGAATTAGACAAAATTGATGTTGATTTTGATAATGCTAATAAAAAAATTCAGGCAGTAGCTCAAGCTATTGACGATGCAATATTGAGCAACTATAAACTTTGGCCCACGAACTTTGTGGCTTATGATATGCTCTTTAAAACGAATACGTTTGAGGGCAAATATTCTGAAAATGAAAAATCGCTTTTTATGCGTCGCCTTGAAATGAGAATTGATGGAAGTAATTCAATTGCGATGGATGGATTTTTGAAAATGTATGCCAATCCTGTTGTCAATAAAATGAAATACGAAAATTTGTAAATTGAAGAATTTTTAATTTTTAGTTACAGTTTAGGATTGCCACTGTTGTATCTATCTGCGAATTTTTTGGAAAATTTTCTTCTAAAAAAAAACATAAATAACGCAACTACTGATATGGCGAAACTTAGCCATGGGTGCGGTTCTGAATTATCAATGCGTTCAAAACCATCATATAAAAAAACGATCGCAAAGAAAACATAGACATAATGAACGTGTTTTAAAATTCCCATTTTGCTTTTTTTAGTTGTTTTGATTTATAGCACCGGTGACATTCTGGTAGTTAATAACTTTAAAATCTTTACTAAAATCGATGCCTTGTCCTGCCGTGGTTCCAGCTTTTTCGTCAACCATCACAAAAGGCTTCTCGGTGTAAAACCATTCATTTTTTTGGTCAAAATAGAGTTGATCCGTAGTAAGATATTGTCCAAATTCATTTGAAATTTTCACATTGCCACGCAAATCAATCAAATCTGTGCCTTTAAATGACGTAGCAAAATCAGATTTTATGTAAGATCTTTTATTTTTTTCATCATATAACGTAACCAAAATTCCTTTTGGAAACTCTGTAAAAGGAAATTGTACTGTTGCAAAATCCAACATTTTTGGACTTACCAAAATGGCTTTTATTCGACCTGAATCGGTGTATTTCAGTACAAAATCGTCTGCATCGCCACTTGGTGAAAATTCTGAAACACTTATTTTTTGAACCTCACGCAAATTATTATCACAACCAACAATCGTGATTAGAAAGACAAATAGCACGAAAATTGTAATAGCGTTTATTTTCATTTATAACTTAATCATATTTACGTTTTACAAACCATTTGTCTGTTAACGACAGTGCTATAAGAAAATTCATATAGTTTTCTTCAACTAAATTTTCTGCCCTCGTGCCACGTTTTCCGTATTCAAAAGTCAGATTAATATTTGATAACATGCCACCAACTGGCAAGCCAAGGCCAACAGTTAAAGCCGTATCCGTTATTGATTTACTCTTCAAAACAAGTCCTGTATTTTCATGGCGCATTCCCGCTCTGTAATTTATACGCTCAAAGTAGTTAGAAAAAGAATTAAATTTCGGTACATAGTATCCTCCAACTGCAATTTTATTTGCATTTTCAAATGTACCCGCCGTAATATCTTTAAAACGATTACTATATGAACTAAATTGCTGTAAGGTATATTCTGCCCCAACACCCCACTTTTTATTTTCGCTCAACCCTATTGCAAATGAATATTTACTGGGCAAATTGATGTCGTTGTTGGCAACTGAAACGTCGATTCCCGCATCCGCAGAAACAAATCCTGTTCCTGGAACAAATTGAACTGTCGAAATATTACGCGAATTTAAAGCCCTCAAACTACTTTCAGGATTGAAAAGAAGGCTGGCAAATAGGTTTACTTTTTTATTAATAGGTGTGTTATACATTGCACCAGTATTGATGTTAATTCCCGATATACTTGAATTATTACGCTCTTTTGTGCCATAAAACACTTGATTAGAAAAGACTACACTTTCCGTTTTTATGGAACCGAAATTAAAATTTATGTCGGCACCAACACTCAATTTCTTGTTTATTTGGTATCCAAAACCTATAAAAGCTTTGTTCACTCCTCCAGCACCCGTGAATTGCCGTGCAGTTGTGGCTGTGGAAATAGAATTAATTTGATATCCGACAGACGAATATGGCATTAAGCCAAATGTTGCGCCTAATTTTCCGATTGGAATTCCAACAGCAATATAGTCAACGGCACTTCGTTTTGCATATTCTTGTTCTGCGTTGGTTTTAAATCTGGTTGTATTATAATTTCCACCAATTGTGAAAGCAATATACTTCAAAGTCGAATATGACGCAGGGTTTTGTAAATTCAAATGTATGCTATCTGGAAACACGCTGACGCCACCCATCGCTCTTGTATCAACGGTTCCTTTGAATTTTATATCGCCAATTCCGTAAAAAGAATAAGGTGATGAAGTTCCTTCTTGGGCTATTGCTGTTATAGAAAATAGTAAGATTATACTTAATAGAAAATTTTTAATCATTTTTTGTGTTATAAATGTGTAACAAATTCAAAGAATCCAGTAGAAAATTTGAATTGGCAAATATGGTATTTTTTAACCGGACTGCCAAAAATTCTGCATCTCCACCCGTTAAAATTATTATAAAGTTACTATATTTTGATTTAAAATCATTTATAACGCCGTCAATTTCATGCAAAAGACCTAAAACAACTCCAGAATGAATTGACTCCGCAGTTGAATTTCCAATATTGTTTTCTGGAAATTTTGTTTCTAATAATGGTAATTTCGCAGTATAGTTATTTAAAGATTTATATCGCATGCGTAATCCAAGACTAATGGCACCACCCAAATAATTGTTTTGTTGGTCAATATAATCAAATGTTATGCAAGTTCCAGCGTCGACAACAAGCCTATTAACATTTGGAAATTTTAATACAGCGCCAGATGCCAAAACCATTCTATCTATACCTAAAGTTCGTGGCGTTTCGTATAAATTATTAAAGGGAAACTTATAATTTTGTGAGACATAAATTATTGAATACTGTCCGAAAAAAGAGCGAAATAATTCAGAATCAAAATTTGAAACAGAAGAAACTACAATATTTTTGATATTTGGATATGCAGATAAGATGCTTTTAAACCCAATTTCCATTTGCCCATTTTCAAAAAAATTTGTTGCAACCATTGTACTTTCCTGATATACAGCAGTTTTTATTCGAGAATTACCAGCATCAATAACTAAAATCATAAATAGAAAATTAGAATGCAAATATAGAGATAGATTTTTTTAATAAATGTTTTGGTATAACTAAAAAACATATTATATTTGCACCCGCAACAGCGAGGTACCTTAGCTCAGATGGTAGAGCAATGGACTGAAAATCCATGTGTCCCTGGTTCGATCCCTGGAGGTACCACAGAATCCGAATAG
>JAYWGW010000098.1:0-12974 GCA_043778045.1 Bacteroidota bacterium | reverse complement strand
CGCAACAGCGAGGTACCTTAGCTCAGATGGTAGAGCAATGGACTGAAAATCCATGTGTCCCTGGTTCGATCCCTGGAGGTACCACAGAATCCGAATAGAAATATTCGGATTTTTTGTATTTATAATTTAAATGTTTCAGCAAAACTACCCGAAACTCTTCATTAAAATTCGTAAACCAACCAAAATTAAGCACAAAGCCAAAATTTTTATTACGATTTGCCCTTTTATTTTTTTTGACAATTTCGCTCCAATTTGCGCCCCAGGAATAACACCAATAATAAGAAATAAAATTGTTTGCTGAACATTATCATCATCATAACTACCTTGAAAATAGTGAACAAAAACGCTTGCTGTTGCCATTATTGCAAGTATAAATTGTGATGTCGCTGTTGCAATTAACACAGGAAAACCAAGCACGTTGACCATTGCAGGAACATGGATGATTCCACCGCCAATACCTAAAATTGGTGATATGAACCCAACAATCAGACTAATTAATTTACCTTTTGTACTATTGAAATAATACGAAAATTTTTCACCATTTGAATCAATAATTTCCCGAAAAGTTAAGCCGTTTTCATTTGATAATTTAATCGTTTCTTCCGACTTTTTAGATTGTTTTAAAATTAAATAAACTGCTAAAATCAAAAGCAGCACACCAAAAACCATATTAAAAATGGCTTTTGGAACATACGGAACCAACAAAACGCCCAAAATCGAACCAGGTATTGTATAAATAGCAAATAAAACACCAGATTTTAAGTCGATTCTACCAGAAGATTTATAGGCGATCGTTCCAGAAATTGCGTTTACGGCAACAACAGCAATTGAAATTGCGGTAACTATTTCAGGTGGAAATTCAGGATAAAATATCAACAACATTGGCACTAAAACAAAGCCACCACCTGCGCCAATTAGCGTTCCGATGCAACCGAGTACAATCCCTACAACTATTAAAAGAAACTCGTTTTGCATTTAAAATTTTTTTGTTTACAATCCATAAATATTATAAAATCAGATTTTTAAAATGCAAAAGCACACTTGGATTAATAAGCACTATGCAGAAAATTCCAGCTAAAATTAGTAGCTTCAAAACATTGTGAAGTTGTAAATAATGTTCTTTAGATGTAGCATTGAAAAGTTTTTGCCCCACATAAATCAAAACCATAAATGTGATATAAAAATAAATATCCATATAACCGACATCGTAAACGGCAATAAGAAAATATACCGGTATAATAGTAAAAACACATAACGCAATGATAATTTTCTTCGCTAAGTTTTCGCTATATATTAAAGGTATGGTTTGATATCCATTGGCCAAATCACCAATTTGATTTTCAAGATCTTTGATTAGTTCACGAATTAAAATCAAAAGAAAAAGAAAAATCGCATGAAAATAAATCACTTCTTCAAAATTTTTGTAATACAGAAGAATACCAAAAAAAGGCAAAACAGCCAGTAAAGAAGCCAAAACGTTGCCCACAAAAACCATTTTTTTTATTTTATGGGAATATAACCATATTAAAAAAATATAAAATGAATAGAAAATTACGGCTCGGTATGATACTAAAAAAGCAATAATTGCTACAAAAAAATTAAGTCCAAAATATACTTGTAATTTGGTTTCTTGGCTTACAACCCTATCCAACATCGATTTGTTTGGACGGTTGATTAAGTCTTTTTGAGAATCATAAAAATTGTTGATGATATATCCAGATGCAATCGTAAGGCTTGACGCCAATACCAAAATAAACAATTCAAAATCAAGCAAAACATGAATGGCGCGCTGTTCATCAGCCAAAATAAAAATCGCAGATAGATATTGAGCAAGCACAATTACTAAAACATTATAGCCACGAATCACCGAAAATAAGCTAACGACTTTAAGGAAATTCATAATTTAAACGATGGAATTTTTACAATTATAGATTTTATAATTGCAAAGTGCAATATGTAAAATCTTTATAAATTATTTTTTTGAAAGACCCTCAAAATTAAAGTTTACCCAAAAAACATTTTCTAAGAAATCTATAATCTAATAATTTAAAATCTAACAATCTAATAGTCTAAAAATCTAATGATCTAATGATCTAAATTAAAATTGATAAACCACTTCAAGTTCATAGCCATTTAAACTTTTCTTGGCGCGTTCCAAATCTTCGGTAAAGCCAAGAATGTATCCTCCGCCTCCCGATCCACAAAGTTTCAAATAGTAGTCACCCGTATCCAAACCTTTTTGCCAAATATTATGAAACTGCTCTGGAATCATTGGTTTAAAATTATTTAGAACAACTTTTGATAATTTTTTAGTGTTAGCAAATAACATTTTGATATCGCCACCCAGGAAATTTTCTACACAAGCATCGGTATGTTTGATAAATTGTGATTTCAACATGGTTCGGAAACCTTGGTCTTTCAGTTTTTCCATAAAAATATTGACCATCGGCGCGGTTTCGCCCACAATTCCAGAATCTATCAAAAATACCGCGCCTTTTCCAGATACGCTTTGCGTGGGAATGCCGGTTGCTTCGATGTTGTCTTTAGAATTTATAAGAATCGGAATGCTCAAATAGCTATTTAACGGATCAAGACCAGAACTTTTGCCATGAAAAAAACTTTCCATTATAGAGAAAATCGCCTTTAATTGCAACAATTTTTCTTTGGTTAAATTTTCTAAAACCGTAATTTTTTTATTTGCGTATTTGTCATAAATAGCCGCGACAAGCGCGCCACTACTTCCTACACCATATCCTTGCGGAATGCTCGAATCAAAAAACATTCCAGCATTAACATCTGTTTTCAATTGCGCCATGTTAAAACTCAATTCAGTAGCATCTTGGCTTTGCAAATTCTCTAAATACGACACAAATTGCTTTAAATTTCCATTAGATTTTATAGCTTCATCCGATGGATTCTCTTCTGTTCGCAAAGCGCCATTATAAAAATTATATGGAATGGAAAGTCCTTTGGAATCTTGAATGATGCCGTATTCTCCAAAGAGTAATATTTTAGAGTAAAATAATGGTCCTTTCATATTGTGGTCGAAATTATTTTATGTTTTTGATTTTTGTAGGATTTTGTCGTGTGTCGAACAGCGACAATATAACCACGTTTTCAATATTAAAATGATAGTAAATTGCGCATTGCTTTACTACTACGCATTTTCGAATTTTTTTATTATAATCGGAAATCGGAAAAATTTCAGGATATTCACGTGCAATTCGTAATACTTTTGCGATTTTCAACGCCAACTTAATTCGCGCTTCCAAACCAAATTTACCTTCAACAAATTCAAAGGTTTGTCTAATATTTAGCTTTGCTCTATCTATAATTACTAAATTCCTCACTATTATTTTGTAAAAGGTATCAAAAATTCTTCGAAATCAGAAAATTTTCCCTCTTCAAATTCTTTCATTGAAAGAGTAATTTCCACTTTCTGCTCCTCACTTAACTCATCCCAAAAATCCTTCTTCTTAGCCGTAAAAACATCTTTTATAGCCAAAAGAATTTCGAAATCATTGGTTTCTTGCAACATCCGCATCAAACTTTTTTTCTCTAATTGAATGTCCATTTCTACAAAATTTTATTGGCACCTATTCCAATTTCATCACAAATATACTGACCATTTTGGCAATACCCAACTAATTCAGCCTTAATAAATTGCAAAACCTTTTCTTTCTCGTCAAATGGATATAAAACATGAACGTTTGCACCTGCATCCAACGTAAAACAAACATTCGATTTGGTTTCTACTCTAAACTTCCAAATCTTATTAATAATTTCTAAAGTGTTTGGCTTCATCAAAATAAAATACGGCATCGAAGTCATCATCATCGCGTGCAGTGTCAAGGCTTCGCTTTCCACAATGGCGATAAATTCTGTCAAATTCCCCGATTCAAAAACCGTTTTCAATGCCGATAAATTTTCGTGCGCTTGCGCAAAACGTCTTTCAGCATACGGATGATTGTGCATCAAATCGTGCCCAACCGTGCTTGAAACTTGCTTTTCGCCTTTGTCAACAAGCAAAATCGTATCTTGAAAATTCTCAAAAACAGCATGAACTTTTCCATCAAACGGAACGCCAAACAAATCTGAACTACTGGCAACGCTTTCATTTTTTCCCCAAACCACCATTGATCCACGGACGCTTCTGCAAGCGCTTCCACTTCCCAATCTTGCCAAAAAAGATGCTTTCGTGTAGAAAAAATCATCCGTCATTTCGGGTTGCAACAACTGCTCCAAGCTCATAATATTCATTGCCAACGCCGACATTCCCGATGCTGACGATGCAATTCCCGAACTGTGCGGAAAGGTATTGTTTGTGTCTATAAAAAACTTATAATCTTTTAAATACGGACAAAACTCGTAAATCCGCTCCAGAAATTTCTGAATTTTAGGTCGAAATTCCAATTTTTCTTTACCTTCAAAAAGCAATTCAAAATCAAATTTTCCATCATTTTCTCGCGCCTCAAAACGCATTTTAGTAATGGTTTTGCAATGCTTCAGCGTAAAACTCACCGACGGATTCGCAGGAATTTGATTCGCCTTCTTGCCCCAATATTTTACCAACGCAATATTGCTCGGTGCCGACCATTCAAAAGCGCCATTTTCAACCTTTCCGACAACGTTTTTCGCAATAAAATCCTGTTCTGAAACCATCGAAATTTAAAATTTTGCACAAATATACAATTTTTTAAAAAACCCTTTCGTTTCCTTTCCTATATTTGCTACTCACAAACGTAAATCATGAACAAATTCGTCAAAATATTTCTGATGGTCGCCCTTTGTCTCGGCCTCGGATATTTCTCGGGACAAGTTACACAAAGTAGCGTAAACACTTGGTATCCAACGCTCCTCAAGCCGAGTTTCAACCCACCAAATTGGGCATTTCCCGTTGCTTGGACTACGCTTTTCATCCTTATGGGCATCAGCGCGGGTTTCGTTTGGGCACAAATTCAAAGCAAACCCGAGGAAGTCAAAAAAGCCTTACTTTTCTTTGGCATACAGCTGATTTTAAACGTGTTGTGGTCAATTCTGTTCTTCGGTCTCAGAAACCCAATGCTCGCCCTCATCGAAATTGTTTTGCTGTGGTTTCTCATCTATGAAACTTTTCTAAAATTCAACCGCGTCAGCGCCACCGCGGGATATTTGCTCATTCCCTACCTCATTTGGGTCGGATTCGCCACCATTCTCAACGCCAGCATCGTCTATCTAAATCCTTAGAAAGATTGCAGATTTTTTGATTAACGATTAACGATTGCAGATTGAGAAAATTATTTAATTGACGAATATTCAAATATTTATAAAATTTAACAAATTTAAATTAGCGTTAATAGACAATCTTACTACACGAATTTTCAGCATCATATATGTCTGAAATCGTTAATCATTACATTCGTTAATCGTTAATCTTTCAGCCACTCCGACCCTAACGCAACATACCGTCACCAAAAATAGCTAACCATCATGAACAAATTTTTACTTATTCTATTAATTACAACCTTAACATTTGCGCAAAACGCAAATCGAAAATTCATCAATTTCAAACCCACTAAAACAGGAATTGACATTAATGTTTCAGATGGAAAATATATCATAAAATCATACAACAACAATATTGTCGAAACCACATTTCTGCCAACCAACGAAACGTTCAATCCCGTTTCACATGCAGTTATAATTTCGCCAGTTGAAAATATTTTCAAAGTCAAGGAGTCCAAAAACAGTATTTCTCTGACTTCAAATTCTATCATTGTCACCATCCAAAAATCGCCTTACCAAATTTCATATTTCCACAAAGGCAATTTTTTGTTTTCAGAAAAAGAAGGTTACAAAAAACAAGATTCCATACACACCATAAATTTCAATCTCGACAAAACCGAAGTGCTCTATGGTGGCGGTGCGCGTGCGCTTGGCATGAACCGCCGTGGCAACAGACTGCCACTGTACAACCGCGCACAATATGGGTATGAAACCCGCGCCGAACAAATGAATTTTTGCATTCCACTTGTGCTTTCATCAAAAAAATATGCCATCCATTTTGACAATCCCGCAATCGGATACTTGGATTTAGATTCAAAAAAAGACAATACTTTGGCTTATGAAACCATCTCAGGGCGCAAAACATACCAAGTTATTGCTGGCGAAACTTGGCAAGATTTAATCGAAAATTACACGTCTCTAACAGGAAAACAACCGTTGCCAGCACGGTGGACATTAGGGAATTTTTCGTCGCGTTTTGGCTATCACACTCAAGAAGAAGTCGAAAAAACCATCCGAAAATTCCAAGAAGAAAAAATTCCGGTTGACGCCATCATTCTTGATTTATATTGGTTTGGAAAATCCATCAAAGGTACCATGGGAAATCTCGATTGGGACAAAGACAATTTTCCAAATCCCACTAAAATGATTGCCGATTTAAACGCCAAAAACATCAAAACTATCCTCATCACCGAACCTTTTGTTCTTTCCACTTCCAACAAATGGCAAGAAGCCGTGGACAAAAAAGTATTGGCAGTTGATAAAACAGGAAATCCCGCGCGTTGGGATTTCTATTTTGGAAACACAGGCATTGTCGACATTTGGAAACCCGAAGGCAAATCTTGGTTTTGGAACATCTACAAAGGACTTGTCAATCAAGGCGTTGGCGGACTTTGGGGCGATTTGGGCGAGCCAGAAGTTTTTCCATCCAACGTGTTCACCGCAGGCGGAAAAGCCGATGAAGTACACAATATATACGGACACAATTGGGCGAAACTCATTCAAGATGGCTACAAAACAGATTTTCCAACCGTACGCCCTTTTATTTTGATGCGTGCAGGCTACAGTGGCAGTCAGCGTTTTGGCATGATTCCGTGGTCGGGTGATGTGAGCCGAAGTTGGGGCGGACTGCAATCGCAAATCGAAATTGCACTGCAAATGGGTATGCAAGGACTTGGCTACATGCACTCCGATTTGGGCGGTTTTGCAGGCGACTATTTTGATAATGAACTCTATTTGCGTTGGTTGCAATACGGCGTTTTCAACCCAATTTTCCGTCCACATGCGCAAGAAGATGTGGCTTCAGAACCCGTTTATAAAGACATTGTTACGCGCGCAAATGCCAAAAAACTTGTAGAATTGCGCTATCAAATGTTGCCCTATAACTATACTATAGCTTTTGAAAACAACCAAAAAGGAATTCCATTAATGCGTCCTTTACTTTTTGAAGAGCCAAATAACGTTGCGCTTTCAACCGTTTCAGAAACTTATTTGTGGGGAAATGATTTTTTAATATCGCCAATCACTTCGGCATCAGTCACCACAAAAAATGTTTATTTTCCAAAAAACAACAATTGGTTTGATTTTTACACCGATGAAAAATTTTCGGCAGGAACAACAACATCCGTAAATGTAAATGCCGAAAATATCCCAACTTTTGTGCGTGGCGGAAGCTTCATTCCGATGATAAAAACCATTCAAAACACGGCAGAATATTCTTTGTCAAATTTCGATTTGCATTTTTATTTTGATGAAGAAACCAAAACATCCACAAGCAAATTATATAATGATGATGGCACCACGCCATCCGCCTTTGAGAAAGGAAAATATGAAATGCTTAAATTTGAAAGTAATTTAATCGATAAAAATTTAACCTTAAATCTGACTACCGAATTCGGTAAATCATGCGCAGGTTCAGACAAAAATGTAAAGCTAATCCTTCATAATTGTAAAAATAAAGTAAAATCGGTTTCCATAAACGGAAAAAATACTATTTTTAGCACAAATAATAACATAATTGAAATTGAAGTCAATTGGAAGATAAATCAAAATAACATTATCAAAATAGAACGATAAATCATGAAAAAAATATTAATCTTAACTTTAATAGTCGTGTTTTTTAATATCAAATTCGGTCAAGCACAATCCAAAAATAGCGTTCAAAATAAAAAAACACCTTTCGTTTGGGAAGGAGCAAATCTCTATTTTTTGCTTGTCGATAGGTTTAAGGACGGTAATAAAACGAAGCAGATCTATTTCGACAGAACAAAAAAATCGGGAAAGTTGCGGGGTTTTGAAGGCGGAAATATTAAAGGAATTATTCAAAAAATAGATGATAACTATTTTACAAATCTCGGAATTAATGTCATTTGGATGACACCAATTGTGGAGCAAATTCATGATGGCGTGGATGAAGGCACGGGAATGTCCTACGGTTTTCATGGTTATTGGACAAAAGATTGGACAGCGATGGATCCAAGTTTTGGTACTAAAACAGACTTGGCAAATTTGGTTTCAAAAGCCCATGCCAAAGGCATTCGTATTATGCTTGATGCCGTTATCAACCACACCGGACCTGTAACGGAAATTGACACGGTTTGGCCCGATGCGTGGGTGCGCACAGGTCCAACCTGCACATATGACACGTATAAAAACAATATCGAATGCACTTTGGTTGCCAATTTGCCAGACATCAGAACGGAAAGTACGACGGAAGTTGAGTTGCCACTTTTTTTAGTCGCAAAATGGAAAAAAGAAGGTCGATATGAAAAAGAAGTTGCCTCTTTAGATGCGTTTTTCATGCGAACAGGCTATCCACGTTTGCCAAAATATTACATCATGAAATGGCTTGCCGACTATGTTTTAGAATTTGGAATTGACGGCTATCGTTGCGATACCGTGAAACATACTGAAGAAGTGGTTTGGTTAGATTTCAAAACCGAATGCAACTACGCATTTGAAATGTGGAAAAGAAATAACCCTAAAAAAGTGCTCGACAACAATGACTTTTATGCACTTGCAGAAGTATATAATTATGGAATCAGTACAGGTCAAGATTTTAATTTTCCAGATAAAAAAGTAAATTATTATCAAAATGGATTTGATAATATGATTAATTTTGAGTTCAAATGGGATGCTAAAAACGACTACGAATCTATATTTTCAAAATATTCAAATCAGCTTCAAACAAATTTAAAAGGATTTAGTGTTTTGAATTACATTTCGTCACACGATGATGGAAATCCATTTGATGCCAAACGTGAAAAAGGAATCGAAGCAGGCACAAAACTTTTGCTCGCGCCAGGAATTTCACAAGTATACTACGGTGACGAAACCGACCGCTCATTAGTTATTCCAGACACACAAGGCGATGCCACATTGCGAAGTTTTATGAATTGGTCTGCTGTAAAAAATGATTCCAAAACGCAAAATACACTATTGCATTGGCAAAAAATTGGTCGTTTTAGAGCCAGTCATCCAGCTATTGGCGGCGGAATTCACAAAAAAATTGAAGCTGACTTTTACACATTTTCTCGCACATTTGACAATGGAAAATTTAAAGATCAAATTGTTGTTGCTTTAGATTTGCCGGTAGGTTTAAAATCTATTTCTGTAAATTCAATTTTCGCAGAAGGAACAAAAGTGAGGGATGCATATTCAGGTATGAAAAGTAAAATTATTGGAGGAAAAGCAACTTTTAATACAAACTTTAATTTGGTTTTGATTGAGGAATGCAAGAGATAAGAAGTCAGAGCTGGGAGGTAAGAAGTGAAAAGTATTAAGTATTAAATATAAAGTATCAAGTAGAAAAAGTAAAAAGAGGAAAACAAGAAATGATAAAAATAATAATATTTTGCTAAGTATTATTTAGAATTCATTTTTCGTATTTATACGCGCATACCCTTTATTTTTTGATGTTTTACTTTAAAATAGTATACATGTTACATTTCATATATCACTTTTCACTTTTTGCAAACAACATTTCACCATTAAAAAACTACCTTTGCCCTTGCAAATCAATTATGAATTGCAATTTTTAAATCAATTTTGAAAACACTTTCAATTGCACATCGTGGCGCATCGGGACAATTTCCCGAAAACACTTTATTGGCTTTTCAAAAAGCCTTGAAGTACAGTTGTGATGGCATTGAACTTGACGTTCATTTGAGCGCAGATGGACAACTTATAGTATTTCACGATGATTTAGTTTTGTTTAATAACAAAAAAACTTTGGTTTCGGACTTGTCTTATTTGGAACTAAAAACTATTGTTTTACCCGAAAAACAATTTATTCCATTGCTCACGGAAGTGCTTGATTTGATTGATAAAAAATGTTTTATAAACATTGAATTAAAAGGTTCAAATACAGCAAAAGCAGTTGTGGAAATTGTTAACCTATATATTAAAGACAAAAAATGGAATTATAGTCACTTTCTAATTTCGAGCTTTAGTAAAGACTTGTTGTTGGAAACAAAATTTTTAAATCCAGAAATTCGCTTAGCAATACTAACCGATTTTGATTTGGAATTGGCATTTGATTTTGCAAAATATTTAAAACTATACGCGATCAATCCACAATTTGAATTAATCACCGAAACGGACCTACAAAGAATGCATTATGCAGGCTTTAAAATTTTTGCATGGACGGTCAATCAAAAAGTCGACATAAAATATCTAATCGAAATGGGCATTGACGGCATAATTTCTGACTTTCCGGAACGCATTTAAAATGAACCAAAATTTTGACATCATTGTAGTTGGTGGCGGAGCAGCAGGTTTTTTTACAGCGATTAATATTGTCGAAAAAAATTCAACCTTGAAAGTTGCCATTTTGGAACGCGGAAAAAACGTGCTCGAAAAGGTGCGCATTTCAGGCGGTGGACGTTGTAATGTGACACATGCAGTTTACGAACCAAAAGAATTATCTAAGAATTATCCGCGTGGTAGTAAGGAATTGCTTGGACCTTTTCATAATTTTTGTACGGGCGACACCACCGAATGGTTTGAAAATCATGGTGTTGTGCTAAAAACTGAAACGGACGGTCGAATGTTTCCAGAGTCAAATTCATCGCAAACCATCATTGATTGTTTTTTGAACTGCACGAAGAAACTCGGTATCTCTGTGCTAACTTCTCAAGTGGTACAATCGGTTTTTAAACAAGATGCGTATTGGAAAATTGAAACGCAAAATGAACAATACCTTTGTGAAAGTCTGATATTGGCAACCGGAAGTAATCCAAAAATGTGGGAAACTTTACAACAATTTGGACATACGGTTGAAAATCCTGTACCATCGCTTTTTACATTTAATATCAATGATGCACGCATAAAAAATTTGCCAGGCGTTTCCGCGATGGTCTCCACAAAAATTAAAGACACAAAACTCGAAACTTCGGGTCCGCTTTTGATCACGCATTGGGGCATGAGTGGCCCAGCGATTTTGAAACTGTCAGCTTGGGGCGCAAGAATTTTACAAGAAAAAAATTATCAGTTTGCGCTGTACATCAATTGGTTAAATGATATTGATGCTGAACAATGCGCAGTATTGTTAAAAGAAATTAGATATGAACACGCTAAAAAATCAGTTTCTAAAAAATCGCCTTTTGAATTGACGAATCGTTTGTGGGAAAGTTTGGTATTAGCATCCGATATTGAAGCTGAAACAAAATGGGCAGATTTATCTAAAATGCAACTTCAAAATTTAATTAAACAACTTACAAATTGTGCTTTTTCAGTCAATGGAAAAAGTACTTTTAAAGAAGAATTTGTTACCGCAGGTGGCGTTGATTTAAAAGAAATTAACTTCAAAACCATGGAAAGTAAATTACACAAAAACCTATTTTTTGCAGGTGAGATAATAAATGTGGACGCCGTTACGGGCGGATTTAATTTTCAAAATGCATGGACCACAGGATTTTTGGTGGCGCAGAATTTTTAATTAATTAAAAATTATTGACGAATGGGTTTTTCGTTAGGGAATGTAATGGAAAGCTCACAGCCTGACGAAGGAAGTGCGAGGACTTGAAATGAAAAGCCCGATCCGATTTTTCAGCGGGAGAGGTCTCGTGGCTTGGCGTTAGTTGGGGATTTGATTAGCCAAATGTATCGATTAAAAAACCAACTCGCAAGTACAAAACCAACTTTAAAGTTTGCCTCAAACCCCAATTGCGCTAAACCGCTGTTGTATGCTGTGTTTTTTATTGTTCTGATATTTCATTGATTTCCGTTTTTTCCTCTTTTTTACTTATAAGTGCCCCACATAAAAAAAAGTAACAAGCAAAAATTACAATACAATAAGATGTTTTAAGTACGTTAAATATGTATAAGTATGGAATTAAAAATATGATTAGAATTGTAACAATATCTTTTACGTCATTCAGATACTTTGTAATATTCGCTTTAAACAATTTTACATTTAAAATGGCATTTATACTCACAGCACTTAAACCAAAGACAAAAGGGAATATAAAACAAAATATAATCCGCCGTACTTGGTTTTTAAATTGTATAATTTGGAAGTCCCAAATTGCATATGAGATTGAAATAATTACGATTATTAAAAAAATTACTGAAAAGACTTTCTTCAAAATCTTTTGAAATTTTTCATAAAAATCTGATATTTTAATATAAGTAATAGACATATTTTCTATGTCATTATTAAAAATAGTAAACAGGTTACCTTTTATTCTTTTTCGGTATACAAAATCATTGTAATTGTCAATGTGGATTATAATATATGGGTCATTATCATTTGTAATTTCTTTAATATATTCTATTTTTTTAAGCTCTTCGTTAACGTTACATTTATAGAATTTATATGCCTCTTGAATCGTTATTGCGTCAATTTTACCCTCTTTATCATATGAAATTTCGTGTAATTTACCTGTGAATAATTCTTGATTGCTAGTTTTAATGTCAACTTTTGTATAGTGCAAATCACCTACAGAATGGTTGGAATTATTTTGTTTGTTAGAGTTTGTTAAATATTGCCAATTGTCTTGAAATTTAAAAATAGAAAATCTTTTTCAAGACCTAAATAGAATATTATTTTATTAAAAAAATAGCCAATTAATACTGAAAAACAGTAAATTGATAAAAGAAGTTTAATTGAATTACTGGTATAGGCGTTTAGGTCGCAATGTATTATATTTGTCTAATGATAGACTCAAAAAATTTCATAGGTGTGAATTCGATAAAGTTTAATCATAGGT
>JAYWGW010000097.1:0-12992 GCA_043778045.1 Bacteroidota bacterium | reverse complement strand
ATGGGAACAATATTCAATGTGTTGCTAAAAAGAATGTTAAAAAACAATCAAATATCAATAAAATCAAGTGCGACTTAAGTGCCTATACCTATTAATTTTTTTTATTAGCGTATGTTAAAATTCTTATTTTTTATTAATTAGCGTAAAGTAAATAATTAAAAATTTGTCCGTCGACTGTATTTCGAGTTTGCATAGAAGAAGCTTCTCAATGGGACAAAATTCAAGAAATAAATATTTTAATACTAAAATTTTTTTCAGTACAAAATTATGAAAAACCTAACAAAACCTAAAAATTTACACTTAATCATTTCGATAATTATTGTAGTTCCCGCAGCGATCTTTTATGGGTTTTTGGTAAATTTTGCGATGACTGATTGGTTTGATATTAGCATTGAAACAACTGACAATAAAAATATTCTAAAAGCCATAATGGGATTATATCTTGCTTTTGCATCACTATGGATTGTTGGATTATTTAATGAAAAATATTGGAAAATAGCAACAATTTGCAATATGCTTTTTATGCTTGGACTGGGTTTTGGCAGAACTTTGTCGATCATTTTTGACGGATTTCCATCAACTATTTTTGTTATTGGGACGGCTGGCGAACTATTTTTGGGGTTTTATGCTTATTATGCCTCGAACAAATTTGATAATTATGCAAACTCTTAAAAAGTTAAAATACTACAAGCTTCACTTCTGGGCGACATTAAATTTTGCTTTATAAATTGTTGTGCCGCTTTTATCAAAATATACTTTTCTGTTTTCTTCTTCTTTCAATTCAAATTCGCTATTAACTGTAAATTTTATTTCGGCACATAGTCTGCCTGTATCTCCAAATACGGTTGTCTTATAAATAGAATCTTTGTAAACTTCTGTAAGTATTAGGTCTTCGTTCCACGAAAGTGGCTTTCCTTCACCACGAACACCGACATTTTGGATGTTTTTAATTCCTGAGACATCCAAAAATAAGATAACAGTTTGAGATTTTGTTTTTTGAACACAACTTGTTAACCCAAGTATTGCAAATGCTAAAATTATTATTAAATTCTTCATTTTAATTTTGTTTTTTAGTGAATAAATAATCAATTCCAAATCGTCCAGAACCAAGAATCATATAGAAAATTCCAATCCAAAGAAAACCCATTGCAGGCAAACAATTCCACATTCCATTGTTGATTTGCTGCATAAAAATGGCAACAAGCATGGTACACATTACTAAAAATCCTGCGATTCGTGTTTGAAGACCAACAATCAACATGATTCCGCCAATTCCTTCTGCAAATGCGCCCATCCAAGCAAATATTCCTGGTGCCCAAGCAAAAATTCCGCCATAACCAGCAACATCTTGCGGAAACCAAAAGGCAACTTCGAAAAATCCTAAACCGTTGTCAGGATTCGACCACGGCAATCCAAATTTTGGCGATCCAAATTCGACCGTTAATAAATAGCCACAAACAATACGTGGAATTGCGAACATTACATCTTGCCACCAAAATGGCATCGTGATTGGTTTTGTGATTTTTTGTAAAATATTCATATTCATTAAATTTTTAAAGAGATCAATTATTTTTTTTGCCGTTTAAACTGCCATTTCCCGAAGTTTTAGAATCTGCACTAAAAGTTGCATTTCCAACATTGATAATATTTCCATTACCCGAAACAATTGCGACTATATCATCTGCTGCATTAACTTTTGCATTTCCGTTGCCACGACAAGTAATTTTTGCGTTTTTTGTAATTAATCTTTCAGCATAAAGATTGCCATTTCCGCGACAAATTACTTCAAGATTGTCAACAATTCCGGACAAATTTGTGCTTCCGTTTACAGGATTTTCGGATTTAAAGTTTTTGCTGTTTATGTTGGTCACATTTAATCCAGAATTACCATTGTTAGTAACTTCTGTCAAATAAGGTAATGTGATTTTGACATTGATTTTAGTATCTTCAATATACATATTGTTGTTACGATTTCCTTTTAAAGCGATTGTTAATCGTTTATCTTTTGCATTTTCAATTAGAGTTAAAAGATTTACCAAATTATCATCGATTGTAATAGAAATGCTAAATGGTTTTCCAACCTCGATTTCGAGTTTTCCGTCAAAATCGTCAAAATTGACTTTATTGAAATTTTGATAATCAAATGTTTTGGTTATTGTTTTTCCTGAACCTCGAAGTTGTGCGAAAGTTGAGATACTTGTAAATAAAATTGCGATTAGTAAGATTGAGTTTTTCATTTTATAATTTTATAGTGTAATTGTTTTTAAATTAAATTTTGAGATTGAAATTAATCGATTGTATAAACTACCGAAACATTTTCGTCGCTGTAATTTTGTAATAAAACCGATGCCGAACTCGAAACCAAAAAATCTAATTTTCCGTTTACAGGCAATGAAGGTGAAATCCATTTTTTATTTCCGTTTTTAATAGTGTACGCTTCGCAAGAATTTTTTGTACTTTGATTGGTTAAATAAATTCTTAAAGATGCATGTTCCAGATTTTTAAATAATTCGATTTCGCCTTTTGCAGGAACAATTATTGTTGCCGTTTTTGGCGCAATGTCTTGATAAGTTTTACAAGAAAATTGTAAAAATAAAATAGAAACAATTACGGTAATTTTCATTAAGTTTTTCATTATTTTAAAGTTTAATTTGATTTGTAATGCTGTTAACGATTAACAACATGGCAAAGATGCGATACAAAAAAAGTTCAAAAGTTGCAAATTATAATTTGAGACTATATAAATTGGTATCAAATAAAAAAACCTTGTGAACCATATTGTTTACAAGGTTTTTTATAAAGTATCAAATTGTAAAAAATTGTTTTTTAGGTAATCATCCAGCATTTGTATAAGCCATTTTTATCCAATCAATCACTTCTTGGTCAATTTCAGAAATATCGGAAAGATTGATTTTATGCGAACATATTCCGTTTGGTTTTTCGTTTTCGAGTTTGCCTTTGGCTTCGACACCTTTTAGGTTAAAACCTATTTCGAAACGGGTTTTTGAAGCTGGATTTAAGATTATGAATTGCTTTTTACGTTTTAAACTAACATAGGTTTTCTTGGGTGCAATTTCGAATTCGCCATCGAAATTATTAATTTCGTCAAGTAATTTGTCATAAAACGCTTTTAAATGTTCTTTGCCTTTATATTGGCTTTCAATAAATGAATCGGCATCGTTTGACGAATCTGCATCTGAACCTAAGACTTTTAAAGCAATTTCACTTGCATAACCGTGCGTAATATTGTGCGATTCTTTTAAGAATTTTACTATTTCGCCGTGTTTTATAATGCCTTGTTTTGCAATTACTGTTTTCCATTCGTCAAGCGAATGACCTGTTTTTTCTTTCAGGTTTTCGATCATTGTGGCTACATTTTTATCCATGATTTTACCGTTTATTTTTAAATTTAGTTTCATTTTTTTTTAACCATTAAGAAATTACGTTTCATTAAGAATGAACTAAATTATCTTAATTTCTTAATGTATAAAATTTAATTTTCGATAGATTTTTTTAACAAATCCAATCCAGTTTGGTTCATTTTTTCCATTCCAGCTTTTGCGCCAAATAATCCCATGAAAAAGGCATCCATAATTCCAGATTCTACTTTGAAATCTTGGGTTACTTTGATGCCATTTGGTGTTTCTTCAAAAGTATAGTCGAATGTTGGTTTGGCTACGAATGGTTTGGTGATGTCGCACTGCATTCCGATAAAATTGCCTTCGTCGATTTTTTTAATTTCTTGAAAACCTAAATCTTTTCCACCATTTCCGTTCCAATGATATTGCGCGCCAACGGTTCCGTCGGTTCCTTTTACTTCATATTTTTGTGCAGGATCTTCTGCAAGAAACGGCGACCATTTCGGAAAATTTTTCAAATATTTGACTTGGTCAAAAACTTCTTGTTTAGTGCCTTTGATAGTTACCGATTTTACGATGTTGATGCTTGTTAATTTGCTCGCATTGTAAAATCCATACGCTAAAAAAACTACGACTGCTACTACGATAATTGTTACGATTGTTCCCATTTTTGTTTTCATTTTAGGTTAAATTTAATTGGTTAATTTGTTGATTTTAAATTACATTGGTGTTATTGATCGAACTTCTACTGTTCCGCCCATGTGTAAAATTGGACAGTTTTTTGCCATTTCAGTTGCTTCATGAATTGAATTGGCTTTTACAATCATGTTTCCAGCAACCGTTTGATTATTTGATAAATAAATTTGTTTTGTAGCTGTTTTATCTGCAAAAATTTGCGCGCCTTCAAACCCTAATTGATGCGTGCTTACTAATTTTTCTTGTATGGCAATATTGCCAATAAAAGCGCCCCAAGATTGGTGCATTTCGTCCATTTCTGATTGTGTTGGTACAAAATCGCTACTTGGTTCGTAGCGAAACAATAACATAAATTCTTTTTTAGTTTCCATTTTTAATTTGTTTTAATACCAAACATATGTGTAAAATTGACTGAAGAAATTTAATTATTTTTTGTCAAGACAAGGAAAAAAAAAATTGCATAGCTTTTGTTACGGATTTTTTTTTTGATGAAGGGTTGGCGAAAAATAAAAAATTTATTGGGTGATTTTATATTTATGTTTGGTGTTACGATTAATATTAAAGCAAATTTATGGCAACAGTTGAACGTGAATCTTGCCATAGGACAAGAAAACAGTTTTTAGCTAAAATTTTTTAATTTCGTAAAAATCATCCAATGCAAAAACATAATCATTGGTGGAGCAAATGCTGGAATGATACAAAATGGCCAAAAAGCCAAAGTGTCAACGCCCATTGAACCAGAATCTATAGATAATTTTGTTAAAACATTGGCCGCAATTGCAGTAAATAGAATATCTGCAAACCCAAATACATTCCAAATAAATGTAAGTTTTTTGGCATAAAGTTTTTTATTACGAATTGCTTTTACAACAAATATTGATGTAATTGCTGCTATAATGTCGCCACAACCTGCAATTAATGCAAAAGTTTTTGGAAGCGCGTCATAAAAAGCAAGAATGATAAAAAAGACACCAACAACACGAAAAATATGTAATTTTACTAAACTTTCGAGTTTGGTGTTTTCTAAAATGTTGACAAATATTTTAGTTTTCGCAACAACCATAAATAGCAAGAAAGCAAATGGAACGGTAGTGATGAGTAAAATTTTTGGTGGAAACAACACTTGATTGAACCAACCAATATAACTTGCCAAATAAATATAGAGCAAATACAACGAAAAAAACAAGAATGAAATTTTGAAAATATTATGATTATTTAGCTTTTTGCTTTCATTTCGAATGAAATTTAAAATCAAAATAAACGGCAATGGAATTCCAATTAAAAATGCGGTTGAAACCCATTCTGGAATGTAGTAGTTTATCATAATTATTATTTATTATCGGATATTTCTTTTCTGATTCTGCTCAGTGACGTGTCGGTTATGCCTAAATAGGTTGCAATTTGTTTTAATGGAACATTTTGAATTATGTCGGGTTTTGTTTTTAGAAGATTCAAATATCTGTCTTTTGCAGGATCGGCAATTATGGAAACGGAATGATTTTTAAGTTCAAAAAAGCCATTGACCAATCGAGTGCGACCAACTTCTCTAAAAGCTTCGATGCTGAATAATTTCATAAAATTATCAAACGAAATTTTCCAAACCACACAATTGGTGATGGCTTGAAAATGTTCGCGACATTTGGTTTTCATAAAATAGGAATGCCAATCAATCACAATATCCGAAGGGCTATAAAATTTGGTAGTGATGTCATTTCCTTCTAAATCAATAACATATGAACGAACAAAACCACTTTCAACAAAATAATAATAATTAGCGGTTGAGTCGTATTCTATCAAAAAATCATTTCTTTTAAAGTTAATTTTGGTATATTGACTAATAATCAACTCAAAATCTTCTGGTTTGAAGTTGGCTTCGTTGAAAATTGTTCTTAGGAAATGGTTTTCGGTCATTTAAGCAAATATTTAGTTTAGTCCACTTTCAAATTTTTCAATTTCGCCGATAATTTTTTTAAAATTGTCAACTGTAACTGCATTATCTTGGCCATCTAAGGCAGTATTTAATAATAAAATTTTAATAATTTTTGTTTTTGGATCTATAGATACAAAAGTTGCAACGCCAGGATCTCCACCTGTATGAATTAGTTTGTCTTTTTTGTTATAGCCCCAAAAAATTGCGCGGTTTGGCTCCTTCGGATCAATGTTTTTTGGCATATTCTCTGCAGAAAATTGTTTTTTGAATAAAGTTTCAAATGATGGTTTGCTTAACAACGAAGATTTTCCTTCATAGCCTTTTTGCATTTCTATTAAATATTTTGAAAGGTCAGATGCCGATGTTTTTAAACTTCCGTCTGGATACGTTGTGCAAGAATAGGATTTTAAACTTCCATTGCTATTCAATAGTCCATCAGATGGATAATCCGGTTTGTCAACTTGGTATAATGTTGCATATTTATTTGCGAAAGCATCATCATAAAACCAATGGGAATTATTCATTTGCAACGGTTCAAAAATGTATTTTTTGGTAAAATCAGCGAATGATATTTTTGCCTGTATTTCAATGATATAAGCCGCCAATGCCGATGCAATGTTGGAATATTCATAATTTGTACCCACTTTGGCTTTTGAAAAATTAGACTTTTCATACATCTTACCATCTTTAGTAAAATATTGAGTTAAAAATTGTTTTAGCGTAACTTTGGGTATTTTATCAAGTCCATAAGACGCTATTCTAAACTTTTTATTGTCAACTAAACTTGATGTATGGGTTGCTAAATGTCGAATTGTTATAATTTCATTTGGCTGATGAGGGTTTATAATTTGAAATGGCAAAACATCATTTATGTTTGTGTCTAAAGTAAAATAGCCTAAATCAATAGCTTTCATTACACTAAAACCAATAAAAGTTTTACTCACCGAAGCGATCGGCATAATAGTTTCTGATGAAAATGGCGTTTTCGTTTCTTCGTTAGCAAAACCAAAACCTTTTTCAAATTCAATTTTATCACCTTTAATAATGGTCAATGCAAATCCTGGAATATTGGATTGTGATTGAATTTCCGTAAGGCTTTTAACTAAGGTTTTGCTGTCAATTTGTGCATTGCAAGAGGAAAAAGAAAAAATCAAAAAGCATACAAATAGATTTGAAAAGTAAACTATAATTTTTTCGAGGTTTGTTACAATGAAAACGATAAGGAATGTTATAATCTTAATCATGATTTTGAGGTTAATTCGTTTATAAAAGATTGATCAATTTGCACTCGTTCGGCAATCAATTTTGTTTTATTCATTTTTTTACGGTATTGCCAAATTGTGAACGTAATGATTGGCTGTCCAAAAGCAATCGGAATAATAAGCAACAAAACTTCAGGCAAAAATGGAAATAGTTTTGCGTTGTTAACTAAAAAAGCAGTTAATGCGGCAATAAATGCATGCGACATTCTAAAAATATGAATAAATAACCAATAGTACTTGTTCGTAGGTTTTCTGGTAAAATTATAAATATCTACTAATGAACAATATATTCCAATTGTTGAAAAAGAAAACAAAACAATTGCATAGAAAATATCGGAATTTAAATTCATAATTCCCATGTAAATAAAGACGTTAGATGTTAAAAACATTCCAACTGCCAAAAGCCAATCGACAGGTTTCGCTTGTTGTCCTTTGTGTAACGTTTTGATATACAATATTCTATAGCCTGAAGCTACTTGATAAAAACTAATCAGCGCAATTGGAATAAACAATCTAAATTCAGGTTTAAAAATGCCTGCATTCAAACCGAGTACCGTAGTTATTGTCATTGCCCAAAAAAATATTTGTCCAACTAATCTATGGGTTTTTTGCCCTTTTCGGGACAACATGGCGATTGTTCCACAAATTAGCGTTAAGCTTCCGGCGAGAATATGAATGTATTTTAAAATTTCTAAGAACTTCATAGTAAAGGGTTATTTGGTTGATAATTTATAAATTTTTTATTTTCGAGATTCGATTTCTTGTTTAACTTCATCATAATCGGTTTTTGCGTTTCTAAACCAATAAGCGAACAATAAAGGCACAAAAAGAAACAACACATTTCCGTTATGTGTCGCACTCCAAACCGCGCAACCAATCATCAGTCCGACAATAAATGCGCTGATTTGATAACCTTGTTTTCGTTTTTTAAGTTCGATTTGAAGTTGGTCGGTTGATAGTTGTGAAAGGTCAATTTTGCTCATTGTTTTATTTTTTTAATTCGTTATCTATTTGTTTTATAATGTTTTGTGCCAGTTTAATATCTTCTTGGTAGGCAATATTTAGACTACTAGAAAGCTGTAGACTAAAATTGATTAATGTTTTGACTTCTCTACTGTCAAAAACTGCTTTTCTACTTTCCACATTACCAATGGTTTTAAGCAAATCTGTGATGTTTCGGTTTCTGTCGTCTTCAATTTTATAAAGTGGCGGAATATTTTGAATAAAATATTCTAAAATGTCTTTTTTAAGTTTTTTGTTTTCTAAATATCCAATTTTTCCGCTCGACTTGAATCCTTCAAAATTGCCAACATTGGTTTGCCTTAGCGTATAACTTATTTTTATTTCGAGCTTTTCTTTGTCGTCATAATCTTTGGACGTTAACTTTTGCAATTTTTGTAACGTTGCTATGTTAGAATTTAACATTTCGGTTTCTTTATTGAAAGCTTTGATATCTTCATTCAAATCCGACTTCAAATCAACCAAAAAATCCTGAACTTCCTCTTGCTGATGGTTGTGTTCGCTCCAACTGTGCAGATAAATCGATAGCGAAACCGCAAAAACAATAATGAAAATTTCGATAATAATTTCTTTCAACTTTTCTTTAAAGGAATGGTTGCTATTATTCATTGCTTTATGAATTTTTTGGGTGTGTTTGAGAACTTCGTCTTGCATTGGTTTATAATTTTCGAGATAAGATTTCTTTTTGAGCTTCGTCATAACTTGCTTTTGTTGTAAAAGCAAGTGGAAGAAAAAACACAGGCAACATTGTAAAAAAACTAAATCCCTGCATATAGGTACTAAATATTGCAGAACCAATCATAATAACGATTACAACTTTGAACAAATCATAACCTTGTTTTCGTTTTTTATGTTCAATTTTAAGTTCTTCGTCTGCGAACTGGGTTAAGTCGATTTTTGACACAATTTCAAATTTTTTATAATTTATATTATTTCGATAAAAGCGAATTCACAATAGCGAACTTCACCAAAATCTAATTTATCGGTATGCCTGCGGGACTGTTTCTAAATAAAACTACATACTGAAATGCCGTTGTTGTCGCGTCGTTTTCATTAGTCATTTTTAAGGTCTGAAATCCAGCTACTTCTGCAAGTTTTTTTCCTTTTGTGTATGGCGAATTACTATCATTTAATTTAAAAAAGGTCACCGAATTTTCTGAAGTTTGATTCTTGAGTTCTTCGATGCCGTCCACTTTCATCATTGCATTCTCGTTTGAAAGCTCATACGGAATGTACTTTTCAGTAAGGGGAAAATCTGGATTGTCTTTTCGCAATTGCGCTACATAATCTGCTGGCATCATTTTTCTTAATTGCTCATTGTATGGAAGCAAAATTTTTGAATTTAGCGCCAACATTTGTAAACTGACTATTTTATTCAGCTTGGAATGTTGTTTCAAACAAGTTGCAAAAGGATTTCTACCGTCATATTTTGTTTGAAGTGTATGATAAAAACCAAGAAAACCGTACATTTTTTTGTCCTTAAGATTTTTGCTTACCACAATGTCATCATAAGTTCTGTACATAATGCTATCTCGAAACATCTTGTTACCAATATAACCAGCATTTTTAATAAATAATTCAAAATCAACAAGATTGCTTTTTAATTCATTTTTATATTGGTTATTTACTTTTATATCTACTGCAATTTTTCTGGCTAACTCGCCTAAAATTTTTCTATTTACGTATTGAATAGTGTCCGATACGGCGATAAATTTTGCAACAGCTTCATTTTTAGACTTTTTGTTATTCAAAAAATATTTAAAATAATCATTCACCAAACTATAATCCTGAATTACGTCAATTCCAATAATTTCAAATTTTTCATTTTGAGGTAGCGACTTATAAAAAGCATGCAGTTTTTTGTACTTATTCCAATTGCTTTCATTGGCCCATTGTGCACCTTCGGCTTTCCAACTTTTAAAAACCTTAGTAAGCCAATTTTCGTTTCCATCTTTAAGGAAATTATTGAGCATCCAAGCTTTTATTTGATCTACTTCAGCAATGTAGTGACGAACATTTTGTTTTTGATACAAATGTTTAAACAGTAGAAAATCGACATCATGCGGTTGGGACGAACCGTGGTTTTCTCCAAATAAATAGACCTGATTGTCGTAAAAGTCAGGAGTTAAAAAGCTAAATTTTTCTGAATCATCGAGCTGAATTGCATTTTTATTTTGTGAAAGATATTGCGCCACATCCGTTTGTGAGAATGAAAAAGTGCAGGCAAATAAAACAGAAACTGAAAAAATAAATGTTTTCATAAGAAATTGATTTTAGGGTTATCTACCGCAAACCTAACCCAAAGTGCAATGCCGTAAAATAAAAAAGTACTGAACTGCATTTTATGGCTTCTGAAATGTTTCAACATAGCAAAAGTTGTTTAAATTTTATTTCAAGATATTTTCTAATTCAACAATTTCAAAGTACGGATGATTTTCAAAAAATTGACGCATAACTGCTGTGTGACTTGCACCAAATAAAACAACAACAGTATTGTCGGTTTTTAAATCAATATTTCTTAAAATATTAGTAAAAATTTTAAGGTTTCTATCGTAGTAGGATGTTGCAAATTCCACACCTGTATAATCTTTATTAATACCGTAAGACAAGCCGTAATGAATGTAATCAAACAAAAGTTTTTGTCTGTAATATTTGTCATTCATACCCATAATATACTCCGACATGGTGCTTTCTGCCAAATTTTTTCGCTTTTCTTTGAATGGAAATTCGATTTCAAAAAAAGAATATGGATATTTTACATCATTGTTTTTCTTTTCCCAAGCTTGAATTTTGTCGTAAGGTAGTTCTTGCTCAAAATCGGCACAAACCAATTTTGCATTCGATAATTTTGCAGTCCTAAAAGCTACTTGAATAATCTCGTTTTTTAAGATTTTTTCATCGGTAATTTTGTTATTTTTATAATTTTCAAACTGCAAATTTCTTTTGGTTTGATTGTCGGGCGTGTCTTCAATAAAGATTTTATCGATTCCAATTTTTGACAATTGTTTGGCTACAACATCAAGTTCACCTTGTCGTTTTTCCGAAAAAATATCTTCAAATTTAGTAGCATTTCTGTCGGTTGTTGCTCCAAAATGAAAAGTCCCCAATAAAATTACTTTTATTTTTTTGTTTTGGGTTTGGGCGAATGTGAATTGGGAAATTAATAGAATGATTACAATTTTTTTCATCGGTTTTAAATTAAATTATACAATTAGCATTTATCTATTTTACACCAAATAACTTATTTTTATAGTCAATTATCACGATGTTATTGAGAAAATAAGCGTTTCCTGTTACTCCCCAAATCGCCTCGTCTTTATAAAAATTTTCATTGTTTTTTTGATTATCATAATATATTGTCGATTGCTTTAAAGTTTTTGACCCGAATTTCACTTTCGCTTTTGCTTTTTTTCCATACACCATATAATATTCGCCCCAACTCGAAATTTTTAAAGAATCTATAATTTTTCCTTCCGTTATTTTGTCCGCTCTTTCTTTATTTGTAATTAATGAAAAAAGGCTCGAACCGGTGTCAAATAATAAATCTTCATTCTGTCCATCAATGTTCAATGGTATTTTAATTCTGCCTTCTTTCGTTTTATAAGGCAAAAACGTTGCTTTTAAAAATTCCTTAGGCAATGCTTTTACAACACATATTCGTTTTTTAGCATAGTCAATAATTAAAATTTTTCCTTGAAATAAATCTGGTGCAATTGTCCCGATGTGCTTTTCTGTTTTTGTCATTATGGAATCTTTCGGAATTTCGTCTCCAAAATTTTTAAAAATACCAATATTAATTTTCCCAAAACTCACTTGACCTAACTTTAAATTAACATTTTTGAGTTTAAAATTCGTCTTGCTTTGCATACGAAAAGTTAATGTTGTGTCGATTTTATTTCTAAAATCATCATATTTATCTAAATATGCTTTTATTGAACTTCCATAAAACACGGTGTTAATTGCTCCTAAATCAAGTTGCATGTTGAATTTATGTGGCAATTTATCTACCGTGATTGGAATTGTCATGGCAAGTTTATCAAAATATTTTCCTGAAATTTCAGCACCTTCCCAATTAAATGGTATCCAATTTAGTTTTTGACTAAATGAAATAATGGTAAACAATAGAAATGTAATTAAAATAAGTTTTTTCATAATATTAGTCTTTTATTAATTCATTCATTACTTTCTCCAGCGCATCATCAGATTTTGTTTCAATGTTTGGTTTTATTCCATTTTGGTCAATTCTGTACCCGTCAGAAGTATAATAATCAGCTGTTGGAATATACACTACAAAATTATTGGACAACTCAAATTTTTCTCCGTTAAGCATCGCTCCCGCAGTTTTCTCACCAACAATCGAGCTCGATTTAGTTTTTTAAGTTCATATACTAATGGTTCGCATGTACTTGCAGTTTTATTGTTTGTCAAAATGTATAAACTACCACCAAACGGATTTGCGTTTGGATTTACTTTTAACAACAAACCTTTTTGATTGTGAATGCCTTTTATAATCAAATCATAGTTAGATTCGCTAAATGTTTCAAATTGATTATAATCTGCAAAGGCGGGAATTGTAGCATTTTCATTAAACCATTTTTGTGTCAAAAAAACACCGCCAGTAATTGAATTTATAAAAACATTATTAGCAAATGCCATGCCCGACGCGACTGTTCCACCTAAATTATTGCGTAAGTCAACAATCAAATTCTTATAATTTTTTGATTT
>JAYWGW010000096.1:0-54247 GCA_043778045.1 Bacteroidota bacterium | reverse complement strand
TATAATTAGAAACAAAAAAGCACAATTTAAATATAAAGAAATAGAAGATTTATATGAAATATTATTAAATCCACAATATTCTAAAACATAACCTTTTTATTTAACAGCAACACCATTCAAAAAAAAGTTCCATTTCGCTAATATATTTAAAAAGTAAATTGAACAATAAGGCTGTAGTCTAAGTAATATATTTAAAACCACATAGCAATACAGCAAAAAAGACGCTTTGCTTGATTCAGGGAAACACTATTTGTCTATGTTTAAATTACATGCCTACAAGAACCTAATATATTTCAAGTTTGACGTTGCATTTTTATGTGGTTCAAAATAAATACATTTTATGGACCAAAGCCAAGAATAATAACATCAAAATAGCAAATTCAATGTTTACCGATGTTTTGCAGAATAATTAATAAAAAAATTGGTAAAACGCTATCTAAATTATATATTTGCTCGTTTCAAAAAATAGATAATCATGAACTTTTAATAATTTATGTTAAAATGTTTGTAATTATGTATTTAATTTGATACAATCATGATTTTTAAATTATAATACAACCAAATTAATTAATTTTTAGTAATAATGCAGAATAAAGGACTTATTAAATTTTTTGCAATTCTATTTGCATTGGTATGCATTTACCAGCTTTCATTCACGTTCGTAAGTAGTAATGTAGAAGGAAAGGCAAAAGCTTTTGCAAAAGGAGACAACAAAAAAGAACTTGCGTATTTAGATTCAATTGGAAAAGAGAAAGTTTTTCTGGGCTTGTTTACCTATAATGAAGTAAAAGACAAAAAAATAAGTAAAGGTTTAGATTTAGAAGGCGGTATCAATGTGCAGCTTCAAATTTCTGTTAAAGACATTCTAAAAGGTTTGTCTAATAATTCAAAAAATGCAGTTTTCAATAAATCTTTAGTTGATGCAACAACAAATTTAAAAGGTGGTCAAAATTATATTGATGCCTTCTTTGATGCTTTTTATTCAAATGCAAATGGGACTGTAAAATTGAGTGATCCTTCAATTTTTTCAAATAAAAGTTTGCAAGACGAAGTAAATTTCAAAATGTCTGACAAAGAAGTTGAAAAAGTGGTTCGCAAAAAAGTAGAAGAATCTGTTGCGAGTGCTTTTGAAGTGCTCAGAAAACGTATTGACAAATTTGGTGTAACGCAACCAAACATTCAAAAACTTGGCGAATCTGGGCGAATTTTAGTTGAATTGCCAGGCGCAAAAGATGTTGATAGAGCAAAAAAACTATTGTCGTCAACAGCGCAATTGGAGTTTTGGGAAACATATAAAATAGATGAAATAGGTAATTTCTTAATGGCAGCAAACGATGCTTTGAAGAAAACCGAAATTAAAAAAGAAGCTGTTAAAGCAGTTGAAAAAGATTCTTTAACTAGTCTTTTGACTGAAAAGAAAGACACGATTGCGGACGCCGCAAAAGACAACCCGTTATTAGGGAAAATTATTGGACAAGGTGGCGGGCCAGTTTTAGGCTTGTTTGCCAAAAAAGATACGGCATCAGTTGGTGGCTACCTTCGACGAGCAGACATCAGATTATTGCTACAAGGAAACCAACGTTTTGCTAAGTTTGTTTGGGGAATTTCTGAAACTGTGACTGATGAAAAAACTAAAAAAGATGTAGAGATATTTTCTTTGTATGCCTTGAAAGGGACGAGAGATGGAATCGCGCCAATGTCTGGTGGCGTTATCACTGATGCAAAAGACGATTTTGATCAAATGGGAAAACCAGCCGTCTCTATGCAAATGAGCGGAAAAGGAGCCAAAATTTGGGAAGACCTTACCGGAAAAGCATATAATCAAAAAGGCAATATTGCAATTGTTCTTGATAACGTAGTGTATTCTGCACCAGGTGTTACCAGCGGTCCAATTTCAGGCGGTCGTTCATCAATTTCAGGTTCTTTTGACATCACACAGACAAAAGATTTAGCAAATGTGCTTCGTGCGGGAAAATTGCCAGCTTCGGCAGATATTATACAATCGGAAGTTGTTGGACCATCTTTGGGTCAAGAAGCAATTGATGCGGGAGTTACGTCATCATTGGTTGGATTATTATTGGTATCATTGTGGATGATGATATATTATGGACGCGCTGGGCTTTATGCAAACATTGCGTTGGCCATAAACATTTTATTCTTATTTGGATTTATGGCAAGTTTCCCAGGATTCGTGCTAACATTGCCAGGTATCGCTGGTATTGTTCTGACGATGGGAACAGCGGTTGATGCAAACATCATTATATATGAACGCGCCAAAGAAGAATTGCGTGCTGGATTATCCTTACATGACGCAATCAATAGATCTTTTAGCTGGAAAGGTGCCATGCGATCAATTATTGATGCGAACGTGACGCACGTTTTAACAGGAATTGTACTGTACATTTTTGGAACAGGTCCAATTCAAGGTTTTGCTTTGACTTTATTAATAGGTATTTTCACCTCGTTGTTTACTGCAATTTTCCTAACAAGAATATTGTTAGAATGGCAAATCAACACAGCTAAAAACTTGACATTCACAACACCATGGTCAAAAAATTGGTTTACGAATTTCAATTTTGATTTCTTAGGTGTAAAAAAATATACCTATATCTTTTCTATCTCAGTTACAATTATTAGTATCATTTCGTTAGCAACAAATGGCGTTAACTATGGTGTTGACTTTTTGGGAGGGCGCACATTCCAAGTACGTTTTGAAAAAGTAGTACCAACTGAAGAGGTCAAAAAAGAATTATCTGCCATTTTTGGAAGTGCCGTTGAGGCAAAAGTATTTGGCGAAAAAACGCAATTGAAAATAACAACAAAATACAAAGTAGAAGAGCCAGGAATTGCAGCAGACAAGGAAGTTAATGACAAATTATATGAAGGTTTAAAAAAACACCTTCCTGCAAACATGACCCGCGATCAGTTTATAAATTCAGCAGATGGTAAAAAAATTGGTGTTCTTCAGGCATCCAAAGTTGGACCAACCGTTGCAGAAGACATTAAAACAAACGCATATTGGGCGGTTTTAGGTGCAATGTTTATTGTGTTTTTATACTTGACAATATCTTTTAGAAAATGGCAATATAGTCTTGGTGCAATAGCAGCAGTTGCGCATGACGTAATTTTTGTACTTGGTGTTTATTCTTTATTATGGAAATACCTTCCATTCGGATTGGAAATTGACCAACACTTTATTGCAGCTATTCTAACAGTAATTGGATATTCAATGAACGACACCGTGATTGTTTTTGACAGGGTTCGTGAATATTTAGGTGGGAAACAAGTGAAAGGCAACTTCGATCAAATTGTAAATAAATCGATTAATAGCACCATGTCACGAACCTTGAACACGTCGCTTTGTATGATTATTGTTTTATTAATCATGTTTATTTTTGGAGGAGAATCAATCCGAGGATTTATCTTTGCCATGCTTATAGGGATTGTGATCGGAACTTACTCCTCTCTATTTATTGCAACGCCAGTATTGTGCGATACAATTTCTAAAGAAGAACACAAACAAATCGAAGCTGAACACAACGCATAAAGAATTAAGAATTAAGTTTAAAATATTAAGAATAAAGAATAAACATAAAAGCTGCTTGAAAAATTTCAAGCAGCTTTTTTTATATAATTTATTTTGCTATAGATAAATTCGACTAATAAACACAAAATATTTACTATAGCTTTTTGCCAAAAAATTCATAATCAATTGATCACAATTAATTATAAGCCCAAACAAATTCATCATTTTCTATAATAGCTCCAATTTCAATTTTTACAATAATATCAAACTCAGTGACTAATACCAACCAATTTCCTTCATTGAAATGATGTTCAAAAGTATCAAAATCCTCAACTTCCCAATTTTTAAATTGTGGAAACAGCGCTGAAAGTTTACTGCTATAGGCAGAAATAATTTTTTTATCAAAAAGGATAGCCTCCTCGTTGGCACAAACAATATATCCTAATCGAAAATCTTCCTCTTCATAAAAAGTTAATATCAACTTTAAATTATTATAGATCAGTATAATGTTTTGATCTTCATCTACATATTTCTTGTTTGGCATTCCTATAATTTCGATAACGTTTTTTTGTTTCATTCCAAACAGTAAACTATCAACACCGCGTTTAGGTATAACATTCATAAGTACATACATTTTAGATTAAAATTTATTGTAAAGAGTTACAACTACGTTATAAACAATTAATTAAAGATTAAAAAATATCACAATCTTGTTATAAAAATTATGATTTCTTACTCAAAATACTCGTCGTACCTTGCAGGAATTTGCAGATCATACAAAGGACAATCAAATTCATTTAGTATAGACACCAGCAAATCCATTGTTTTTCCGTCTGTTCCATAACAATCAATTTTGACAAAATAATTGGTGTTGATAATTTGAAATGCACCGTTGCCACTGCTATTTTTCCAACTGTTATCATCTACTTTTTCCCAACTCGAAAATAAATTAGTTATTCGATTGAGGATAATAGTACTGGGAATTTTTTCTAAGCCATCGACTTCTATAGAATCCACAAGTTGCTCATATACTTCATGATGATTTAGATAGACGCCATCGCAATATTTCCAAAAAAGTAGCTCGTACATCGTAAATATTTAATATTCGTAAACACCAAATTCAGTGCTTATGGTTAATTTTTTTAAGTCTGATGCTTCTACCCTACCCACAATTTTCGCATCAACATTAAATGATTTCGCAATGTCAATAATTTCAGATGCAATATCTTGATTAACATATAGTTCCAAACGATGCCCACAATTGAAAACTTGAAACATTTCTTTCCAGTCCGTTTGGGATTGTTGTTGAATTAATTTAAATAAAGGCGGAACATCAAACAAATTATCTTTGATGATATGCAAATTATGTATAAAATGCAAAATTTTGGTTTGCCCTCCGCCACTGCAATGTATCATTCCATGAATATCTTGTTTTGAAAACTTCCCAAGAATTTTTTTTACTATTGGTGCATAAGTTCGCGTTGGCGAAAGAACCAATTTACCGGCATTTAAAGGTGAATTTTCAGCGGCATCTGTCAGTCTTTTTCGACCAGAATACACCAAGTCAATTGGCACACTGCTATCAAAACTTTCTGGATATTTATGTGCTAAAGAGTGTTCAAAAACATCATGTCGAGCGGACGTTAGCCCGTTGCTTCCCATGCCGCCATTATATTGTTTTTCGTAAGTTGCTTGCCCAAAAGATGCAAAACCTACAATCACGTCTCCATCTTGAATGTTGGCATTATCTATAACATCTTTGCGCTTCATTCGAGCCGTAACGGTCGAATCTACTATAATTGTTCGCACCAAATCGCCGACATCCGCAGTTTCTCCGCCTGTTGAAAAAATATTAACGCCATGATGTTTCAACTCATCTATCAATTCTTCAGTTCCATTGATTATTGTCGAAATAACTTCAGCCGGAATCAAATTTTTGTTTCGACCAATGGTTGACGAAAGCATGATATTATCTGTTGCGCCAACACAAATTAAATCGTCGATATTCATAATCAGAGCGTCTTGCGCAATACCTTTCCAAACCGACAGATCGCCAGTTTCTTTCCAATATATATATGCCAAAGAAGATTTTGTTCCAGCACCGTCAGCATGCATAACGAGACAATAATCGTCGTCATTTGTTAAATAATCAGGAACAATTTTACAAAAAGCACGCGGAAAAATTCCTTTATCAATATCTTTAATAGCATTGTGCACATCTTCTTTTGCAGCAGAAACGCCTCGAAGTGAATATCGGTTGGTTGAATCTGAATTCATTATAGAATATTGATTAAGTCGACACAAATATAGATTGTTTTTCAATAAAAATATGATGATTTTGGAATAATGATAGACCTCTTAAATAGCAGATAACCAATAAAATTTGACTTTACTAAATTCAGCACGCATTAAACATGGTTTATAAATTTTTAAAAAAAACTAAAAACGACAAGAGAAATATAAAATCTATATACTGTACAGCAAGTAAAAATTTAATTTTTGCCATTTAAAACAACTCTTTTAATTTAAAACTAATCTTCATTATGCTACCTTTTCTATCAATTTCTAATTTTATGGTCGTGCCTTCTTCCGATTTAAGGATGTTATTAATCTCGTGCAATTTATACCGATAACTCGCAATTCCATTTATGGCCAAGATCAAATCGCCTTTTTGCAATCCCGCATTATCAGATGGAGACGCTTTTCGAATATTAACAATTTCAAAATTAGGTTTCAATGCAAAATTAAATTTTACGTTTTGGTCATTATCTCCAAAATTTAACCTTACGCCACCATTTATATTAGAAATATTGTTCATTTGTTCTTCTTTAATAATTCTTACACCAGCGTGCTGAATTTCTAATCCACTTTTATTGTACTGAAAAACTTTATCAAATTTTTGATTCTTTTTCAAATACATATTACCATTTCGGTAATCAAAAATAACTTTAAATCTACTGCAAATTTCAGCACCAATTGATCCTGAACGACCTTCGACTAAGTTCATCTTTTTAAGTGACAATGTGTCAGGGAAAGCAGCGAGTGGATTTTTAAATTCAAAATTACCAATGGAAAGCTTCCATATTTCAGCACGTTTTCCTAAAATATCACCACTTAATCCACGACCCAAAAAATCATCAAAATTTTTCTCAGGTATTATAATTTTATTATCAATTGATCGAAATATCCAAACTGCATCACTACTGCCTGAATCAACAAGCATTTTAACTGCTTTTGTTTGATTTGTTATATTGACATTAGCGCTTAAATATGGTTTATTTTCTTCGATACTAATCGGTATAATGGAATATTTTCTAATCTTTTTAATCAGCTTAATAGACTCATAAACAATTACTTGCTTATTTTCATAGTCTAACGCTACACATTTATCTTTAAAAATTTTATAACCTATTATGCCATTCACTTCAACGCCAAGACTTGCCGAAAAATTAAAACTTTCGTCTAAAACTACAATCAAAGCTTCATTCTTACTTTCCAAACCTTTCAATCGTAATGTATTTCCTATTGATTTTAAACCTTCAACAGATTCTTGATCACCAAGTCCTCTGAGTCTAATTTTTTCAACATTAAAAAGTTCTAACTCATTTTTATCTTCTAAACTAAACAGAATTGTTTCCTCAACGCCAGTATCCAGTAAAAACCTCATTGGAACATTATTGATTTCTACAGGAATTATAATCAAATTATTTTCAATTTGAACAGGAATAACGACCTTTGATTTATCGTTTGTAAATTTAAAACCGTTCTGTGCGCTACAAAAATATATACTGAAAAAGACGAAAGCAAAAGAATAGAAGTTCCTCATTAAATAAAGTTTGTATAAAAATAAAAATAAGTTTGAGATAAAATATCACTTTAACTTTTTTTAACCAAAATAATTGACAAACATCAATTTATTTCGCACTTTTGTAAAAAATATAAAAATGCCAAAAGTTTCCAAAAAAGGTCAACAAATGCCAGAATCACCTATACGAAAGTTGGTTCCATATGCCGAAATCGCAAAGAAAAAAGGTCATAAAGTATATCATTTAAACATTGGTCAACCAGATATAAAATCGCCGGAAGTGGCCATGCAAGCGATCAAAAGCGCAAATATTTCAGTTTTAGAATACAGCCATTCAGCAGGAAACGAAAGCTATCGCAAAAAACTTTCTGATTTCTATATCAAAAGTGGATTGCCAATAAATTTTGAAGACATCATCATCACCACAGGAGGTTCGGAGGCTTTGCTATTTGCCATGGGAAGTACAATGGATGTGGACGACGAGATCATTATTCCAGAACCATTCTATGCCAACTATAATGGTTTTTCTACTGCTTCTGGAGTCAAAGTTGTACCCGTTATTTCAACAATCGATAGCAGCTTTGCACTGCCTCCAATTGCCGATTTTGAAAAATTAATCACGCCAAAAACAAAGGCAATTTTGATTTGCAATCCGGGAAACCCAACTGGATATTTATATTCTTTAGACGAAATGCAACAGTTGGCAGCGCTGGTTAAAAAACACGATTTGTTTCTTATTGCCGATGAAGTCTACAGAGAATTTACATACGACGGTGATAAACATTATTCGGTCATGAACTTTCCTGAAATTGCCGAAAATGCCATTATGATTGATTCCGTTTCCAAACGATATAGCATGTGCGGTGCCAGAATTGGATGCATTGTTTCAAAAAACAAGGCCGTCATGAACGCCGCAATGAAATTTGCGCAAGCTCGCCTCAGTCCCCCAACATTTGAACAAATTGCAGCCGAAGCAGCTTTAGACACGCCACAATCCTACTTCAACAACGTCATTTCTGAATATCGCGAACGCCGAGACATCTTGGTATCCGAACTCCAAAAAATCTCGGGCGTAAAAGTTGCCAATCCCAAAGGTGCATTTTATTGCATGGTACAACTTCCTGTTGACAATGCAGATAATTTTGCGAAATGGATGCTCGAAAGTTTTGATTTAAATGGCGAAACAGTCATGGTTGCTCCCGCAGCTGGCTTCTATTCCACTGCAGGTGCTGGCGTTAACGAAGTACGTATTGCCTATGTCTTAAAAAAAGACGACCTTATAAAAAGTGTACAAATTCTGCGACAAGCTATTTTGGAATACAATAAATTATAAAATACCAATTTGGGCGTTCCCTGCTGATTGCTCCAGCCACTGCGGACAAGCCGTACCTCGCAATGAGCGGGTCGGGCCTTCAACTATATCTTTTAAATAAAATGTCCCACGCGCAAACCGTCGAGTGGGACATTTTTTTTAAAAGGATGCCGTCTCTGTCCCTAACGCATCCGCCGTTCCACAAAATAGTACTCAAATAAAAGAACTACTTTTCAAATTAAAAACTTTACGAAAAAAAGGACTCAAAGCAATTTGCAAATTTATTATAATTTTCTCATATTAGGCAAAAACACGCAAACAAGTCCGAGTATTGGCACAAAAGCACAAACTTGATAGACGAAAGCAATTGAAGTTCTGTCAGCCAAAACGCCCAGAAATGCCGAACAAATGGCTCCCATCCCAAAACCAAAACCGTAGAAAAGTCCAGAAATCATTCCTATTTTTTTAGGTAAAAGCTCTTGCGCATAAACCACAATTGCAGGAAATGCAGATGACATGATTAGTCCGATCACAACCATCAACACATCCGTGTAAAATAAATTGGCATATGGCAACAGAAACGCAAATGGTGTTGCGCCAAAAACCGAAAACAAAATAATGTATTTACGCCCAAATCGATCGCCCAAAAATCCACCAGTCAACGTACCGATTGTATAAGCTAAAAAATATATAAAGGTATGAATTTGAGCTTGTTGAATGCTTAAATTGAATTTTTCTATCGTATAGAATGTATAGTACGAAGAAATCCCTGCCGAGTAGAAAAATTTTGTAAAAATCACAAAAAGTAAAATTCCGACAGCAATATCGACTTGCTTTTTCGATAAATTATGCTGCGTATGAAATGGAGAAACAACTGATTTTACACGCAAATTGTCACGATACCAAACGGCAATTTTCGATAAAATTGCCATTCCAATTGTGGCAACAATCAAGAAATAAATCAAATATTTTTGCGATGTTGGAACTACAATTGCGGCAACTAAAAGCGGCGCGATTGCGGTTCCCAAATTTCCACCAACCTGAAAAATAGACTGTGCCAAACCGCGTTTTCCGCCCGAAGCCAAATTAGAAATCCGCGAAGATTCTGGATGAAAAATTGATGAACCAAGTCCAATAAACATTACCGAAATCACAATCAGCGACAACGAATCTGCAAATGAAAGCAACAAAATTCCAATTGCAGAAGACAGCATGCCATAAATTTGCAAAAAAGGACTTGGATTTTTGTCTGTGTAATATCCAATAAATGGTTGAAAAATTGATGACGTAAGTTGAAAAGCAAACGTAATAAGTCCAATTTCTGTGAACGTTAAATCGAAATTTTGTTTCAAAACGGGATACATTGCTGGAATAACGGCTTGAATCAGATCGTTGATCAGGTGCGCAAAGCTGATAGCGAAAAGAATAGAAAAAATTGTTTTTTGACCTTCGCTTTTAACGGAAATTTGAGGCATTTTATTTAAATTTAAAAACGCAAAAATAGCTATTTTGGCGTGGTCTTTTTCTATAATCATAAAATAAAGTTTGTTGATATTTCTGTTTATATTTTTATATTCTATACATTTATATCTGATTATAATTATTAAATTTTAGTGAAAAAAACATTATTTTGTGTCGTAACTATATTTTCAATAATTTTTGCATTTTCGCAAAACGTTTCTTTACGCCAACAATTTAATGGTCGTTATGATTTTACAATGATTGGCAATACGCTTAATCCTGGTGAGAATAATATCAACTCTTTTTGTACGATTTAAACCAGTTCGTCCGCAACCTTGAATTTAATGCCAAATCAAATTGTGGAAAAAGCTTATTTATATTGGGCTGGCTCGGGCACTGGAGATTTTTCGGTCAACTTAAACGGAATTGACGTATTGTCGCAACGCAATTTTTCGTGGACGCAAGGCACTTCTAACCTATCATATTTTAGTGCATTTGCAGATGTGACTACGTTGGTCATTAACAATGGAAATGGATTGTTCACCTTATCAAATTTAGACGTGAATGCGTCGCTTGTAGGAACCAACTATTGTATCAATCGCACCAATTTTGCTGGTTGGGCAATGGTTATTATCTATGAAGACATTGCGCTTCCGCTGAATCAACTCAATATTTATGATGGTTTGCAAGGCATTCCGCCGGCTGTAAACATTTCGCTTAGTAGTTTGAACGTTATTGACAATGCGGGTGCGAAAATCGGTTTTGTGGCATGGGAAGGCGATGCGACTTTGGCTGTTGGAGAATCTTTGAAAATTAATGGAAATACACTTTCAAACGCATTAAATCCAGCAACAAATGCTTTCAATAGCACCAATTCGTTTACTGGTTCAACGGATTTATATAACATGGATTTGGATGTTTTTGACATTCAAAACAACATTGCGATAGGCGATTCTACTGCGACTGTGCAACTTACATCTGGGCAAGATTTTGTAATGATAAATGTGATTATTACAAAACTGAACAGTCAACTTCCTGATGCAACAATTGCTGTCAATACTATTCAAAAGCAATGCAATTCACAATCAATTATTGTGGATTTTACAGTTTCAAACATTTTAGCTACAAATTTTTTGCCAGCCAATGTGCCGATATCTTTTTTCGCTAATAATGTTTTTGTTGGTCAGACTTTTACGAACAATACAATTGCAATTGGTGGCAGTCAGAATGGCACAATTGCATTGCAAATTCCAACGACTGTCAATTCCGATTTTGTGCTTACTGCAAATGTAGATGGACTTGCAAATGATAGCGGAACAGTTGCTGAAATTTTAGAAAACAACAATCAGTTTGCCGTTAATGTGCGACTTTTGAAAAGTCCAATTTTCGGCGTTTTAGGCGATATCACGTCATGTAATTTAGGGCTAACTCGTGGTTTTTTCGATTTTTCGGATTATAAAAATGGTGTCAAAAAGAATGTTGCGGACATTGTGCAATTTTTTGATAATATGATGGACGCAACATCAAACACGAATGAAATTTTTAATGAATCAAATTATATTGCGACAACAACGCCGAAGCAAATTTTTGTAAAAATAACAAATGGTGATGGTTGTTTTAGTATTACAAATTTTCAACTTTTAACAAAAAATTGTCCTCCAAAAATATACAATGCAGTCTCAGCAAATGAAGATAATCTGAATGATTTCTTTTTTGTAGATGGACTTCGCGATGTGTTTTTAAACCACGATCTATATATCTACAATCGATGGGGACAATTGGTTTGGCAAGGAAACAATAGCATTGATGATTTTCGGGGATTTTCTAATAAAGGCATTCGATTAGCAGGAAATATGCTTGCCGAAGGCACCTATTTTTATGTTTTGGACCTTAATGACATGGATTATATTTTGCCAATTCAGGGATTTTTGTATTTGACGAGGTAGCTTGCGTTAGGATCCACCCCGGCGGACAATCAAGCGGAGCTCTTGGATTTGCGAGGCACGAAGCAATCTATTATTTAAAGATTACTTCGTGCCTCGCAAATCCAAAGCGGGAGCGAATGACCGACCCGCAGGGAAACGTCCAAAAAATCCAATGCGCTATTTGTTTTTATTTCGTGTTTTATTTTCCAAAAAACCGCATCACATTTTTTCCGTTATTGACAACCAATAAAATTCCGATAATTATAAACGGAATGCTCAACCATTGCCCAGTTGTGAAGGTGCCGAGCGATTCTTCAAAACCACCTTGGCTTTCTTTTACGTATTCCACAACGAAACGAACGGACCAAAGCAAGATTAAAAACCAGCCCAAAAGTGCGCCTTGTTTGTTGCGAATGTCGGTTTTCCAATAGGCAATGTAGAGAAATAGAAAAACAAATATGTATCCAAAAGCCTCGTATAGTTGCGCGGGATGGCGATACGGAATGCTATCTAAAACGGATTGAAACTGCGGATTGTTGGCAATAGCATCAAAACCAAGTTTTTCGGTTGCTGTTCCTGTGGCTTGTGCTACGTTTTGTCCCAGCCAAAACTCATCATCTTGAACGAATTTTACGGCATAAAAACTATTTTTTTCGGTTACATTTCCGTAAATTTCAGAATTAAAAAAATTTCCCAATCGCACAAAAATAGCACCACTTGCTACTGGAATCACAATTCTGTCGAGAATCCAAAGCATGGGACGGTGCATGATTTTTTTGGAAAAGAAATACATTGCAATGATAATCGAAATGGCTGCACCATGACTGGCAAGCCCTGTGAAACCTGTGAATCTGAATGGATCAAATTTAACGGGCAACAAAATCTCTCTAAGATTATCTTGAAAATATTCCCAATCGTAAAAAAAAACATGACCCAATCTGGCACCCAAAAGCGTGGCAAAAACAGTCCAAATGAACAGACTATCCAGCTTTTCGACGGGTTCATTTTCGCGTTCAAAGATTTTTTTCATGATCATCCAGCCCAATCCAAATGCTACAATAAACATCAAACTGTAGTATCGAATGACAAAAAAGCCTAAATCGATGCCTTCGGAAGGGTTCCAAACAATGCTATTGGTGTATATCATGGATTATTAGATTATTAGATTGTTAGATTGTTAGAATGTTCAATTATTAGATTAGTAAATTATTAGATTGTTGCATTAATAGATTAAAATATTGGCAGAATATCATAAAAGATCAACCATCTTTGTTCTTCATAAAACATTCAACTTTATAACTTTCTACGTTTTAACACTTCTCTACGGCACAGGATCATAGCCTTTTTTTCCCCACGGATGGCAACTTAAAATTCGTTTTATTCCAAGAAACAATCCTTTCAGAACGCCATATTTTTGCAATGCTTCGATCATATAACTTGAACACGTTGGCTGAAATCGACAAGCAGCGGGAAAAAATGGCGAAATTCCTGCTTGGTAGAATCGTATCAAAAATATGAAAGGTTTTGTAAATTCCATGTTTTTTGGTGTTAAACAACTTTTATGCTTTTATACAAAGCTAAAAACAGTTCCATCTTTCCCGTCCTTTAACTGAATGCCGAGTGAAAGCAACTGATTTCTGATTTCGTCAGATTTCGCAAAATCTTTGTCGGCACGCGCTTCGTTTCGTTGTGCGACAAAAAGGTTTACCAAACCACCAATTTTTTGGTCAAGGTTGGAGTCTTCTTGTTGTTGTTTTAAACCTAAAACATCAAAAACAAAAGCATTCATTGTATTTTTCAAAACAATATAGTCTGTTTCAGAAATTGTTGCAGTTTTGTCTGTCAATATATTTATAAATCGTACACCTTCAAAAAGATGCGCAATCAAAATTGGAGTGTTAAAATCGTCATTCATTGCCGCGAAACAATTGTCTTTCCACACTTCAATATCGATAGAAGAATTTACAGAAAACTCAATTTTTGACATTTTCGATATGGCTTCCATTAAACGGTCAAAACCTTTTTCGGCAGCCAAAATTGCATCATCAGAAAAATCGAGAACTGATCGATAATGCGCCTGCAACATAAAAAATCTTGCAACCGATGCCGAAAAACCTTTGCTAAGAAATGGACTTTCGCCAGACAAAATCTCACGAGGCAAAATATTGTTTCCCGTAGATTTCGCCATTTTTTTGCCATTGAGCGTCAACATATTGGCGTGCATCCAAAAGTTTACAGGGCTTTGATCGCAAGCAGCTTCATTTTGCGCAATTTCACATTCGTGATGCGGAAACTTCAAATCCAGTCCGCCACCGTGAATGTCAAAATGATGTCCCAAATATTTGGTACTCATTGCCGTACATTCCAAATGCCAACCTGGAAAACCATCTGACCATGGCGACGGCCAACGCATGATGTGTTGCGGTTCAGCTTTTTTCCATAGTGCAAAATCCTGTGAATTTTTTTTGTCAGATTGTCCGCTCAAATCGCGCGAATTTGAAAGCATATCTTCCAGATTTCTTCCGCTGAGAATGCCGTAATTTTTGGTTTCGTTATATTTTAAAACATCAAAATATACAGAACCTTCTGAAACATATCCAAAACCGCTATCAATAATTTTTTGAACGGTTTCGATTTGTTCAATTAAATGTCCTGTGGCAGTTGGCTCAATGCTGGGTGGCAAAAAGTTAAATAAACCAAGAATTTCATGAAAATCAACCGTATATCGTTGCACAACTTCCATGGGCTCTAATGCTTCAAGTCGTGCTTTTTTGGCAATTTTGTCCTCGCCTTCGTCCTCATCATCCACAATATGCCCAACATCAGTGATGTTTCGCACATATCGAACCTTATAACCCAAATGCAAAAAATATCGAAAGATAACATCGAAAGACATAAAAGTTCTTACGTTACCCAAATGCACATTGCTATATACGGTTGGGCCACAAACATACATACCAATTTTTCCAGCATTAATGGCGGAAAACGGTTCTTTTTCACCCGAAAGCGAGTTGTATATTTTGATACTATTTTTTTCGTATAAGTGCATATTGTACTATTTTCATGAAGCTATTCCTGCTACTTTAGTCGAAAGTTTAAAAGTCGAACGTTAAAATGTTCTCAACTACATAAATTCCCAGTCACCTCAATTTCCATCTTGTAAACTTTCGACTTTTAGACTTTCGACTTAGAATTTTGTATTCATATTAATGTAAGTCAAAAACTCTTTTCTTGTGGTTTCTTCTTTGAATTTTCCACAAAATTCTGATGTAATTGTGCTACTTTCAATATCGCGAATGCCACGAGAATTCACACACAAATGTTTTGCATCAATCACGCAAGCCACATCATCGGTGTTTAAAACTTGTTGCAATTCTTGCACAATTTGCATTGTCAATCGCTCTTGCACTTGTGGCCGTTTCGCAAAATAATCCACAATCCTATTCATCTTGGATAAGCCAACAACGCGTCCGCTTGAAATGTAGGCAATGTGCGCTCGACCTATAATTGGTAGCAGGTGATGCTCGCAGGTCGAATAAAGCGTAATGTTTTTTTCGACCAGCATTTCGCCATACTTATAATTGTTGTCGAAAGTTGATGCGCTTGGTTTTTTAGCAGGGTTTAGTCCGCCAAAAATTTCTTTAACAAACATTTTCGCAACACGATTTGGCGTTCCTTTTAGACTGTCGTCTTCTAAATCAATGCCTAAAGTTTGCAGAATTGATGCCACATCCTTTTTTATGGCTTCGATTTTTTCATCATCCGACATATCAAAAGCGTCAGAGCGAATAGGATTTTGTGCTGAAGTTGCCACGTGGTTTTCCCCGATAGGGTCATTTTCATTGGTAAGGTTACTCATAAAATTTTTCAATAATTTTTAATTTTTTTTGGCAAAGGTAATTATAATCGAAACATATTAAGGTGCAAAAGTTAATATTTACGTTTTTTTGTTTCAGTTGTTTACGGTTTGTTAATATTTGCATAAATTAGCGAATTAATTATGTTTTAATGAATAGCCTATCATGAAAAAAATTACAATGATAATTTTATTTTTGCTTGCAAATTTATCATTCTCGCACGGGAATAAACCAAGCCAAGTTTCGCGTTATGTTAATATTTTAAATAATATTCCAGTATACAATCAGGAAGATTTAGTAGCCTTAAACGTTGATTATTTTGAAACAAATAATAATAACGATTATACGGATGCGCCCATCCCCTATCAACCTTCATTTAATTTTCAAAATCCTAACACAATTCCTGTTTCATCCACTAATCCTGATGATTTTTGGTCTCCAATTTTCAATTTGCCTTTTAATTTTTTAATTTACGGAAATAATTACAACCAATTACTTATTGGCTCAAATGGTGTGTTAACATGTGATAATAATGCTACTGCTAATAAAATAATAGGTGGCTTCTGTCCTTGGTATTTTAACAGTACCATCCCAAATGCAATTTTTTCGATACGAAGCGCTATTTACGGTGTTTACCAAGATATAAATTTCACAACTGTTCCGTCTTCAAACACTTCAACCAATTACTATATTCTTGATACAGTCGCAAACGTTGCACCAAATAGACTATTCGTAATGGACACAAATGAAGTGTATCAATTTGGTGGTGGCAAACCTGCTATTGGCTTACAATCCAACCACATGATTTTACATGAAACTACTAATGTTGTAGATATAAATATAAAACGACTTGTGCCAAATAATGAATGGCAAGGTGGTAGAGGCGTTATTGGTTTTCAAAATCAAGCAGGAACGTTGGCAACGGTTCAAGTAGGATCCAATACGGGAAATTGGTCAGTTACAAATGACGCATCAGTTAGATTTCCGCCAAGTAGTGCATCTGCTCCAGCTAATTATGCTCTAAAATGGTTTCAAAATAACGTTAGTGTAGGCATAGCCGCCACGCCACCTTACACATTATTATTAACACCCGTTTCCACTGCAAACATACTTTATCAAATTCCTTCTGCGTTAATCGCGACGAATGGCAAACAATCCGCATCCAGAATTCAACCGTTGCCAAAAAAAACCCTTACAACGCCAAAATTGACCAAGGCTTTAATGACCAATAAATTTACCAAAAGCACTACAACATTAAGCAGCAATAAACCATCTACTGCCTTTGCGGATTGCAGCGATAGGGTAAGCGTAAGTAATGTAAAATTGACTCCAGCAAAATCTCCCACAAACACCTACACCATTTCAGGTAGCACTGGCAACTACGTGCGAAACTGCTCACCAACAGCAGCCGTTGCCACCACAACAACTGCCACATGTGAGGGCGTAAGTACCGCAATAGTAGTATCAGGAACGCCAAACAGCACGATAAGCTACACCGTCAATGGCGCAGTCACACAAACCATAGATATTGGAAACTCAGGAACAGTAGGCATACCAACTAATATTGCCAATGTGCCTGGCGATTACACCTACACCATTAGAAACATAACCATCGCAGGAACGCCACCATGTTCGGTAGACATTACAGGACAACAAACCGTTTTGACCGTAAGACCATTGCCAACCGCTACAATTGGACTCACCACCACATCGGTTTGTGAAAACACGCCGGCAACGCTAACATTTGCAGGAACAGCAGGCGATATTATAACTTACAGGAATGGAGCCACGCAAAGCACGGTCACCATAGATTCAGCAAACGTAGCTACCGTAACAACAGTAAATCTGACAGCCGAAACAATATTTAGGCTTGTAAAAGCCGATAGACCAAGCACAAGTTGTACACAACCTTTATCAGCAAGTAGAACAATAACTATAGATGCGTTAACAACAATCGCCACACAACCCACAAGCGCAATAAAATGCGTAAACGAAGCCGTGAGTTTCTCGGTCGTAGCCACAGGCACAAACTTGACCTACCAATGGCAAAAAAATAACGTCAATATTGCAGGAGCAAACGCAACGTCTTCAATATACACAATAAATCCAATATTGGCAACAGACGCAGGTCAATATCAATGCGTGGTAACAGGCAAATGCAACAATGTAAACTCAGCAACAGCAACGCTAACCGTAACCCAACCCACCATCATTGCAACGCAAACAACGCAAACAGCGCAAACAATTTGTGTAGGGCAATCAATAAACATAAACATCGTAGCCACAGGCATTGGACTTACATACCAATGGAAAAACAACGGCGCAAACGTAACTTCAGCAAACACCACCGCCACAACAAACAGTTTAACAATTGCAATTGCAACCACAGGCGATGCAGGAAACTACACTTGCGTGATCACGGATTCTTGCAACAACATCACCACATCAGCAACAGCAACGGTCACGGTAAATACTTTGCCAAGCATCACAAGCCAAAGCGCAACGCCAAACTCAGGTATTGTCTGCGAAGCACAACCGTTTTCCCTATCAGTAGTTGCCACAGGAACAAACATTAGCTACCAGTGGCAACGCAACGGAACACCAATGGCAGGACAAGTTAGTAGTACTTACACCGTCGCATTAGCACAACTGATAGATACCGCAACCTACACTTGCGTGGTAATTGGCGCATGTGCACCAAGTCAAACCACCACGCCACAAACCATAATCGTAAATCCAAAACCAACAATCACAACACAACCAATAGCCACAACAACGATTTGTGCCAACCAATCATTTGCGCTAAGCGTGACGGCAGCAGGCAACAATCTGACGTATCAATGGCAGAAAGACAATGTAAATGTTTCAACAATTAATGCAGGCACAACCGCAACAACAAAAGATTTAATTATCAACCCAGCGCAAACCACAGACACAGGAAAATACACCTGCATTGTGGCAAGCACGGGAAGCAGTTGCGCCGACGCAACATCAACATCTGCGACGGTAACGGTGAGTGACAACGTCGTGATATCGCCCATTGCAACCACACAAACTTTGTGTGAAGACAGCGCAATCACGCTAACTGTAATCACTTCAGGAAGCACCACTCCAACATTTCAGTGGAGGACAGACAACGTGATTATAGTAGGCGCAACATCAACCACCTACATCAAACCAAATGCTACAGTAAGCGACAGCGGAATATATACTTGCGTGATTCAAAGTGGCAGTTGCCCACCAGCCACCACAAACAGTTGCACAGTCACCGTCAATCCAACACCAACAGCAAATTTGACATTTGGTTCAACAATTGCGGTTTGTATCAACGACCCATCATCGGTAAAAATTGAAGGCACGCCAACGGCAATCGTCACGTACAATATCAACGGTGGACAGCCACAAACAACCACACTCGACGCCAGCGGAAAGGTGATCATTCCCACAGGAAATTTGATACAAAATATCACGTACACCTTACTAAAAGTAGAAACGGCCGTGGCACCGATTTGCAGTCGCACCTACAACCAAAGCATCACAATAACAGTAAACAAAAAGCCATTTGTGAAGTTAGAAGATGGATATATTTGTATCGACCAAGCAGGGAATACTACAAGAGACTACACTTTTGAAACAGGATTTGATCCAGCGGATTATAGTTTTATATGGTATAAAAGCAATGTGATTATATCAGGAGAAACGGACGAAAACCTTACGGTAGACAAAACTGGTACCTTCAAAGTGAAAGTCACAAACATTATTACAGGATGTTCCAACTCCGATTCGATGGAAGTGACGCCATCAAGCCCGCCAACGAGTGCAAACGTGACCATCAACACGGATTATTTTTCGCAAAATGCGACGGTAATAGTAACTGCAATTCCAGCATCAACAGACTATGAATATCAGTTGGATTATGGACCGTTTCAAGACAGCAATGTTTTTGAAGGCATTCAAAACGGGCAACACACGGTGCAGGTGCGAGACAAAAAAGTGTGTGGCGAGGTGAGCGACAGTTTCACGATTGTAGATTATCCAAAGTTTTTCACACCAAATGGTGATGGCTTTAACGACACGTGGAAAATTATGACATTAAATAACCAACCTACGGCAAAAATTTATATATTTGACCAATTCGGAAAACTGTTGAAACAAATTGGAACAACAGGCGAAAGCTGGGATGGAACTTATGTGGGAACGCCATTGCCATCAGATGATTATTGGTTCACAATCGAGTATACCGAAAACACTGTAATCAAAGAATTTAAAGCGCACTTTTCTTTAAAAAGATAGTTTTTTCTTGCTTTATATAGATATTATAATCTAACATTAAAATATATAAACTGCCCCAAATGTAAAAAACGTATTTGGGGTTTTTTATTTTTAGATATAACTTTTAGATAAATTAAGGTTTGCGTAAAGAATTTGCACCAACGTACCAGTAATTTCAATATCATTTTTTATAATTTCTCGCTCAACGGCACTTTGGATAAAAAAAACAAAAAAATAATTATCATAAATTACGACTCGAAGTGGCAAAGGAAAAAGCCTTTTCAGGAATTAGCCCAAATTAAAAATTTAAAAAAATGTTATATATTAAATTCAATTTAGACTAATAAAAAAATTAATCATGAAGAAGTTACTCTTATTTTTCGCTTTTCTACAAATGCTCTTTTCGGTTGCCCAAGAAAATCTGACTTATCAAAAACCTCCAAAATCTATTTTAGATTTAGCAGATTATCAAAGGGCACCGTCCGTTTCGATGGATACAAAAAAAATTTATATGCTTTTAAGCTATCGTAATACTTATAAAACGTTGGACGATTTAAACCAAGACGAATTGCGTTTGGGCGGTTTGCGTGTGAATCCGATAACGAACATTTCGAGTACGGTGACTTACATTAACAACCTTAAAATCAGAAAAATAGACGGAATTATTGAAACACAAGTTAGCGGTTTGCCCGAAAACCGGAAGATTGCAAACTTGTCATGGTCACCAGATGAAACCAAAATTGCCTTTACAAACACGACGTCAGCTGGCGTTCAATTGTATGTAATTGATGTAGCCACGGCCGCAGCAAAATTGATTTCCAACGATAATTTGAATGCTAATTTGGGCTCACCATTTAGTTGGTATGTAGACAATAAAAATTTGCTGGTTAAAGTCATTCCGAGTAATCGAGCAAAACTTATTGACATAAAAAAAGAATTGCCACTTGGTCCAACAGTTTCAAACGCGACGGGAACAAAAGCGCAAAATCGCACGTATGCGGACATGTTAAAGAACAAAACGGACGAAACTAATTTTGAAACGATGTTGCGTTCTGAGTTGCACACAGTTTCGATTGATGGCGATGCAAAACTTTATAAAAATGCAGATTTATATGCGGCTCAAAGTTTTTCACCAGATGGAAGTCTATTGATGATCACCACGATTCAAAAACCATTTTCATACATTGTGCCGTTGAACAGATTTCCATCTACTTCTGTGGTTTATGATTTAAGTGGAAAAGCCATCAAAACTGTAAATGAAGTGCCACTAAATGAAGTTTTACCAAAAGGTTTTATGGCAGTTCGCAAGGGAAAACGAGATATGACTTGGCGCAATGACGAACCCGCAACCATATGTTTTACGGAAGCTTTGGACAATGGCGATCCAGCTATAAAAGTAGATTTTAGAGACGAAGTTTTTTTGTGGAAAGCTCCATTTACGGACAGTCCAACATCGATTTTGAAAACACCTCAACGTTTCACTGGAATAATTTGGGCAACGCAAAACATGGCTATTGCCACCGATGAATGGTACGATACGAGAAACGAAAAAACCTATGTTTTCAATCCTTCAAACGCATCGGAAAAACCAAAAGTGATGTATGATCGCAATTCGCAAGATATTTATTCTGATCCTGGAAGTTTTGAAACCAAGAAAAATCAATATGCAAAATATGTTTTGGCAATGGAAAACGGCAAAGGTTTTCAAATCGGAAATGGTTTTACAAAAGAAGGACAATTTCCGTTTATTGCCGAATATGATTTTAAAACACTTTCAGCAAAAAAACTATACACTTCATTGTTAAAAGATAAAAAAGAAGATTTGCTATCAATCGAAGATTTTAAAAACGGAAAGATTTTGGTGATGCTTCAATCAAAATCTGACTATCCGAATTACTATTTTAGAAGTTTAAAAACTGGAAAACTGTCGCCCATAACATCATTTGAAAATCCGTTTACGAGCATAAAAAATGTGCATAAAGAACTTATAAAATACAAACGTAAAGATGGTGTCGACTTATCGGGAACTTTATATTTGCCCGACGGATATGATAAAACAAAAAAAGAAAAACTTCCGCTTTTAATTTGGGCATATCCCGCAGAATATAAAGACCGAAACAGCGCGGGACAAAACAGCCAAAATCCAAATGAATTTACGTTTCCAAATTATGGCTCATTTGTGTTTTGGGTAACCCGTGGCTATGCCGTTTTAGACGATGCCTCATTCCCGATTATCGGCGAAGGCACAACGGAACCAAACGATAATTTTATGCCACAATTGGTGTCCAACGCCGAAGCGGCCATTGACGCTGTTGATGCTTTGGGATATATAAATCGTAAAAAAGTAGCAGTTGGCGGACATTCCTATGGTGCCTTTATGACGGCAAATTTGTTGTCACATTCCAACCTTTTTGCGTGTGGAATAGCGCGAAGTGGCGCATACAATCGAACACTAACTCCTTTTGGATTTCAGAGCGAGCAACGTAACTATTGGGAAATTCCAGCAACTTACAACGGAATGTCACCATTTATGAACGCCGAAAAAATGAAGACGCCACTCCTACTCATTCATGGCGAAGCGGACAATAATCCCGGAACTTTTACACTGCAAACCGAACGCTATTTTCAGGCGTTGAAAGGACTTGGTGCGCCGGCACGAATGGTGATTTTGCCAAAGGAATCGCACGGATATGCTGCCAAAGAAAATATTTTTCACTTGCTGTGGGAACAAGATGTGTTTTTGGAGAAGTGGTTGAAGAATTAATTAAATCGGAATTTAAAAATTTTCAAACCAGATAGTTTAACTGTTTGATAAAAAAATTAATGCTTTACTATCAATTGCTTAAACATATTTATAATTTATAAAAAAAGACATTTAATTTTACAAATAACCTGTCACTAATTGCAGTATTACTAAATTTATTATTATGAAAAAAATTATATTTTTATTACTATTTACCAATTTACTTTTTTCTCAATGTTGGAAAACTGTTGATAGCAGAAATGGCGTACACAACATTGGTATTCAGACAGATGGCTCGCTTTGGACATGGGGATATAACCTTTATGGTCAACTTGGAGATGGAACGAATATAGACAAAAACATTCCTACTCAAATAGGCACAGCGACCGATTGGAAATTTGCAACAGCAAGTGAAAACAATTCATTTGCCATTAAAACCAATGGAACACTATGGGCCTGGGGAAATAATGAAAGTGGACAATTAGGAAACGGCACTACTGTTTCTCGAAGAATGCCGATTCAAATAGGCAGTGGAACAGATTGGCTAACTATTGCATCAAACAGACTTCATGTTTTAGCATTAAAAACCAATGGAACGCTTTGGGCGTGGGGTAGAAACCAATCCGGCGAATTAGGCAACGGGACAACTGTTAACTCACCTATCCCTGTTCAAATAGGAACTGACACCAATTGGGTGAAAATAGAAGCAAGCGTATCTACCTCTTTTGCAATAAAAGCAAACGGCACTTTATGGTCTTGGGGCGATGATATGAATGGAACTAACTTGCCTGCTTCACTGGTGCCAGTACAAGTCGGAACTGATAGTTGGACTGATATTAGTGCAACTTGGTTTCATGCAGTTGCATTAAAGTCTGATGGAACTATTTGGGCTTGGGGAGAAAACGATTATGGACAGTTGGGTAATGGAAATAATAATGCAAATACTGTAAACCAGATTGCTTCACAAATTGGTACGGCCTCCAATTGGAAGTCAGTTTCCGCTGGAACCTATCAATCATTAGCGTTAAAAACCAATGGAACATTATGGGTTTGGGGCAATAATAACAATGGTCAATTTGGAAATAATACGACCGTTAATTCTCTCGTTCCGACGCAAAGTGGTACATTAACCAATTGGAAATCAGTTGTGCTTGGACAAGCAATGACAATTGGTTTAAAAACTAATAATGATAGATTATGGGTTTGGGGTAGCGATTTATTTGGTGCGTTAGGTAATGGCTCAAGTGGCAATAGTTTAATTCCGCTTGCCCTTGGAACTTGTTCAACTTTGGATAATGAAAAGTTTGTAACTTCAAATATTTCGTTTAAAATTTATCCGAATCCAACTAATGATTTTCTTCAAATAGAAAACTTACTAAATTTTGAAATCAATGAAATAGAAATTATAAATGTTTTAGGTAAAGTTGTTATAAACCAAAAAACCGAATTCAATACTATTAATTTACAAAATTTAGATAAAGGAATTTATTTTTTGTCGATTTTATCAATTGATAATAATGTATATCGTCATAAGATCATGAAAAATTAAAAAATAAATAATCTGTTTTTATGATAATTAAAATGATCGAATTTAACTAAAAGCAAATAAAAATTTGAAAATGCGCTATATGAAGTTTTTTGATAAACAATACAACGGAATATTATAATTATGGTCAAAAGTTGATCTTACTTTGGGAACAAGATGTGTTTTTGAAGAAGTGCTTGAAAGATCTGTGAGATGTAAGATGTTTTTTGTAAAATGTATTTTAGTTATCGAAAATTAAATAAAAAAAATGATGAAAAAAGGTTTAATTGGATTGTTTGTTTTGGTGTTTACCGCATTTTTGTCTTATGTTTTTATGCCTGTTTTACGAAGTGATCGTAAAACAATTAATATGACGCTCTGGGAAGCGTGTAGCGCGCTCCGTTCCTAAAGTGTCCATAAAACAATAAATATTTTTGAAATTTTGGTTTGCTCTGCGAAGTCTCCCGACTTCATACCTATTATAGCAACTTTATTGTTGGTGTTTTAAATTTGAATAATTTTATAAAATATAATGAATACGGTGTATAAGCGGTTGATAGTTGTGGGTACAAAGTCAGGAGACTTCGCACAGCGGTTGGAAGCATGCAGCTATAATTCTTAAACTTTTTAAAATTCCCATCTCTATGAGCCTAAAAAATTGTAAACTACTATTAATGCTATTTTTTCTATGTAACAGTCGTTGCGCAAAAGATGGAACTAATTTTCATTTTTTTAATCGCTCCAAACATAATATTCTGGTGCTTTCGAAATCAGAATTATATGGCTACGAAAACAATTTAATTACAAAAAAATACTTAAATAGTAAAATAATCGAAAAAGAAAGTGATTTATATGTCGCTATTGAAAAGGCGGATTTGAGCGCTTTTATGGATAAAAAAAATAATATTACCTTCTACATTGTTTCAAAACAAAACGTAGACAGTATAGTAATAATAAATTCAAAAATTGATTTTGATAAAGATGAGAATTGCATCTATTATGATAAAAATTTTATTAATTTTTCCAATAATAATTAGTACGATGCCTCCGTTCTCTAAAGTGTCCATAAAACATTAAATATTTTTGAAATTTTGGTTTGCTCTGCGAAGTCTCCCGACTTCATACCTATTATAGCAACTTTATTGTTGGTGTTTTATATTTGAATAATTTTATAAAATATAATGAATACGGTGTATAAGCGGTTGATAGTTGTGGGTATGAAGTCGTGAGACTTCGCACAGCGGGGAAACAAAAGATAAAAATATCAACAGTTTTAAATTTGTATATAATAAAATTTTAAAAAAGATTTCTGAACTTTTACCGATATAAAACATACTTTCTTCGCAATGCCATAAACTTTTTTAATCCTGGTTGCCAACTTTTTCTGATGTCAGCTTCTGAAACGCCTGCAACAATCTGCTTTCTCAATTGGTCGGTGCCAATTCGCAAATCAAATGCAGATATATCTGGGGTTATTGCCCTTGCTGTAAAAAAATCAGCTTTATTGGGATAAGCGTTATATAATTCTATTAGCAATGATAAATTAATTTGACGGCTTTTTCGAAGTTTTTTCAAGTCAAACCTGCGAAGATCAAGCCCGTAACATAAAGAATCTAAATGATTAGGCTGTTCGCTCATTCCGATTATCTTCATTGGTCTGTATGAAAAAGTATACTTCCCTTTTAATGCTGGTGCACCTAAAATTGTAAAGGGCATATAAGTGCCCCTACCTTCATTTATAGCTGTTCCTTCGAACATACACAAGCTCGGAAACAACATCACGGCTTGGTGCGTATTCAAATTTGGTGATGGGTTTTTTGGCAAAAAATACAACTTGTCATGATTGTAATTTGCAACTTTAATGATTTTTATTTTGCAAGGTTTTTTGAGATACCCTTCCCCATTAAGATATTGCGCAAATTCTGCAATCGTCATGCCGTGTGTCATGGGTGTATTGTGTATGCCAATAGCGGATTTATATTTATCGTAAGTCAACACAGGTCCGTCTACAACATGTCCGTTTGGATTTGGCCTGTCAAGAATGAGCAGCTCTATATTGTTGTCAGCACAAGCTTGCATCACATATTCCAATGTATTGATAATGGTGTAAAAACGACAACCAACATCTTGCAAATCGAATATCATGATGTCAATATCGGCAAGCTGTTCTGTAGTTGGAATTTGGTTTTTTCCATATAATGAAATAATTGTTATGCCCGTTTTTGCATCTCGTTCATCGCTGACTTCGGCTCCATTGCTTGCATTACCTCTAAAACCATGCTCTGGTCCAAAAACTTTTTGAATATTTATGCCAAGACTCACAAGACTGTCCACTATGCTGATGTTGCCAATGATGGAACTTTGATTGGCCACTATTCCAACACGTTTTCCTTTCAAATATGGCAAATATTTTTTAGTTTGGTCAGCACCAGTAATAATTTTTGAATTCGAAATGTCAGCAACATTTGAGTAAGAATTTTGCGCTACGCAATTCAAATTAAAAAGTTCCGTAAGTATTAATAAAAGGATAAAAGAAAATCTCACTATTTTTGAAATTATAAGGTTGAATATGATTGAAGGTGACAAAACATCAATTGTAAATGTAAACTAAAATAAGTTGGCTACATTCAAATAAATTTTTCGCTTAAAAATTTTTCGTTATTGATAATTTATTACTGAAATCTTTTATAAAAAAACAAAACATATTTTTATCATTATCAACGATGAACTAAAAAATCCAATATACGTGATAGTATATCTGTAAGCATTATCGATTTACTCCAGCAACTCCAAAAAAACCAAATCATTAAATCCTAATTCATTTTCATGCTCAAAAAACACAATCGTTTTTAAATAAACAGCTTTTATTAAATAATGTGTGCCTCTATAATATGATTTCCTAACGTGAACTTTTAGCGTTCCATTTTCTGAAACTTTCAGTTGGTGTGGATAGCAAAGAATTTTTTGGTCTGCGTCTGCACTCACATCAAAAATTGATTTTGAAATTTCGTTTATTTCCCCAAAAAGTGAACCTACATATCGTGTAGCTGGAACATTATAAACCGCGATTGGACTGTCCATTTGTACCATTTGACCATTGTTTATAATTATGGTTCTGTCGGAAAACGAAAGTGCGTCGGTACTGTCATGCGTAGCAACAATGCAAGCAATATTTTGATTTTTCAGATAGGCAAATAAATTGCGTCGTAATGCGTTTTTTCTGAAATTATCGATGTGGCTGAAAGGTTCGTCTAAGAGCAAAAGCTGGGGTTCGAGCGCCAAAACCCTTGCTATGGCAACACGTTGTTGCTGACCGCCACTCAGATGTATTGGTTTTTCGTTCGCAAAATCTGTCATCTCCACAATTTCAAGCAACTCATTGATTCTGCTATTTTTACTGACAACATCGGAATTACTCAAATATTTTCCAATGTTTTCTGCAACAGATATATAGGGCATCAAATCAAAATCTTGCGCCAAGTATTTCATATGGTCGTGCCCAGGAATAAGATTCAATTTTGGACCATACACCTCTTTTTCGTTGAAAAAAATTTGACCTTCATTCAAATCACATAAACCATAAATAAGTTTCAAAAGCGTGCTTTTTCCACAACCACTCTCACCTAAAATGGCAATGTTCTCACCTTTTTGTACGTCAAAACTCACACCTTGAATTGTTGGTTTATCCGTATATGAAAATGAAATGTTTTTAATTGAAAGAAGCATAAATATATAAGTCGAAAGTTTGAAAGTCGTAAGGTTTAAAAGTTTAGTAATTAACTATTAATTAATAAATTATATCTTAGTCAATTTTTAGGAATGATAAATTATAAAAAATTCTATAATATTTCAACCTTTAACAACGTGAATTTAATAGTCTGAACATTTAAATTATGTACTACGGTAAAGATATGGAAATTTAACAATTAAAATTTACCACGTAGTTCAAAATACATTTAAAATTTATTGAATATTAAAACACAATTGCACAAACAAAATTATCATATGAATTTTTGATTTTTTGTGCCTTATTTAAAATTTAAAACCTTTTGAACTTTTAACCTTTTAACTTTCAACATACCTAAAACAACAAAAGCACCTTTCTTTTCAGAAAAATGCTTTTGACCAAACAAACTTAAAAAACAAACTATCTTAATTGCATTTACATATATTTTTCGTAATTTTTAGTATTTACACGAGCCTTCAAATCATGCAACAAATTATACAATCCAAAAAATGTGCGATTGATGTATATAAAATGCTGTGAACCTCTGTTACCATTCATTTTTCGCAATTGCGTATCTTTTGTCAATTGTTCACCAAGATTCCCAATTTGTTCAAAAAAATCATCGTCAGAAAAATCGAAATAATCGCCGTGGAAAGGTTTTGTAAACAAACTTAATAATCCATGAAAAAGCTCGGTAAAATATTTTATTTCCTTCTCAGAATCGTCTATGCGCAAAATTTCAAGTTCGTACATTTTTTCTGAGAAAATCTTTGGATTATTGATTATCGCTGGAATCGCTAACTCGAAATATGGAACATAAAAATCATTTGGAACTTTTTTCATACAACCAAAATCAATCGCGATAAGATTTGAATCTTTGTCAATCAAAAAATTTCCTGGATGCGGATCGGCATGAACTTGTCGTAGTTTATGTATTTGAAACATATAAAAATCCCACAACGCTTGCCCTAATTTGTCACCTTTTTCTCTATCTGTATTGTATGCTGTAAATTCTGACAAATGCTCCCCTTCCATCCAATCCATTGTAATGGTTTTTTTGGAAGATAAATCTGCATAATATTTAGGAAATCTCAAATTTGGAATTATACTACATTTTTCGGTAATATCAATGCCTTGCGCAAGTTCCAATTCATAATCAGTTTCTTCTAAAAGTTTGTTTTCGACTTCCTGAAAATATCGGTCAGAATCTTTTCCTTGAAGGTTAAACATACTGATTGCAAACGGTTTAACTATTGCCAAATCAGATCCTATACTATCGGCCACCCCTGGATATTGGATTTTCACAGCAAGTTTCTTCCCATTTTTTGTTGCCTGATGTACCTGACCGATACTGGCAGCATTGATTGAATCTGGGGTGAACGAATCGTATAGTTCTTCGGGAAATTTCCCTAAATATTTTTTAAAAGTTTTTCGAACAAGTGGCGCCGAAAGTGGTGGAACAGAAAATTGTGCAAGCGAAAATTTTTCAACATAAGCGCGTGGCATAATGTTTTTATCCATGCTCAACATCTGTGCAACTTTCAAAGCACTACCTTTCAAATTTTTTAGTCCATCATAAATATCCTCGGCATTATTTTCATTTAACTTTTCTTTTGTCAATGACGGATTGACGATTTTTTCGCCGTAATAGGCCATATAATTTCCACCTACTTTGAAACCCGTTTTTACCAATTGTGTTGCACGCTCTATTTTTGAAGTCGGTATTTTATCTAAAGTTTTCATTTTTTAATGTGAAATCTCAATGGGGAAATTTCAATTTGCATTCTTGTGAATTCTATATTTGAACTGTTATAATACTACGATTCTTATCGTGAACGAGCTTCCTTAAAAAGAAATTTTCCTAAATCAAATAGGCCTTCAAGCGGTTTTGTGTCTAACAAGTCAACAACTGTGTTTATAGATTTTTCGATAACAATATCTGTTTTTTCAAAACCTTTTGAGTTGTCATTAAACCAAAATTTCAATATCAATAAAAACTGAATCCATGCACCTTCAGAAAATATTGGTTTTGTTATCTTCGTAAAATTCGCTTTGCTTTCGCTTGTTGTGGTTTCAATAATATCTACGATATAATCTTTAAATCGGTTTCGCAAATGTTTCAATTGCTTTAATGTGTACAGTTCACTTTTATCTTCATTTAAGACATACGTAACATAACTTCTATTTAAAGTCAAGATTTCAAACAATGTAAAATGCAAAGCGAGCAATTTGTTTTTATCTGAATATGAATTATAATTTTCGTCTTTTTCAATAGTTGCAACAGCATTTTCAAAAAATTTAACCCAAACACTATCTTTAACGGCGTCAAGAGAACCGAAGAACGTATAAAATTCTGCCTCTTCAATGTTATTATTTTTACAAAACACATAAACATTTTTAATATTATGATTGTCTTCCAAAACATCATTCATATATAATGCTATAATATGATTCTCATCAATCGTAACTTTCTGTCCAGCAGATTTCTTTGTAATTGGCATCGGAAAAATATTTTTTTATTTAATGTAAAGATACAAATTGTTTAATGATGTTTCAAAATTGTTAAACAAAATTAATTGTTAAATGTATTTCACAGAAGTTGAAAGTAAAATGTCAAAAGTCAAAAGTCAAAAGTCGAAAGTCGAAGGTCGAAGGTCGCAAGTGGAATGTTGAAACCTGAAACTTGAAACAAAAAAAAAGTGCCAAAAAAAAAACTGAACCGGTCAAAATATTGTTTATTTTTGCAACATATAAAATGCTATGCAAAATCCTATAAAAATTGCTGTTGTTGGTTCTGGCCTTGTTGGTTCGTTGTTAGCAATTTACCTTAAAAAACATGGTCATGATGTTCACGTTTTTGATAGAAGCGTAGACATCCGTAATGTAAATTTTTCGGGTCGCTCCATAAATTTGGCTATGTCAGATCGCGGTTGGAAAGCGTTAGACGATGCTGGAATTGGGCATCGCGTAAGAGACATTGCCATTCCAATGAGCAAACGTGCCGTGCATTTAGTTGACGGACTAAATTTTCAACCCTACGGCAAAAATGACGAAAATATTTATTCAATTTCTCGAGGTGTTTTGAATAAAAAAATGATTGATTTGGCCGAAGAAGTGGGCGTACAATTCTTTTTTGAACAAAAAATTTGGGATGTTGATTTGGCAACCGCAACCTTACAAATTGGCGAATCAGAACGTGGCGAATGGACAGATTTAAAATACGATATGGTTTTTGGTGCCGATGGTGCTTTTTCAAGAATCCGACACAGAATGCAACGTCAAAGCATGTTCAACTATTCGCAAGAATTTCTGAATATTGGATATAAAGAGCTAAATATTCCAGCAAATATTGATGGTTCTCATAAATTAGACAAAAACGCGCTACACATTTGGCCTCGAGGCAAATACATGCTCATAGCATTGCCAAATCTTGACGGAAGTTTTACGTGCACACTATTTATGCCATTTGAAGGTGAAAATTCCTTAGATTCACTCGCAACGAAAGAAGAAGTGTCGGCATTTTTTATGAAAAACTTGCCAGATACTTTAGAGGTTATTCCAAACTTAACGGAAGATTTTTTCAAAAATCCGACCAGTACTTTGGTTACTATGAAATGTTTTCCGTGGACCTATTCAGATAAAATTGCGCTTATTGGAGATGCTTGTCACGCCATTGTGCCGTTTTATGGGCAAGGAATGAATGCTGGTTTCGAAGACATTACAGTTTTAAACAACATGATTTTGGCTTATGGAAACGATTGGAAAACCATTTTTTCTGAGTATCAAAAAACTCGCAAACCAGATGCAGACGCCATTGCAGAATTGTCTTATAGAAATTTTGTGGAAATGAGCACAAAAACCGCGGATCCAAAATTTATACTTCAGAAAAAAATAGAAAAACATTTTTCGGACAAATATCCTGATAAATGGATTCCGCTATACAGTCGCGTAACATTCTCTACCAGACCATATTCTGAAGCGCTTGCAATAGGAGATTTCCAAGAAAATATTATGCAAGAAGTTCTACAAATAAAAAATATTGAAAACTTATGGGATAGTGCGCAAGTTGAAGATTTTATTATGTCTTATCTAAAATAAAATCAGTCGAGAACGAACAAAATTTTTTAAAAATATTTACTTTTAAAATCTTACTAAATATAAATATTGTACAACATTAGGCGTATTTAAAATACCGATAATAAATCTACCATCAATCGTTCACCAAACTTTGCAAATATGTTAAAAACCGCGAAATAATTCCTCGTTTGGCAGAATTTGGATTTTCCTTGTTTGCGGCACCTTCAAATGCGCGAAATGTTGAGATAAAAAATGTAACAAAACACAGCACAACAACTACGTTTAAAACTATAATTAAAATTTTATCCATGTTATTTTTTTAATTTAAGGTTAAAGAAAATCAATAAACCAAGAATTGTTGGGCACCACAAACCAATAAAAATCGCGCGCTGCCAATCGCCAACAACTAAATAATAATATTCTGAAATAAAAATTAATACCACAACAACTATTAAGGTAAAGATTTCAGACTTTTTAAATTTATCAAACATAAATGTTTATTTTAAGTTATTTTTTTTATAAAATTAGTAAAATTTTATTAATAAATCAATTTTTTCTGTTTTTAGTTGCAAAAATATTTACTTCATTATACATTCGTTGGAATACATTCAATGCAAACAAGTTATGTTTTAGTTTGGTATTATTGATGATATTTAAAATTATAAATTCGATTTATATTTCAATTTTAAACTTTATAAAATATTGATATCAACCACTAATGCAAATAATTTTAAATTTAATTGTGTTAAATTTAATCCGTGATAATAGATACACATAAACGCGATTTTCGACATTTGCAGTAACTTAACTTGATTTGCTTCTTAATAAAAACTATTTTTGTACCAAGACTTTATATCAATAAATTGTCTAAAAAATTTATATTTAATCATTCAATTCATACAGTATGGCTTCAGGTTTTTTCGCACTTTTAGATGACATTGCAGCAATTATGGATGATGTGGCGGCGATGAGCAAAATTGCAACCAAAAAAACTGCTGGTATTCTCGGCGATGATTTAGCCGTAAACGCAGAAAAAGCATCAGGCTTTAACTCTTCGCGTGAGTTGCCCGTTTTATGGGCAATCGCAAAAGGATCCTTGCTAAACAAAATCATCATATTGCCAATTGCGTTTTTGTTAAGTGCTTTTTATCCGCCTGCAGTCGTAGTGATTTTGGTGGCTGGTGGAATTTATTTAGCTTACGAAGGAGCCGAAAAAATCTATGAATATTTTTTTCATAAAAAAGAAGCTTCATCAGGAATTACGGATCAAGAGCTAACCGAAACAGAGATTTTGGCATTCGAAAAAGAGAAAATTAAATCAGCCATTGTCACGGATTTTATTTTGTCGGTCGAAATTGTAATCATTGCTTTAGGAACCGTTTTAGACAAACCGCTATCGTCGCAAATTATGGTTGTTTCCGTTGTGGCACTCATCGCTACCATTGGCGTTTATGGAATTGTTGCACTCATTGTCCGCATGGACGAAGCCGGATTGAAACTCATTTCGATGAGCAAAAGCGAAAAAAGTATAGGGAATTTTGTGGGCCGTATTTTGGTAAAAGCATTGCCTCTTGTTATCAAAAGTTTAGGCGTTTTGGGAACACTTGCTTTGTTGCTGGTTGCAGGTGGCATTTTTTCACATAATATTCCTTTTTTACACCATCTTTTTGTTCAAATTCCATCTTTTATTAAAGACTTTGTCTTGGGACTTATTGTTGGTTTTATTACTTTAGGAATCGTCACGGTTTTGAAAAAAATCTTAAAGAAAAATTAATATTATTGGCTAAAGTCTAATTTGTGTACTTAAAACCACATAAAAAAATAGAAAAAAAGACGTTTGTGCTCGATTTAAGAAAATATTATTTGTCTATGTTTAAATAAAATGCTTACAAATTCCTAATGTATTTTAGGTTTGACGCTGAATTTCTTTGTGGTTTAAACTAAATAAACTTGATAGACCAATGCCAATTTATTTAAATGTAAATAAAAAAACCTGTAAGCAAAACTTACAGGTTTTTTTGGTATTTAAAAGAATAATCTATTTAATCAATTCAAAACTACGCTTCACAAATGCCGTCAATTCTTCGCCTTTTAGCAAGTTTTGAGACAAACGTGCCAAGTCAAGTGCTTGTTTTACCAAATGTTCTTGCTCAGTTTTATCCGACGTTTTTAAGATTGTCGTTGCAAGTTCAGAGTTTGAGTTTACTACCAAATTATACATATCGGGCATATTTCCCATTCCAAACATTCCGCCGCCGCCTGACTGACTCATCTCTTTCATACGACGCATAAACTCTGGTTGCGTGATGATAAATGGCAACGCGTTGCTGTCAAGTGATTCCAATTGAACAGAATATGCTTTTGGAATAAACGATTCTAACGATGTTTTTAAGGTTTCTTTTTCTTCATCAGAAAGCTTAGAAATTGCAGTTTCATCTTTTTTAATCAAGTTATCAATATGGTCAGAATCCACGCGAACGAACGTCAGCTTATCATTGTCGGCTTCTAATTTTTGAATCAAATGCGAGATAATTGGCGAGTCCAAAATCAAAACTTCATATCCTTTTTCTTTTGCAGACTGAATGTAAGAATGTTGTGCATCTTTGTTTCCAGCATACAAAACCACCAATTTTCCGTCCTTGTCAGTTTGATTGTCTTTCAGATTTTCTTTGATTTCTTCGAGTGTCAAATATTTATCATCATATGTTGGATAGAGTATAAACGCGCCAGCTTTCTCATAGAATTTTGGTTCAGAGAGCATTCCGTATTCCAAAACAATTTTGATATCGTTCCATTTTTTCTCAAAATCTTCGCGATTTTCTGTAAACAAAGATTTTAATTTATCAGAAACTTTTCTTGTAATATAATTTGATATTTTCTTTACGTTGCTATCGGCTTGCAAACCAGAACGTGATACGTTTAGCGGAATGTCTGGCGAATCAACAACACCTTTAAGCATCATCAAAAATTCAGGCACAATTCCTTCCACATTATCAGTTACAAAAACCTGATTTTGATACATTTGGATTTTATCTTTCTGAATTTGCAAGTCAGTTCCAAGTTTTGGAAAATATAAAATTCCAGTCAAATTAAAAGGATAGTCAACATTCAAATGAATGTGAAACAATGGCTCTTCGAACTGCATTGGATACAATTCATGATAAAAAGTTTTGTAATCTTCATCAGTCAAATCTGCTGGCGCTTTTGTCCACGCCGGCGTTGGATTGTTGATAATGTTTGCAACTTCTTTGTATTCAGTCTTATAGTCCTCTGGTGCATCTTTTGGTTTTGGCAATGCCTCTTGCTTGGTTCCAAATTGAATTGGAATAGGCATAAATTTATTATACTTATTGAGCAAACCTGAAATTTTTGAATCTTCAAGAAACTCTAAAGAATCTTCGGCAATGTGTAAAATAATTTCAGTGCCACGTTCTGCTTTGTCGTGTGGTGTGAGTGTAAATTCTGGACTACCATCGCAAATCCAATGTGCTGCGGGTTCATCTTTGTAAGATTTTGTAATGATTTCAACTTTCGAAGCCACCATAAAAGCAGAATAAAAACCAAGACCAAAATGCCCGATTATTCCTGAATCTTTGGCAGAATCTTCATATTTATTTAAAAATTCTTCCGCTCCAGAAAACGCGAGTTGATTGATATATTTTTCTACCTCATCAGAAGTCATTCCCAAACCTTGATCGGTAATGTGAAGTTTCTTGCCTTCTTTATCTATTTTTACGTTGATAATCGGGTTGCCATATTCGGTTTTTGCTTCGCCGATACTTGTTAGGTGTTTAAGTTTTAAGGTTGCATCCGTACCATTAGAAATCAGCTCACGCAAGAAAATTTCGTGATCGCTATATAGAAATTTCTTGATCAATGGGAAGATGTTTTCTACTGAAACATTAATTTTTCCTGTTGTCATTTTAATTATTTTTTAAAGTTATTACCGATAAGTTTTCAAATACAATACCAATTAGAAATGGAGTGACAAAATGGCGTTTTTTTCCTATACATTTCGAATGCGAAAAATATTACTATTTTAGCAATAAAATTAAATATTATTAAAAATTATAAATTGAAATATTGCTTATTTTTACCTCTAATTTTTATCATTGCAATTGGTGCTTATGGTCAAAATTATTCGGTTTCTAACGTTTTTACAACAGACAATGGATTGCCGAGCAACCATGTTTATGAAATTGCCGAAGACAACAATGGTTTTTTGTGGATAGGCACAGACAATGGTATTTCGAGGTTTGATGGCAAGCGATTTGTTAACTATTCGACCAAAAACGGCTTACCGAGCAACGATGTTCTACAAATTATAAAGGATATTGACGGCACAATTTGGGTCAATTGCTACAAACAGCCGCCAAGTTATTTTGATGAAAAATCAAATCGGTTTATTTCTTTTGAGAATAATATAGAGGTCGTCAAAAACAGTAGTTCGTTGTTATATCCCAATAAAGACCCAAATGGTGGAATATATTTCTTGAGTGCCACAAAAATAATGTTTTTTAAAAATAGAAAATTTGTAGAAATTCTGGCGAATAGAAATTTCATGTTTTTAAAAAACCAACGCTTTGCGGTTATAACTAATAATGATAATTTAAATAATTTAATGTCATTTAAATTTTATACTAAAAATGACCAATATTTGGGAAGCATAAAAATAGATGATGCTAACAACCTACAACGATTTACTTCTCAGCATAATGTGTTGGTTATTTTAAAAAGTAGAGAAATTATTTGTGCAAAAATCGAAAGCGCGGTGCCGTTTAAGGTTGCTATTAAAAAATTTTTTTTTACCGAAAATATCAAATGGTTTACGACATCAAATACCGAGTTACATGTGATTTTAATTTCTGGAAAAATATTGATTTATGATTTGAATACTTATAAGTTAAAAAACAGAATTTTGTCAAATAGCGAAATAAACTATTCTTTAACGGGCAGAAATCATGCAGTTTGGATTGGCACTATAAATGATGGAATGTTTAAATACACCATTTCAAAAGTTCGAAACATTGTTCCATCAAAAAAAATAAGTAATAATTTTTTAAGCATTTCAACTGGCGATGACAATACGTTTTTTGCAGGAAATTATAATGGTGAGATTTTAGCACAAAATAAAAATTCTATCGTACATCAAAACCCAAATCCTAAAAACACCGTTTGGATTAGAGCAATTGCAACATTTCCCAAGAAAGTAATTTGTGTTTCAGACTTAGGATACAGCATTAATTATAAAAAATATATTGCAATAAAAAACAACAACAAACAGACAGTTTCGTTGAAAACTGCACTCAAACTTAATGACAGTATTTTGATACTTGGCGGAAATAGTGGTTTGTTTAAGCTAAATATCTTAACAAATAGATATAATTATATCAATAGTCCTGAAGAAAGGGTGTTGTCTATCGCAAAAATTAGTGATCAATCATTTTATTTTACAGCAAATTCGGGCGTGTATAAATATGATTTATCAGTTGCAGGTTATTCGCTTGTTTTTTTAAATTCAAATTTGCAACATGATAATATTCAAAGTATTGCAATTGGAAAAAACAATAATTTATGGTTTAATACATTTAAAGGTAATTTGTATTTACTCAACAAAGGCAACATAGCATTTAGTATAAAAAATTCTGAACGGCTACCGATTAACATTACCAAACTTTTAGAAGTTGACAATCAGTTATGGATATCGTCAAAAGATGGTCTTGCAATGGTTGATATTTCACAACTACCGAAATTTACTATAAAAAAAATATCCAAATCTGATGGTTTAAATTCTGATGTTGTAAATGATATTGCATATAAAAATGACAGCATTTATGCCGCAACCAGCAATGGTATTTCAGTTATTGCTAATCAGGCAAAAAATGAAATTTTTAATATTTTACCAGTCATAATTTCAACAAAAATAAATAACCAAAATGTGCCAAATCAGCGTGAATATTTATTGCAAAAAGACCAAACAAATGTAATATTGGAGTTGGCAGGCGTTGATTTAACAGGTCATTTTAATAAGTTTCAATATGCAATAAACAATAAAAATTGGTATAATATTGAAGGTAATGTTCTAAATTTATTACTAAAAAGTGGTGCAAACAATTTATCCATTAGAGCACTTGACAAAAATAATAACATCACTAAAAAAACATTACAACTAAAATTTGATGTTGCTATTCCATTTTATAAAAATATCGGATTTCAAGTTTTGGCATCGTTTTTATTTTTTGGAATTTTATTGTTTTTTTATAACCGCAGGAAGTTTGAAAAACAAAAAATATTTTTTAGTCAACAATTAGAGTTAGAGCAACAACGAAACAGAATCACTGCCGATCTTCATGACGAAATTGGCTCGACACTCAGTAGCTTGCAAATTAACAGCACAGTTGCCCACAAATTAATGGAAAAAGATGTTGATGCTGCGCAAAAAGTGTTGCAAAAAGTGGAAAGTCAGGCTGAAAGTTTGGCCGAAAAAATAGGCGATATTATTTGGAGTATGAAACCAGGCAAGGACGAATTTATGACGCTGAGTACCAGAATAAAAAATTATTGCAATGAAGTTTTGGGCTCAACCGATATTCATTATACTATTAAAATAGCTAAAGAAATAGACACTAAAATAACTGATTTTGCAACGCGAAAAAACATTTTACTTATCACGAAAGAAGGCATAAATAATGCAATAAAATATAGCAAAGCCACAAAAATAAAAGTATCTATACGATTTGAAAATAACGAGATTACGATAATTATTTCAGATAACGGCATCGGTTTTAGCTTAAATGAAACCGTTGGAAATGGAATTGGCAATATGAAAAACAGAGCCAAAGAATTGAGTGCAACTTTTGAACTTATTTCTACTATAAATATTGGAACAAGCATCAAACTTCATTTTACACTCACCCCTTAATTTAGGTATATGCAAGCAGGTGATACTTTGCTATATTTGTAAAATGATGATCAGAGTATTCATTTACGACGATAGTGCCGAACGACGTGATAGTTTGAAAGCGCTGCTAATGTTTAACGACAATTACAAAGTTGTGGGCGAAGCAATGAATTGTAGCAACGTTATAAATGATATTGAAACCCATTATCCAGACTTGGTTTTGATGGATATAAACATGCCCGAAGTTAATGGCATCGAAGGACTAAAGCTAATAAAAACGCACCATCCAGAAGTAAAAGTTTTGATGCAAACTGCTTTTGACGATTCTGACAAAATTTTTACGAGCATAAAAAACGGAGCCAGTGGCTACATTCTTAAAAACGACAAACCACAGCGCATTTTGCAAGCTATTGAAGAGGTCTTGCAAGGTGGCGCAGCAATGAATCCGGCTATTGCTCAAAAAGTTTTAAACTATTTTCAGCCTAAAACCATTAAAAATCCATTATCGCCAAAGGAAACAGAAGTATTGGCAAAATTGGCAGATGGACTTTCTTACAAAATGGTTGCGGATGTATTAGGCGTTAGTTACTCTACGGTAAATTCTCACACCAAAAAAATTTACGAAAAACTCCATATTTCGTCACTTGGCGAGGCAATTGCTTACTATTATAAGAATTTGCGAGAATAAATCAATCATAAAATCACGAAATAAAACCATCCCTACATTTAGGGATTTTTTTTGTTACTATTATTATAAAATTTGTTCTGTAAACTCAAACAACAGAACCATGAAAAAACTTAAACTATTTTTACAACTGCTTTTTTTTATAACACTCTTCACGCAAAGCGCTCAAGCCCAACGAAATGCAAAAGGAATTAAAGATCAAGGCGTTAAATCTCATCAGCACGTTCGCGGCTGTTGCCAATACAAAATGATTAATATTGGTGGCGGATTAAACAATACGCCAGCAATTAGCAGTTCAAGCACTTTTAAAAGTGGTAACATTAACACCGCAGGATTAAATCTCGATTATTCTCAGACATTTTTCCGCAGGTCAGGTTTTTCAATCGGATTTAATTTGGGCGGACAGTATTTTTCGGGCAGTGGCGAGCCTTTCGGCAGTTCATTACCAAATCCCTTTTTGATAACAAATCAAATTTCAAGTGAGGTAAAAAGCAGTGGCAGTAGCACAACTTCTGGCTATTTTGTTGGTATTGGTCCACAATTTAATTTTCATATCGCCAATCGTTTTGTGTTTAGTCCCATTTTTCAGGTCGGATATTTGGGTGTTACACAATCCGATGTCAAGGCAACACAGACCACACTTATGAATGGTTTAGCGCTGCCAAATTATACAAGAACTTATGATTTAGTTGCACAATCGCAAACCATAACAAGCGGAATGGGTTTTATTCCAAAAGCGCGTTTGACCTATATGTTTTCTAAAAATATTGGCATTTGGGCAGAAGCTAACTATTTATTAGGCCCAACTATCAAAAATAGCATTACAACTTTCAAACCAGAAGGACAACCAAACCAACAAAGTTCCTATACGATTCAACAAATGAATTTCGGAACTTATACGACAACTGTAAATGAATCTAAAAACAGTTCGTTAGGATTTGCAGGTGGATTGGTTTTTAGTTTTGGCAACAAAGAAAACGATATTGCAGAATCAGCAGAAAGTTCTACAGGCGAAACAAAAGATAACATTATTATAAAACCAAATGACGAACCTGCAAATATTGAAAACCCAGACAAAAACGACATTGTTTTTTCGTCATCATTAGTACGAAATGAAAATAAACAAAATGAACATTGCATAAAAATTGTATCGCCGAGCAATGGCAGTAATGAAAACTTGGGCACAAACATAAAAATTGTTTTGGAAAATCCGTCTAAAATGAAAAGTGAAACAACAATTTACAAAATATCAAACGACAAAAATTTTTGGAACAAACCCGAAAATCAAAAAGAATTGATGGACACTCAAAACACCGTTTTTATATCAAGTAGATATCAAAAAGAATCTGACGCAACAGGTTTTAAACCAATGGCTATATCTACAACACAAAAAGGCGATAAACAAGAGGCAATTGTCGAAAAAGGCAAACTTTCGGAAGGATCTTACAAAATGGTAGTTACCAGCAATTGTGGTGTGTCGACAAGTAGTTTCAAAGTGTCATCAGGTGATATAACAATTACGTCGTTCACTACGACTTGTAAAGAAAAATTTGGCGAATATTCCTACACATGCGTTGTGAAAAATTTTGATACAAGTCCAGTAAATGTAACGAGTATTACAGCTCCTATTTCATCAGGAACCATTACGGGATTAACATTTTCGCCTTCATTACCACTTGTACTCGGAGCTGGTGGCACGCAAACTTTTACAGGTAGTTTTAGCTATGCTGGTGCGTACATCGGAAATATTTATTTACAAGTGAGTGGGCATACTGTGGCAGACATCAACGATTCAGAAGTTAGCACGCGTAAAGCTGACCTTAAATCTTGCATTTGCGATTATTGCGAGAAAGTTTTAGAATTTGATAATAATACAACCCCAAACGCCACCTATAACGTAGTTGGAAACTCGCTTGCCATTCATCAAGATTGGTGGAACATGAATTCAGCTGCAGGAACAGTTGTTGCCGCTAAAGCTGAAATAGTAAGTTTTGTTCGGGAGGTAAGCGACGATTGCATGAAGTGCAACAAAGATAGCAACCAGTGGGGCAATTTTATAAGCGGAACATCTGGGACTGTAAATGGATCTTTAGGAAATGCAAACAGTGGCGTGACAGGCAACACGCATCACACCTTGTATTTTGCCAATCCAATTTCTACTTCGTTTGACACCAATATTAGCATTCCACCACTGTCTACATTGAGTTGTTGTTGTGAGAAAATTCGAATCAAAATTAGATATTCTTATACGTTCAAAGACGCTAACGGTAATTGCAAAATGTGCAGTGCTGTGTTTGAATATTTCTTTCAAAAAGGGGTTTGCAAAACAACAAATCCGTCCGATTGGACTCCAATAGGTATATCAACAAACATGGAGCAACTTAACAACACTAAAAAATAAAAATCATGAAAAATTTTAAATATATAGTTTTAATGAGCAGTTTACTGTTGTTTACATTCAAGAGTTTTGGGCAATTTCCGCTACAATTTGGGGATGGAGTAATTACGCATAGCCCCATAAGCTATACTACAACAGGAACAAATCATCCTGTTATTAGAGTTGTTCGTACTGCAAATACCACTTCTGCACCACTTGGTAGCAATTGGAATGCACCTCCAAAGCCTTTAAACGGTTTTTATAACAATTGGACTGCCAACAACTTAGGTCCAGTTTTCGGCATAACCATTGACCAAAACGCTAATCCAAATGTTTATGTATCTTCAACGCAAATTTACATCAATACAAATCTAAATAAACGCAAAGTCTGGCGATTAAATGGCAGTACGGGAGCACATTCGTTGGTTTATGATTTTAATAATCCATCAGGCACGGGCATCAATGAATCACCAAAATCGCTGGGAAATGTTAAGTATTTTAGAATAAATACAACAGAAAATATTTATGTTTCTGATTGGCAGTCAGGGGAGATCAAACGCTTGACTGGAAACTCAACAACTGCACTATTATGGAGTAATCAAGCTGGATTCAACCCAAAATTCGGCAAACAAAATGATGACCAAACAGAAATGCCTTATGGAATTGCAGTAAGACAAATATCGGCAAGTCAAATAAAATTATATTATTCAAAAATATCTACCAATAGCAATAGTACTTCACTTGGAGGTTACGGAAACAATGAAATTTATTCGGTCGATATAAACCCAAGTAACGGCGATTTTGTTATTGGAACTGAGACAATTGCAAGTACACCAAATATTAATCTGACGCCGAGAAGTTGGGGTGGATATAGCGGCGGTACATCTTACAATTGTTCTGTTTTACCAGTAATTTCTGATATTGCATTTACAAACGATAGCAAAAAAATGCTTGTTGGGCAACAACCTTGGGGAGGCTTTGGGATTTTAGCAGCTCATAATTCCAAAGTTATTGAATTTGAAAATTTACCATTCTTATCAAACCTTTGGATTAATACTACAAACTTATTTCCCTCAGGACAGAATGTCGCTTTATCAGGTACCTGCGCAATTGTTCAAAATTATAATGCCGTTGGTGGCGTTAGCTATTCTGATAATAAATTACGTCAAAATTCCGTAATTGAATGCGACAAATCAATTTACTTTTCGTCAGATTATTTAAGTGTAGGCACAGGCAATTTTGTTTACGGCGTTCAGGGTATGACCTCCACAGGTGGCACAATTTCAAATTCTATATGGATTGATGCCGATGACAACCTTAATTGGTACGATAAAACATGTTTGGGTGATGTTGAAATCTACAAAAAACCACAAGTTTGCAATCCGTGCGAATGCGGAAGTTGGGGTTCAATTGGCTTGAACGACAACACTAATTGGTGGGTAAACAATGTTGCGCCACAACCACCAACACCAACGCTTAGTTTTAATCAAGGCACATCAACGGGGGTTTTATTTCCTAAATATAATTGTAACGGCAATTGCGATGCAACATTTGCATACAATATTACGAGTGCAAATGGGTTGAGCACAAGTTTGGTAGGTTCAAATTCTTTAGACTTATCTCAAACCGCCATCAAAAATTTGCCTTGCGGAAGCTATTCAATAAACATAACGCCTACTTGTGGCAACATAAAATGTCCGCCAGTGCGTATTCCATTGGTAATAGTGTGTCCGCCTGTGTGTGATGATTGCAAAGGAAATGCAACAGTTACCGCAAATGGAAATCCGACTTTAAATAATGGCTTTGTTAATGCAAATTTCACCATTAATAACTCAATTCCTGTAGCTGAAGTACGAGTTTTGGTAGAAGAATTTAGAGTGACCTCTGCCAACAATAACGAAAATTGCTTATTATGCAAAAACCCACCAAAAACTTGGGGAAGCATTCAAGCTGCGACTCTTGGTGCGCTATCGCCCACATTTAGTAACTTGCTGACAACCGACAATAGAGAAGCCGTATTTAATAATGGTGGTATTATCGCTATGCCAAGTAATCTTGCATTGACATTAGCACTGCCTCAAACTACCAAGCTTGATTGTTGCAATTTAAAAGTCGCAATTTGTTTGAAAATTACGATTCGCGATGTATATTGTTGCGAAAAAGAAATTCTAAAATGCTTTAGTTTTGATTTAAAATAAAATGACAAATGATTCTATGTAAAATTATAAAAACAACTAAGCACTCTCGGGTGTTTATTTGTTTTTTATTATTTTCTGCTTTCGCAGAAAAAATGTTGTCACAAACTTTTATAACGAAAAGTGTAGCATTGCACGATTTTTATAATCAATTTTTTCAACAAGAAATTCCTATTGAAGTATCTGGATTGCCTATAAAAATTGATGAAAAGTTTGGTTTTGAAAGTATCGAGATTACTTTGCATCATAACCGAACGAGCGATCTAAAAATACAGTTGCAAGCACCCGACGGCACCACTTCTTGGGTTACCAATAGGAATGGCGGGCTTGATGGCAAGAATTATATCAAAACCAAATTTTCGCAATTTGGAGTGAATGGTATAATAAATTCCGCTAAAAATCCTTTCACGGGAAGTTTTATTCCCGACGGGCAGTTAAATTATTTTAATAACTCTCAAGACCCAAACGGCATTTGGAAGTTAATAATTGAAGATCTTAAATCTGCTGAAATTGGATATTTAGATGAGGTGAAAATTACATTTGGTAAACATCCTGCGATCATCAAAAATCAAGAAAGCTGTCGTTTTACCACACCAGAATTTTGTGTAAATAATAATAAAAATTCAGAGTTACTGCCCGATTTGGTTATCGTTCCATTTTTCACAAAAACACAATATCAAGAATTTGCGCCGAATGATGCGCAATATCCCTCGCAACTCAAAATATCTGTGGCAATTGGCAACATTGGACTTGGTCCACTTGAAGTTTTTCCAGAAAATTTAAATAGTTTTACAACTGTAAATGGTGAAAAGAGATTTCAATTAGTTCAAAAAATATATTCACTGAACGAGAAACAATTTTCGTCAATAAACAAAAATGCAGGTACAATTTATTATGATGATAAGCCTGGTCACCAACATTATCATGTGGATGATTGGATTGAAATGCGACTTGTGAAAATCATAAACAGAAAAAGAAAAATTATTTGCAAAGGAAGCAAAGTGAGCTATTGCCTTTTTACAAACGGTATGCTATACGAGAAAGAAAAAAGCAGTTTTATTGGCAAAAAACAATATGGTAGCGATTTAAAAAATTACGGATTGGGCGATTATCCCAGTTGCGATTTAATGAAACAAGGCTTGTCAGTTGGTGGCTACGATTATTATGGCTTAATGTATGAAGGACAATTTTTAGAAATACCGCCACACGTGCACAACGGAAATTATGTTTTGGAAATAGAAATTGACCCTTTAAAAAAATATCATGAAAGTAACCGAAAAAATAACGTTTTTTCGATGCCAATAAAGTTATTAAAACAAAATAGATAATATTTTTTTTAATATTTACTGATTATCCTAAATTTATATTGACAAATATGATAATTTTTCAAATAAAATTTCACAAATCTACGAATACAACAACGACATCATAAAAATCGCTAAAACCCGCAATTATGTTAAATAAATCTATAATTATGAAACAATTTTTTATACACTTGACTACCTTTGTACAATAATAATTTAAATTATAAACAACATGAAAAGAATATTTCTACTGTTCGGACTTGCAATTTTTGCGATTTCTTGCAAAACATCATCGGTAACTAATAAAAAATTAGACCGAAGTGCTCAAGTGAATATTAAAGGAAACTGGACCATAACGTCAGTTGACTATCCAAGTAAGGACATTATTAAGGTGAATTCATTTTCGCTGGCTGATTCTCAGTGCTTTGTTGGCAGCACATGGAAATTTATTTCAAACAATAATAAAGGTGAAATGAATTTAACAAATGCGAACTGTCCTGCATTTTCATCGCCAATTAGATGGTTTGTTAATAAAGAAGGTCAGTTTGTTATGAAGGTTTTGAATGCTGGTGAAAAAGCTAAAAAAGTCCGTGACGGATATATTTTGACAGTTGCTAATCAAACTGAAACAACTTTTCAGCTTATTGACAAAATTAATGTAGGAAATAATCCGACAGAAGTTGTTTATCAATTCTCAAAAAATTAATTAATTTAAAACCTTATTAAAATGAAAAAAATATCTATATTTTCGTTATCGTTTATAATGTTGATTGGTTCACTATCAACAAGTTGCGAATCAGTTAAAAACACAAATAACACGCAACGTGGTGCTGGAATAGGTGCAGTTGCAGGTGGCGTTCTCGGCGCCGTTCTTGGAAACAATCTTGGAAAGGGCGGCAACGGAGCGGCTGGAGCAGTTCTTGGTGGCGTTCTTGGTGGTGTTGCAGGTGGCGTGATTGGAAACAAAATGGACAAACAAGCCCGACAAATTGACACGGCGCTTCCAGGAGCTGATGTTGTAAGAATTGGTGAAGGAATCAAATTAGTATTGAATGAAAATTCTGTACGATTTGATCTCGGAAAAGCTACTTTAACTTCAGCAGCTCGAACAAATTTAGACAAATTAGTAAAAGTTTTTAATGACTATCCTGATACAAATATCACAATTTATGGCTATACAGATAGTTCTGGAACTGTAGAAAGAAATTTAAATTTATCGGAAAACAGAGCGCTTTCCGTTGAAAGATATTTGGAGTCTAAAGGCATAAACACGTCAAGATTTGCAATCAAAGGCATGGGAATTGCTGATCCAGTTGCGAGTAATGAAACAGCTGCAGGAATGGCACAAAACAGAAGAGTTGAATTCGCAATTACTGCAAATTCAAAAATGGTCGAAGATGCCAAAAAAGAGGCTGGAAACTAAAAAATATATAAAAATCTTGCATTTTAAACCACAATCTTTATTGAAGTTTGTGGTTTTTTTTTATTAGCTGATTTTTAAATTAATGGGCACCTCTAAAAACTCAGTTGCAATTAAATTTGAATCTTTTTAATTACATTTTTAGTAAATTACAATTAAGTTTGTCAAGAAAAATAAGCATGCATCAACTCAATCTTCTTAATAGTTTACTTTAAAACCAAAGTTTGATTTAATTTTTAGAGGCGCCTTAATATAAAAATGATACATTTACCATTATAATAAATGTTTTCTATGACCTTTCAAAACGCGCTTGAATTTGCACAACAGCTTGATATCAAAGACCCGTTGGCACATTACAAATCGGAATTTATTTTTCCACAACACAATCAAAAAAATGTAATTTATTTTTGTGGAAATTCACTTGGACTGCAGCCAAAACGAACCAAAAATTTTGTGGATGAAGTCATGCATGATTGGGCAAACATGGCTGTTGAAGGGCATTTTTATGCGGAAAAACCTTGGTGGGATTATCATGAAAGATTGGCTGAACCACTGTCAAAAATTGTAGGTGCAAAAGCGTCTGAAATCACAGTAATGAACACATTGACAGTAAATTTGCACCTTTTGATGGTGTCTTTTTACAGGCCAACAAAATCAAGATTCAAAATAATTTGCGAAGCAAAAGCTTTCCCCTCAGATCAATATATGTTTCAGTCGCAAGTTGACTTTCAGTCACGAAACTTGGACTTTGATAAAGATGATGCGATTATTGAAATATTGCCACGAGCTGGAGAGCACACGATTCGTCACGAAGATATTATGAAAAAAATCGAAGAAGTCGGTAACGAATTGGCGTTAGTACTTTTTGGTGGTGTAAATTACTATACAGGACAAGTTTTTGACATTGAAAAGATAACAAAAGCTGGACAAAATCAAGGCGCTATTGTCGGCTGGGATTTGGCACATGCAGCAGGCAACGTACCACTTAAACTTCACGATTGGAACGTAGATTTTGCAAGTTGGTGCAGCTATAAATATATGAACTCGGGGCCAGGAAACGCATCTGGTTGCTTTATACATGAACGCCATCATACCAATAAGAATTTGCCGAGATTTGCAGGCTGGTGGGGACACAACAAAGCCCGTAGATTTTTGATGGAACCAAATTTTGACGCAGAACACAGCGCCAACGGATGGCAAATCAGCAATTTACCAATTTTGTCATTAGCACCTTACTTAGCAAGCCTAACAATTTTTGATGAAATTGGAATGGAAAAAATTGTTGCAAAACAGCGTTTGCTTACTTCGTATTTGAGATTTATACTTCAGGAAATTAGCTATAAAGTAAATGGTAATTTTGAAATTATTACAAGCGAAAATCATGCGGAAAGTGGTTGTCAGCTTTCAGTTTTTTTTCATGGCGAAGGGCGTGCACTTTTTGAATTCCTGATGATAAATGGTGTTGTCACCGACTGGCGCGAACCAAATGTAATTCGGTTCGCTCCAGCTCCACTCTATTGTTCTTTTGAAGATATGTTTCAATTTGGGCAAATTTTAGAAAAAGGAATTTTAGAATAAGTCGCGCAATGTTGTAAACATATAATTTTTGCAATAATACCTATTGATTATTTCTTTTTCAGTAATTTATTCTTTCTATAGAAACTCGGTTGCGAAAATGGAGCACTGGAAGGCGTGGCTATAAATTCTTTGCCTTGATGAATTTCTGTTAATCCATTTTCCCAATATATTTTTTGAAAATAAAATGATAAATTTATAAATTTATCAGATACTTTAACCTTATATAAGCCAGTTACAATCGCACTTGGTACTCCAAAAGTTAAAACAGAATCATTTACAATTTCCTTGCGAGCAAACATTTGATAAATAAGTTGTGCGACAGCTTCTTTCAATAATGGTTTAGAATCATAAGTACTCACAACTAAAATAGTATCACCCTTTTTAACAATAAGTTCCATCCCATTTTGTCCATTTTGATAGTATTCAATGCGACGACCTTTGTTTTCTAACGTACTTTTTTGATTATCAAATGAAGTATTTTTATTTAATCCTTCGGTGTCAACCACGTTTATAACATTAGTAATTGCAGTCGAATTTTCAAGATTTTTTTTTATAACGCTGGTTTGTGCATTTATTAAAAAAGGAAATGCTATGACGAGCAATAAATAAATGGTACAATAAGTTTTTTTACTTTTGTAACCTGCAGTGTGAGGTGTGTGGTTCATGTAGTAGTAGGGATTATAAATTAGTAGTCTTCAAATATAAAATTAAATATTTTAAACAAATCATAAATTGGGCTTTTCAAAAATATATTGTTTAAAATTTATTCGCAGATTATTTTATTTTTTTATAGAATTTAAGGAATAATATTTTAAATTTATAAAATAGTTTTACAAACTTGCTTTCTATAATCGAACTACTATTTAATATAAATCATAGAAACAAAAGTTGTGAAATATTTTGTTTTATTCCATAGATATCCAGAATATTTGATTTCATTGCTTGATTCTATTTATTAGGAAAATAGGCAACAATAAACCATAAAAAAAACCGACTTATACAAATCGGTTTAAAAAAATTGCTTGTAATAATTTATAAAATAAGTCTAACTAATTCGCCATTTTTTGTAATCATTTCTACTTGAATGCTGTTTGAATCATCAAAATTTGCTAAAAGTTTAGAGACCGTTTCAACATCCGTGGCTTTTGCATTGCCTATTTTAAGAATAATGCCACCGATTAAATCATTTGCGTATGCATTTAGCCTTTCATTATTTAAATTTTTAATTTTCACACCTTCAGAAATTTTAAATTTTTGTTTATCTGCATTACCAAGATTTTCCAATTCAAGCCCTTTAAATTCAGTTGAAACAACATTATATTTTGTCAACACAACTGGAACTGTAAACGTTTTAGAATTTCTAATGTACGTTACTTGCACTTTATCATTCGGTCGTTTTGAGCCAATATACCCCATAAGTTCAGACATTGTTCCTATTTTTTGATTGTCCAATCTAACTATAATGTCGCCTTTCATAATGCCAGCAATTTCAGCTCCTGACTGTTTATTTATCTTAGCAACATAAACACCTTCAGTCTCACTAATCTTAAATTCTTTGGAATTTATGCTGTTTAATTCTTGACCTTCAATGCCCAAAATGCCGCGTTGCACATTTCCAAATTGCATGATATCTTCGATGATTTTCTTGGTAATGTTACTCGGAACTGCAAAAGAATAACCAACGTAAGACCCAGTTTGTGATGATATCATGGTGTTTATTCCAATCAATTCGCCACGTGTGTTCACCAAAGCCCCACCACTGTTTCCAGGATTTACTGCAGCATCTGTTTGAATAAAACTTTGCATTCCATTTGTATCTAAATTTCTTGCTTTTGCAGAAACAATTCCAGCCGTAACAGTTGAGGTCAAATTATACGGATTTCCAACTGCAAGCACCCATTCACCAACTCTAACCACATCAGAATCTGCGAAGACACTATATTGAAACTTATCTGCAGAATCAATTTTAAGAAGTGCAATATCCATTTTAACATCCGTTCCAATAACTTTAGCTTTGTAAGATTTCTTATTGTTTAACGTAATTTCAATATCAGATGCGTCTTTAATCACGTGGTTATTTGTAACAATATATCCATCTTCGGAAATAATAACGCCAGAGCCTGTTCCAATTTGCTCTTGTTGTTGCGCGCCACTAAATCCATAAAAATATTCCCTAATTGGATCTGAAACCGTTCTTCGAGAAACGTTTTTAACATGAACAACAGAATGTACAGCCTTTTCTGCAGCGGACGTAAAATCTATATTTTCTGCGCCATATCCCACATTTTTAGAATAGTTTTGACCAGCGGTTGAAACAACTGATGCAAGGTGTTCAGTTGGACTAAAAATCAATTTGTAAGCTCCGAGCGTAGTTGCACCACTTAACAGAGAAACTAAGAATAAACCTGCAAATTTTTTCATTTTTGTAATATATTAAAGTTATTTAACAGCAAAATTAAATATAATCATTTATCAAAAAAATTCTTTAACGCTCGTTTAACGATGTTTAACTTTTTATTTAGAATTTTATAAACAACAAAACAGCCATACTATTTCTTCATAAAAAAATAAATTATGGCTGTTAAATAAAAAAATAAATTTTCTAAAATTTACATCTTCAAAATTAAAGGCTTTTTGTCAAAATTATTTTCTGATGGGTGGATATTGCGCCAAAATTTGTGATACAAAATTATTGATATTGGCATCTTTTTTTTCCATTCTTTTTGTCAAATACCCTGAGCCTTCACCTTGCCAGAACAATTCTTTCTTTTTAGCATCAATAAAGTCTATAAAAAGCGTCCCCTCGGTATTTGTTGTAACTGTATTTCCCATGCCCATTCCCATTCCGCCACCCCACATCCATGGATTCCAACCAAACCCCCAGCCATAGCCCCAACCTGCATTAAATTGATTTACATCCACTTGCTCTCGTGTTTTCGTAAATATATTTACCAACATATCTGGAGTGTCACTTTTTATAAAGCCTTTTATTGCCATTTGTTCATCAATAGCGCGAAGAATTCGTTTTTTGTCAAGGTCAGAAATTTCAACTTTGTCGATGCCGTTTTTGTAAAAAGCATAGGTTTTATATTGAGAAAAATCAACATTTTTGTCATAGTCCGTATTGACGTGAACTGAAACACAAGATGCAAACAAAAGCACAAAAAAAAGTGGAATAAATTTTATGGTTTTCATAATAGAAATATTTAATGTTTATATAAAATTGATCAAATTTTGTACCAATAAATTAAAAATTTATGTTAAAAGGTAATCGTTTTAATATTGTTATTTTAGCCCTGGTGGAAGTGGAAAGCACAAAGTGAAAAAAGGCAATTTTTCTTAGTCAAAAAAAGCGACCGCCTCACCCCCAGCCCCTCTCCAAAGGAAAGGGTGGATAAATTGCTCTTTTTTGACTTAGAAAAATAGCTTTTTGAACGAGGACTTGCAGCGAATAGCTGGATTGGCTTCTAAAAATCAAACAAATCGACATCTACCAAATTCGGAATTGTAACTTTTAAAAGCGGTTCGGATTGCATTGCGCGCTCAATGGCAAATGTTGCATTTTCGTTTCGAGCCCAGCTTCTGCGAGAAATGCCGTTGTTTACGTCCCAAAAAAGCATAGATTTCAATCGGCGGGATGCATCTTCTGAACCATCAAGGAGCAATCCAAAACCGCCATTTATTACTTCGCCCCACCCAACGCCACCACCGTTATGAATTGAAACCCACGTTGCGCCTCGGAAACTGTCGCCGATGACGTTTTGTGTCGCCATGTCAGCTGTGAAACTCGAACCATCGTAGATATTTGAGGTTTCTCGATATGGAGAATCTGTTCCCGAAACATCGTGGTGGTCACGACCGAGAATAATCATTCCAACTTTATGATTAGCAATAGCTTGGTTGAAGGCTTCGGCAATTTTCATGCGTCCTTCGGCATCTGCATATAGTATCCTGGCTTGCGAACCAACGACCAAATTGTTTTGTTGTGCGCCTTTTATCCATTGAATGTTATCAGCCATTTGTTGCTGAATTTCTGATGGAGAAGTAGTCATGATTTCTTCGAGAACATTGCATGCAATTTGGTCGGTTTTGGCTAAATCTTCAGGTTTTCCTGAGGCGCAAACCCAACGGAATGGTCCAAAACCAAAGTCAAAACACATGGGGCCCATAATGTCTTGTACATAACTCGAATATTTAAAATTGATGCCGTTTTCTGACATAATATCTGCTCCTGCGCGTGAGGCTTCGAGTAAAAATGCATTTCCATAGTCAAAAAAATAGGTGCCTTTAGCCGTGTGTTTGTTTATGGCGCTGACGTGGCGACGCAAAGTCATTTGAATTTCGACTTTAAATTTCTCTGGATTGTTTGCCATCATGTCGTTTGATTCTTCGAATGAAAAACCAATAGGATAATATCCGCCCGCAAATGGATTGTGAAGCGAAGTTTGGTCAGAACCAAGATCAATGTGAATATTTTGCTCATCGAAGCGTTCCCAAACATCCACGATATTTCCCAAATAGGCAAGTGAAACCACTTCGGAATTTGACTGTGCCAGACAAACGCGCTCGACCAATATATTAAGGTCTGCGAAAACTTCATTTATCCAACCTTGCTCGTGACGAATTTTGGTTATTTTCGGATTTACTTCAGCGCAAACCGTTATGCAACCTGCAATATTTCCTGCTTTTGGTTGTGCGCCTGACATGCCACCGAGGCCTGATGTTACAAACAATCCGCCAGTCGGCGATTTTTTAATTTTTCTAAAAGCATTTAAAATCGTTATGGTTGTGCCGTGAACAATGCCTTGTGGGCCGATGTACATATAACTTCCTGCGGTCATTTGTCCATACTGGGAAACGCCAAGCGCATTCATGCGTTCTAAATCGTCTGGTTTTGAATAGTTTGGGATTGTCATTCCGTTGGTGACCACAACGCGTGGCGCATCTTTGTGACTCGGAAAAAGTCCCATGGGATGCCCAGAATACATTGACAATGTTTGTTCTTCGGTCATTTCAGACAGATATTGCATGGTCAAAAGATATTGCGCCCAATTTGAGAACACGCCACCGTTTCCTCCGTATGTAATTAGTTCGTGTGGATGTTGCGCCACGGTAGGATCAAGATTGTTTTGAATCATGAGCATGATGACTTTTGCTTGGTCGGATTTGCCTGGATATTCCGAAATTGGTCTTGCGTACATCTCATAGTCTGGGCGAAAACGATACATGTAAATGCGACCGTAGTTTTTTAGCTCTTCGGAAAATTCTGATATTAATTCTACATGATGTTCGGGTTTAAAATAGCGGAGCGCATTGCGAAGTGCCAATTTTTTTTCGTCGGCAGAAAGAATATCTTTGCGTTTTGGCGCGTGATTTATTGAAAATTCGTATGGTTTTGATATAGGCAAAATATTAGGAATGCCTTGTTGAATATGCTTTTTGAAATTCATTAAAAATATTTGGTTATGTTTTAGAATATTGTGGATTTAATAATATTTCATATAAATCTTCTATTTCTTTATATTTAAATTGTGCTTTTTTGTTTCTAATTATAATT
>JAYWGW010000095.1:0-13307 GCA_043778045.1 Bacteroidota bacterium | reverse complement strand
AAAAAGTTGGATTTTTTAACCATCTTTTTAGCTCGAAGGTAAATATAGTTCCAAACATTTTATTGGTCGTTTTTTAGCGTTACAAAATATACATCTTCAAGCTGCGGAATACCCAGTACAAAACTTTCGTTTGGTTGATTGTCGCTGTAAACTCTAATGTTTAATGTATTGTCTTGATTAAAATTAGAGGAGATTACATTAAATTCCTGCTGATTTACAGCCAAATCAGATTGCTCAATTGTCTTTGTCCAAATTTTTCCGCTTAGAGCTTCTGTTGCAGCTTTCGGTGTGCCTTGAGACAAAATTTTTCCGCCGTTCAAGATTGCCATTTCGTTGCACAGCTCTTTCACATCATCCACAATGTGCGTAGAAAAAATCACGGTATTGTTGGTTCCTATTTCCCTCAAAACATTCAAAAATCGATGTCTTTCAGCAGGATCCAGGCCAGCAGTTGGCTCATCTACAATTATTAATTTTGGGTTGTTGAGCAACAATTGTGCGATGCCAAAACGTTGCTTCATTCCGCCAGAATATCCATTTACGTTTTTGGTGCGAACATCCGTCAGGTTTGTCACTTCTAATACTTGAGATACGATTGTTGCGCGCTCAGATTTGGATGAAATGCCTTTTAATCGAGCAAAATAATCCAACAAGTTTTCTGCCGACATGTTTGGATATACGCCAAACTCTTGCGGCAAGTAACCAAGTACTTTACGTAAACTCATTTGATCTTGCAAAACATCAATGCCATCGAAAGAAATAGCGCCCGAATCGGGGTTTTGCAGTGTCGCAATCGTCCGCATCAGCGATGATTTTCCAGCACCATTTGGACCAAGAAGCCCAAACATTCCGGCACCAATTTCAAGATTTAAATCATCAAGTGCTTTCACGCCGTTAGGATAGGTTTTGCTAAGATTGGATATTTTTAGTTTCATAATATAAATAAATTGCGATGGCTTTTAGTTTTAATTAGTAACAAATTACTTAAAAATGTTACATTTTTTTTAACATATCTGAAAAACTTATTCATTTCTATTGTTCATTTTTAAATCAATATCTTTGCATTTATTTAAAATAATTTATGCTCGAAGACAAAACTCCAAACCGAACCACACTTGCCCAACTCGGCGAATTCGGACTTATAGATCACCTTACAAAACGCTTTGAAATCAAGCACGAATCTACCATAAAATCCATTGGTGATGATGCTGCCGTTCTTGATTTAAAAGACAAAAAAGTGGTCGTTTCCACAGATTTACTCATTGAAGGTGTGCATTTTGATTTAAGCTACATGCCTCTCAAACACCTTGGATATAAGGCAGTTGTGGTCAACGTCTCTGACATTTGTGCCATGAATGCTCGCGCGACGCACATCACCGTTTCCGTGGCAGTTTCCAACCGATTTTCGCTTGAGGCACTTGACGATTTGTTTGACGGCATCGCACTTGCGGCCGCAGAATACAAAGTTGAGGTTATTGGTGGCGACACCACATCGTCTCAAACAGGCCTAATTATCTCAATCACCGCTATTGGCGAAGCAGACCAAGAGGAGTTGGTTTATAGAAACGGCGCGCAGCAAACCGATTTATTGGTCGTTTCAGGAGATATCGGAGCCGCATACATGGGTTTGCAAGTGCTTGAACGCGAGAAGCAAGTCTTTCTTGTCAATCCAAATTCGCAACCCGATCTTGAGGCCTATACCTATTTGATAGAAAGACAATTGCGCCCCGAGGCTCGAAAAGATGTACGTACTTTTTTACATGCGCTCGAAATAAAGCCAACTGCCATGATTGATATTTCCGACGGACTTTCGTCAGAAATTATGCACATTTGCAAACAATCCAACGTGGGTTGCAATCTATATGAAGACAAATTGCCGCTTGATCCAACGCTCATTTCCGTGTGCGAAGAGTTCCAAATTGACGCAACAACCGTGGCGATAAACGGCGGTGAAGACTATGAATTGCTTTTCACAATCGACATTGGCGACTTTGAAAAAATCAAAGGAAACCCTAATTTCACGATCATCGGACACATGACGCAACCCTCGGAAGGCATGCATTTGATCACCCGAGCCGACACCAAAATTGAACTCAAAGCACGCGGTTGGGATGCCATCAAAGAAGAATTTTAAGCATTAATATTAAGTTTTTGGGCGAAAGCTGCTCCCTTAAAAGTGGGGAGCAGCTCCGGGCTGTCCGCTAAATCTTTTTTGGGTTTCTGCCCATCCAGCATGCCGTTGAAGGGGCAGCAACCCAAAAAAGGATACCGCTCCCATCCCTTTCGCAACATGCCGTTTATCCAATATCAATAAATAGTCATCAAAAAAATCGGCATAAATTTTTATTAAAATCAACCTATTTGCAATGTTATTTGGCTGATGATTTGTAATTTTGCTTAAAAACTAAATGAGCGCTTTTTTTAAACCCAATAAATGCTATGTTGCTTTTTTTATACTCTTCGCAACTGTTTTTTTGTCAATATCATTTTATTTGTTAACACCAAAAAAACGACTGCCAGTGATGAATCCTTCGGATGTAAATCCCGAGTTGGTGCAAGATTCTGTGCAACATATTAGCAAATATCACACAATTCCAGATTTTAAATTTACCAATCAAAACGGAAAAATTGTTACTCAAAAAGATTATAAAGGGAAAATTTATGTAGCCGATTTCTTTTTTACAACCTGCCAAACCATCTGCCCAATAATGACCAATAATATGGTTGATGTGCAAAATGCTTTCCTGAAAAACCCAAAAATAATGTTGTTGTCACATTCCATTTTGCCTGAGCAAGACAGCGTACCAGTTTTGAAAAAATATGCCGTAGAAAAAGGTGTTGTTGATGAAAAATGGAATTTAGTGACAGGTGAAAAACGAGATATTTTTTACATAGCCAGAAAATCATATTTAATCATGAAAACAGGCAAACCAAGTGAAATGTACGACATGGTGCACACTGAAAACTTGGCTTTAATTGACACTAAAAAACGCATTAGAGGTTTTTATGACGGCACAAGTAAGGATGATGTAAAACGGTTGATTGAGGATATTGATTGCTTGTTGGAAAATGAAAAATAATCTTTTGTTTAGCTAATTGCCATAGCCCTGGCACAAAGGAAAATCCTTTTGATGAAAAATGTTTTTTTGTTTGGACAGAAACAACGACCAACGGAAGTTCGTTTGTGGCCTTTACAAAAAGCATTTTTTGAAAAAGATTTGGAAAAGTGGCAGGAAATAGCTCCAAACAAAAATTTTTCTGTAAATTCGCAATCTAAATTCAATCTAAATAAGAATTGCAAACCATAGCCCAGCTTTTAATCGGACAGCGCGCCACGATTTTGGATTTCGACATTGACCGCATGCCGCTCAAACTTATTGAAATGGGTTGTTTGCCAGGTAATAGCGTCGAACTGTTGGCAATTGCACCGCTTGGTTGTCCGCTTTTTTTGAATATAAATGAGTCACACTTAGCCATTAGATTGGAAACGGCGTCTTTAATTTCGGTTGAAATAGTTAATAATCAGCCACAAAAATGAAAATTCAAAACATAAAAGTGGCACTTATTGGCAATCCGAATGTTGGAAAAACGTCGGTTTTCAACCAATTGACAGGTTTAAACCAGCAAGTTGGCAATTATCCTGGAATTACGGTCGAAAAGAAGAAAGGCGTTTGTCAATTGCCTACAGGTTTTAAAGCTACAATCATTGATTTGCCAGGAACTTACAGTCTGAATGCCAGTTCAATAGATGAAAGTGTGGTGATTGAACTTTTGCTAAATCGACAAGATGCTGATTTTCCAGACGTGGTGGTTTTAGTAACGGACGTTGAAAATTTAAAACGGAATTTGTTGCTTTTTACACAAATAAAAGACTTAGAAATTCCTACTATCTTGGCAATAAACATGATAGATCAAATGAAATTGAAAGGCATTTCACTTGACATTCCTTATTTAGAAGAAAAATTACAAACAAAAATTGCATTAGTAAGCTCTCGAAAAAATATTGGATTTGATGCTTTAAAAAATATAATTGGCAAATATGATTCGCTTTCCACAAAAAATTGCGTTGATTTTTCAAGTATCGACAAAGCATATTTTGATGGATTGAAGCGAACTTTTCCTACACAGTCGCTATATAAACTTTGGTTGTTAATTACGCAAGATGTCAATTTTGTAAACTTAGATAAAAAAGTTTTAAACACTCAAAATTTTGCGAAACCAAACTCAGATTTAAAGCGGTTGCAACAAAAAGAAACTATCAAACGCTATCAATTTATAAACGATATTTTGAAAGTTGGTAAAATTGTTAATGCTGAAAAGGCAACCGATTTCCGCGCCAGACTTGATCGTATTTTGACTCATAAATATTGGGGATATATTATTTTTGCCATGATTTTATTGGTCATTTTTCAATCTATTTTTGATTGGTCAAGCGTACCAATGGATTTCATAGACCACAGTTTTGCAGTATTTAGCGCCTACGCAAATGGCATTTTGCCCGAAGGTGTTTTTACGAATTTGATAGTGCAAGGCATCATTCCGGGCATCGGTGGCATTCTGATTTTTATTCCACAAATTGCATTTCTATTTATGTTTATTTCCATTCTCGAAGAAAGTGGCTACATGAGTCGCGTAGTTTTTTTAATGGATAAAATCATGCGAAAATTTGGGCTTTCAGGCAAAAGCGTTGTGCCATTAATTTCTGGAACGGCCTGCGCCATTCCTGCCATCATGGCAACACGAAACATCGAAAATTGGAAAGAAAGATTGATAACAATTCTTGTTACGCCTTTTACAACCTGCTCTGCGCGCCTGCCAGTATATTCAATTATTATCTCATTGGTAATTCCAAAAGAACGAATTTTTGGAATTTTTAACACGCAAGGATTGGCTTTAATGCTACTTTATATTCTTGGTTTTGCCATGGCGCTTTTCTCGGCTTGGATACTTAACAGCATTTTGAAATTGCAAAATAAAACATTTTTTGTGGTGGAAATGCCAAATTATAAATTGCCACTTTTTAAGAATGTTGCTTTGAATGTTATCGAAAAAACAAAAGCTTTTGTGCTTGGGGCAGGGAAAATTATTTTGGCAATTTCTATCATTCTATGGTTTTTGGCGAGTTATGGACCAGGTGAAAATTTTAGTAATGCTACCGAAATAGTTACCCAAAAATCTGAAAACATAAGTTTAAGTCAATCGGTTTTAGACACAGAAATTGCGTCTTTCAAACTCGAAAATTCATACATCGGAATTATGGGAAAAACCATCGAACCTGCCATCGCACCCCTTGGCTATGATTGGAAAATTGGCATTGCTATCATCAGTTCCTTCGCTGCGCGTGAGGTTTTTGTAGGCACACTTGCCACAATTTATAGCGTTGGCGATTCCGAAAATGTCGGCACTATAAAAAACAAAATGCAAGCTGAAATCAATCCCGAAACGGGCGTAAAAGTTTTTAATTTTGCCTCGGGAATATCACTATTGTTGTTTTATGCTTTTGCCATGCAATGCGCCAGCACGCTCGCCATCACAAAAAAGGAGACTAACACGTGGAAATGGCCAGTGGCGCAATTGGTTTTTATGTCTGCATTTGCATACATCACCGCATTAATTGCTTACCAAATTTTAAAATAGATATTATGATTCAAGAAATTTTGGCTTTCGGTGCGCTTGCCTTTGCAGTTATTTTTCTGATAAATAAGTTTTTTTTAAAGAGAAGAAAATCTAAAAAAAATTGCGGGACTGATGATTGTGGATGTAATTAAGTTTAAAGTTTTAAAGTCGAAAGGTTTTCGGAACTTAATTTTACTTCTCATATTTCACATTTGCACCTCGCACCACTCACTTTTAACCTCTTACCTCTCACCTCTGATCTCTGACCTTCTCACTTCTCACCTCTAACCTCCCACTTTTAACTTCTCACTTCTAACACTTTTCACAAGTAAATTTGACGCAACTTTGTTAGAAATAGTAATTTCGTTTTCATTTATTTTTATACGAAACGACAAATCAAAAATTTCAATGTTTAGAATTTCGATTTTTGAGCCAAGAGCAATGCCTTTATTGTCTAAATATTTCAAAAATTCTGACGACGTATCTTTCACCCCAACGCAAATGGCAGTTTGATTTGCATAGAGTTTTGACAAGAGTTGTTTTTCGTTTTCGGCAATTTGTCCACTCGCATTTGGAATTGGGTCGCCATGCGGATCTTCGGTTGGGAAATTTAAAAATTTATCTAATTTTTCAATCAATTTTTCTGATTTGATGTGTTCCAATTGTTCGGCAATGTCGTGTACTTCATCCCAACTAAAGTTAAGTTTGTCAACCAAAAAAACTTCCCATAAACGGTGTTTTCTAACAATCATTTTAGCGGTCAATTTTCCTTTGTCAGTAAGCGAAACGCCTTGATATTTTACATAGTTCACCAAATTTTTGTCGGCAAGTTTTTTCAACATATCCGTAACCGAAGAGGCTTTTGTTTCCATGCGTTCCGCAATAGCGTTTGTGCTAATTTCGCCATCGGAAATCACGGTTAAATGGAATATTGTTTTTAGATAATTTTCTTCTGAAAATGTCATGATGATACTGTATTTATAGGAAAAACTGCTTTAATTCTGTTTGAAAAAATTGTAATTCAATGTTGATTAGTTCGAGAAGAGTCGAAAACATATAAAGCACTTCGACTGCGCTCAGTGTGACAAGCCAATAAATAATTTATCATCAATAAAATTATTTTAAAAAAGTTTCACTTTTTGCCCTTCGTGCCTTCGTGGCAAAAATTTTCACAATTCTAATTTTGGGGCAAATTTAAGTATCGTCAATTCTTCACAATCAAAAGCGGAATTGAAATGTTATGGCGCAATTTATTAACGGTTGTCCCAAAAAGAATGTCTTTAATTCCTGAATGGCCATGCGTTCCCATCACTAAAATATCAAAATTGTTTTCGTTAATAATTTTTGGAATCTCCTTGTTTGGTTTTCCAAATCCGAGTTTAATATCAATTTTAAACCCTTTTTCGGTCAAAATATTTTGATATTCTTTCAATAGTTTTTCGTCAATAGTGGTTTCTGCGTCGGCAACATCTTGTCCATACATAATCGCGCCAACGGTTTCTACAATGTGAATCAAAGTGTAGTTTGCGTTCGCGCCACCGAGTTCTAACGCGCTATTCAAAGCCACTTGATCTGAATCAGAATAATCTACGGAAATGGCAATGTTCTTTTTGTTGTAAGTAGCCGTTTCTGCGAATTTTATTTGCAATTTATGTGGCGAATGATTCTCGAAATTTTGCTTGGCTTTTGTTATAAAAGGTTTAAAAACAATGTATAACAAAAGAATCAAAAAACCAAAAGCCAAAGGCACAACCGTCAGCCACAGTACAATCGGATTGTTTGATTTTTCCAGCCAACCCGTGATTTCATTATAAACCAATTTTGCATTTAAACTCACAATAATCGTAGCGATAATCCACGAGGCAATTTGCGTAATTCTTGAAATAGCAAAACCTTTCATTTTGCGTTTGTCACTAACGAAATGTATCAGCGGAATGATAGCAAAACCGAGTTGTAAACTCAAAATTACTTGACTGAAAATCAGCATTTTGCCTGTGACGCTTTCACCAAATACCAGAATCACAATCACGGCAGGAACAATGGCAATCAACCTCGTGATGATGCGACGAACCCACGGTTGAATGCGTAAATTTAAATAACCTTCCATCACAATTTGACCCGCCAAAGTTCCAGTTATAGTAGAACTTTGTCCGGCTGCAATTAGTGCAACTGCGAATAAAATTGGTGCCCATTTTGTTCCCAACATCGGTGCCAAAAGTTGGTGTGCATCTTGAATTTCAGCCACTTCAAAAAGTCCATTTTTATAGAATGTGGCTGCTGCTAAAATGAGAATTGCAGCATTTACAAAAAAAGCTAAGTTTAACGCAATTGTGGAATCAATAAGGTTATATTTCAATGCTTGTTTGATGCCTGAATCGGTGCGATCAAACTTTCGGGTTTGCACCAAAGAGGAATGAAGATACAGATTATGAGGCATCACGGTGGCACCAATAATTCCGATTGCGATGTAAAGTGTAGCTTCTGACGGAAGACTCGGAATTAAACCTGCAAAAATTTTGGGCAGTTCGGGTTGTGCAAAAATCATTTCAAAAACAAACGAAAAGCCAATAATCGCGACAAGCGCAATAATAAATGCTTCCATTTTTCGGATACCTTTGTTGATGAGAAATAATAATAGAAACGTGTCTAAAACTGTGATCATGACACCTTGAATGAGCGAAATATCAAACAATAAATTTAGTCCGATTGCCATTCCCAGAACCTCTGCCAAATCGCAAGCGGCAATGGCGATTTCAGCTAAGCCGTAGAGAATATAATTGATAAAAGGCGAATATGTTTCGCGGGAAGCTTGCGCCAAATCGCGTTGCGTGACTATTCCGAGACGCGCAGAAAGACTTTGCAAAAGCAATGCCATCAGATTGCTCATCAGCAAAACCCAAAGCAAAGAATAGCCAAATTGACTACCGCCTGCCAAGTCTGTAGCCCAATTTCCGGGATCCATATATCCAACGGAAATCAGATACGCTGGTCCAAAAAACGCCAATATTTTTCTGAATACCGTTGTTTTTCCTTGCGTTGAAACAGATTGATTTACTTCTTCGAGCGATTGCCCCATTGATTTTTATTTTAAACTCAAATGTAATAAATTTATATGAATAAAAATATATTTTTAGATTAAGCTAAATTTCGTTTTTTTAGAAATCACTTTTTCAACTTATCTTTGTCAAAAAAAGTGGTTTTGCAATCCGATATATTTTCAATTTCATCTCAAAAACAATTTGACAAATTGGCGTTGCAAGTTTTTCGGTTTCAATATGAAAACAACGCGGTGTATCGGCGGTTTTGTGATTTAATAAAAACCGATGTTGCGACTGTAAAAAACGTTAGTCAAATTCCGTTTCTACCCATACAATTTTTCAAAACCCATCAAGTGGTTTCTACCGTACAAGCACCGCAAGTTATTTTTAAAAGCAGTGGCACAACAGGAATGCAAACCAGTCAGCATTTTGTTTCCGATGTTTCGATTTATGAAAATAGCTATTTGAAAGGTTTTTCTGAATTTTATGGCAATATCGAAGATTATGTTATTCTCGCACTTTTGCCATCGTATCAAGAACAAGGGAATTCCTCTTTAATATATATGGTTTCAGATTTAATTGCAAAAACAAACAATCCAAATAGCGGATTTTACCTTTATAATCATGAAGATTTATTGTTAAAAATTAAAGAAATACAAACTGAAAATTGTAATATTTTATTGATTGGTGTTACCTTTGCTTTGTTAGATTTCCTTGATTCTATGAAGGTTGGTGACAAAAAATCATTCTCGACCGATAAGTTTTTTGTTATGGAAACAGGTGGAATGAAAGGACGTCGCAAAGAAATGATTCGCGAAGAATTGCATCAAATTCTTTGTGACGGTTTTAGTGTTTCGGGCATACATTCCGAATATGGCATGACCGAACTTTTGTCGCAAGCCTATTCTTTTGGCAACGGAATTTTTGAATGTCCAGCTTGGATGCAAATTTATATTCGCGACACCGAAGACGCCAGAACTTACATAAAAAACGGTCATTCAGGAGGAATAAATGTTATTGATTTGGCAAATATAAATTCGTGTTCGTTCATCGCCACACAAGATTTAGGCAAAAAATACGACAATGGCAGTTTTGAGGTTTTAGGCCGTTTTGACAATTCTGATATTCGCGGATGCAATTTGATGGTAGATTAGATTCAAAAATTCAAAAATTTAAAGATTGAAAAATTCAGGATTATATTAACCGTTAGCAGGTGCACGAATGAAATTTCCTACAAAACACATATCACCTTTTACCTTTTATTAACATCTTTTATTGATTCCGTAATTCCCTTCAAAAGTCCATTAAAATCAAAACCATCCTTTTCTTCTTTCAATCCCATGCGCACAATCACCATATTTTTAGAAGGAATTATGAAAACTTTTTGACCTTGATATCCGTCGCACGAAAACAAATCTCGGGGCGCATCTTTATATCGTCCGCCTGCATTCAGCCAAAAGTGCGCACCATAAATTTCATTTGAATTTTCGGTTGGTGTTGCCGTATATTTGACCCAACTTTCGTCTAAAATTTGTGTGCCGTTCCAGTTTCCTTTATGCAAATATAAAAGTCCAAATTTCGACCAATCCCTTGCCGTTGCCCATGCGTATGACGATCCAACATAGTTTCCGCTCATATCTGTTTCCACTATCATTGATTTCATTCCAATTTTGTCAATCAATTCTGTGTACCAAAAATCCAAATATTCTTGATGCGTTTTAAATTGCTTTCGCAGAATGTATGATAGTAAATTTGAAGTTCCCGACGAATAGTTCCAATGTTTGTTCACAGGAAAAATTTGTGGTTTTTCCAGCTGAATGCGACCCATGTTTTTTGAGAGAAAAAGCATTTTTGTCACGTCTGAAATTTTGCCATAATCCTCTTCCCATTCTAATCCTGAATTCATGTGAAGCAAATCGTTTGTGGTAATAGATTTGCGCTTATCATTTTGCCACTCTTCGATAGGTGCAGGTTTGTAAATGTCAAATTTCTTTTGAGTTTGCAAAACGCCAAACATAGCAGAAGTGATGCTTTTTGTCATCGACCATCCTAAAATTTTGCTCGTTTTTGTCATGCCATATCCATATCGTTCTGCAATAATTTTATCATTATAAATGACCAATAGTGCACGAGTTTTCTGTTTATTATCGTTTTTTTTATCAAAAACTTTGTCAATTGTTTCATTTAATTTGCCATAATCAATGGTTGCAAAAATGGAATCTTTCGGTTCGGCGTCACCGTAAGGAAATGGCAAATTGTTTGAAATAGTGTTTCGTTTCGGAATCAAATATGGTTTTAAAACATCAAAATCATCATCAATTAGTGTTGCACCAAGACCTTCGCGATAAATTGCCTGACGTTTTTTCAATCCATAAACCGATGCAAAAGCCGATTTTGAAAAAGCATCTATTTTGTTTGTTGCTAAATCGATGAGGTTTATTTTATTATCGTTTTCTTCAATATATTTAAGATCTCGATTGTCAATAAAATGGCATGATGCCACACTTTTAGCGGAAAAGCCTGATATTAAATCTAATTTTGGATAAGTGTTATAAGCAAAATACCCAATGATTATTAACAACAGAAAGCCAATAATTTTAAAAACCTTTTTCATTTAAAATAATTTGAATGCAAGTTATAAAAAAAATCAAATCTGAAAATAGATTTAGATTATATGTTTAAATTAAATATTTATATCGTCAATTTCTCAGAGAAAATTTTAAATATTATCTTTTTCATCATTTAGCATTAATCTCAAATTACGCGTTAACAATTTATTAGGTGAATAACAGCACTTTTAAAAAAAAATTCTTTGTAATCTTTGTGGCTTTGTGACAAAAAATGTTCTACTGCGTTTTTTGCGTTAATCTACAAAGGTATCGTCCAAAAATAAAAAACAATCTATCTTATTGTTTCAAAATGTGTAACTTTGTATTTCAAATTTTCTACATGATTCGCAATGTTTTCATACTAATTATTACGGTTCTATTTGTTATTTCATGCAAAGACGACGATGCTAATATTGCCGTTGCGCGATTGAAAGAAAGCAAAAAGAAAGAAGTTGTTTTTGCTACAATCAACGATAATTGGAATTTTCCAGTTCCTGAATTGCAACCACAATCACAGTCGTTGGTGCAAGATTGGTCTGTTTTGCGACTGTTTTTGGCGGAACTTAAACAGAAACCTAAAAACTCGATTGGTGCATTTCAGAAGAAAACAAAAACACTTTCCAAATTAGCTGATAGCATTAATAAAACCGTTCCACAAACCTTGCAAAAACCAGCAATAAAATCAAGATTGGTTGTGCTTTTAACACATATTAGAAGTTTGGATTTGTATGTCAATCTGCAAAATATTCCGACTCAAAAAGCCATTTATTCCATTGCAGAAATAAATTTGGCACTTGGTTCTTTTCAAATGCAGTTGGATGAAATAGTTCGTAAAACTCAAATTCCTCTCGAAAATGGCGAATCGGATTTAATTAGAATTTTGGATACCGCAAGAGCCATTCCTGACAATCAAAAAACTGAGGAACTGTTTCCTGATTAATGATGTAATCTAACAGCATATTTTTTATTTTTCAGACAAATTATTTACTACGAAATTATCATAATTATTTAATCTTGTAATTCATAGATCGTGTACAAATTTTAACTATTTGACTGTAAGCAGATTAAATTTCAAAAAACTTTTTAACTTTACGACTTTAAAACTTTTGATTTACTTATGGGCTTAGAAATATCGCAACATCAATTTATTCTTGAAATAAAGCAGAAGGTTCGCCAATCGCAATACGAGGCTCTAAAGGTTGTAAACACGCAACTTATTACCTTATATTGGGAAATTGGCAAATCCATCTCGGAAAAGCAATCTGAAAATTGGGGCAAGTCCATTGTTCAAACTTTATCTGCCGAATTGCAAAATGAATTTCCGGGAATCGGCGGATTTTCAACTACTAATTTATGGTTGATGGCGCAGTTTTATTCTGAATATCAAGCAGTTGAAATTCTCCAACCATTGGTTGGAGAAATTAGTTGGACAAAACATATTGCAATTCTAAATAAATGTAAAAACGACCAGCAAAGACAATTTTATATCCTTTCTACTAAAAAATTTGGTTGGACAAAAAACGTATTGATTCATCAGATAGAAAATCAAACTTTTGAAAAATATTTAACCAATCAAACCAATTTCGATGAAAATTTGTCAGATTCGATAAAAAATCAGGCACATCTTGCTGTAAAAGATGAATATACATTTGATTTTTTGAATCTTTCTGCCGAACATTCTGAAAGTGAATTAGAAATGGCTTTAATTCAAAATATTCGTAGTTTTTTATTAGAATTAGGCAACAATTTTACTTTCGTAGGCAATCAATATAAGGTAAGCGTTAGTGACAAAGAATATTTTATTGATTTAGTTTTATACCATCGGCAATTGCAATGCTTGATTGCTATTGAATTAAAAATCGGGGAATTTTTGCCTGAATATAAAGGAAAAATGGAATTCTATTTGTCGGTATTAAACGATAAAGTGAAATTGCCACATGAAAACGAAGCCATTGGAATTATAATTTGTAAAAGCAAAGATCGAACAATCGTTGAATATTCCTTAAAATCAAGTAACATGCCGATAGGCGTGGCAACATACCAA
>JAYWGW010000094.1:0-3235 GCA_043778045.1 Bacteroidota bacterium | reverse complement strand
CATAGCAAAAAACAAGCTAAAACAAAAAAAACACCGCTAAAACACCATTATATATAGTAAACTCTGTAATTTAAAATGTTTTATCGGACAACAATGATAAAAAATTAAATTCCATGCTAATTTTTTGGGCGAACCCCGATGAAAAATCGTGTCGGGTCCTAAGTTCCCAAACTTTTTAAATTTTGTCAGCCCGAATAGTCCATACTGAGCGCAGTCGAAGTACAGTCAAGGGACAAAATTTATAAAGGTTTTCCACTGCAACGTGTCCGCCGCAGGCTGATCCCTTTCGCAAACCCTTTAAAATATCAATCGACTTTTATTTTACGTATTACCCTTTGGCTACAATTGATAAAATTCAAAAATAAACCGCATAGAATTTAAAATAACAGAATTTCATAGGGCAAATTATAGGTTTAGCATACCTATGATTCGCTATGTTGAAGTGAAACGCCTTTATATAGCGGATAAATTTGCAAATCTATGTGGTTCAAAATTTAAAAATATGAATAATACCCAAAGGGTTAAATTTATTGTTGTACAAAAAAATCCACATAAAATTCTACTTCTAAATTCTATCCCAAACTTCTTTATATCATTAAATTTTTTTAGTTTTACAAAAAAAACTTGGACAAAATTGCAATCCTTCTAAAAATGAAAGAAGTTTCCAAAAACACATTAATGGAAACCTTAAACATCGAATACACCGACGTTGGCGAAGATTTTCTCGAAGCCAAAATGCCTGTAAACTCATTTGTACACCAACCCGCAGGATTGCTTCATGGTGGTGCGTCTGTTGCACTGGCAGAAAGTGTTGGCAGCGCAGCATCAGCGCTATTTATCGACAATGCCACACAAGAAATTCGCGGTATCGAAATATCGGCAAATCATATAAAAAGCAAGCGAGAAGGCATTGTTACTGCTACTGCCAGGATTATTAATAAAGGTCGTTCTATTCATCTTTGGGAAATCAAAATCACGGATGAACAAGGTGCATTAATTTCTTTATGCAAACTTACAAACATGGTTCTTGATCGAAATAAAGCTTAACTATGTCAATTTTCGAAAAAATATCTTCGCAAAAAGCGCAAAATTTACCTTTTGTTGTTTATAGAAAACCCAATGAAAATAAGTTGTCAGCGTTTTTTCAAAAAGATAATGTTTTGCACGAAACAACCTCGTTTTCTGAAAGTGGTTTTGTATTTTGCAGTTTTGACGGATTGCAAAATATAATTCTTGAACAAAAAAATTGCGATGTCCTTGCCGAAGATGTAAAATTTGAAGATCATGAATTTTCAATTAATCAAAATATTTCGCAAAATGTTTCATCAAAGGAAAGCCACATAAATTTGGTTCAATATGCTATTAATGAAATAAACTCATCATATTGCACAAAAATTGTTATCTCTCGAAAAGAAACTATTTCTACAGAAATTGATTTTATAATATTTTTTAAAAAATTATTATACTTCAATTCGATAGCTTTTGTTTATATTTGGTTTCACCCAAAGGCAGGATTTTGGATGGGCGCATTTGGTGAACAACTTCTGAAAGTAGAAAATAATATTCTTTCAACCATGTCCTTGGCGGGAACGCAAAAAATAGTTGAAAATCATTCTGTTGTGTGGACAGAAAAAGAATATGCAGAACAGCAAATCGTGACAGATTTTATAGTGTCAGCACTTACAAACAATATTGAAAAAATTGAAGTTTCAACTCCAAAAACTATTATTTCGGGAAACGTCGCCCACCTTAAAACTGATATTTCGGGACCACTGAAACCTAACTATAATTTAAAAAACATTATAAATTCCTTGCATCCAACGCCCGCAGTTTGTGGCTTTCCAAGAAACGAGGCTAAAGATTTTATTTTAAGAAACGAAAACTATAATCGAGAATTCTATTCAGGTTTTCTTGGCGAACTAAATATGGAAACCGACCAATCACAAACTAATTTGTTTGTAAATTTGCGATGTGTAAAAATAAACGCAGATTCTGTGGATGTCTTTGTTGGTGGTGGCATCACAAAAGACAGCAATGCAGAATCAGAATGGGAAGAAACTGTTCAAAAATCCATGGCAATAAAAAAACTACTATAATATTTTATAAATGAAATTAGAAATACTTGCTTTTGGCGCACATCCCGATGATGTAGAATTAGGCTGTTCGGGAACTATTGCGAAAGAAATTAGTCTTGGAAAAAAAGTCGGGATAGTCGATTTGACTCGTGGTGAACTCGGTACGCGTGGCTCTGTCGCCATTCGAAATGCAGAATCTGCCGAAGCCTCAAAAATCTTAGGTGTTTCAGTTCGCGAAAACCTTGAGATGCGTGATGGTTTTTTCGTAAATGATGAAGCACATCAACTTAAAGTTATTAAAATGCTTCGAAAATATCGTCCTGAAATTGTGATTTGCAACGCCATCGACGACCGTCACATCGATCATGGAAAAGGCAGTATATTGGTGTCAGACGCTTGTTTTCTCAGTGGTTTGCAACAAATACAAACAGAAATGGACGGCATTAATCAAGAATTTCATCGTCCAAAATTAGTTTATCATTACATTCAGTGGAAAAACATCGTGCCCGATTTTGTTGTTGATATTTCAGGATTTAATGACATTAGACTTGCATCAATTTTAGTCTATAAATCGCAGTTTTATGACCCAAATTCCAACGAAGTCGAAACACCAATCGCCACAAAAAATTTCAAAGACAACTTGAACAATCGCGCCCAAGATTTCGGAAGACTTATCGGCGTTGACTTCGCCGAAGGTTTTACTGTAGAGCGGGTTGTTGCTGTTGATAGTTTGAGTAGTTTAATTTAGAGCGCAAATTACGAATTAGAAATTACGAATTAAAAATTACGAATTACAAATTAGAAATTACGAGATAAGCAATAAGTTGGATAAATCAAGTTTCATTTTTTCGAAATGTTTTGTTGTTAGCGTTCAACACTCAAAATTCTACGTACATCATTCAAAATTCATTATTCAAAATTCAACATTCCTTCTTTCGAATTCAACATTCAAAATTCAACATTCAAAATTCAACATTCAAAATTTAATCTCTCACATTTTACTTCTCACATCTCACATAACAAATAAACATTTTACAAAAAACATTTTACATTTTACATTATAATTCCTATCTTTGCACTCGCAAACAAATGGTGGTTGTAGCTCAGCTGGTTAGAGCATCGGTTTGTGGTGCCGAGGGTCGCCGGTTCGAACCCGGTCA